>NZ_JZKH01000085.1 GCF_000961885.1 Streptomyces rubellomurinus
GGCAGCGGGTGAGGGCGTTGCGGAGGCGGATGTCGGGGTTGGGGGTGGTGGTGAGGAGTTCGCCGGCCTGGATGAGGGTGGTCCAGTAGCGGGTGGGGTCGCCGGTGGTGGGGAGGGGCTTGGTGGCGGTGAGGGAGAGGTAGGCGGCGGTGAGGTTGCCGGTGGTGAACCAGCGGGCGAGGCCGTGCTGGTGGCCGGCGCGGATGCCGCCGAGAGCGTCGATGGCGGTGAGGAAGAGGTCGACGACGGCGAGTTCGTGGGGGGTGAGGGTCTTGGGGATGTCGAAGACGCCGAGGGCTTCGAGGAGTTCGCCGGTGTCGGCCTCGGAGTTGGGTCGGGGGTTGGCGAGGAGGGCGTCGTAGCAGTCGTCGAGGCGGCGGTTCACCTCGGCGGCCGGGATCGCGAGGGCGGTGCAGACGGCGCGGGCGGAGCGCAGGGGTTCGCGGGTGCGGCGGGCGAGGGTGGCGTAGGCCTGGGCGGGGGTGTGGCCGGTGTCGAAGAGGTGGCGGGCGGCGAGGGCGAGTCGCATGGGTGGGGTGCCCTGTTCAGGCGGCGGGGGCGATGAGGGCCCAGACGAACTTGCCGATCCCGCCCGCGCGCGGGCAGCAGCCCCAGCGTTCGGCGAGCTCATTGACGAGGTGGAGGCCGCGTCCGCGCTCGTCGGTGAGGGTGGGCGGTCGGAGGGTGGGGCGGCCGGTTCCGGCGTCGTGGACCTCGATACGGAGGAGGCCGTTGGTGACGGCGAAGCGGATCTCGATGAGGCGGTCGTCAGGGGCGTCGGAGTGCTGGGCGGCGTTGGTGAAGAGTTCGCCGAGGAGGAGTTCGGCGATCTCGGAGTAGAGGGAGCCGGTGGGCAGGCCGGCGAGGTAGGCGCGCAGGAGGCGGCGGGCGTGGGGCGTCGCGTCCGTGTCGGACGCGAGGCGGGTGACGAACGCGCGGGGGTGGCAGCAGGTTTTGAGCATGGCGAGGTACCTCGGGAGGGGAAGGAACGGGGGGCTGTCCCTGCCTCACGCTGACGTGAATCAGGCGGGCGTGGGCAGGCAGCTGCGCGCCGGGGTCAACGCTCCTGCTCCTGGTGACCAGACGGCGACAACTGCGATCTGTACGGAATCGATCACACACCGCCAGCGCCCTGGCGACAATGCTGTGGCGCGATCCAGAAGCGATCCCATCTCCGAGGAGCGCCTTGATGCCCGATCAACTGCGCCACGATATGAGGCAAGCCCGCCGTGCTTCCGGCATGGGCTGGGCCGAGTTCGCTCGTGCGAGCGGGTTCGGCGTGGCGTACCTGCGCAACGTCGAGAACGGCAACCGCCGGGTGACCGAGTCGGTGGCCAACGCCTACGACAGGGTCCTCGAGACGGGCGGAAGCTTCGCCGCTGCTCTTGCCGATGCCGCGCCTGTGGACGCTTCTTGGAACCAGGCCGGGGCGACTCTGGCGGTTCTTACGAGCCTGATGGAGGGAAGACGAGTGGATCGCCGAGGGTTCCTCGCTGCCGGCGTCGCCCTGTCGGCGTCAACGAACAATTGGGTCACGGCCATCGGGCGCACCCTCCTGGAGCCACGGGCCATGCCTGTGGACCACTCCTCCCTGCTGGAGGGTCTGGAGGGCCGGCTCCAACTCCTGCGCCACGTGGACGACGAACTCGGCAGCGGCGAGGTCTTCACGGCTGCGCGCAGTGACCTCGCCTTGGCGGTAGCGGCGATCAAGTCCCGTCGCTACAGGGGCGATCAGCTGTCGCGCCTGTACGCGATCACCACCGAGGCCGCCCGCCAGGTCGGCTGGGCGGCCTTCGACCAGGGCCGCGTCGGCCTCGCCCAGTCCTACTTCGACGCCTCCTTGCGGGCCTCCGCCGAGTGCGGCGATGTGGTCGCGGGTGCCTACACGCTGTCCTTCGCCGCCATCCAGTGCTACTCCTCCCCGGGCCTGGCCGGTCGGGCGGTGTCGTTCGTGGACGCGGCCCGGACCCAAGTGCGCGGTCGGAGCACCCCGCGGATGGAGGCGATGCTGGCCGCCCGCGCGGCCCGCGCGTGGTCGAAGGATGGGGCGAAGGAGGAGGCGAGGCACCAACTCCACCTGGCGCACGCCGCGTTGGACAAGGGGCGGCGTGAGGACGACCCCGGCTTCCTTTACTGGGTGGACTACGGCGAGATCGAGATGATCGCCGGCTCCTCCGCCCTGGAGCTGGGGGACCCTACCGAGGCCCTGCGCCGGTTCGAGGCCGGCATGCAGGCGTATCCGGGTGACGAGCAGTACCCCCGCAGCCACGCCATCTACCTCGCCCGCGCCGCGGAGGCGCACCTCGCGCTGCACGACTTGGACGCCGCTGTGGCCACCGGCCGACACGCGGCAGCCTGCCTCGGCTCGGTCGACTCCGCGCGCTCCGCGTCCCAACTGCGGGGCCTGCGCGAGAAACTGGCCCCACACGCCGCCCACGCAGGGGTCCGCGACTTCCTAGAGGCCGGGCAGGCGCAGTAGCTCGCGCAGCCGCCGTACGACCACGTCCTCGTCCAGCCCGAGTACCGGGGTGAAGCCGAGCCGCTGGGCGGCGACGAGGTTGTCCTCGCTGTCGTCCACGAACAGGCACTCCTCGGCGCTGACGCCCAGGCAGTCCAGTACGACCTGAAATGCCTCTGGTTCGGGCTTGCGGACACCGTGTTCCGCCGACAGCACCACCGCGTCGAAGGTGTTGTCCAGGTCGAAGCCGGCGTACGGGTCGTAGGGCTGCCGGCCGAGGCTGTTGGACAGCACCGCAGTCCGCACCCCCGCCGCGCGAGCCTGCCGCGCGACCTGGAGGACCGGGTACGCCGGGAAAGCGTCGTGGAGGTACCTGGCCAGCAGGTTGTCCGACTTCACTCCCATCAGGGCCGCGAACCCGGCGTTCCAGTCCTCCTGGCTGATCCGGCCGAGTTCAAGGCGCCTGAACAGGTCCTGTCCGCGAGGGTCCGACCAGGCGCGCAGGAACGTCCCCGGGGCGATCCGCTCCCGGTTCTCGAACCATGTGATGACCTCCACCATGTTCGACGTCAGGACGCCGAAGAAGTCGAAGACCACCGCACGAAACGAACTCGCTGCCGCCCGATCCATCCGCACAGCGTACGGGGAACCCACCGTTGGCCGACACCCGGCGACACGCGTGAGGGCGGGGCCGTGGTGGTGTCCACGGCCCCGCCCTCGAAGGATGCGGGGTGCTACTCCGCCGGCTTCAGCGTCAGCGAGATGCTGTTGATGCAGTAGCGCTGGTCGGTCGGGGTGCCGTAGCCCTCGCCCTCGAAGACGTGGCCGAGGTGGCCGCCGCAGGTGGCGCAGCGGACCTCGACGCGGCGCATGCCGAGGGAGGTGTCCTCGATGTACTGGACGCGGTCCTCGGCGAGCGGCGCGTAGTAGGACGGCCAGCCGCAGTGGCTGTCGAACTTGGTCTCGGAGCTGAACAGTTCGGCCCCGCAGGCGCGGCAGCTGTAGACGCCGACGGTCTTGGTGTCGGTGTACTCGCCGACGAAGGGGCGCTCGGTGCCGGCCTCGCGGAGCACGTGGTACTCCTCGGGGCTGAGCTGGGCGCGCCACTCGGCTTCGGACTTCTGGATCTCGTAGCTCATCACGGCTCCCGACGCGATAGGCGCGATAGGTCAGACGTTGGAGGCAACGTTGGCCAGGTGCCGCAGAATTTCCGGCCCCAGGTTGGTGACGTCCCCCGCGCCCATGGTGAGCAGCAGGTCGCCGGGGCGGGCCAGCCCGGCGAGCAGGGCGGGGGCGGCGGCGAAGTCGTGTTCGGCGGTGACGTCGGCGCCGGCCCGGCGGGCGGCGTCGATGATCAGCTCGCTGGTCACGCCCGGGATCGGGTCCTCGCGGGCCGGGTAGATGTCGAGCACCACCGAGGTGTCGGCGAGCGCGAGGGCGGCGCCCATCTCCTCGGCGAGCTGCTGGGTGCGGCTGAACAGGTGCGGCTGGAAGACGACCAGGACGCGGCCCTCGGTGGCCTCGCGGATGGCCTCCAGGTCGGCGGTCATCTCGGTGGGGTGGTGGGCGTAGGAGTCGATCACCTGGACGCCGCCCGCCTCGCCCTTGAGCTGCAGGCGGCGGCGCACGCCGGTGTAGGCGCCGAGCGCCTTGGCGAGGTCGGCGGCGGGGACGCCGAGCGCGACGCCGGCGGCGAGCGCGGCCACCGCGTTGTGGGCGTAGTGCCGGCCGGGCACCGAGACGGTGAAGGTCAGCTCGGCGCCGTCGAGCAGCACGGTGACCTCGCTGGTCATGCCGTGGGCGACCACCGACAGGACGCGCAGGTCGGCGTCCTCGGCGGCGCCGACCGTCACCACGTTCAGGCCCTCGCGGCCGGCCACCCGGGCGGTGAGCTCGCGGGCGCCGTCGTGGTCGGCGGAGACCACCAGGGTGCCGCCGGGGACGATCCGGCCGACGAAGGTCTCGAAGGACTCGTAGATCTCGTCGATCGAGGCGTAGTTGGCGTGGTGGTCCAGTTCCACGTTGAGCACGATCGCCACCTCGGGCGCGTACTTGTGGAAGCTGCGGTCGCTCTCGTCGGCCTCGGCGACGAAGATCTCCCCGGCGCCGTGGTGGGCGTTGGAGCCGGGCGCGTCGAGGTCACCGCCGATGGCGTAGGACGGGTCCAGGCCCAGCTCGCCGAGGGCGACGGCGAGCATGCTGGTGGTGGTGGTCTTGCCGTGGGTGCCGGCGACGGCGAGCGCCCGGCGGCCGCCCATCAGCGCGGCGAGCGCGTCGGAGCGGTGCACCACCGGGATGCCGCGCTCGCGGGCGGCGGCCAGCTCGGGGTTGTCGGTGCGGATCGCGCTGGAGACGACGATGCTGCTGGCGCCGTCCGGCACGTGCTCGGCGGCGTGGCCGACGTGCACGGTGGCGCCCAGCGCCCGCAGCGCGAGGACGGTCTCGGACTCCTTGGAGTCGCTGCCGGAGACGCTGGCGCCGCGCACCGCGAGGATCTTCGCCAGGCCGGACATCCCGGCGCCGCCGATACCGATGAAGTGCGGGGCGTGCAGGTCGTGCGCGGCGTCGTTCAAGGCGGGGCTCCGTACGGGCGGGGGCTGGCTGTGGGCGGGGCGGGCCGGACGCGAATCGTCCTCGCGGGCCGGCCGCAAGGACGATTCTGCACCACCGGCGCGCGGAGTCAGGAGTCGCTGGCGAACAGCCGCAGCACCGGGACCCCCACCTTGTGCCGGGCCTGGGAGGCCCAGTCGCGGTGGAAGAACTCCTCGACGAAGTGCGGTGAGGTGAGCACCACCACCTCGTCCGCCTCCTGCTGCCGGACCACCTCGCGCAGCCGGTCCAGCGGCTTCTCCTCCACCAGCTCGCCGACCGCCTCGGCCCCGGCCGCGCGCAGGTGGCGCAGGCTGTGCTCCAGCGACTCGGTGGCCACGGTCGGGCCGGTCTCGGACTCGTCGTGCTCGTGCACCACCTTGTCCAGGTGGCCGAGGGCGACGTCGTCGAGCGCCCGCAGCAGCTCGTCCTGCTTGCCGCGCGGCTGCATCAGGACGACGAAGGACACCTTCTCGTCGCTGTGGAGCGTGGTGACCAGCTCCACGTCCGCGTCGGAGAGAGCCTTCTCGATCATCAGTACCGTCTTGAACACGTGAGTCCCTTCCAGTGGCCGGCCCCCGGGCCCCGGCATCGCATAACGGGATCACGATCAGGGGGTCACGGGGTCATCCGAACCCAGGTGACGCAGGTAGCGGGTGAAGAGGAATCCTTTCTGCTCGATCAATGAGACCAGCCGCATCCGCTGCACGTCAGGCATTTGCGCATGGTGGACGATCCGCGGCGCGTCGCCGCCCGTGATCAGCGGGGCCAGCGACAGGCACAGCTCGTCCAGCAGGTCCACCGTCGCCAGCTGCCCCAGCAGCCGCGGACCGCCCTCGCACAGCAGCCGCGTCCAGCCGCGCTCCGCGAGCGCCGCCACGCCCGTCCGCAGGTCCACCGAGCCGAGGCCGGCGAGCACCAGGTCCGCGACCTCGGCGACGGCCCGGCGGCGCTCCTCGGGGGCGTCCTCGGTGGTGATGACCACCGTCCTGACCAGCGGCTCCGTGAACAGCGGCGCGCCCAGGTCGAGGTCCAGCGACCGGGTCACGATCGCGATCGCCGGGGCCGGGGCCTGCCCGGCCGCGGCCCGCGCCGCCGCGAACTCGGCCCGCGCCCGGGCCGGCCGGTAGCCCTCGACCCGGACCGTCTCGGCGCCCACCAGCACCACGTCCGAGAGCGCGCGCAGCACGCCGAAGATCCGCTTGTCGGCGTCGCCGGACAGGCCCTCGGACACGCCGTCGAGCTTCGCCGCGCCGTCCAGCCCGGTCACCATGTTGGCGCGCAGCCAGGGGCGGCCCCGATTCACCTGGTCGGGGTACGCGTAGAGGGCGGCCAGCGCCTCCAGGGAGGACGGATCGGCGACGGGCCCGTCGAGCGGGTTGATCAGCAGGTGCATGTCCTCAGTCTTCCACCGTGGGCCGTTCGGGGGTCGTTCGTGGGCCGTTCGAGGGGAGTCCGGAGGCCGTTCGGAGGGCGGGGGGACCAGGCGTACCCTCTACTGATGTGTCCGCAGCTCCCCGCCCCGCCACCGCGACCGAGACCATAGCCGTTCCCGGCCAGGCCGGCGCCCCGATCGCGCTCGCCTCCCGCCGCCCGGTGGTGCCCGCCGAGCGCCTGGTCGCCGAGATGGTCCCGCCGCCGCGCTTCTCCCAGGTCAGCTTCGGGACGTACCTCCCGGACCAGAGCCAGCCCAGCCAGTACGAGGCCGTCCAGGTCCTGGAGCAGTTCGCGACCACGCTCGGACGAGGAAATGGGGGAGGAAACGGTTCTGCGCCCAAGCGCAGCTGGTTCCGCCGCAGCGCCCCCGCGCCCACCGGCCCGGCCGGCGTCTACCTCGACGGCGGCTACGGCGTCGGCAAGACCCACCTGCTCGCCTCGCTCTGGCACGCCGCCCCCGGCCCGAAGGCCTTCGGCACCTTCGTCGAGCTGACCAACCTGGTCGGCGCGCTCGGCTTCCAGCAGGCCGTCCAGACCCTCTCCGGGCACACCCTGCTCTGCATCGACGAGTTCGAGCTCGACGACCCGGGCGACACCGTCCTGGTCTCCACCCTGCTCGGCCGCCTGGTCGACAACGGCGTCAAGCTCTGCGCCACCTCCAACACGCTCCCGGAGAAGCTCGGCGAGGGCCGCTTCGCCGCCGCCGACTTCCTGCGCGAGATCCAGGGCCTGTCCGCCCACTTCCGCCCGATGCGCATCGACGGCCAGGACTACCGCCACCGCGGCCTGCCCGACGCCCCGCCGCCGTACCCCGACGACACCGTCGAGGCCGTCGCCGGCCGCACCCCGGGCGCCTCCCTGGACGACTTCGACGCCCTGCTCGCCCACCTCTCCGCCGTCCACCCCAGCCGCTACGGCGCGCTGCTGGACGACGTCACCGCCGTCTGCCTGCGCGGCGTCCGCCAGGTCGACGACCAGTCCACCGCCCTGCGCCTGGTCGTCCTCGCCGACCGCATGTACGACCGCGAACTCCCCATCACCGCCTCCGGCCTCCCCTTCGACCAGGTCTTCCCCGAGGAGATGCTCCGCGGCGGCTACCGCAAGAAGTACCTCCGCGCCATCTCCCGCCTGGTCGCCCTGGCCCGGGACAGCGCGAAGTAGGCCACGTCTGTCAGTGGTGGGTCGTACGGTGGACTCGTGCGTCCCATCACGAGTATTGAGCGGTCCGTGGCGCCTTTCGAGGTCGTCAGCCCCTTCCAGCCGAACGGCGACCAGCCGGCGGCGATCGCCGAGCTGGAGCGGCGGGTCAGGGGCGGGGAGAAGGACGTCGTGCTGCTCGGTGCCACCGGTACCGGCAAGTCGGCGACCACGGCCTGGATGATCGAGAAGCTGCAGCGGCCCACCCTGGTGATGGCGCCGAACAAGACGCTGGCCGCGCAGCTGGCGAACGAGTTCCGCGAGCTGCTGCCGAACAACGCGGTCGAGTACTTCGTCTCGTACTACGACTACTACCAGCCCGAGGCGTACGTCCCGCAGACGGACACCTACATCGAGAAGGACTCCTCGATCAACGAGGAGGTCGAGCGGCTGCGGCACTCGGCCACCAACTCGCTGCTCACCCGCCGCGACGTGGTCGTGGTCGCGTCCGTCTCCTGCATCTACGGCCTCGGCACCCCGCAGGAGTACGTGGACCGGATGGTCCCGCTGAAGGTCGGCCAGGAGATCGACCGCGACGTGCTGCTGCGCCGCTTCGTCGACATCCAGTACGCGCGCAACGACGTGGCCTTCAGCCGCGGCACCTTCCGGGTGCGCGGCGACACCATCGAGATCTTCCCGGTGTACGAGGAGCTCGCCGTCCGGATCGAGATGTTCGGCGACGAGATCGAGGCGCTGTACACCCTGCATCCGCTCACCGGCGAGATCATCAGCCAGGACGAGCAGATCTACGTCTTCCCCGCCTCGCACTACGTGGCCGGCCCCGAGCGCATGGAGCGCGCGATCACCGGCATCGAGCAGGAGCTGGAGCAGACGCTCGCCAAGCTGGAGAAGCAGGGCAAGCTGCTGGAGGCCCAGCGGCTGCGCATGCGCACCACCTACGACATCGAGATGCTGCGCCAGATCGGCACCTGCTCGGGCGTCGAGAACTACTCGATGCACTTCGACGGCCGCGAGCCCGGCTCCCCGCCGAACACGCTGCTCGACTACTTCCCGGAGGACTTCCTCCTGGTCATCGACGAGTCGCACGTCACCGTCCCGCAGATCGGCGCGATGTACGAGGGCGACGCCTCGCGCAAGCGCACGCTGGTCGAGCACGGCTTCCGGCTGCCGTCCGCGATGGACAACCGCCCGCTGAAGTGGGAGGAGTTCCTGGGGCGGATCGGCCAGACGGTGTACCTGTCCGCGACGCCGGGCCCGTACGAGCTGTCGCGCGGCGACGGCCAGGTCGAGCAGATCATCCGCCCGACCGGCCTGATCGACCCCGAGGTGATCGTCAAGCCGACCGAGGGCCAGATCGACGACCTGGTGCACGAGGTCCGCAAGCGGGTCGAGCGGGACGAGCGCGTGCTGGTCACCACGCTGACCAAGAAGATGGCCGAGGACCTCACCGACTACATGCTCGGCCTGGACATCCGGGTCCGGTACCTGCACAGCGACGTGGACACCCTGCGCCGCGTCGAGCTGCTGCGCGAGCTGCGCGCGGGCCGGTTCGACGTGCTGGTCGGCATCAACCTGCTGCGCGAGGGCCTGGACCTGCCCGAGGTGTCGCTGGTGGCGATCCTGGACGCGGACAAGGAGGGCTTCCTGCGCTCCGGCACGTCCCTCATCCAGACGATCGGCCGCGCGGCCCGCAACGTCTCCGGCCAGGTGCACATGTACGCGGACCGGATCACCCCGTCGATGGAGAAGGCGATCGACGAGACCAACCGCCGCCGGGCCGTGCAGCAGGCCTACAACAAGGAGCACGGGATCGACCCGCAGCCGCTGCGGAAGAAGATCGGCGACATCCTGGACACCCTCGCCCGCGAGGACGTGGACACCGACGAACTGCTCTCCACCGGCTACCGCGGCTCCGGCAAGGCCAAGGCCCCGGTGCCGATGCTCGGCGCGGAGCGCAAGCCGGCCAAGTCGCTGCCGGCCGCCGAACTGGCCGAGCTCATCCAGGAGATGACCGACCGGATGCACACGGCCGCCGCCGACCTGCAGTTCGAGGTCGCGGCGCGGCTGCGCGACGAGGTGAAGGAGCTGAAGAAGGAGCTGCGCCAGATGCGCGAGGCCGGGGTGGCGTAGCGGCCGCCGAGCGGCGGCGGGGCACCGCGGGGCTTGGCCGGAATGGCACCGGTCAAGCCCGGCGGTGTCTCAGCCTTGCCACAAACGGGGAAACGCAGAGGAGGAGACGGGGCCGCAGGCCCTAGGCTGGCCTGCGGCATCACGCTCTCGGGACGGAGCGGCGAGCCGTGGTAGCGGGGGCCTCAGCCGGGGGACGGCAACGGGGTGTTCCATCGTGGCGCCGGGCGGGCTCGACCGCGCGGCCGTGCAGAGAGGACAACGCCGTGTCGGTGAACCTGGCCAAGGGCCAACGGGTCAGCCTCCGGAAGGGGCCGGGCGGCTCCCTGACCGTGGTCCGGATGGGCCTCGGTTGGCAGGCCGCGCCCAAGCGGGGCCTGTTCGGCAGCCGCGCCCGGAAGGTCGACCTGGACGCCTCGGCGTTGCTGTACGCCGAGAAGACGCCGTCCGACGTGGTGTTCTTCCAGCACCTGGAGTCGACGGACGGCTCCGTCCGGCACACCGGGGACAACCTGGAGGGCGGCTCCGGCGCCGAGGACGACGAGGCGATCCTGGTCGACCTGCTGCACGTGCCGGCGCACATCACCCAGGTGGTGTTCACCGTCAGCTCGTACACCGGGCAGACCTTCGCCGAGGTGCGCCTGGCGCACTGCCGGCTGGTGGACGAGACGACGGGCCTGGAGCTCGCCCGGTACGAGCTGGCGGGCGGCGGGCCGCACACCGGGCAGATCATGGCCAAGGTGTACCGGGACGGCGAGGGCGGCTGGGAGATGCAGGCGATCGGCGCACCGGCCAAGGGGCGGACCTTCCAGGACCTGCTGCCGGCCATCGAGCCGTTCCTCTAGCCCGCCTCTTTACCTTCTTTACCTTCCCTTGCCGCTCCTGTTACCCTCGACGGTAGCGGAGGGGAGTATTCCTCGACAGCCGACCCCGTCATCACGGGTGCCCGTCGCGGCACCCCGGGGCGCTGGCCCGATGGGCGGAAGAGACCTCCGGCAGTGACGACCCGTCTCGCCCAGCTGCCGGAGGAGCAGTAAATGGACGTTTCCGTAACCATGTGGGCCACCACGATCGGTGTGCTGATCGCACTCGTCGTGGCGGACTTCTTCATCGGAGGGCGCAAGCCGCACGAGGTCTCGATCAAGGAGGCCGGCATCTGGACGGCCGTCTGGGTCGTGCTCGCGCTGATCTTCGGCGGCTTCCTCTGGTGGCACTCCGGCGCCCAGCCGGCCGGCGAGTTCTTCGCCGGGTACATCACCGAGAAGTCGCTCAGCGTCGACAACCTCTTCGTGTTCATCCTGATCATGGGCAAGTTCGCGGTGCCCAGGATCTACCAGCAGCGCGTGCTGATGTTCGGCGTGATCATCGCCCTGGTGCTGCGCGCGGCGTTCATCGCCGGCGGCGCGGCCCTGGTCTCCGAGTTCTCCTGGGTGTTCTTCGTCTTCGGCGCCTTCCTGATCTGGACGGCCTGGAAGCTGATCAAGGAGGCCCGGGCCGACGAGGAGGACGAGGAGTTCGAGGAGAACCGCCTGCTCAAGTCGATCACCCGGCGCTTCCCCGCCACCGAGGACTACCGCGGCACCAAGCTGCTCGTCCGCGAGCACGGCCGCCGGCTGATCACCCCGATGCTGATCGTCATGCTCGCGATCGGCACCACGGACGTCCTGTTCGCCCTGGACTCGATCCCGGCCATCTTCGGCCTCACCCAGGACCCGTACATCGTCTTCACGGCGAACGCCTTCGCCCTGATGGGCCTGCGCCAGCTCTACTTCCTGATCGGCGGCCTGCTGAAGAAGCTGGTCCACCTCAGCTACGGCCTGTCGGTGATCCTCGGCTTCATCGGCGTGAAGCTGGTCCTCCATGCCGCCCACGAGGCGGGCGCCAATGTCCCGGAGATCGGCATCCCGCTCTCGCTGGCCTTCATCGTGGTGGTGCTGGCCGTCACCACCTTCACCAGCCTGCGGGCCTCGAAGAAGGCCGCCGAGGCCGAGCGCGAGCCGCAGAAGCTCGACGCCTGACCGGAGTCGAACGCATGAGAGCCCCGCCGCCGGATCGATCCGGCGGCGGGGCTATCTGCACTATGCAGGCAATGGCACTATGCTGCAGGCATGACTGCTCTGACGATCCGGGACGTCCCGGATGACCAGATCCAGACCCTGAAGGTTCGTGCCGCCCAGGCCGGCAAGTCTCTTCAGGCCTACTTCCTCGATCTCATCGCGCGCGAGACGTCCAAGCCCACCTTGGAGGAGATGGTGGCGCGCCTCAACCGTGAGACCACCGCCAGTGTCAGCGCGGGCGATGTCCTGGCCGCGATCGACGAGGGACGGGCTGGGCGGTGAGCGGGACGGTCGTCGTCGACTGTTCCGCACTGGTGCACTTCCTCGTCAACCGAGACGCCCTCGGCCTCGCCGTCCGGACCCGGGTGGGTTCCGCGGACACCGTGGCCGTGCCCACGCTGATCGACTACGAGATCCAGTCGGCCCTGCTGGGTATGCGGCGGGCGGGCAAACTCACGGAACGGGAGGTCGACAGGGCCGTCGAGGCCTATCGGCTGCTTCCGGTCGCCCGACACGAGACGCTCCACCTCTGGAGCCGCGTCCAGGCTCTCCACGCGAACCTGAGCGCCTATGACGCCCAGTACGTCGCCCTGGCCGAGGCTCTCGCCGCGACGCTGATCACCAGTGATGCGAGGATCGAGCGAAGCGGTGCCGCGAAGTGCCGCATCGAGGTCTTCGGCTCGAACTGATGATGTTTCCCGGTGGTCGGCCCCCCGTGGGGGCCGACCAACCGAGGGGTGCTACCAACCCCGGTCGTGCCATTCCGCCAGGTGGGGGCGTTCGGTGCCGAGGGTGGTGTCGTTGCCGTGACCGGGGTAGACCCAGGCCTCGTCGGGGAGGGCGTCGAAGATCTTCTCGGTGACGTCCCGGTAGAGGGTGCGGAAGGCCTCCGGGTCGCCCCAGGTGTTGCCGACGCCGCCCGGGAAGAGGCAGTCGCCGGTGAAGACGTGCGGGTGGCCCTGCGGGTCGTCGTAGATCAGCACGATCGCGCCCGGGGTGTGGCCGACCAGGTGGCGGACGGTGAGTTCGACGTCGCCGACGCGCAGCCGGTCGCCGTCCGCGAGCAGCAGCTCGGTGGGGACGTCGATGCCCTCGGCGTCGTGCTCGCCCGCGGCGGTGCGGGCGCCGGTGGTGGCGACCACCTCGGCGAGCGCGCCCCAGTGGTCGTGGTGCCGGTGGGTGGTGACCACGGTCTCCAGCTCGTCGCCGACCGTCTCCAGCAGCACCGGTGCGTCGGCGGCCGCGTCGATCAGCAGCTGTTCGTCGGTGGCCCGGCAGCGCAGCAGGTAGGCGTTGTTGTCGTACGGGCCCACGGCCACCTTGGTGATGATCAGGTGCGCCAGCTCGCGCACGTCCGGCGGCCCGCCGACCTTGACCGCTCCGTGGTACGTCATCCGTCCGCTCCTCGTCCGGCAACAGGGTTCAGGATCATCGTCCCGCCATCAGCCCATGGGGGGAAGCTCGGGGAGCCCGGTGTCGGGGGTGCGGCGCAGGTCGGCGCCGTCCGAGCGGCCGGAGAGCCAGGCGGCGAGGGCGCGGACCGGGCCTTCGACGGTCGGGCCGGTGCCGGCCGAGGGGGCGCCGATCAGGGCGCGGTCCTCGGTGTCGTCGGCGATCAGCCGGACGGCGGGGAGGTCGTCGTCGCCGTCCAGGGTGGTGGCGAGGCGGCGGAACTGGGCCACCGCGAAGGACTCCGACCACTGCGCGGGGGTGTAGCCGGCGTCCAGGTCGACGTGGTGGTACTCCAGCTCCAGCAGGCGCTTGAGCGGGATCTCGTGGGCCGGGAAGACGTAGCCGGAGCGGTGCTTGACGCCCACCGCCCAGGCCTCCGGGCCGAGCAGCGCGGCGGCCTCGGCGAAGCGGGCGTGCGCGTCGCGCAGGTCGGCGAGGTGGACGTCCAGCGGGCGGGGCGCGTCGCGTTCGATGTCCTGGTCGCGGACCTCGTTGCTGGCGTACTGCGGGATGTCGGTGCCGGTGCGGGCGCCGTCGAGCAGGTTGACCAGGGAGTCGGCGTTGCGGGCGAGGTGGGCGAGCACGTGGCCGCGGGTCCAGCCGGGGAGGGCGGAGGGCTCGGCGACGGCGTCGGGCTCCATCGCGGCGACGGTGGTCAGCAGGCGCCGGGTGCTCTCCTCGACCCGGCTCAGCCAGGACGCGGCGGCTTGTGCATCGGTCATCGAATCTGCCTTCCGTACGGAACAGGGCGTTGCCCGGGCCGGGCCTCGCTCGTTGACCAGTCGACGCTATCGCCGCATCCGGGCCCTGAGCAGGGGGTTTTTCGGTCCGGGTACGGACGGCCCGGAAGCGGTCCTCACTCGTTCGGGTGGTCTCCACTGGACAGAGTCGATATTCGAACGTCTGAGCTATAGGCTGGCTGCCGCATCCTGGAAGAAGAACCCGCTCACCTCCAAGGCCGTCTCGTACCGGAGAAAGGCGCCAGAAGCTGTGGCCGACCGCCTCGTCGTCCGCGGTGCACGCGAGCACAACCTGAAGAACGTCTCGCTCGACCTGCCCCGCGACTCCCTCATCGTCTTCACGGGCCTCTCCGGCTCCGGCAAGTCCTCGCTCGCCTTCGACACGATCTTCGCCGAGGGCCAGCGCCGCTACGTCGAGTCGCTGTCCTCCTACGCCCGCCAGTTCCTGGGCCAGATGGACAAGCCCGACGTGGACTTCATCGAAGGCCTCTCCCCGGCCGTCTCGATCGACCAGAAGTCCACCAACCGCAACCCCCGCTCTACCGTCGGCACCATCACCGAGGTGTACGACTACCTGCGCCTGCTGTTCGCCCGGATCGGCAAGCCGCACTGCCCGCACTGCGGCCGCCCGATCGCCAAGCAGTCGCCGCAGGCGATCGTCGACAAGGTCCTGGAGCTCTCCGAGGGCACCCGCTTCCAGGTGCTCAGCCCGGTGGTGCGCGAGCGCAAGGGCGAGTTCGTCGACCTGTTCGCCGACCTCCAGTCCAAGGGCTACTCCCGCGCCCGCGTGGACGGCGAGACGATCCAGCTCGCCGAGCCGCCGAAGCTGAAGAAGCAGGAGAAGCACACCGTCGAGGTGGTCGTCGACCGCCTGACCGTCAAGGAGAGCGCCAAGCGGCGGCTCACCGACTCGGTGGAGACGGCCCTGCGGCTGTCCGGCGGCATGGTCGTGCTCGACTTCGTCGACCTCCCGGAGGACGACCCGGAGCGCGAGCGGATGTACTCCGAGCACCTGTACTGCCCGTACGACGACGTGTCGTTCGAGGAGCTGGAGCCGCGCTCGTTCTCCTTCAACTCGCCGTTCGGCGCCTGCCCGGACTGCTCGGGCCTGGGCAACCGGATGGAGGTCGACCCGGAGCTCGTCGTGCCGGACCCGGAGCGCTCGCTGGACGAGGGCGCGATCCACCCGTGGTCGGCCGGGCACGCCAAGGAGTACTTCCAGCGCCTGATCGACGCGCTGGCCGAGGAGCTGGGCTTCCGCACCGACATCCCCTGGGCCGGGCTGCCGGCCCGCGCCAAGAAGGCGCTGCTGTACGGGCACAAGCACCAGGTGCAGGTCCGCTACCGCAACCGCTTCGGCCGCGAGCGCTCGTACAGCACCGGCTTCGAGGGCGCGGTGCCGTTCATCCAGCGCCGGCACACCGAGGCGGAGAGCGACAGCAGCCGCGAGCGCTTCGAGGGCTACATGCGCGAGGTGCCCTGCCCGACCTGCCAGGGCACCCGGCTCAAGCCGGTGGTGCTGGCGGTCACCGTCGAGGAGAAGTCGATCGCCGACGTCTCGTCGATGTCGATCAGCGACTGCGCCGAGTTCCTGGGCGCGATGAAGCTCAACGACCGGGACAAGCAGATCGCCGAGCGCGTCCTGAAGGAGGTCAACGAGCGGCTGCGCTTCCTGGTCGACGTCGGCCTGGACTACCTCTCGCTGGACCGCGCGGCCGGCACCCTCTCCGGCGGCGAGGCGCAGCGCATCCGGCTGGCCACCCAGATCGGCTCCGGCCTGGTCGGCGTGCTGTACGTGCTGGACGAGCCGTCGATCGGCCTGCACCAGCGGGACAACCACCGGCTGATCGAGACGCTGGTGCGGCTGCGCGACATCGGCAACACCCTGATCGTGGTCGAGCACGACGAGGACACCATCAAGACCGCGGACTGGGTGGTGGACATCGGCCCGGGCGCCGGCGAGCACGGCGGCAAGGTGGTGCACTCCGGTTCGCTGAAGCAGCTGCTCACCAACAAGGAGTCGCTGACCGGCCAGTACCTGTCCGGCAAGAGGTTCATCCCGGTCCCGGCCGCGCGCCGCGAGCGGGACAAGAAGCGGCAGTTGACGGTCCACGGCGCCCGCGAGCACAACCTCAAGGACGTCACGGTCGGCTTCCCGCTCGGCACCTTCACGGCGATCACCGGCGTCTCCGGCTCCGGCAAGTCGACGCTGGTCAACGACATCCTCTACACCCACCTCGCCCGGGAGCTGAACGGCGCCCGCAGCGTGCCCGGCCGGCACACCCGGATCACCGGCACGGACCTGGTGGACAAGGTGGTGCACGTCGACCAGTCGCCGATCGGCCGCACCCCGCGCTCCAACCCGGCCACCTACACCGGGGTGTTCGACCACGTGCGCCGGCTGTTCGCGGAGACGCAGGAGGCCAAGGTCCGCGGCTACCTGCCCGGCCGGTTCTCGTTCAACGTGAAGGGCGGCCGCTGCGAGAACTGCACCGGTGACGGCACCATCAAGATCGAGATGAACTTCCTGCCGGACGTCTACGTGCCGTGCGAGGTGTGCCACGGCGCCCGGTACAACCGGGAGACGCTGGAGGTGCACTACAAGGGCAAGTCCATCGCCGAGGTGCTGGACATGCCGATCGAGGAGGCGCTGGCGTTCTTCGAGGCCGTCCCGGCGATCGCCCGCCACCTGCGGACGCTCAACGACGTCGGCCTCGGCTACGTCCGCCTCGGCCAGTCCGCGCCGACGCTGTCCGGCGGCGAGGCGCAGCGCGTCAAGCTCGCCTCGGAGCTGCAGAAGCGCTCCACCGGGCGGACGGTCTACGTGCTGGACGAGCCCACCACCGGTCTGCACTTCGAGGACATCAGCAAGCTGATCAAGGTGCTCAGCGGGCTGGTCGACAAGGGCAACACGGTGATCGTGATCGAGCACAACCTCGACGTGATCAAGACCGCCGACTGGGTCGTCGACATGGGCCCCGAGGGCGGTTCCGGCGGCGGCACGGTGGTCGCCGAGGGCACCCCGGAGCAGATCGCGGCCGTCTCGGAGAGCCACACCGGCAAGTTCCTCCGGGACATCCTGCCGGGCGACTTCGCGGACGCCCCGGTCGCCGCCCCCGCCAAGCGGGCGCCGCGCAAGCGGGCCGTCGCGGCGAAGAAGTAGTCGGCCCCGCCCCGCCGTTCCCCGGATGCCCGGGGGCGGCGGGGCGCGTGCCGCATAGACTTCCGTGGTCCCACGAGCAGTCGAACCGCAGCAGTCGAACCGCAGGAGAGCACCGATGTCCGAGGCCACCGAGTCCAGCCCCGCCACCTCCCGCCGCACCCTGCTCTGCGGCGCCGCGGCCGTCCTGGCGGCCGGCGGCACCGTGACGCTCGCCGGCTGCGGCTCCTCCGGCGACTCCTCCGCCAAGAGCAGCGCCCCCAAGGGCCCGGTGGACCTCGGCCCGGCCACCGACGTCCCGGTCGGCGGCGGCAAGGTCTTCCGCGAGCAGAAGATCGTCGTGACCCAGCCCGCCGAGGGCCAGTTCAAGGCCTTCAGCGCCAAGTGCACCCACGCCGGCTGCGTGGTGGACCAGGTGAAGAAGCAGCAGATCCAGTGCCCGTGCCACGGCAGCCGGTTCGCCATCGCCGACGGCTCGGTGCAGGACGGCCCGGCCCCCACCCCGCTGCCCGCCTACGCCGTCACGGTCGAGGGCGGGAACCTCAAGGTGACCCCGAGCTGAAGCAGGCGAGCCCCGTCCCCGTGATCTTGCCCCCACGACACCGGCCCCGATCGGTACGGTGGACCCATGGCTGACCCGAGCACCTACCGCCCGGCGCCGGGAGCGATCCCGATCTCCCCGGGCGTCTACAAGTTCCGCGACGCCCACGGCCGGGTCATCTACGTCGGCAAGGCCAAGAGCCTGCGCCCGCGCCTGTCCTCGTACTTCCAGGACCTGGCCGGGCTGCACCCCCGCACCGCGACGATGGTGACCACCGCCGCCTCGGTGGAGTGGACGGTGGTCGCCACCGAGGTCGAGGCGCTGCAGCTGGAGTACTCCTGGATCAAGGAGTTCGACCCCCGGTTCAACGTCAAGTACCGCGACGACAAGAGCTATCCGGAGCTCGCCGTCACGCTGAACGAGGAGTACCCGCGGGTCCAGGTGATGCGCGGGGCGCACAAGAAGGGCGTGCGCTACTTCGGCCCGTACGGGCACGCCTGGGCGATCCGCGAGACGGTCGACCTGCTGCTGCGCGTCTTCCCCGTCCGCACCTGCTCCAACGGCGTGTTCAAGCGCGCCCGGCAGGTCGGCCGGCCCTGCCTGCTCGGCTACATCGGCAAGTGCGCCGCGCCCTGCGTCGGCAAGGTGACGGCGGACGAACACCGGGCGCTGGCCGAGGACTTCTGCGACTTCATGGCCGGGCGCACGGGCAACTACCTGCGCCGGCTGGAGGCGCAGATGCAGGAGGCCGCCGAGGAACTGGAGTACGAGAAGGCGGCCCGGCTGCGGGACGACATCGGCGCCCTCAAGCGCGCGATGGAGAAGAACGCCATCGTGCTCGCCGACGCCACCGACGCCGACCTGCTGGCCGTCGCCGAGGACGAACTCGAAGCCGCCGTGCAGATCTTCCACGTCCGCGGCGGCCGGGTGCGCGGCCAGCGCGGCTGGGTCACCGACAAGGTCGAGGACGTCGACACGGCCGGCCTGGTCGAGCACGCCCTGCAGCAGCTGTACGGCGCCGCCGCCGCGGACGAGCGCAACGAGTCCGTCCCCCGCGAGGTGCTGGTGCCCGCGCTGCCCGACCCGGTCGGGCCGATACGGGACTGGCTGAGCGAACTGCGCGGCAGCCAGGTCGACCTGCGCATCCCGCAGCGCGGCGACAAGAAGGACCTGATGGCCACCGTGCAGCGCAACGCCCAGCAGGCCCTCGCGCTGCACAAGACCAAGCGCGCCTCCGACCTCACCACCCGCAGCCGCGCCCTCCAGGAGATCGCCGACGCGCTGGAGCTGGACTCCGTCCCGCTGCGCATCGAGTGCTTCGACATCTCCCACCTCCAGGGCGAGGACGTGGTCGCCTCGATGGTCGTCTTCGAGGACGGCCTGGCCCGCAAGAGCGAGTACCGGCGCTTCCAGATCAAGGGCTTCGCCGGCCAGGACGACGTCCGCTCGATGCACGAGGTGATCGGCCGGCGCTTCCGCCGCTACCTCCAGGAGCGCGAGCAGACCGGCGAGTGGGCCGTCCCCGAGGCGGACGACGAGGGGGAGGGCCCGCGCACCGAGGACGGCCGCCCGCGCCGCTTCGCCTACCCGCCGCAGCTGCTGGTGGTCGACGGCGGCCAGCCGCAGGTCGCGGCCGCCAAGCGCGCCCTGGACGAACTCGGCATCGACGACGTCGCGCTGTGCGGCCTGGCCAAGCGCCTGGAGGAGGTCTGGCTGCCCGGCGAGGACGACCCGGTGGTGCTGCCGCGCTCCAGCGAGGGCCTCTACCTGCTGCAGCGCGTCCGCGACGAGGCCCACCGCTTCGCGATCACCTACCAGCGCGCCAAGCGTTCCAAGCGACTCACCGCCGGGGAGCTGGACTCCGTCCCGGGCCTCGGCGAGACTCGCCGCCGGGCGCTGCTCAAGCACTTCGGCTCGCTGAAGAAGCTCCGGGCGGCCACCGTCGACGAACTCTGCGCCGTACCCGGCATCGGACGCCGCACGGCGGAGACCGTTGCGGCGGTGTTGTCGTCCCGTACACCCGCCGCACCCGCGGTCAACACCGCGACCGGCGAGATCATCGAGGACGGGGCTGACGAGGTCGTGACCGCAGTGCCCCGGACCGCACCATCCCAGGAGACGCCATGACGGCCGACGCCGCCCGTCAGCAGGCCCGCCCCGCCCCCGCGCGCCCGTCCGGGCCGGGGAAGGACGGCCGCGCCGTGGGTGTTCTCCCCAGCAGAAAGACCGAGAACGGGGAACCGAAGTGACCGTGTCAGACGTGGCCGAGAACGCGCCGGAGCTGGTGATCATCTCCGGCATGTCCGGAGCCGGCCGCTCCACCGCGGCCAAGTGCCTGGAGGACCTCGGCTGGTTCGTGGTCGACAACCTGCCGCCGGCCCTGATCCCGACCATGGTCGACCTCGGCGCCCGCTCCCAGGGGAACGTGGCCCGGATCGGCGTGGTCGTGGACGTCCGCGGCCGGCAGTTCTTCGACGACCTGCTGACCTCGCTGGACGAGCTGGAGAAGCGCGGTGTCCGCCTCCAGGTGGTCTTCCTCGACTCCTCCGACGAGGCCCTGGTGCGCCGCTTCGAGAGCGTGCGCCGCCCGCACCCGCTGCAGGCGGACGGCCGGATCGTCGACGGCATCGCCCAGGAGCGCGACCTGCTGCGCGACCTGCGCGGCGAGGCCGACCTGGTGATCGACACCTCCAACCTCAACGTGCACCAGCTGCGCGCCAAGCTGGACGCCCAGTTCGCCGACCACGACGAGCCCGAGCTGCGCGCCACCGTGATGTCCTTCGGCTTCAAGTACGGCCTGCCGGTCGACGCCGACCTGGTGGTGGACTGCCGCTTCCTGCCCAACCCGCACTGGGTGCCCGAGCTGCGCGCCCGCACCGGCACCGATGCGGACGTCGCCGACTACGTGTTCCAGCAGCCCGGTGCCAACGAGTTCCTGGACGGCTACGCCGAGCTACTCCGGATCGTTACCGAGGGCTACCGCCGGGAGGGGAAGCGCTACATGACGCTTGCCGTAGGCTGCACCGGTGGCAAGCACCGGAGCGTCGCCATGTCCGAGCGGCTGACCAAGCGTCTCATCGCGGACGGTGTGGAGACGGTGCTCGTCCACCGTGACATGGGCCGGGAGTGACCGCCGCCCTCCTGCCGGGCCCCGGCGGAGCCGGTGGCGGGGCGAGGAACGCGAGGTGATTCGTGGCGGGAGTGGCGGGATACGGGCCCGGGCGGCAGCCGCAGGGCAGGGCCGGTGACCGGGCGGGCAGCCCGGCCCGGCCCCCGGCTCCGAGCCGGCCGCGCAGCAGTCCCGCCCGGACCAACCCCGCCCCCCGGATCGCCGCCCTCGGCGGCGGCCAGGGCCTGTCCGCCTCGCTGTCCGCGCTGCGCCGGCTGACCACCGACCTGACGGCCGTGGTCACCGTCGCCGACGACGGCGGCTCCAGCGGCCGGCTGCGCGAGGAGCTGGGCGTGCTGCCGCCGGGCGACCTGCGCAAGGCGCTGGCCGCGCTGTGCGGGGACGACGACTGGGGCCGCACCTGGTCCGAGGTGATCCAGCAGCGCTTCACCGGCACCGGCGAGCTCGGCGGCCACGCGGTCGGCAACCTGCTGATCGTGGCCCTCTGGGAGAAGCTGGGCGATCCGGTGTCCGCGCTGGACTGGGTCGGCCGGCTGCTGAACGTCCAGGGCCGGGTGCTGCCGATGTCGGCGGTGCCGCTGGACATCGAGGCGACCGTGCGCGGCCTCGACCCGGCCCGCCCGGGCGCGGTCACCGCCGTGCGCGGCCAGGCCAGCGTCGCGGCGACCCCCGGCACGGTGCAGTCGATCCGGCTGCTGCCGGCCGAGCCGCCGGCCGTCCCGGAGGCGGTCACCGCCGTCCGCGAGGCGGACTGGGTGGTGCTCGGCCCCGGCTCCTGGTTCACCAGCGTGCTGCCGCACCTGCTGGTCCCCGAGCTGGCCAAGGCCCTCACCGAGACCCGCGCCCGCCGCCTGCTCACGCTGAACCTCGCCCCGCAGCCGGGCGAGACCGAGGGCTTCACCCCGCAGCGCCACCTGGAGGTCATCGCCGACCACGCCCCGGACCTCGCCGTGGATGCGATCCTGGTGGACGAGCGCGCCGTCACCGGCGGCGCCTTCGGCCAGGCGGACCTGGCCGGATTGGAGAAGGCCGCCGAACGGATGGGTGCCGCTCTGGTGCTCGGTACGGTGGCCCGCACCGACGGGAGCCCGCGACACGACCCGGAGCTGTTGGCGGCCGCGTACGACCGGATTTTCCGGACACATGGAAGGATCGGGCCATGGCGATGACTCCAGCGGTGAAGGACGAGATCAGCCGGCTCCCGGTCACCCGGGCCTGCTGCCGCAAGGCGGAGGTGTCGGCGATCCTGCGGTTCGCGGGCGGACTGCACATCGTGAGCGGCCGCATCGTGATCGAGGCGGAGCTGGACACCGGGTCGGCGGCGCGGCGGCTGCGCAAGGACCTCCTGGAGATCTTCGGGCACTCCTCCGACCTCGTGGTGATGGCCCCCGGCGGGCTGCGGCGCGGCAGCCGCTTCGTGGTCCGGGTGGTCAAGGACGGCGAGCTGCTGGCCCGCCAGACCGGCCTGGTCGACGGCCGGGGCCGCCCGATCCGGGGCCTGCCCCCGGCGGTCGTCTCCGGCGCGACCTGCGACGCCGAGGCGGCCTGGCGCGGCGCCTTCCTGGCGCACGGCTCGCTCACCGAGCCGGGCCGCTCCTCCTCGCTGGAGATCACCTGCCCCGGCTCCGAGGCCGCCCTGGCGCTGGTCGGCGCCGCCCGCCGGCTCGGCATTCCGGCCAAGGCCCGCGAGGTGCGCGGGGTGGACCGGGTGGTGATCCGCGACGGCGACGCCATCGGCGCGCTGCTGACCCGTCTCGGCGCGCACGAGTCGGTGCTCGCCTGGGAGGAGCGCCGGATGCGGCGCGAGGTCCGGGCCACCGCGAACCGGCTGGCGAACTTCGACGACGCCAACCTGCGCCGCTCGGCCCGCGCCGCGGTGGCGGCCGGCGCCCGGGTGCAGCGCGCGCTGGAGATCCTGGGCGAGGAGGTGCCCGAGCACCTGGCCGCGGCCGGCCAGCTGCGGATGCAGCACAAGCAGGCCTCGCTGGAGGAGCTGGGCGCGCTCGCCGACCCGCCGCTGACCAAGGACGCGGTGGCCGGCCGGATCCGCCGCCTGCTGGCGATGGCCGACAAGCGCGCCTCGGAGCTGGGTCTGCCGGGCACCGAGGCCAGCCTGACGGACGAGATGGCGCTCAACTGACGCTCACGGTGCGTGACTAAACCACGGCCGGTGCCCGCACGACGGGCGCCGGCCGTGGGCCGTTCCGGGGCCGGTCCGCCCTCCCGAATTGGTAGAGACCACTGGCCACGGGGCCAACTGCCCGGCCGGGCGGGGACGGACGGCCGGAAAGCGGGTTTCGACAGCGCCACGCCCAGTCTCACGAGGTGGCGCGATGTGCCCTCCCAGCCGCGGGAGGGGTAGGGTCGTAGGCGGTCGGGGACTTCCCAAATCTCATCCCCGTCGGCCTAGCGCCGGCGTACCTAACGAGGAGATCGGTTCGTGACGATCCGGGTAGGCATCAACGGCTTCGGCCGCATCGGCCGCAACTTCTTCCGCGCTGTCAAGGCCCAGGGCGCGGACATCGAGATCGTCGGTGTCAACGACCTCACCGACACCAAGACCCTGGCCCACCTGCTCAAGTACGACACCACCCTGGGCACCTTCCCGGGCCAGGTCTCGCACACCGAGGACAGCATCACCGTCGACGGCCACACCTTCAAGGTGACCGCCGAGCGCGACCCCGCCAACCTCCCCTGGGCCGCCCTGGGCGCCGACATCGTCGTCGAGTCCACCGGCATCTTCACCAAGGCCGAGGCTGCGAAGAAGCACCTCGCCGCCGGCGCGAAGAAGGTCCTCATCTCGGCGCCCGCGAGCGACGAGGACATCACCATCGTGATGGGCGTCAACGACGAGAAGTACGACGCCGCCAAGCACGACATCATCTCCAACGCCTCCTGCACCACCAACTGCGTGGCGCCGATGGCCAAGGTGCTGAACGAGAGCTTCGGCATCGTCAAGGGTCTGATGACCACCGTCCACGCGTTCACCAACGACCAGGTCACCCTGGACTTCCCGCACAAGGACCTGCGCCGTGCTCGTGCGGCCTCGCAGAACATCATCCCGACCTCGACCGGTGCCGCCAAGGCGACCGCCCTGGTCCTGCCGGAGCTGAAGGGCAAGCTGGACGGCACCTCGCTGCGCGTTCCGGTCCCGACCGGCTCCATCACGGACCTGGTCGTCACCCTGGAGCGCGAGGTCACCAAGGACGAGGTCAACGCCGCGTTCCAGAAGGCCGCGGAGGGCCCCCTCAAGGGCATCCTGGCCTACACCGAGGACCCGATCGTGTCCTCGGACATCGTCAACGACCCGGCCTCCTGCATCTTCGACTCCCAGCTCACCAT
The DNA here is from genome assembly GCF_000961885.1 of Streptomyces rubellomurinus. Classification (GTDB taxonomy): domain Bacteria; phylum Actinomycetota; class Actinomycetes; order Streptomycetales; family Streptomycetaceae; genus Kitasatospora; species Kitasatospora rubellomurina. Next base: position 24,192 of record NZ_JZKH01000085.1, read on the forward strand.
GGTCCAGGGCAACCAGGTCAAGGTGCTCGGCTGGTACGACAACGAGTGGGGCTACTCGAACCGCCTCGTCAACCTGACCACCCTCGTCGGCGGGCAGCTCTGACCTTGCGGGAGCTGACGTGATGTAGGGGCGAGGGCCCGGACGGCGACCACGCCGACCGGGCCCTCGTTCCGCGCTTCCAGTACTTCCCAGGCGGCCCCTGCGCCGTGCCGCCTCCTGCGCATCAACCATCTCCCCAGGAGAACCAAATCCCCGTGAAGACCATCGAAGAGCTCATCGAAGCCGGTGTCGAAGGCAAGCGCGTGTTCGTGCGCGCCGACCTGAACGTCCCGCTGGACGGCGCGACGATCACCGACGACGGCCGCATCCGCGCCGTCGCGCCGACCATCGCCAAGCTGGTCGCGGCCGGCGCGAAGGTCGTCGTCGCCTCGCACCTCGGCCGGCCCAAGGGCGCGCCGGACCCGCAGTTCTCGCTCGCCCCGGCGGCCAAGCGCCTCGGCGAGATCCTCGGGCGGGAGGTCGTCTTCGCCGCCGACACCGTGGGCGACAGCGCGAAGGCCGTCGTGGCCGCGCTGGGCGACGGTGACGTCGCGCTGCTGGAGAACCTGCGCTTCAACGCCGGCGAGACCAGCAAGGACGACGCCGAGCGCAAGGCCTTCGCCGAGCAGCTCGCCACCCTGGCCGACCTGTACGTGGGCGACGGCTTCGGCGCCGTGCACCGCAAGCACGCCTCGGTCTACGACCTGCCCGGCCTGCTGCCGCACGCCGCCGGCGACCTGATCGCCACCGAGGTCGGCGTGCTGAAGAAGCTCACCGAGGACGTCAAGCGCCCGTACGTCGTCGTGCTCGGCGGCGCCAAGGTGTCCGACAAGCTCGGCGTGATCGACAACCTGCTGAAGAAGGCCGACCGGATCCTGATCGGCGGCGGCATGGCGTACACCTTCCTCAAGGCCAAGGGCCACGAGGTCGGCATCTCGCTGCTGCAGGAGGACCAGATCCCGGTCTGCCTGAACTACCTGGCCGAGGCCGAGAAGCGGGGCGTCGAGTTCGTCCTGCCGGTCGACGTCCTGGTCTCCGCCGAGTTCCCCGACCTCAAGGGCAAGACCCCGGCGACCTACGACACCGTCGCCTCGGACGGCATCCCCGCGGACAAGGAGGGCCTGGACATCGGCCCGAAGACCCGCGAGCTGTACGCGGCGAAGCTGGCCGACGCGGGCACCGTGTTCTGGAACGGTCCGATGGGCGTCTTCGAGCACCCCGACTACGCGAACGGCACCAAGGCCGTCGCGCAGGGCCTGCTCGACAGCGACGCGTTCACCGTGGTCGGTGGCGGCGACTCCGCCGCGGCCGTCCGCATCCTGGGCTTCGACGAGAACGCCTTTGGACACATCTCGACCGGCGGTGGCGCGAGCCTCGAGTACCTGGAGGGCAAGTCCCTTCCCGGTCTCGCCGCCCTGGAAGGCTGACAGCATGACTGAGCGTCTCCCGCTGATGGCGGGCAACTGGAAGATGAACCTCAACCACCTCGAGGCCATCCAGCACACCCAGAAGCTGGCGTTCGCGCTGGCCGACAAGGACTACGAGGCCGTCGAGGTCGCCGTCCTGGTGCCGTTCACCGACCTGCGGTCGGTGCAGACCCTGGTCTTCGGCGACAAGCTGAAGATCAAGTACGGCTCGCAGGACATCTCGCAGCACGACTCCGGTGCCTACACCGGCGAGGTCTCCGGCCCGATGCTGGCCAAGCTGCAGTGCACCTACGCGGTGATCGGCCACTCGGAGCGCCGCCAGTACCACGGCGAGGACGAGGAGATCGTCAACGCCAAGGTCAAGGCCGCCTACCGGGCCGGGGTCACCCCGATCCTGTGCATCGGCGAGCCGCTGGAGATCCGCAAGGCCGGCACCCACGTCGAGTACACCCTGGCCCAGCTGGACGGCGCCCTGGAGGGCGTCCCGGCGCACCAGGCCGAGTCCATCGTGGTCGCGTACGAGCCGGTCTGGGCGATCGGCACCGGCGAGGTGGCCACCCCGGAGGACGCGCAGGAGGTCTGCGCCGCCATCCGCGGGCGGATCGCCGAGCTGTACGACGCCGAGCTGGCCGGCAAGGTCCGCGTGCTCTACGGCGGTTCGGTCAAGTCGTCGAGCGCGGCCGGCCTGATGGCCAAGCCCGACATCGACGGCGGCCTGATCGGCGGTGCCTCGCTGGACGCCGACGAGTTCGTCAAGATCGTGCGTTACCGTGAGCAGGCAGTAGGCTAACGCCGCCGCAGCAACGTAGGCTTTGGGGCCGGACCGCCGTACGCGGCCCGGCCCCTTCGCCGAAGATACGAGAGAGTTGGTCCCGTCGTGGTTCTCGGGTTCTCGATTGCCCTGATCATTTTCAGCGCACTGATGATCCTGCTGGTGCTGCTGCACAAGGGGAAGGGCGGCGGCCTGTCCGACATGTTCGGCGGTGGCGCCATGTCCACCGGTGGCGGCTCGGCGGTGGCCGAGCGCAACCTGGACCGCATCACCATCGTGGTCGGCCTGGGCTGGTTCGCCTGCATCGTGGTGCTCAGCCTGGTGCTCAAGTACAAGAGCTGACGCAGGCCTGACGCCCCGTCGTCCGAGCGCCTATCCTGGGACGGTCGGGGCCGTGGGCGATGCTGGCGGATGCTTAGCCCCTGCTTACACTAGGACGACTTTCGCCACCGACGCGCATCGCGGCGGGTCGGCGCACCAGCACGCAGGGAGTCAGACCGTGGCAAGTGGCAACGCCATCCGTGGCAGCAGGGTCGGAGCCGGCCCGATGGGCGAGGCGGAGCGCGGCGAGTCCGCCCCGCGCAACCGGATCAGCTTCTGGTGTGCCAACAAGCACGAGACCCGGCCCAGCTTCGCCGCCGAGGCCGTCATCCCGGACACCTGGGACTGCCCGCGCTGCGGCTTCCCGGCCGGGCAGGACGAGCACAACCCGCCGGCGCCGTCCCGCAACGAGCCCTACAAGACCCACCTCGCGTACGTCCGCGAGCGGCGCACCGACGCGGACGGCGAGGCGATCCTCGCCGAGGCGCTGGCCAAGCTGCGCGGCGAGATCTGAGAGCTGCGCGAGCGATCTCCGAGCTGAGGCGAGCCGAGCGGCATCGAAGCACTGAAGGGCGCCACCGTCATGACGACGGGTGGCGCCCTTCGGCGTTGCCTGCTCCGTTACGCCGAGGCCGGCGGGTAGAGCTGCGGCGGGATCCGCTCCGCCGCGGCGCGGTCCAGCAGCCACAGGGTGCGGCTGCGCCCGTACGCGCCGGAGGCGGGTGCCTGCAGCTCGCCGGGGCCGGACAGGGCCAGCGCGACGGCGCCCGCCTTGTCCTCGCCGGCGGCCAGCAGCCAGACCTCGCGGGCCGCGCGGATGGCCGGGAGGGTGAGCGAGACCCGGGTCGGCGGGGGCTTGGGGGCCCCGCGCACGCCGACCACGGTCAGCTCGGTCTCCCGCACGCCCGGGTGCTCGGGGAAGAGCGAGGCGACGTGGGTGTCCGGGCCGACGCCGAGCAGCAGCACGTCGAAGGCCGGGACGCCGAGCCGGTCGCCCGGCCCGGCCGCCTTGGCCAGCTCCTCGGCGTAGCGGGCGGCGGCCGCCTCCACGTCCGAGCCGTCCACCCCGTCCGAGGCGGGCATCTCGTGCACCCGCGCCGGGTCGAGCGGGACGGCGTCCAGCAGCTCGGCGCGGGCCTGGACGGCGTTGCGGTCCGGGTCGGCGGCGGGCACGAAGCGCTCGTCGCCCCACCACAGGTCCAGCCGGCCCCAGTCGACCGCGTCGCGCGCCGGGGAGGCGGCGATCGCGGCCAGCAGGGCGTTGCCGTTGCGGCCGCCGGTGAGCACCACCGAGGCGGTGCCGCGGGCGGCCTGGGCGTCCACGATCCGGGTGATCAGGCGGGCCGCGGCCGCCTGGGCCATCAGCTCCTTGTCCCGGTGGACGACCAGCTGCGGGGTGGCGGCGGTCATGCGCTCCCCTTGGCGGCGCGCTTGCCCGCGGCCTTCTTCGCGGGCGCCTTGTCCGCGCCGTCCGCGCCGTCTGCGGCCGCCGGGGCCGGGTCGGCCGTGGCGGCCGCCGTGGCCTCGGCGACGGCCTGGGCGGTGCCCTCGGCCGTCGCGGCCTCGGTGCCGGCCGGCTCGCGCAGCCGCTCGACGGGCGTGCGCACGGCCGTCGCGTAGATGTCGTCCGGGTCGAGCCGGCGCAGCTCCTCGGCGATCAGCTCCGAGGTGTCGCGCCGCTTGAGCGCCACCTGGCGGTCCGGCGAGCCGGGCATGGAGAGCGTGCCCAGCAGGCCGTCCGGGCGGTCCAGGGTGATGTCCCCGTCCTTGGTGCGCAGGTGCACCGCGGTGATGCCCGGGCCGCCGGTGACGACCCGCTCGACCGGCACGTGCAGCCGGTTGGTGAGCCAGAGGCCGAGCAGCTCGACGCTGGGGTTGTAGGACTCGCCCTCGACCACCGCGGCGGTGATGTGGGACGGCCGCTGGTCCAGCGCGGCGGCCAGCATCGAGCGCCAGCCGGTGATCCGGGTCCAGGCCAGGTCGGTGTCGCCCGGAGTGTAGCTCTGGGCCCGCTGGGCGAGCTGGCCGACCGGGGACTCGGCGGTGACCGCGTCGGTGATCCGGCGCTGGGCGAGCGCGCCCAGCGGGTCCTGCGCGGGGTGCAGCGGAGCGTTCTCCGGCCACCACACCACGGTCGGGGCGTCCGGCAGCAGCAGCGGCAGGACCACGGACTGGGCGTGCGCGACGAGTTCGCCGTGCATGCGCAGGATGACCGTTTCGCCGGAGCCGGCGTCCGTGCCGACCAGGATCTCCGCGTCCAGGCGGGTCTCGGCGCGGGCCCGGGGCGAGCGCCCGGCGCGCTTGATCACCGCGAGGGTGCGCATCGGGTGCTCGCGGGAGGCCTCGTTGGCGGCCTTGAGGGCGTCGTAGGCGCTGCCCTCGTCGGTCACGATCACGAGGGTGAGCACCATGCCGGCGGCGGTGGAGCCGCTGGCCCGGCGCGCCTCCATCAGCGCGGCGTTGATCTTGCTGGAGGTCGTGTCGGTGAGGTCGATCTTCATGGCCGGCGCCAGCTCCTGCCGTCTCGTGCGAGCATCTCGTCCGCCTCGACCGGGCCCCAGGTCCCCGCCGCGTACTGGGCGGGCTTGCCGTGGGAGTCCCAGTACTTCTCGATCGGGTCGAGGATCTGCCAGGAGAGCTCGACCTCCTGGTGGCGCGGGAACAGGTTGGCGTCGCCGAGCAGCACGTCGAGGATGAGCCGCTCGTACGCCTCCGGGCTGGACTCGGTGAAGGACTCGCCGTAGGCGAAGTCCATCGTGACGTCCCGGACCTCGAAGGAGGTGCCCGGCACCTTGGAGCCGAACCGCACCGTCACGCCCTCGTCCGGCTGGACCCGGATGACCAGGGCGTTCTGCCCCAGCTCCTCGGTCGCGTAGGAGTCGAACGGCAGGTACGGCGCGCGCTGGAAGACCACCGCGATCTCGGTGACCCGGCGGCCCAGCCGCTTGCCGGTGCGCAGGTAGAACGGGACGCCCGCCCAGCGGCGGTTGTTGATCTCCAGCTTGATGGCCGCGTAGGTGTCGGTCTTGGACTCGGGGTCGATGCCGTCCTCGTCCAGGTAGCCGGGCACCTCCTCGCCGCCCTGCCAGCCGGCCGCGTACTGGCCGCGCACGGTGTGCCTGCCCAGGTCGGCCGGGAGCTTGACGGCGCTGAGCACCTTGAGCTTCTCGGCGACCAGCGCCTTCGGGTGGAAGGACGCCGGCTCCTCGATGGCGGTGAGCGCCATCAGCTGGAGCAGGTGGTTCTGGATCACGTCACGGGCGGAGCCGATGCCGTCGTAGTAGCCGGCCCGGCCGCCGATGCCGATGTCCTCGGCCATGGTGATCTGCACGTGGTCGACGTACGAGCGGTTCCAGATCGGCTCGAACATCTGGTTGGCGAAGCGCAGCGCCAGGATGTTCTGGACCGTCTCCTTGCCCAGGTAGTGGTCGATCCGGAAGACCTCGTCGCGCGGGAAGACCTCGTGGACGACCTTGTTGAGCTCCTGCGCGCTCTCCAGGTCGTGGCCGAAGGGCTTCTCGATGACGGCGCGGCGCCAGGAGCCCTTCGGCGGGTCGGCCAGGCCGTGCTTCTTGAGCTGCTGGACGACCGTCGGGAAGAACTTCGGCGGGACGGACAGGTAGAAGGCGAAGTTGCCGCCGGTGCCCTGCGCCTTGTCCAGCTCCTCGATGGTCTGGCGGAGCTTGTCGAAGGCGTCGTCGTCGTCGAAGGTGCCCTGGACGAAGCGCATGCCCTTGGCGAGCTGCTGCCAGACCTCCTCCCGGAACGGCGTCCGGGCGTGCTCCTTGACCGCGTCGTGGACCTCCTTGGCGAAGTCCTCGTCCTCCCACTCGCGGCGGGCGAAGCCGACCAGGGAGAAGCCCGGCGGCAGCAGGCCGCGGTTGGCCAGATCGTAGATGGCCGGCATCAGCTTCTTGCGGGACAGGTCGCCGGTGACCCCGAAGATGACCAGGCCGGACGGCCCCGCGATGCGCGGGAGCCGCCGGTCGGTGGGGTCACGAAGCGGGTTGACGGGGGCCGGCGGGAGATCGTCCGCGTCCGACACCGGCGTCAACTCGGGGAAATCAGTGCTCACTTGATGGGCTCCGCTTTCGTGCGCTGGCTGTGAGCAGGGGTCACTTCTCGTCGGCGAAGGCGGCGAGCGAGGCGGTGACGGTGTCGAGCAGCTCCTGCCAGGACTGCTCGAACTTCTGCACGCCCTCGTCCTCCAGGACCTGCACCACGTCGTCGTAGTCGACGCCGGCGGCGGCGATGGCGTCCAGGACGGCCTTCGCGTCGGCGTAGTTGGGGACGATGGTGTTGCCGGTCACCACGCCGTGGTCGCCGGTGGCGTCCAGGGTGGCCTCGGGCATGGTGTTGACGGTGCCCGGAGCGACGAGCTCGGTGACGTACAGGGTGTCCGGCAGGGCCGGGTCCTTGACGCCGGTCGAGGCCCACAGCGGGCGCTGCGGCTTGGCGCCGGCGGCCTCCAGGGCGGCCCAGCGGGCGCTGCCCGCGGTCTTGCCGTCGACGCTGCCGAAGACCTCCTCGTACGCCTGGTAGGCGAGGCGGGCGTTGGCCAGCGCGGCCTTGGAGCGCAGCTCCTTGGCGTCGCCGCCGATCGCGTCCAGGCGCTTGTCGATCTCGGTGTCCACGCGGGAGACGAAGAAGGAGGCGACGGACTCGATCTGGGAGAGGTCCAGGCCCTTGGCCTTGGCGGCCTCCAGGCCGGTCAGGTAGGCGTCCATGACGGCCTTGTAGCGCTCCAGCGAGAAGATCAGCGTGACGTTGACGCTGATGCCGAGGCCGATGACCTCGCTGATCGCGGGCAGACCGGCCTTGGTGGCGGGGATCTTGATGAAGACGTTCGGGCGGTCGACCAGCCACCACAGCTGCTTGGCCTCGGCCACGGTGGGGGCGGTCTCGTGCGCCAGGCGCGGGTCGACCTCGATCGAGACGCGGCCGTCACGGCCGTTGGAGGCGTCGTAGACCGGGCGCAGCACGTCGGCGGCGTCGCGCACGTCCGAGGTGGTGATCATGCGGATCGCCTCGTCGGTGGTGACCTTGCGGACGGCGAGGTCGCGCAGCTGGCCGTCGTAGGAGCTGTCGCCGCTGCCGGCGATGGCCTTCTGGAAGATGGTCGGGTTGGTGGTCACGCCCACCACGTGCTTGTTCTGCACCAGCTCGGCCAGGTTGCCGGTGTTCAGCCGCTTGCGGCTGAGGTCGTCCAGCCAGATCGCCACGCCTTCGTCGCTGAGGCGCTTCAGTGCGTCAGTCATGGTGCTTCAGTCCTTCTGCTTCTTCGTACGTCGTGGTGTGGTCAGCGGGGCCGCGTGCCCGCGTGCGGGCGGGCACGCGGCCCGGGGTACTGCTAGCGGTTGACGGCTTCCAGCGAGCGCAGGGCGTTGTGGGCCTCGGCCACCACGCGCTCGGCGGTGATGCCGAACTCCTCGAACAGCACCTTGTAGTCGGCGGAGGCGCCGAAGTGCTCCAGCGAGACGATCCGGCCGTGGTCGCCGACCAGCTCGCGCCAGCCCTGGGCGATGCCGGCCTCGACCGAGACGCGGGCCTTGACCGACGGCGGCAGCACGCTGTCGCGGTAGGCCTGGTCCTGCTCCTGGAACCACTCGAAGGACGGGACCGAGACCACGCGGGTGGCGATGCCCTCGGCCTCCAGCACCTCGCGGGCCTGGACGGCCAGCTGGACCTCGGAGCCGGTGCCCAGCAGGATCACCTGCGGGTCGCCGGTGGAGGCCTCGGCCAGGACGTAGCCGCCCTTCGCGGTGAGCTCCGCGTTGCCGTAGGACGAGCGGTCGAAGGTCGGGACGTTCTGGCGGGTGAGCGCCAGGCCGACCGGGCCCGGGTGGGTGGTCTGGCGCTCGATGATGGTGCGCCAGGCGACGGCGGTCTCGTTGGCATCGGCCGGGCGGACCATGGCCAGGCCCGGGATGGCGCGCAGCGAGGCCAGGTGCTCGACCGGCTGGTGGGTCGGGCCGTCCTCGCCGAGGCCGATCGAGTCGTGCGTCCACACGTAGGTGACCGGCAGCTTCATCAGCGCGGCCAGGCGCACGGCCGGGCGCATGTAGTCGGCGAAGACCAGGAAGGTGCCGCCGTACACGCGGGTCTTCCCGTGCAGGGCGATGCCGTTCATGGTCGAGCCCATGGCGTGCTCGCGGATGCCGAAGTGGATCGTCCGGCCGTACGGGCTGGCCGACTTCAGCGGGTTGCCCTCGGGGAGGAAGGAGCTCTCCTCGTCGATGGTGGTGAGGTTGGACTCCGCGAGGTCGGCCGAGCCGCCCCACAGCTCCGGGATCACCGCGCCGAGCGCCTTCAGCGTCTCGCCGGAGGCCTTGCGGGTGGCGACGTCCTTGCCGGCCGGGAAGGTCGGGACGGCCTTCTTCCAGCCCTCGGGCAGCTCGCCGGCCTGGATGCGGTCGAACTCGGCGGCGCGCTGCGCGTCGGCGGCGCGCCAGGCGTCGAAGCCCTGCTGCCACTGGTCGCGGGCGGCCTTGCCGCGCTTGATGACCTGGCGGGCGTGCTCGATGACCTGGTCGCTGACCTCGAAGGTCTTCTCCGGGTCGAAGCCGAGGACCTTCTTGGTGGCGGCGATCTCGGCGGCGCCGAGCGCGGAGCCGTGCGCCTTGGCGGTGTTCTGGGCGTCCGGGGCCGGCCAGGCGATGATCGTGCGCATCGCGATCAGCGACGGGCGGGAGGTCTCGGCCTTGGCGGCGGCCAGGGCCTCGGCCAGGGCGGCCACGTCGATGTCGCCGTTGGCCTTCGGGGTGACCCGCTGGACGTGCCAGCCGTACGCCTCGTAGCGCTTGAGGACGTCCTCGGAGAAGGCGGTCTCGGTGTCGCCCTCGATCGAGATGTGGTTGTCGTCGTAGACGGCGACCAGGTTGCCCAGCTTCTGGTGGCCGGCCAGCGAGGAGGCCTCGGCGGAGATGCCCTCCTCCAGGTCGCCGTCCGAGACGATGGCCCAGATGGTGTGGTCGAACGGGGACTCGCCGGCCGGGGCCTGCGGGTCGAAGAGGCCGCGCTCGTAGCGGGCGGCCATCGCCATGCCGACCGCGTTGGCGATGCCCTGGCCGAGCGGGCCGGTGGTGGTCTCGACGCCGGCGGTGTGGCCGTGCTCGGGGTGGCCGGGGGTGCGGCTGCCGGCCACGCGGAAGGCCTTGAGGTCGTCCAGCTCCAGGCCGTAACCCGAGAAGTACAGCTGGGTGTACAGCGTCAGGCTGGTGTGCCCGGGGGAGAGGACGAAGCGGTCGCGGCCGACCCAGGCCGGGTCGGTCGGGTCGTGGCGCAGGAAGCGCTGGAAGATCAGGTAGGCGGCGGGGGCCAGCGACATGGCCGTCCCCGGGTGCCCGTTGCCAACCTTCTGGACGGCGTCCATGGCCAGGACGCGCGCGGTGTCAACCGTGCGCTCGTCCAGGTCGGTCCACTCGAATGCGTTCGTCGGCGCAGTGGTGCTCACCCTGTCTCAGGGCTCCTTCCATTGTGAAGAGTGACCCCGTGAATGGGGACCGGGTCGGCCACGACGCTGTGGTCCCGACGTTGGGTGGTGCCGGTCACGGAGGGTAGATCCCGCTTCTCCCGGGAGCCTACCGTCCAGGCCGGGGCTCACCCTCCGTGCTGAGACAACCGGTATTGCCGTGCGATATTCCCACGTGGGCGATCTGACCGCTTTGCCCCAGGCTCTCCTGTTTCGCCGGGGCTCGCCGCCCCGGTGGTCAGGACGGGTTGCGCGGACGCGCCGGGGCTCTCCGGAGCTCCGGGAACGCCGTCACCCGGACGGTTCACCGGGGGGTGATCGTCGCGCCTCGCCGGGGACCCCGGAGCCGGTTGGGATATATGGAGCGTCTAAGGTGGCGTGGTACGCGCAGAGCGGACGATTCGGGACCCATCGTTCCTGTGGACGCCTGCGAGGATTCATCTTCAGTTGGGGTGTTAGTGACCGCCGTCGAAACCCGTCCCGCCGGGGTCACCGGGGCGACACCTGCGCATCACCGGCCGATCGGGGCCCGTGTCGGCGCCTTCGTCGCACTGACCAAGCCCCGGATCATCGAGCTGCTGCTGATGAGCACGGTGCCGGTGATGTTCCTGGCCCAGCAGGGTGTCCCGGACATGCTGCTGGTGCTCAAGGTCGTGGTCGGCGGCTACCTCTCGGCGGGCGGCGCCAACGCCCTCAACATGTACATCGACCGGGACATCGACGCGCTGATGTCCCGCACCGAGCGGCGGCCGATCGTCACCGGGATGGTCTCGCCGCGCGAGGCGCTGGTGTTCGGCATCACGCTCGGCGTCGTCTCGACCCTGCTGCTCGGCTACGGCGTCAACTGGCTCTCCGCCGGGCTCGCGCTCGGCGCCCTGCTGTTCTACGTGTTCGTCTACACGCTGGGGCTCAAGCGGCGCACCTCGCAGAACATCGTCTGGGGCGGCATCGCCGGCTGCATGCCGGTGCTGATCGGCTGGTCCTCGGTCACCAACTCGGTGTCGTGGGCGGCGGTGGCGCTGTTCCTGGTGGTCTTCTTCTGGACGCCGCCGCACACCTGGGTGCTGTCGATGAAGGTCCGCGACGACTACCTGCGGGCGGGCGTCCCGATGCTGCCGGTGATCAAGGGCAACGTCGCGGTCGGCAAGCAGGTCGTCGCCTACTCCTGGGTGATGGTCGCGACCTCGCTGGCGGTCTGGCCGCTGGGGCACATGAGCTGGCTGTACCCGGTCGTCGCGGTGCTGCTGGGCGCGGCCTGGCTGCGCGAGGCGCACGCGCTGTACGGGCGGGCCAAGGCCGGTGTGGTGGGCGCCAAGCTCAAGGAGATGCGACTGTTCCACTGGTCGATCACCTACCTGTCGCTGCTCTTCGTGGTCTGCGCGATCGACCCGTTCGTGAAGTGAGGCCTGTTGTGGAAGGAGCCCCGGTCCGGATGCGGACCGGGGCTCCTTCGCTTTCTCAGCGTGCTTGCTCAGCGCGCTTTCTCAGCGGGAGGGGAGTTCGGACGGGCCGACGTGGTCGTCCAGCCAGTCCTTCAGCGGCTGGGAGGCGCGCAGGAAGTCGGTGATCCGGGTGTACGCGGCGCGGGTGCCCAGCCACTTCGCGGGCGCCCACTCCTGCCATGCCACCAGGCCCTTGTGGCGCAGCAGCTCGATCCGCGGGTGGTCCTTGGCGAAGCCGCGCGGCGCGGACTTGAGGGAGTCCCGGCCGAAGACCTTGGGGCCGTCCGCCTCCACCGCGGCGATCACCCGCTCCAGTTCGGCCCCGCTGACGTCCTCGGCGACGGCGGCGCGGTAGCGCTCCAGCTGGTCCGGGGCGAGCTGGTACATGCCGTTGCCGCAGGCCAGCCCGTCCGCGGAGAGCTGGATGTAGCCGCCGGCCTCCAGGTGCGCGCCGATGTGCGTCTTGTACGGGGACTTGTCGGCGCTGAACCGGACGTCGCGGTTGGGGCGGAAGATCTTCCCCGGCCCGAACTCCGGCTCCAGCTCGGCGAGCAGCTCTTCGGCCGGGGCCCGCACGGCGGCGTCGTACTGGTCCTTGTGGGCCTGCCAGAAGGTCTTCGAGTTGTCGGCTTCGAGGTGCTCGTAGAAGTCGAGCGCTTCGGCCGGCCAGCCTTTGAACGTCACGCCTCCAGTATGTGGCCCGGTGCACAGGGTGCTCCCGTCGCCAGGGCGCGTACCGGTGGGTAGCATGCGGGCATGAGCGCAGAGACCGCCACCGCCGCCGCGCCGGACGCCCGCACCGAGCGCCGTGCCAAGCGCATCGCCAAGAACCTCACCAGCTTCGCCCGGGAGCACGGGGGCGGCGACGCCGTCGTCGAGTACGTCGGCTCCGTGGCCACCCGCATCGTCGTGGTCGGCGCGGACGGCGCCTGGGGCGACCAGGTCGCCCCCAGCTACGCCGTGGGCCGCCGCGCCGCCGAACTCGCCGGGCTGACCCTGCACGACGACTTCGAGGGCGAGCTGGGCCTCAAGGTCAAGACCGGCCCGTACGAGTGGAAGCGCATGGCCGGCATCCAGATCTGACCATTTCTGCGGCGAAGGCCCGGTTCCCCGTGCGGGGGACTGGGCCTTCGCCGTGCTGAGCGTGCGCAGGAAGTCGGCGGGGTCGACTTCCTGCGCTCAGGGGGTGGTGGTGGTGCGGGTGGCGTGGTCGCGGCAGCGGGTGAGGGCGTTGCGGAGGCGGATGTCGGGGTTGGGGGCGGTGGTGAGGAGTTCGCCGGCCTGGATGAGGGTGGTCCAGTAGCGGGTGGGGTTGCCGGTGGTGGGGAGGGGCTTGGTGGCGGTGAGGGAGAGGTAGGC
>NZ_JZKH01000086.1 GCF_000961885.1 Streptomyces rubellomurinus
CTTGCCCTGCACCAGCAGCCTCGTCTGGTCCGCTCGCCAGCCCTTGCCAGCCGTACCCCAACTTCCGGTCTTCTTGTGGTCGGCGATGTCCATCTCGACAGCAGGGGCGGTGTAGCGCGAGACCACATTCAACGCCTGCGTGATCTTGGCGGTCCTACCACCCACCGCCTGGGCGTCCTTGGTCGCCTTCCACGCGGGCATGTGGTTGCGTTCCGTACCCTTGGTCGCTCGGTTCTTGCCGCCCCGGGGGTTCTTCACGCCGAGAGTGTTGTACGGACCGCCGCGGTAGACGGGTCTGACAAGCCTGACCTTGGGCTTCTTCTTGGTCGCCGGGCTCATCCGGGCGTCGATCAGCGACTCGTCGCCCTGGCGCTGTTCTTCGAGCAGGGTGAAGCCGTACGTCTTCTTGATCCCGGCAAGGGCGGTCCGCAGTTCGTCCTCCTCGAACGGATCGGTCAACGACTCCTGGGCGAGTGCGCCGATCGCCTGGAGGCCGCCCTGCCAGCGTTTCAGCTTCTCGGGGCTCATCCCCTGCTCGGGTTCCGCGCCCTTGGGCTTCGTCGTCGCGGCCTTGGCAGGAGCCGCCTTGGCAGGAGCCGCCGCGCCCGGGCCCTCGTGCCAGGTGCCGGCCTTCCGGTCGTCCCGTCCGGACTTCTTCGGCACGTGGTCGTTCATCAAATCGGTCATGAACTTGTCCGCGCTGAAGGCGACTTCGCCGAACTTGACCTCCGGCACCTTCCCCGAGCCGAGGACGTGCTCGACGTCGGCGCCGATCCCGAACTCGCCCGGCAGCGGGTACTCCAGCTGGAACAGCGGCCAGGTCCAGCGGTGGCTGGGCGCCGGGGACCACCAGGGGCTGACCAGGGCGACGAAGAGGTCGCCGCCGAGGCCGAGGAAGGGCTGGGCGGCGATCTCCAGGTGGCCGCCGATGAAGAACTCGCCGTGCTTGCCGGCCTTGGGGTCGGCGACTTCGCGGTAGCCGATCCGGGGGGTGGCCTCCACGTAGCCGCGGATCCCGGCGAGGGCGTTCAGCGCCACGCCCGCCTTGATGTCGTGGCCGAGGAGTTCGACGCCCGCGCCGCCCTGGGCGACCAGCCGGATGCCCGCGAAGGCGGAGACGTTGAGGGTGCCGGTGATGCCGAAGTCCTTCAGGACCTCGGGCTTGGTGGACCAGGTGCCGGTGAGTTCCATCCGGTCGAGCGTGGCCGGGCCGAGTTTGGCGAGCAGTTCCAGGCCGACGTCGGCGAAGACGAAGACGTTGCCGACCAGCGGCACGCCGTACAGGGCGCGCACCTCCAGTTTGGGCAGCGGTTTGACCCAGTCCTTCTGCTCGAACAGCGGCTTGGTCATCCTCGGCGTGATCCTGCCGACCAGGGTGACGTCCCCGTGGTGGTCGACCACCACCAGGGCCTCGCCGCTCAGCCATTCGGCGAGCTGGACGCTGACCGTTCCCCAGCCGACAACCACGCGCGGCCCGGGGCGCGGGCCGGTCGGGGCCGGCTCCTGCTCACCCTCGGGGACGGACGGCTTCGGCGCCGCCGCCTTGGCCTGAGCGGCGGCGACCTGTTCGCCCGTCAGCCGGCCGGCACTCTGCTCGTCGGTGGCGACCAGGGTCACCTCGCCGTCGAACTTGTCGTTGGCGTAGTGGACGCTGCCGCGCACGTCGACGACGCCGCCCGCGAGGGCCGCCGTCACCGTGCCCTTGAAGCCCTTCAGCTCCACCTCGACCGTGGCCTCGCCGGACAGCCCGCCCTGGGCGTCCCGCTTGACCGGCAGGGTGACGACGGCGAGCCCGGGCACCGTGCCGGTGGCGGTCGCGTCGAAGGTGACCACCTCGTCGGCGAGGCCGAGGGCGCCGGTGGCGTCGAGGAAGCCGCCGAGCCGGAAGTGCAGCCCGGCCGCCCGGATCAGCAGCTTCGGCCCGTCGAGCCGGTTCTCCACCGCGGGCAGCTTCAGCGCGCTCACCCCGGCGAGCCCCAACTGATCGGCGTGCTCGGCGACTTGGCCGAGCAGTTCGGCCGGGCCGGTGAGCAGGCGGCCCTTCACGACGGCGGAGGCGTGGCCCTCCAGCAGGCCGCCGCGCACCCGGACGGCGAGCACCGGTTCGATGCCGTACCGGGTGAGCGGCAGGAGGAACGGGTGGGCCAGCGGCAGGGTTTCGTAGTCCGGGCCGGTGGTCAGGCCCTCGTCGGTCTTCCGGAGGTTGAGCGTCCCGGTGGCGAGGGTGCCCAGCGCGGCCCGGACGGGGCCACCGGCGGGGCCCTTCCGCTCCAGGTACGCGGTGACGGCCGGGGTGGGCGCCAGGGCGGCGCCGCCCTCCAGCGCGAGGACGTCCCGGGGCACGTCGGGCGCGACGGTCGGGCGCGCGGGCACGGCACCCGCCAGCTGCCCGGCGAGGGCGCCGGCGGGCCCTTCCGTCGTAGGCCCGGGCGCCGCCCTGGGCGCGGCGGGCGCGGACGGTTTGACCTCGCGAGCGGGGCCGGCCATCAGCGGCCTCCGCAGAGCGGGTCGGGCGGGGAGCTCTCGACGGGCGGCGGCGAGCCGGTGGCGCCGGTGGTCGGGTCGAGCGCGGCCACCAGGTCGGCGGCCGCCGCCCGGGCCTCCGGATCGGCGCCGGGCGCGCTCGGCTTGAAGGGCGCCCGCGCGGCCATCGCGGCCGTGGCGCCCGGTGCGCCGAGCAGGTCGTCGAGCCGGCCCGGCCCGGGGTTGCCCGGCCCGGGCCCGGTGAGCAGCGTGGCGAGGTCGTGCCCGGGGGCGCTGAGGTACGCCTGGAGGGCGCCGAGGGCGACGAGGTCCGGTGGCAGGCAGAAGCGCAGCGCGAGCAGCCACCAGAGCTGGAAGGCGAGCACCACGATCGGCAGGAAGAGGCTGAACAGGAAGAACGCCACGATCATGAAGAGTTCGAGCGCGAAGGTGCAGATCCGGAAGTCGGTGCCGCCGGGTGTGCCGCTGCCGGGCTTCGGGATGTCGCCGCCGGTGACGGGCAGTTGGGAGCCGGGCGGGGTGGTGACCGCCACGCCGCCGGGGCCGGCCGGGCGTCCGGCGCGGGCGGCGAGGGCCCGCAGGTCCGGCATGGTGATCGAGACCTTGTGGTTCTTGGTGCCCTCCGGGTCGTAGAACGCGGCGAGGCTGAACGGCTCGGTGCCGGCGCTCCAGGACTCCTGCGGCGGGCAGTGCTCGTGGCCCGGGGCGGGCGGCCGGCGGGCGACGCAGCGGAGCTCGTACACGTGCTGGTCGTCGAGTTTGGGGGCGCCCTGGTCGTCGTGCTCGCCGGAGAGGGTCGGCACCAGGCCGAACCAGAGCGAGCGGGTCGCGGCCCGCTCGCACTCCCAGGCGGGGGTGGGGATCCGCCACATCGGCAGTTCCTGCTCCGGTTCGGGCCTGCCGTCCGCGCCCACGGTGCCGGTGGGCACCCAGTGCGGGCCCTTGGGGCCGGTGGTCCAGCTCTGCTCGACGGGCGGCCCGAGGGCGGCGAGCAGGTCGCCGTGCTCGGCCTCGAAGCGGGCGCGGTAGGCGAGGTCGGCCCAGAGCACGTTGGGCAGGTCCCGGTCGGTGAGCCGGCCGGCTGCGGCGCCGCGGGCGGCCAGCAGGTCGGTGGTCAGCGCCCTCGCGAGCCGGCGCACGGCCGCCCGTTCGGAGGTCGGGACGGTCCGCTGCTGCCGCCGCAGCACCATCCGCAGCTGCACGCCCTCGGCCGCGGCGCCGGGCCGGGGCAGGCCCGGCCGGTCGCAGAACAGCTCGACGACGACGGCGTAGAAGCGGTGGTGGCCGGGCTGGTAGAGCTTGCGCAGCGGCGTGGCGACCATGGTGTGGGTGGCGAAGCGCAGCCGTCCGCGCCGGGCCCGGCCGGCCGGCACCGGGACGGGGTAGGCGTACACGTCCTCGACCGGGTCGAAGGCGAGCGAGGCGCGCGGGTCCGCCGTCAGCCGGGCGACGAAGTCGGGGGCGTCGTACTTCTGCAGGGCCGGGGCGGCCGCCCGGGGGTCGAAGCGGTCGAAGCCGCCGAGCTCGCAGACGTACCAGGGCGCGCGCAGCTGGAACCCGTGGGCCGCGGCGGTCACCAGATGTTCCCGGCGCCCGGCGTGTAGGCCGGTGACATGACCATCTGCTCGGCGGTCAGGGTGCCGACCTGGACGATGCCGCTGAAGGTCGCCAGCGGCGCGTCGACCTTCACCATCGGCGCGGTGACGTCGACCGAGACGTTGGCCCTGATCTCGACCGTGGTGGCGGTCAGCCGGACCTCGCAGCCGGTGGCGTGCCGCACCGTCACGGTCTGGGCGGCGTCGTCGAGGCTCACCTGGTGGCCGGAGGCCATGGTGATCCGCACCTTGGCGGCGCCGGCCGTGTCGTCGAACTCCAGCCGGCTGTCCGCCCGGGAGCGCAGCAGCCGGATGTCGTTCGCCCGCTCGGGCTGGTGCGGCAGGGCCTCCCGGCCGTTCCAGGCCGCGCCGAGGATGTACGGGCGGCGCAGGTTGCCCGCCTCGAAGACCACGACCACCTGGCTGCCGACCTCCGGGAGGACGAGCAGCCCCTGGTCGCGGTCGGCGTACGGCGAGCAGAGCGTGGCCCAGGCCCGGACGTCGCGGTCGCCGTCGGTGCCGAGCCAGGGGAAGCGCACCTCGACCCGGCCGAGCTTCTGCTCGTCCACGATGTCGGTGACCAGGGCGGGGTAGGCGCCGTGGTAGCCGGGCGCGGCGCCGTCGGACGGGCTGGGCAGGGGCATCGGTTCACCTCGGTTCACGTCTCAGTTCACGTCTCGGTTCACGTCTCAGTTCACGTCGTTGAGCGTGGCCCGCTCGGCCTCGAAGCGGGTGCGGAAGCCGTGCTCCAGGTCGAAGCCGTGGCACAGCCGGGTGACGTAGTAGCCGGGGCCGTCGAAGGGGGCGCCGACGTCCCGCAGGGTGAGCCGGCTGCCGACGACCAGGTCGGGCGTGCCGTTGGTGAGGCCGGTCGCGACGACGAAGCGCCGGCCGCGCCGGAGCATCTCGGCCCGCGCCCAGGCGGACGCCTCGGCCGCGTTCAGGGCGACCTCGCGCACCCGCAGGGTGCTGCTGGGGCCGAGCGCCCGGGCCAGCAGGCGCACGCCGGTGCGGCCGCCGCCGGCCTCGGCCTCGACCAGCTCCGGGCCGGCCCGCTCGTCGACGCCCTCCCGGCGTTCGGCGTCGTAGCCGGTGACCACCACCTCGCTGCGCTGGTGAGCGAGGTCGGCCGTCAGCCGGGCGGACAGCAGGTCGCGGCCGAGCACCAGGGTGAGCGCGGTGCCCGGCCGGGTGTCCCGGGTGCGCAGGTGCAACGTGCCGCCGCTGCACCAGAGTTCGGCCTGGAGCAGGCGGGCGCGCTCGCGCAGGAAGGCGAGGTCGCTCTGGTTCAGCTGCTGGACGACGTCGTAGCGCGGGCCGGGCGCGGCGGTGTCCGCCCGCAGGCCGTGCTCGCGGGCGACGGCCTCGGCGAGGTCGGCGTCGGTCACCTGCGTGTAGGTGCGCGTCCGGCGGGTCATCCGCAGCCGCATCAGGGCGTCCTCGGCGTGCACCACGACCAGGGGCGGGTCGCCGTCGCCGAGGACGAGCTCCAGGCCGGAGACGGTGCCCTCGAAGACGTTGCGCTGGTCGGCGTCGGGGCCGAGGGCGACCTTGAGCGCGCTGCCGAGGTCGACCGTCCGCCCGTCCAGGTGCAGCAGGCTCTGCTGCGGGCCCCGGGCGCCGACGCCGCTGGCCAGGAAGGTCGCCCGCAGGGTGCGCAGGCCCTCGGTGCCCTCGCCGACCTCCAGGCGGACGCAGTCCCGGCCCAGGTCGCGCACGAGGTCGCTGCCGACGGTGAAGACCGGGGCGACGGCGGTGACGCCCGGCTCAGTCATCGAAGCCCACCGCCGCGACCCGTCCGGCCAGCCAGCGCGCCCGGTCGAGCGCCGCGCACAGCTCCTCGGCCCGCTCCGCCTCCCCGGCCGGGCCGCCGCGCCCGGCGGCGGGCGCCGGGCCGGGCGCGGCCGCGGGGACGACGTCGGTGTGGACTTCGCCGATGTGCACGGTCATGGCGCCTCCCGGGTCCTCTACGGCCGCCACCTCAGGGTGCTCGGCGGTGCGTCACGGCGGCGTTGCGCGCAGTCCGCCGCCGTCCGGGCGGGCGTCACCGGCGGCAGGTGCTCCCACGGCGGCGTCACGCCGTCCGGCGGCGGCAGTTCGCGGGCGCGGGCCCGGCCGGCCAGGCTGCGGGCGCCGCCGGTCTCCGCCTCGGCGCGGGTGTCCGCGTCGGCGCGGCTGCGCAGCGGCACGCCCTGGCCGTACGTCAGGGCGCGCGGGTCGGGCGGCGGGGCGGCGCCGGTCGGGGGTACCGGGCCGGGGACGGCGAAGGCGCCGCGGGCCAGGTCGACGGCCCGGGCGGCGCGGGCGCCGGTCACCGTGCTCAGCGACGCGGCGATCCCGCCGCCGGCCGAGAGCGCGAAGCCCGCGGCCGTCAGGTCGTCCGTGCCGCTCCCGCTGCTGGGAGCGGCACCTTCGGCATCCGGCCCGAGGCCCAGCGCCCCGGCGAGCCCGGCGACGGAGGTGGCCGCGGCCTCGCCCGCGAACCCGGCCGACAGGCCGAGGCCGCCGCCCGCCTCGACCTCGACGCCGAGGTGCACGTTGAACCCGGCGGTGAGCCCGAGCGGGCTGTCCAGCCCCCGCATCGCCGCCCGCCAGGCCGCCGGGTCGAGCCCGAGCCGGGCCAGCAGCTGCTGGGCGCTCTCCCCGCCCCGGGCCTGGACGACCTGCTGCGGCCGGTTCGTGCCGGCCGTGCCGGGGGTGGAGCCGGCCGGCGGCGTGCCCGGGTCGGTGGCGGCGCGGGCGTCGCGCGCGCCGGCGCCCTTCTCGTGCGCTTCGAGGCCGAAGTCCTGCTCGGTGACGGTGACGCCGACCTTGGCCCGCAGCGGGGTGCCGTCCGGGGCGAACAGGTCCAGTTCCTCGGTGACCTGGGTGACGATCCCGTCGAACCGGAACGTCCCCCACTGGAACCGGACGATCGGCGGCGGGTCGCCCTTCTTGCGCGGCGGCGGCTCGACGAACTGCCGGACCACCGCCGTCCACTCCCGGACGTCCGTGTACGCGCCGGGGCCGCCCTGCTCCGCCGTGTCGAAGGCCAGGTCGAAGGCGAGCACGGCGGGCTCCGCCGAGGGGTTCTGGCGCTTCTCGGTGCGGGTGCCGACGCCGCCGCGGTCGACGTTGTTGTTCCGGCTGAGCCGCAGCGAGACGGGGTTGAACTGGACCTCGACCGCCGGACCGTCCCCCTTGACCAGCGGCGGCCGGTCCTTGCCGCCGGCCCGGTCCACCCGGAGCCGCTGCAGGGTCGCGTGGGCCAGCTCCGCCATCAGGTGCCCTCCAGTCGCAGGCCCTCGTGGGCGATGTGCAGTTCCTCCATGGCGATCTCGCCGGTGCGCGCGTTGAGCGCCGGCCCGGTGAGCTTGACGGGCAGTCCGCGGGTGAACCGCCAGTGGGCGACGGTCCTGGCCCCGGTCGGGTCCAGCACCTCGATGTCGCCGTCGTAGCGGGCCGCCCGCCGTTCGCCGCTGACGATGCCGTGCAGCCAGTCCCAGAGCGCGGTGTCGGCCCGGCCGCCGGGGGTGGGCACGAGCATGCCGCGCTTGAGCACGATCGGCTGGAGCTTGATCCGGCCCGTCCCCCGGGCCAGTCCGTCGTTGCGGCCGCCCTCGGGGTGGTCGCCGACCTCCATCTCCAGCTCCAGGCCGGCGCACTCCTGGAAGCCGCCGTCGCCGAGCCGGTCCGCCGGGCCGTCCGCCCCGGGGTCCGCCCCCGGGCCGGCGGCCGTCGCGCCGTCCAGGCTGGGCGGCGGCGTCGCGGTCGGGCCCGGGGAGGTGCTGCGCCGCAGCGAGATCCGGAAGTTGAAGCCCTGCACCAGCTCGGCCATCGCTCAGCCCGCCACTCTGACGTCGCCGTCCGCGTCCTGGGCGATCCGCAGGACGAGGTATTCGAGCGGCTGGGCAGGCGCCACCCCGATCTCGGCGACCAGCCGGCCCAGCCCCTGCGACCGCGCGGGGTTCAGCTCCTCGTCGCAGCGGACGAAGAAGGCCTGCGCCTCGGTGGCCCCGCCGAACGCCCCGGCGCGGAACAGGTCACGCAGCAGCCTGGTCACCGCGCCGCGCAACTCGTCGCGCAGCTGCGGCGAGTTGGGCTCGAAGGCGAGGCTCTGCGCCTGGCGTTCGAGGACGAGGCGCAGCATCGTCATCAGGCGCCGCACGCTCAGCTGGCGGTAGTCCGGGTCGCCGGAGAGCGTACGGGCGGAGGCCAGCCGGAAGCCGTCCCGCTCGGCGGCGAACACGTCGATGCCGAGCAGGTGGAGTTCGTCGAGCTCGGCCGGGGCGGGCTGGTCGGCCGCCGTCACGGCCCCGGCCGCGAGGGCGTTGGCCGGGCCCCAGGGGATGCCGAGCCGGTGCTCGCGGTCGGCGATGATCCCGGCGGCGAACGCGGACGGCGGCACCTGGACGGCGCGCAGCCGCGGGTCGTCCGGGTCGACGACGCCGAGCCACGGGTGGTGCGCGGCCGCGTAGGAGCTGTCGAAGCCGGCCCGCCAGCGGGTGGTCAGGCGCAGCGGCAGCCCGGGGGGCACGTCCAGCAGGGCGACGAAGCGGCGCTGGCGCTCCGCCAGGTCGACGAGGCGGCGCTGGCGGCGCAGGATCTCGGCGAGCGCGCCCGGGTCGCGGCCGTCGAGCAGCACCGCCCGCTCCGGCGGCGGCGGGTAGACCACGGGGACGGCCGGGGGCGGGCAGCGCCCGTCCGCCCGCTCGGGCGGCGGCTCCGGCGGGTCGGTGGTGCCGGTGGGCACCGGGTAGTCCCAGAGCAGGTCGGGCACCGAGAGCAGGGCGACCTCGGGTTCCAGGGCGAGCCGGTCGAGGCCGACGAAGGCGGTGCCGTCGTCGGGCAATCGGTCGCCGCCGACCGGGAACAGCTCGGGCGGGGTGTCGCCGAAGAGGCTGTCCGCCGTGACGGCCGCCCAGCGGTCCGCGCCGGGCCGGACCAGGACGGCGTCGACGGCCGGCAGGGTCGGGTCCGGGGGCAGCAGCCGCTCGGGCCAGTCGCCGTCCGGGGCGATCAGCAGGGACTCCTCGGCGAGCACCTGCCGGGCGGGGCGGGGGTGCGCGGCGGACAGGCCGAGGTCGGTGAGGCGTTCGGCGCGGGCCGGGTCGGCGTCGGTGACGGTGACGGTTGCGGTGACGATGTCCGCTTCGAGCTCGACAGCGTCAAGTGCCTCGTCCAGGAAGGCCGTTCGGCCGCGCGGGGACTCCTCCACCAGGCGGACGAAGCGGAACACCCCGGCGGGCGGCAGCCCCGGCCCGCGGACCCGGAGCAGGGAGCCGGCCGGCACGGCGACCGCGTCGGGCAGCGGCAGCCGCAGGCCGTCCGCCCGGCCGGTGAAGTGCCGGTCGGCGGCGAACTCCCAGC
The DNA here is from genome assembly GCF_000961885.1 of Streptomyces rubellomurinus. Classification (GTDB taxonomy): domain Bacteria; phylum Actinomycetota; class Actinomycetes; order Streptomycetales; family Streptomycetaceae; genus Kitasatospora; species Kitasatospora rubellomurina. The sequence goes on from NZ_JZKH01000086.1 coordinate 9,429, forward strand.
GCACGGCGAGGCGTCCGCCCCAGCTGCCCTCGTCGGCGGCGACCAGCCCGAGGTCGACGGGCGCGCCGGCGGCGGGATCGGCCAGCCGGACGGTGTACCGGGCGACGGCGGCCAGCGCGGCCGGGTCGGGCGCGCGCGGCACCGGCGAGACCCGCAGCACGTACGCCCGGCTGCCGCCCTGGGCGAAGAACGCCCGGACGGCGTACGGCAGCAGGCCCGGGCCCTCCAGACCGCCGAAGCGCCGCTGGTACTCCGTCCAGCGCTCGACGGCGACCGGCCGGTCCACCGGCCCGCGCGGCGCCACCCCGACGAACCCGGCCACGTCCAGCCGCACCGGCCGGAAGGCGGGCGCCGGCCGCCGGGCGTCCCGGTACACCCCGGGCGCCCCGAGCCGCAGCCCGGGGGCGCTGGCGGCGGCGTTCGCGGCGTTCATGGGCGTGCTCACAGCGACGCGAAGTCGATCCGCTCGGCGACGAGGTGGAGTTCCTCCATCGCGACCTCGCCGCCGCCCTTGCCGGCCAGGGTGGGGCCGACCCACTTCTTGGGCTGGGCGTTGTGCAGCGTCCAGGAGCAGACCGGGGTGCGGGCCTCGTCGTGGAGGGTGACGACGACCGTCCGGGGGTCGAAGTCGCCCTCCCGGGTGGCCTTGATCCAGTTGAACAGCCGCAGGTCGCCGATGATGCCGCGCTTGAGGGTGACGTCGTCGGTGGTGTTGGTGTTGGCGATCTTGCGGACGTGGTTCTCCTTGTCGTTGCCGTTGCGGTACTCGGAGAACTTCACCTCGTTGCCCGCGCCGGTGAAGTCGGAGAAGCCGCCGGCGATCTGGTCCTCGCCGCCGGCGTCGCCGAGTTTGACGAGGAAGTTGAAGGCTCCGTACGGGTTGTTGCGGGTGGCCATGTGCCCTCTCCTTCGCTGAGAATGACGCCGCGTCAGACGGCCGGCGCGTCGGCGGTGAACTGGCCGATCCGGAAGATCACGAACTCGGCCGGGTAGGTGGGGGCGACCCCGATCAGGCAGATCATCCGGCCGTTGTCGATGTCGTTCTGGGTCATCGTGGTGCGGTCGCAGCGGACGAAGAACGCCTCCTCCGGCTTGCCGCCCATCAGCGCGCCGCTCTTCCAGGTGACCAGCAGGAAGTCCTCGACGGACTGCCGCACCGAGGCCCAGAGCCGCTCGTTGTTCGGCTCGAACACCGCCCACTGGGTCGACTTGTCGATCGAGTGCTCCAGGTAGATGAACAGCCGGCGGACGTTGACGTACTTCCACTCCGGGTCCGAACTCATCGTCCGCGCGCCCCAGACCCGGTTCGACCGGCCCTCGAAGAAGCGCAGCGCGTTGATCCCCTCGGGGTTGAGGACGGCCTGCCGGTCGTAGGTCACGTTGGTGACGAACTCGCTCATGCCGTAGACGACTTCGTTCGCCGGGGCCTTGAACACCCCGCGGTCGTTGTCGCTGCGGGCGTAGATCCCGGCGACGAAGCCGGAGGGCGGCAGGTCCAGCGTCGGCGTGGGCGCGCCCGGGTCGGGCCGCCGGGTGGGGTCGGTGATCCGCAGCCACGGGTAGTAGAGGGCCCCGTAGGTGCTGTCGAACTGCGAGCGGAAGCGGCGCACTTCGGAGATCGAGCTGTCCTTCGGCGGGTCGACGATCGCCATCCGGTAGCGCAGCTGCTCGCAGTGGTCGATCAGCCCGGAGGCCGCCTCCGTCTGGTCCTGGCCGGTGAGGTTCACCGTGTCGGGCATCGCGACGACGGCGATGTCGTCGATCTCGCCGAGCGCGGCCAGCCCGGTGGCCGGCCGGTTGTGGTCGTCCGGGTCGGCGCGCTCGCCCAGCAGCTCCACGGAGGTCGGGTCCTGGCCGTCGCCGCCGCCCGTGAGGAAGCCCGGGTGGGCGGCGTCGAGCGCCAGCAGGGCGGTCAACGTCTCGCCCGGCGTGGGCGGTTGGGCCCCGGGGGCGGTGGGCGCCGGGTAGTCGAGCCAGACCAGGGAGAACTCGTCGGCCGGGTCCTTGGCGGCGAGCACCCTCGCCACCGAGCGCGGGTGGGCGTCGTCGAGTTCGAGCTCGTTGTAGACGTCCAGCCGGTCCGCGCCGGAGCGGACGGTGACGGCCAGGGTGAGGTGGAAGGCGGCCTTGCCGGCGGCCGGGGCGTCCACGCCGCCCTGGGCGTTGCGGTAGCCGAGGCTGCCGTCCGCGGCCCGCGCCACGATCCGGACGTCGGCGGCGTTCGGCTTCGTCCGGTCGCTCGGCGCCGGCGGCTTCCCGCCCACCAGGTCGGCCAGTTCGACGGCCGCGCCCGGCTGCACACCGGTCAGCCGGACGGTGCCGGTGCCGTCCGCGGCGGTGGCCGCGATCAGCACGTTCTTGCTGCGCCGGAACGCCACCGAGACGCCGATCCGCGCCCCGGCCTGCCCCGGCCAGCGGGCCCACCAGCGCAGCACCGGCGTGCCGGTCGCGGGCACCGCGAGCGAGGCGAAGTTGGCCGGCCCGTCGATCGTGTCCGCCGGGCCGGCCGTCTTGACGAAGGAGAACACCCGGGAGACGTACAGCCGGCGGCCGCCGTTGGCGAAGAAGGCGCGGGCGGCCAGCGCCAGGTAGCAGGGGCTGCCGTCCCCCAGGGTCAGCCCGCCGTACGCGCGCTCGTACTCGGTGAAGCTGGTGACCAGGGACGGGCCGGGCGTCAGGATCCGCCCGTTGGCGAGGTACGGCACCGGGCCGTACTCCGTCCGACCGGCCATGCCGAAGGTGCTGGTGGGCACCCCCTCGATGGACCGCGAGCGGAAGCTGGTCTCCTCGACGTAGACGCCTGGGGTCAGGTACTCGGGCATGCGCGGGCCTCCTCGGGCGGCGGGCTGGCGGGTGGCGGGCTGCGGTCTGGCGGGCGGCGGGCGGCGGGTCGGATGCGCGGGTCAGGTGTGCGGCAACTCGGTCTCGGGGAGCACCCGGCCGACGGTCAGGCGCCGGACGACGTCCCCGGCGCCGGTCCGGTAGCCCGGGGGCAGGGCGGTGCCCCGCAGCAGCGGGTTGTCCAGGTCCGCGGGGACGGGCGGGGCCTGGCTGCGCGGGACGTCCTCGACCACCAGGTCGGCCAGCGGGTCGAGCGGGTCGACCGGCGGCACCTGCCCCTGGTCGGGGGCGGCGGTGCGCAGGGCGACGTCGAAGGCGGAGGGCGCCGGGTGCGGCAGCCCCCCGATGCCGTCCACCAGCAGCAGCACCTGGCCGTGCTCGTCGCCGTGCGCCCAGCCGACCGGGACGCCACCGGAGCCGAAGGCCGTCACCCGGGGCCAGCGCACCGGCCGGCCCCGGTGGGTGACGCGCAGCCGCAGGCCGGTCAGACCGTTCGTCACCGGATAGGCCACGCCGGGCAGCAGCCAGGGGCGCAGCAGCCGGGAGGCGGCCGGTACGTAGCCGGCGGTGGGCGGGCGGTCGTCGGCGCCGGTGAGTTCGGCGGGCGTCCACAGCGGGACGCGGAAGCGGCGCGGGACGAGGCGGCGGGCCGGGTCGTCGAGCCGCAGCACGACGGTGCGGGCCCGGACGCCGCCGGGGCCGTACCGCAGCACCGCGCCGGTGGCGCCGTGGCTCTCCAGCGGCCGGACCGGGCCGCCGGGCGGCGGGGCCTCGCGGCCGACCCGGACGCCGGGGGCGGGCGCGGCGGTGCGCGCGTCGAGCGGGCGGACGGCGAGCGCGAGGCGGTGGGTGACGTCGACCGGGCCGGCGTCGACGGTGATCGGGGGGCCGGCGTCGAGGTCGCCCGAGCCGGCGGGGGCGGTCATCGCGGGATCCCGGAGAGCCGGGTGGCCACCGTGGTGACCTCCTCGGGGGCGGGCCCGCGGGGGCCGTCGATCCGTACCACCCGGGCCAGGTAGGGCAGGCAGAGCCGGTAGTCGGTGCTCATCGCCTGGAAGGCCTCGCTCAGCGAGTCCATCGCCAGCTCGTCCGAGACGACCTGGACCATGTCGCCCGGTTCCCAGTCGCCGCTCGGGTCGAGCAGCGGGCCGGTGAGGATGCCCTCGCTCTCCAGCGTGCGGGCGGTCAGGCCGAGCCACTCCAGCTCGGCCTCGACGAACTGGTCCCAGGCGGCCATCATCATGTGCATCCGCAGCGGCAGCCGGGGCAGGCCGTCCCGCGCGGAGACGGCGCCCCAGCCGGCCCGGGTCTCCCGGTCGATGCTGAGCCGGTAGCAGTACACGGAGACGGCCGGATAGCGGATCACCGCGCCGGCGGTGTCCACCTTCTCGAAGTCCAGCGGGCCGGCGAGCACCGCCAGCGGCCGCCGGCCGGCGCCCTCGGGGATCTCCTCCTCGAAGCGCCGGTTCAGCAGCGCGACCACACTGCGTCCGACTGCGGCGAGTGCCCGGTATCCAGCCATGGTCCGATGCTCGGCCGCCGACGTCACCGCGGCGTTGCCGCAGCCGGGCGACGGCGTGGTGACGGTGTCCGTCGCACTCTCGACGCGCGTCCGCTCCCCTACCCGGGAGCTTCCCGATCACCCCGGAGAAGGCCCCATGAGCTACGAGTCCCCGTACTCTGCCGGACACCCCGGCTGCTGCGACACCGACGCCATCGACGAACTCGCCTGCAAGGCCAAGGGCATCCAGAAGCGCGCCGACGTCATCCAGGAGAGCCTGAAGACCCTGGAGCCGTTCAAGGCCGCCTTCTCCACCGCGAAGAAGGACTACGGCGCCGCGCGCGCCGCCGCCGGGGTCGACGTCCGGGCCGCGGACGCCCAACTCAAGTCGATCCGCGAGCAGTTGCGCTGCCGGGTCGACGAGGAGCAGCGCGACTGCGCGGAGCGCGCCGAGCACCGGGTGCACGCCCGGATCGAGGAGTGCGACGGGGAGCCCGGCTGCCGCGAGTTCCCGTGCGACTTCGGCACGGACGGGCACGAGGACGACCCGGACGCCCAGCTCGCGGGCCTGATCGCGCACTACCGCAGTGAGGTCGACGTGGCCTCGAAGTTCTTCCAGGCGCTGATCGCCGAGCAGGCGGCGCTGCCGCCGCGCGCCGCCAAGCTCCGGGCGGACGCGGCGCAGCTGGCCGCGGACGTCGCCGACCCGAACCGGAGCCCGCTGGAGCTGTACGTGCGGCTGCTGGTGCTGGACCGGCAGGTGAAGGGGGTGTGGAACGGGTTCCCGGGCGTCCAGGAGTACGTGGACTGCCTGTGCCGGACGCTGCTGTACGTGCTCAAGGGGTGGGAGGCGGTGGCCTGCCTGGAGGGGTGGCGGGCGGTGCGGCAGTGCAAGGACCAGGGGCGGCAGGACCGGTGCAAGCAGCTGCGGGACCACACGGTGGACGAGGTGATGGCGGAGGCCGCCAAGTGCCTGGGCGGCGACTGCGGGCCGTGCGGGGGGTCGTCCGGCTCGTCGGGCTCGTCGGCGTCCGCCGGGCCGTACGCGCTGAAGCCGCGCTGAAGGCCGCCGGCGGCCCCGGCCGCGCCGGGGCCGCTCCCGGGTGGAGTCGGGGGCGGCGTCCGGCAGTTGGCGGGGTGGCTCGTCCTGCGGTTCCTCAGCCGGTGGTGGCGAGGGTGCCATCGAAGGTGGCGGCGGCGAGGCCGAAGGAGAGGGTCATCCCGATGCCCGAGGTGACCGAGATCGCGCGCACCCCCGGTGCCAGGTCGCGCACCAGCAGCGGGCCGCGGGGGCTGCTCGCGTAGACGCCCTGCCAGCGTTCCAGGACCCGCAGGCGCGGCACGCCCAGGACCTTCGCGACGGCGTCGAGCAGCAGCTCGTAGGTGCGCTCGTCGACGAACGGCGGGGTGGTGGCGTCGTAGTGGTGCGAGTCGCCGACCAGGACGGTGCCGTCCGGGAGCCGGGTGAACATCACGTTCGCGCCGATCTCCAGCAGTTCGGCGCTGTGGCCCAGCACCTCCTCGCGCAGTCGGGCGGCCGCGGGCCGGCTGGTGAAGGCGTCGTAGCGGAGCATCGAGGTGGCGGTCAGCACGGCCGAGTCGGTGCGGAAGCCGGCCGGGGCCTCGACCCGGGCCATGCTGAGGCGGCAGCGCTCGACCCCGTGGTCCTCGGCGATGTCGGGGAGCAGGTAGTCCACGTCGTGGCCGACGCAGACCAGGATCCGCTCGCCGTGGACGGCGCCGCGGGTGGTGTGCACGGTGCCGGACTCGACGCCGGTGACGGCGGTGCCCCACAGCACCCGGCCGCGCGGGTGCTCGGCGACCCAGCGGGCCAGGGCGGGCGCCGCCTCGCGCGGGTTGACCCGCAGGTCGGCGGGCAGCAGCGCGCCGGCCGTGATGTCGTCCCGCTCGTCCTCCGCACGGCCGAGGGCCGCGGCCGTCTGCTCGGCCGTGTACGGCCGGACGGCGTCGCCGCCGCGCTCGGCGCGCAGCTCGTCCAGGACGGCCGCCTCGGTGGCGGAGCGGGCGACGACCAGGGTGCCGGCCTCGGCGGCCCAGAAGCCGGCGGCTTCGGCGGCGCGCAGCCAGCCGGGGCGGGAGCGCTGGGCGAGGGCGAGCAGCTCGCCGTCCTGGGCGCTGATGCAGCAGTGGCCGAAGTTGCGGACCGAGGCGCCGACCGGTCGGCGGTCGCGGTCGAGGACGGTGACGGACAGGCCGTTGGACAGCGCCTCGAAGGCGTGGGCCAGGCCGATGATGCCCGCGCCGACGATCACCACGTCGCTGCGGCCGGGCGTGCCGGCCCCGCTCGGACGGGTGGGGGCGGTGGTGGGTGTGGTGCTGCTGCTCATGGCTCCAGATTCCGGGCTCGGCGGCGTCGACGTCAAGAGATGTCTGTACAAGTTACCGTCTGTTCATCCGCCCGACGACCGTCGCGAGCGGTCGCGGCCATGAGCCGACCTGCACACCGGGCTCCGCTTGAGAAGTTCCGGCCCCTGGTGTCATAGTCGACTTGTGAAGACAAGTGAGGCGACACGTGACGCGACCCGCGAGGCGCTCCCGCTCCACCAACGGCTCGCCGCCGAGTTCCAGCGGCGCATCGAGTCCGGCGAGTGGCCCGAGGGCGAGCCGGTGCCCAGCGAGTCGCAGCTCTGCGCCGAGTTCGGCAGCTCCCGCGGCCCGGTCCGCCAGGCCCTGGCCGTCCTGCGCGGCGAGGGCAGCCTGGTCGGCGGGCGCGGCAAACCGCCCGTCGCCCGCCGCACGGCGCCCTCGCAGCCCTTCGCCACCTTCCTGTCCTTCACCCAGTGGGCCCGCGGCATCGGCCGCGAACCGGGCCAGCGCACGATCGAGGTGGCCCGCCGCCGCGCCACCCCGGAGGCCGCCGCCCGGCTCGGCCTGCCCGAAGGGGAACCCGTCGTCGAACTCGTCCGGCTGCGCCTGCTGGACGGCGTCCCAGCGATGCTGGAACGCTCCACCTTCGTCCACGAGGTCGGCCGGATCCTCTTCGACTTCGACCCGGACACCGGGTCCGTCTACGACGAACTGCTGCGCCGCGACGTCGACCTGCACCACGCCCGGCACACCATCGACGCCGTCGCCGCCGAACCGCGCGACGCCGAACTCCTGCGGATCACCGCGGGCGCCCCGCTGCTGCGCGTCCGCCGGCTCACCACCTCCAGCCGCGGCGTGCCGCTGGAGGACGCCGACGACCGCTACCTGCCCAGCATGGCCACCTTCACCATCGAGAACACCGTCGAAGGCCGCACCGTCATCGGCCGCTACCGCACCGAAGAGGACTGACCCCGTGATCCAGCTCGCCGCCCTCGACATGGCCGGTACCACCATCAACGAGTCCGGCGCCGTCTACCGGGCGCTGCGCACCGCCGTCGAGCGCAACGGCGTCGCCGTCGCCGAGGCCGACCTCCAGACCTGGATGGGCACCGACAAGCGCGAGGCCATCGACGCCCTGGTCCGCCTCGGCGGCGGCACTCCCACCCCCGAGCTCGTCGAGGAGAGCTACCAGGCCTTCCGGGCGTACCTGCGCGAGGCCTACCGGACCACTCCCCCGCAGGCCATCCCCGGCGTCGAGGACGCCCTGGCCGAGCTGCGGCGGCGCGGCATCAAGGTCGCGCTGACCACCGGGTTCAGCGACGACGTCGCGCTGCCGCTGCTCGCCTCGCTCGGCTGGTCGACCGGCGAGGGCGGCAACCTCGACGCCGTCGTCACCTCGGACGAGGTCCCGCGCGGGCGCCCCGCGCCCTACATGATCCACCGGGCGATGGAGAAGACCGGCGTCATCGACACCCGCCGGGTGCTGACCGCCGGCGACACCGTCGTCGACGTCCAGGCCGGCGCCAACGCCGGGGCCGGTGTCGTGGTCGGCGTGCTCACCGGGGAGCTCGACCGCGCCGACTTCGACGGGCAGCCGCACACGTACGTGCTGGCCGGTGTCGCCGACCTGGTCGGGCTCGCGGAGACGCAGCCGTCCTGACGCTTCGCCGGTCCGGCCCGGGCCGCCGGGGGTGCTTGCCGCCCCCGGCGGCCCGTTCGTCCTTCACCGGCCGGACCGGCCTTCCTCGCCACCGGACCCGCCGGTAGGCCATGTCCGCGCCACCGCTCGGACCGGAGCCGTTCACTGCCCGGGAGTGGCCCCGTCCGAGCCCGCTCCACACACTTGTCCAGACAAGTCAGAGGGAGTACTTGTCCAGACAAGAGGAGCCCCTACGTGACCCCCGTGTCCCGTCGCTCGTTCATGGGATTCGCCGCCGCGGCCGCCGGCGCCACCGCCGCGTTCTCCGTCCTCCCCGAGTCCCTGCAGAAGGCCGTCGCCGCCCCCGCGGCCACCGGCACCATCAACGACGTCCAGCACGTCGTGATCTTCATGCAGGAGAACCGCGCCTTCGACCACTACTACGGCACCATGAACGGCGTCCGCGGCTTCGGCGACCGCAACGCCGTCAACCTGCCGAGCGGCAAGTCGGTGTTCCACCAGCCGTACTCGAACACGGACGGGTACATCCTCCCGTTCCGCATGGACACCGGCACCACCAGCGCCACCTGCGCCAACGCCCCCGCGATGAGCTACCCCGTCGACACCGCCATCTGGCACGGCGGCAAGTACGACGCCTGGAACACCGCCCGCACCCCCGGCCTCGGCATGGGCTACTTCAACCGCGCCGACCTGCCCTTCTACTACGCGCTCGCCGACGCCTTCACCATCTGCGACCACTACTTCTGCTCCACCCTGACTCAAACCAACCCCAACCGGCTGCACCTGTTCACCGGCTCCAACGGCCTCTCGGTCGGCCAGAGCGCCGTCCTCGACAACACCGAGCCGGCGGCCGGCTTCAGCTGGACCACGTACGCGGAGCGGCTGGAGGCCGCCGGGATCAGCTGGAAGGTCTACCAGCAGAGCGACAACTTCGACGACAACGCCCTCGCCTGGTTCGCCAACTTCAAGAACGCCAAGGCCGGTTCACCCCTGCACGACAAGGGCATGGCCACCGTCCCCGACCTCGTCGCCGCCTTCCAGAAGGACGTCGACGCCGGCACCCTGCCGCAGGTCTCCTGGATCGTCGCGCCCACCGCGCTCTCCGAGCACGCCAACTACAAGCCCGCGTACGGCGAGGACCTGAGCGCGCGGCTCCTGAAGGTGCTGGCCGCCAACCAGGCCGTCTGGTCGCAGACCGCGTTCATCCTCAACTACGACGAGAACGGCGGCTTCTTCGACCACGTCCCGCCGCCCGTCCCGCCCGCGACGGCCACCCAGGGCATCAGCTCGGTGTCCACGGCCGGGGAGGTCTCCGGCGGCCAGGCCATCGGCATGGGCCCGCGCGTCCCGCTGATCGTCGTCTCGCCCTGGACCCGGGGCGGCTACGTCAACTCCCAGGTGTTCGACCACACGTCGGTGATCAGGTTCCTGGAGAAGCGCTTCGGCGTCCAGGAGCCCAACATCAGCGCCTGGCGCCGGGCGGTCAGCGGCGACCTCACGTCGGTGTTCGGCTTCTCCGGCCAGGACGCCACCTGGCCCACGCTGCCCGACACCAGCACGTACGTCTCCGGCGCCGACACCCAGTGCGGCACCCTGCCGGCGCCCGTCGTCCCCGCGACCCAGGCGATGCCCGCCCAGGAGCCCGGCACCCGCCCGGCCCGCGCCCTGCCCTGGCAGCCCAACGCCAACGGGCGGACGGACTGCGCGGGCGGCAAGTTCTGGATCGACATGACCAACACCGGGACGGCGGGCGTCGTGTACTACGTGTACCCGAACGCGTACCGGACGGACGGGCCCTGGCTCTACACCGTCGGCGCCGGGGCCACGGTGTCGGACAACTGGGTCGCGGGGACACCGACCGGCGCGTACGACCTGTCGCTGTACGGCCCCAACGGCTTCCACCGCCGCTTCGCGGGCAACCGCACGACGGCGTGCGCGAGCGGGGCGGCGCTGGTGGAGGTCGCCTCCGGCTACGACACCGTGGGCAACAAGCTGCAGCTCGCGTTCACCAACACCGGCGGCGCCGCTGCCGTGCTGACGGTCACCGACCACACCTACGGCACCGGCGGGCCCTGGACGTACACCGTCCCGGCCGGGACCAGGACGCCCGTCTCCGCTTCGTTCGCCACCAAGAGCGGCTGGTACGACCTCACCGTCACCGCCGACACCGGCGACGGCTTCCTGCGCCGCCTGGCCGGCCACATCGAGACCGGCGCCGACAGCATCACCGACCCCGGCCCCGGCGGCGCGCCTGCTGCCACCCTCGTCAACGGCACCTTCGAGGCGGGCAGCCTCACCGGCTGGACCGTCGCCGGCAGCGCGAGCGCCACCACCACGGCCACCCACAGCGGCACGTACGCGGCCATGGTCGGCGCGACGACGCCGACCAACGGCGACTCGTCCGTCTCCCAGACCTTCACCGCGCCGAGCGGCACCACCCGGCTGTCGTTCTGGTACCGGATGACGACCAACGACACCGTCGCCTACGACTGGGCCACCGCGAGCCTGACCGACAACACCACCGGCACGAGCACGACGGTGCTCCCCAAGACCTGTACCGACACGACCAGTTGGGCCCAGGTCACGGCCGCCGTCACCGCCGGCCACAGCTACACGCTCACCCTGACCAACCACGACGACAACTACTCCGGCGACGCCACGTACACCCTCTACGACGACGTCACCCTGTCCTGACGTTCTCCGGGCCGGGCCGCCCCCACGCGGCCCGGCCCCACCGCCGGTTCGAGCAGCGACAGCGTCCGCCGCTCCGCGTCGAGGCCGGCCCGGACACCGACCGGCATCGGCAGATTCGGGCCGGCGTGCCCGAAGTCGACGTTGCCCAGCACCGGGATGTCCCGGTCGCCGAGCACGTCGAGGACGATCTCGCGCAGGGTGGGGGACGCGCCGGGTTCCAGCCCGCCGATCTCGCGCGGGACGCCCACGACCATGCCGGCGATCCGGTCGAGGATGCCGCCGTGGCGCAGCACCTGCAGGTAGCTCCACACGTGCGCGGCCAGGCCGCCCATCTCCTCCCAGAACAGCACCGCGCCGTCGAACCGTTCGAGCGGCAGCGCGAACCGGGTCGCCTGCACCAGCGCGATGCGGTTGATCACCCCGCCGATCAGCGGACCTTCGGCGTGGCCCGGGCGCCAGCACTCCCACGAGGGGCTGGCGGGCAGCGTGCCGATCGGCTCTTCGCTTGTCATCAACTTGCGGTAGATCTCCCGGAGTTCCGCCTGGCGCGCTGCGGGCGCGGACTGCCAGGACCCGCCGAAGCCGGGCACGGCCATGTCGGCGTGGAACCCGACCAGGCCCGTGCGCGCGTGGAGCACCAGGTGCAGCAGCGAGATGTCGCTGTACCCGAGGACCGGCTTGGGGTCGGCCCGGATCGCCTCGACGTCGATGAGGTCGAGGTAGCCGAGCGCCGTCTGCCCGCCGTCACTGGCGACGATCGCCCGCACCTCGGGGTCGCGCAGCAGAGTGTTGAACTCCGCGGCGATCTCCTCCGGCGTGGCCGCGCTCCACCAGTGACGACGTCCGGCCCGGAGCAGCGGCGCCCGCCGCACCCGGAACCCCATCCGCTCCAGCACCGCCACCGTCTGCTCGACGTTGGGCTCGTACGCGTCCGGCAGCGGCCCGGACAGGGAGGCGATGACGACGAGGTCTCCGGCCTTCAGGGCACGCGGGCGCAGCAGTTGACGGGTCATGGCGCCAGTGTCGCCGGTTGTGCCGGACAGTTTCACTCGAATTTCCACTCTCTTGCCACAACCGGTTTGTGATGCAAAGCTGACTGCATGACAGACGCATCACTGCCCTCGCCGGGCTCACCTCGTGAAGTCCTCGCCGGATTAGGCGACTTGACCCGGGCGGTCCGCGCCGCCCAGCGCGCGACCTGGTTCCCGCTCCTGCTGCTGGGCATCCTCACCCTGGGCGGAATCCTGGTCGGCCGGCTCACCTTCAAGGTCGAGACCGCGCCCTGCCCGGCGGGCGACGGGTGCACGCTCGTCACCCAGGGCTCGCCGGTCTACTGGCCGATCGGGCTCGCCCTGGCCTACGTCGCCACGGCGTTCTTCTACATCCGCCGCTCCCGCAACCGCGGGGTCGGCACGCCGGTCCGGCCGTACATCGTCACCGGGGTCCTCCTGGTCGGCCTGGTGAGCGCCACCACGCTCTGGACGCTCCGCGACGGGATGCCGCAGCCCGGCGCCCCGGTCGACTTCTGGGGCCTCCACCTCGACCCCGCCGCCGGGACGACCAGGTTCCTCGAACGCCTCACCGGGAACGCCGTGGCGGTCGGGCTGCCGCTGCTCGTGCTCTCCTGGGTCGAGCGCAGCCCGGCCCTGGCGCTGCTCACCGCCACCTACCTGGCCATCGAGCTGGTCCCCCTCACCACCGGCTGGGCCGGGATCGCCCCCACCTCGCCGTGGTCCGCCCTCCCCCGCTTCGCCGTCCCGGGCGTGCTCCTGCTCCTCGGCGCCCTCGGCTTCGCCCTGGCCCAACGCCCCCGGCGGCTCACCACCTCATGACCGACCAGCCCGACCCGCACCCCGCCATCGGCCTCGACGACGTCGTCCACCAGCGCGTCCGCCTCGGCATCCTCACCGTCGCCCACCAGGCCCGCCGAGCCGAATTCGGCTTCCTACGAACGACCCTGGGCCTCACCGCCGGAAACCTCAGCCAACACCTCACCGTCCTGGAGAAGGCCGGCCTGGTCGAGATCGAGAAGGGCTACGAGGGCAAACGCGCCCGCACCTGGCTCTCCCTCACCCCCGCCGGCCACCAGGCCCTGGCCGACGAGGTCGCCCAGCTCAAACAACTCATCCACCAGATCGAACAAGGCAGTTCAGACCTGTCCTCGTGACACCGGAAGCGCCCCCGAGCAGGCGGGGGCGCTTCGTCATGCGGCACGACGGGTCGGCGGGCGCGGGTTCACTCACCCTCGGCACCCTCGACACCCTCGGCCTCCCAGCGGAGCAGGTCCCCCGGCTGGCACTCGAGCACCTCGCACAGCGCGGCGAGCGTCGTGAAGCGCACCGCCTTGGCCCGACCGTTCTTGAGCACCGCCAGGTTCGCGGGCGTGATCCCCACGCGCTCCGCGAGCTCGCCCACGGACATCTTCCGCCTGGCCAGCATCACGTCGATGTCGACGGCGATCGGCATCAGATCACCTGGTCCAACTCGGCCTGCATCCGGGCCGCTTCGCCGTCCCGGGCGACGGCCTGCGCGAGCAGCGTGCGCAGCACGAGCACGATGAGCGCGACCCCCAGGACGGCCAGGCCGATCCCGGCCATGATTCCGGTGACGCCCGGGTCGTCCCGCTGCCCGGGCGCGTTCACGGCGGTGACCGCGAACCACACGAGCGCGGCCGCGACGATGGCCCCGATGATGCCGTCCACGTAGCGGAAGGCGGCATGGGAGAACACGGTTCCGCGCCGCACCATCGCCACCAGCCGCCAGACGCAGCCCATGACGACCTGGGCCGTACCGATGCCCAGGATCGTGATCACCCGCATCGCGGTCAGCGGAAGCGACCCGCCCTCCTGGTCCTTCCCCCCGACCAGCGCCCACACCATCAACCCCTGCACGAGCACACTGCCGGTGAACACCACCACGAGCACGGCGCGCAGCGCGCGCACGGTCAGCTTTCCCACGACCATCCTCCCATCGAACAACGATGGAAACCTATCGAATGTCGATAGGTGACACAAGGGCACCCGCGACCCCGAGCAGATGGTCGCCCCGCCCCGGCGCCGTGCGCATCCACCATCCACGCACCACTAAGGTCACCCGCATGACTACTCTCAGCAACGAAACCGGTTCCGCCGAGCAACTGCGTGACTCCCTCGCCGACCGTCTGCTCGACCAGGGAGCCATCCGCACCGACGCGGTGGAGGCCGCGTTCCGCGCCGTGGCCCGCGAGCACTTCCTGCCGGGCGTCCCGCTGGAGGCCGCGTACGCGGACAATCCCACCTACACCAAGGCGGACGGGTCCGGCACGCAGATCAGTGCCGCCTCGCAGCCCGCGATCGTCGCCCTGATGCTCGAACAGCTCGCGGCGCAGCCCGGCGAGAGGATCTTCGAGGCCGGGGCGGGCACCGGCGTGAACGCCGCGTACCTGGGACACATCGTCGGCGCGGGCGGGCACGTGGTGACCGTGGACGTGGACGAGGACCTGGTCGACAGCGCCCGCAAGCACCTCGCCGACGCCGGGGTCGGCAACGTCGAGGCCGTCCTCGGTGACGGTGCCGTGGGCCACGCCGCCGGTGCGCCGTACTCCCGGGTGATCGCCACGGTCGGCGCCAGCGAGATGCCCACCGCCTGGCTCCGGCAGGTCGAGCCGAGCGGGCGGATCGTGCTGCCGCTGCGCCTTCGTGGCGCTGCCTCGCGCACGATCGCCTTCGAGCGCGGTGCGGGCGGCTGGGTGTCGGTGGACGACCAGTTGGCCGTCTTCATGCCGCTGCGCGGGAGCATGGACGACGCCCGCCGCACCGTCGCGCTCACCCGGGAGGGCGACGTCACGCTCCAGGTCCACAAGGACCAGCACGGGGCGGTGGACGGTGAGGCACTGCTCGGCGTCCTCGACGGCGGACGGCACGAGGCCTGGACCGGGGTGACCATCCCGGCCGGCACCACCTACGAGTACCAGGACCTGTGGCTGGCCCTCACCCTCCCGAACTCCCTGATGCGGATGAGCGTCACCGGCACCGCCCGCGAGCGCGGGGTGCACCCGATGTTCGGCTGGGGCGCGATGGCCACCGTCGACGCCGGCTCCCTCGCCTACCTCACCCTGCGCCCCGGCGAGCCGGACGACCAGGGGCGCAGGACGTACGAGACCGGCGTGATCGGCCACGGCCCGGCGGGCGCCGCCCTCGCCGATCTCGTCGCCGAGGAGATCCGCGCGTGGGACGCCGGCTTCCGTGGCCGGACCCTGCGCTTCGAACTGCCTGATGCTCCCGCCGATTCGGCTCCGGAGTCCGGCCGCTTCGTCCTGGCGCGGCCGCACCACCCGATCACCGTCGTCTGGGAGTGACCCGCGTGCACCCCACCGGGAACGAGACGCCCGGTCAGTCGTAGAGGGCCGCCAGGGCGAGGCCGCGTTCGCTCAGTTGGTAGGAGACCCGGTGTTGCTCCCGGGACTTCAGGACGAAGCCGGCCCGGTGGAGGGCGGAGAGGTGGTGGGAGACGTCGCTGGGGGTGAGCCAGTGGCGGCGGGCCAGTTCGCCCGCTCGGATGAGCCGGGAGGAGGCGGCGTTCGAGGCCAATTGGGTCGGATTGGCCTGGGACTCGGGCGCCGCCACCCGCTAGCCTCGGGGCACCATCGATCAACGGAGAACCGCCATGCACCCCGAACTCGCCGCCGACCTCGACCAGTTGCCCGCCCTGCTGGAGCAGACCCGGGAGCGGGCCGTGGGCTTCCTCGCCGGGCTGTCGGAGGGGCCGGTGGTGCCGCCGCTGGGGGAGCCGCCGGTGCCGGTGGGGCTGGGGGCGGCGGGCGGGGGGCTGCGGGCGGCGCTGGCGGAGTTCGGGGAGCGGTGGCAGCCCCGGCTGTCGGCGAGTGCCGGGCCGCGGTACTTCGGGTTCGTCACCGGGGGTGCCACGCCGGCCGCGCTGGCCGGGGACTGGCTGACGGCCACCGCCGACCAGAACTCCAACTCCTCGCTGGATCCGGCCGGTCAGGATCTGGAGCGGGAGACGGTCGGCTGGCTGCGCGAGCTGTTCGGGCTCTCCGACGCGCACTCCGGCACCTTCGTGAGCGGCGCGACCATGTCCAACACGGTCGGCCTGGCGGTCGGCCGCGAGTGGCTGGGCGAGCGGCTCGGGGTGGATGTCGCCGAGGCGGGGGTCGGCGCGCTGGGCCGGGTGCGGGTGCTGTCCGGCAGCGCACACTCCAGTGTGGCCAAGGGGCTGTCCGTCCTGGGCCTGGGCCGCTCCGCGCTGACCGCCGTGGGGACCCTGCCCGACCGGGAGGCGGTGGACCCGGCCGCGCTGGAGCGGGCCCTGGCCGAGGCCGGGGGCCCGTGCATCGTGGTGGCGAACGCGGGCACGGTGAACACCGTCGACTTCGACGACCTGCGGGCGATCGCGGACCTGCGGGACCGGTACGGGTTCTGGCTGCACGTCGACGCCGCCTTCGGCGCGTTCGCCGCGCTGTCGCCGGAGCACGCCGAGCTGGTGGCCGGCCTGGACCGCGCCGACTCGGTCTGCGTGGACCTGCACAAGTGGCTCAACGTGCCCTACGACAGCGCCGTCCAGTTCACCCGCCGCCGCGACCTGCAGACGAAGGTCTTCCAGAACTCCGCCGCCTACCTCGGCCCCCTCGGCGAGCACCCCGACCTGGTGCACCTCACCCCGGAGAACTCCCACCGGCTGCGCGCCCTGGCCGCCTGGTTCACCCTGCGCGCCTACGGCCGGGACGGCCACCGGGAGATCGTCGAGCGCTGCGTCACCGGCGCCCGGGCCCTCGGCGCGGCCGTCGCGGCGACCGACGGGCTGCGCCTGCTCGCCCCGGTCCGGCTGAACGTGGTCTGCTTCACCCTCGCCGCCGACCCGACGCCGGAACGCCTCGCCGCCCTCGCCACCGAGCTCTCCGGGGACGCCTTCCTCACCCCCACCCGCTACGCCGGACTGCCCGCCCTGCGCGCGGCGTTCAGCAACTGGCGCACCACCGAGGCGGACGTGCGCCGCACCGCGGACGCGCTCGCCGCGGCCGTCCGGAAGCTCTGACGGAAAGCCCCGGACGGGCCCCGGCTCATCCGCCGTACCCCGGTGCGAGGGCCGGCCCGAGGGCTTCGGCGGCGGCCCGGCGGCCGGCGACGCCGAAGATCAGCTCGTTGGAGTCCACCTCGTGCCACTGGGCGTCGTGGAGCCGGACCCGGAAGGGCCGCACGGGCAGCCGTCCGTCGCCCGCCGCGTACAGCTCCTCGCGCAGGCCGCGTTCGAAGGCCTCGGCGTAGGGCCGCGGGAGGCGCTCGTCCGGGACGTCGAGGACGAACTCGAAGAGCTCGTCGGCGTCGGCCGGCAGCGGGGTGAACTCCGCGGTGGCGACGGCGTAGTGGCCGCACATCCAGGGCTTCACCAGCCGGACGTGCACGTCCCGGCCGGGGCCGGCCGGCTCCGCGCGCCGCCCGGTGAGCGGCAGGGTGACCAGGCGGCGCGGGCCGGTGCCCTCGGCGACGGACTCGTCGAACTCGTGCACCGCCTGCTCCCCGGCCGCCGCGAAGCCCGCCGCCGTCGACTCCCCCGCCCGCCAGTGGGCGTGCCGCAGCCGCACCCGCAGCGCCCAGGGCAGCGCGCCGCCCCGGGACCAGCCGCGGAGCCGGGCGAGCACGCCCTCGCCGAAGGCGGCGCCGAACTCCGGGGGCAGGTCGGCGGCGGGCACCTCGTTGACGAACGCGAACGGCAGCTCCCGGTCCCCACCCGGCGGGAGGGGTTCGAAGTCGGCCGAGGCGACGGCGAAGGGGCGCAGGCCGCCCCGGCCGGACAGGAACGCCTGGACGTCCCTGATCGGGCGGTCGAGTTCCCTGGGGTACGTGCGTGTTCCGGCCATGGCACCCGATCGTACGGGCGGCGGCCCGGGCCCCGGACGGCGGGCGGACGGCGGGCGGGCGCCGACGGCCGGTCAGGCCAGCGTCTCGCAGAGGTTCTCCACCCGGTTCTGGGCCAGCACCTCGACCTGCTGGTCCGGGTGCACCAGCATCACCGCGCCGCCGCTGAACACGTAGGCGCCGGCCGGGTGGTACGGGTCGCCGGGGTGGATCCTGGCGGAGATGTGCGAGTTCCGCGGGACGACCCACAGGGTGCTGCCGTCCGACCGGCGGTACTCGGTGGCCCGGCCGCTCTGGTCGCGGTCGGCCTGGGCGCCGGTGTCCACGTTCGTGTAGCGCTTGATCAGCGGGCCGCGCCAGAGGATCTTCTCGGGCGTGCCGTCCGGGTGGCGGGAGACGGTCTTGGTCTCCTCCTCGTCCACCAGGGCGGTGATGTGCAGGTGGAACGGGCAGACCGTCCCGGCGGGCGCGTCGTACTCCCGGGCGCCGGGTTGCGGCTGCCAGCCGTGGTCGTCGTCGGCCTGCGCGGCCGGGGCGGCCAGCAGCAGGACGGCCGACGCCAGGGCGGCGGCGAGGGCGGCCGATCGGGTGCGGAACGTGGGCGTGCGCATCGCGGTCCTCCTGGGGGTCGGGTGGGCGGCCGGACGGGAGCGTGCAAGCCCCTGCCCTGTCGGCCGCGCACTGGGTATCGTCGGACGCCGGCGGCACCGGCGCGATGCTTTCGGCCGGGGCCGAAAGCCCGGGCGCACGGGGAGGGGTGGGGCGCGGTGCTGCGGATCCGCTTCACGGCCGAGGACCTGCTGGACACCCGCTTCGCGGACGGGCCGGCGCCGCTGATGGAGCTCGAACTGGCCGTCGCCATGCTGCAACGGCGGGACGCGGAGGCGGTGTCCGCCCGCCGGCACCGCGCGCTCGGCGGGCCGGCCGGCCGGGCCGTGGCGCGGTCCGTCGCCCCGCTGAGCGAGCTCGTCCCGCCGACCGGCGCGGGCCCGTTCTTCCTCGACCCGCTCAGCCCCGACCTGGAGGGCGGCCTGGAGCTGGTGCGCTCCGCCGCCAACACGCTGGTCCGCAGCGAGCTCGCCCGCATCTGCCGCAACGGACTGCCCGTCACCCCGCTGATGCACGGGCTGGCGAACGAGGACCGGCAGGCCTGGCAGCACCTGGAGGGCAGCCTGCGCGCCTGCCACACCGCGCTGGTCGACACCGTCTGGCCGCGGCTGCGCGCCGGCTTCGACACCGACCTCGCCTGGCGCGGGCAGGTGCAGCGCGAGCAGGGGCTGCGCGGCATGCTGGCGGGCCTCCACCCGGGCAGCCGGTGGCGCGGGGCCACGCTGGAGATCCCGGTCGCCCGGGAGGCGGACATCCGGCTGGAGGGCGGCGGGGTGCTCCTGCTGCCGTCCGCGCAGTGGACCGGGGAGCCGCTGTCCGGGATGCTGCCGGACGGGTCGCTGCTGCTGCTCTACCCGGCGCTGACCCCGCTGCCCCAGCTCGCCGAGGAGGCGCCGGCCCCGGGGGCGGACCCGGACGACCCGGCGGCGGCCCTGCTCGGGCGCACCCGCGCGGCCGTCCTGCGGGCGACGCTGCGCGAGCCGACCACCAGCCGGCTCGCCCACGAGCTGGGCATCTCGGTGGCCAGCGCCTCCGAGCACGCCCGCGCCCTGCGCCGGGCCGGGCTGGTGAGCACGGCGCGCGCCGGACGGGCGGTGCGGCACAGCTGCACGTCGCTGGGCCACCGGCTGCTGGTCGCGGCGCAGGCTCCGATGCCGCAGGCTCCGGCGCCGCACGCGGCGGCCGCCGCCCGCACCGGCGGGCGGGCCTGAGCCGAGCGGACCTCGGGCGGTGCCGACCGCCTCAGCGGGTACCGGAGTTGTCGATCCAGAACATCAGGACCCGCTGCAGCGCGCCCGGGGCGCCGGCGCCGAAGGTGAGCACCATGGCCTGGCCGACCGCCACGTCGGTCGGGTCGACACCGGGCGACCAGGTCACCCGGGCGTCGATGCCCGGGATGCCGCGGCCGGGCCCGTACGAGCGCAGGGTGCCGCGCGCGTGGCCGATGACCCGCTCGTCGCACCGCAGTTCGGCCCGGCACAGCGCGGTCGGCCGCAGCTCGTAGCGGCGTCCGCCGACCAGGGCGGTGCGGGTGTTCGCCTTGCGCCGCGGGTCCCAGTCGGTGTTGCCCTCGTGGGTGGGGACGGACTGTCCGCCGACGTTCAGCGCGCCGTGCTGCCGGTCGAGCGCCATCGTGACGGTGGGGATCCCGGCCCCGGTCATCCGCGCGACGGCCGCGGGCCAGCGGTCGTAGTCGATCCGGATCGGCCCGAACGGGCTGTCCAGCACGCGGTGCTGGGACAGTCGGACGCTGCGGCGCTTCGTGAACACGGACATGCCCGACCGGCCTCGGCTCTCTCGGTGACGTCGGCGACAGACGACAGGGGGACACAACGGAGCCGGGGCCGGCGCACGATGCGCCGACCCCGGCTCTCAGCAGTAGCGGGGACAGGATTTGAACCTGCGACCTCTGGGTTATGAGCCCAGCGAGCTACCGAGCTGCTCCACCCCGCGTCGGTGAACACCACAGTACGGGGAAGTCGCCGGGATGGGAAATCGGTTCCACCGGTGCGTGACCGGCGGACCGCCGCGCCCCCGGCCGCCGCATACGAACCGAAGCGCCACGAGGCGCCCCGGAGCGCACCCGCCAGCGCGTGCGCCACCGCGCGCACCCGCCGACACGCCGGGGCACACCACGACGTACTCGATCTTCGGGCCGCGACCCGAGCACACTCATTCACCGAAACCTCGGAGTTGAAACCCTGAATCACGGAAAAATCCCGTATCAAATCCCGCCGCCCGGATCGGGACTCGACCGAAAAACGCCCCCCGCCGACGCCTGTCCCGACCCGCGTCCGGGCCGGGAATTGGCCGGATTCCCGCTCCCCGAACCGGCGTTGGCCCGGCGGACGCGGACACCGGAACCGGAGGTCGTGCAGCGTTCAAACATTTGACGGCCCCCGAGGGGTGAGATCGCGTCACACCAGCCTCGGAACACGGCCGTCGAACCACCCCGCCGCACCTGCACGTTCGTCTGCCATACCAACGCAAGCCCCCGGTATCCAGACCTTCTCTCGCAACGTTTTGCAAGTACGCTGTCACCTACCGTGCGAGAACCTGTTCGACTCCCCGGGGCGTTGTCGGCACCGGGAGCGTTTCCGGTGCACGGTCGACCACGTTTCTTCGGTACTTGGGGGTGACTTGTGGCGGAGGTTCACGCAAACCAATTCGACGTGCTCGGTCCGCTGGGAGTTCAGGCCGACGGAATCCCCGTGAATCCGGGCTCGGCCCGGCAGCGCGCGGTTTTGACGGCCCTTCTGCTGACGCCCGGCCAGCCGGTCACGCCGGAACAGCTCAGCGAGGCCGTCTGGCCCCGGAATCCGCCCAACGACGTGATGGCGAACCTGCACAGCTACGTCTCCAACCTCCGGCGGATCCTGGAGCCGAACCGGCGGCCGCGCAGCCGGGACACCGTGCTGCGCCGCGAACCGGCCGGCTACGTGCTCGCGGTGGAGGCGGACAGCATCGACGCGGTCCGCTTCGAGCGGCAGCTGTACGAGGGGCGCCGGCAGCTGCAGTCCGGGGCGCACCGGCAGGCGAGCCTGACGCTGGCCGGCGCGCTGGCCCTGTGGCGCGGCCCGGCGTTCCCCGAGGTGAGCGACTACGCGCTCGGCGCGCAGGCGGCGTCCCGGTTCGAGGAGTTGCGGCTGCTGGCGCTGGAGAGCCTGTGGGAGGCCGAACTGGCCGAGGAGCGCGACTTCTCGGTGATCGCGGCCGAACTGCCGGCGCTGACCATGCGGTTCCCGACCCGGGAGCGGTTCAGCTGGCTCCTGATGAAGGCCCTCTACCGGTCCGGGCGGCGGGCCGAGGCGATCGAGGCCTACCACCGCACCCGCCGGACGCTGGCGGAGGAGTACGGCGTCGATCCCGGCGCGGAGTTGCAGCAGTTGTTCGGCACGATCCTGCGAGGAGAACCGGTCGCCGGCCGGTGCTGACTCACAGGCCCACCCGGTACGGGGGCCGGGGCGTGGCCGACCGTCGACCGTAGGGAGCGCCTCGCGCTCCCCGGCAGTCGCACGGTCGTCGACCGGGGCATGCGGTTCGACCACGGATTCACAGGGGTTCCACACGGCCCCGCACGGCCTCGGCATTGACATGAATATGCCAGTCAATCCCCCTGTCACTCTTTGGGGGCATCCACATCCCTGCTGGTCAGCGCGGGGTTCCGGGAATCCTCCAAGTCGCGTCCAAGTGGCCTCCAAGTCGCATCCAAGTCGCCTCCAAGTCGGCGCCAAGAAGGCCCTGGCAGGGTGCTGCACGTCAAGCGGGGAGATCAACACGAGGCCGACACCGCCACCTGCGGCGGCGCGCCGTCACCGGCGGCCCGGACGCAGGGCTCCACCGAATCCGGACGATGAGGAAGGCCGAGTACGCCGTGCCCCAGACGAGTTGCGAGGACGTGTCGGTCGCCGTCGTCGGTGTGGCCCAGGGCCCCGGCAACGGAGTTGACGCCGCCTTCTTCGGCCCGACCGGCCCCACCGGCCCGACCAGCCCGACCAGCCCCACCGGCCCCACCGCGCCGGCCGAACCCACCGGGGCCACCGGGACCGCCGACGCCGCCGCCCCGCTCGTCCTCGAACTCGCCTGGACGGCCCTGGAGGACGCCGGGATCGTCCCCGCCGCCCTGCGCGACGCCCGGGTCGGCGTCTTCCTCGCCGCGCCGGACGGCACCGCCGAGCACCTCGCGGCCGTCCTGGGCCCGGCCGGCCCCCGCACCCTCGTCGAGCCCGCCCCGGACGGCGCCCGCACCGCCGCCGCCGCGGCGGCCGGGAGCCTGCGCCGCGGCGACTGCGAGCTCGCCCTCACGGGCGCCCTCGGCCCCGACCCGGAGCACGCCGTCCTCGCCGTGCTCCGCCCGCTGCCGGACGCCCTGCGGGCCGGCGACCGGATCCACGGCGTGCTCGCCGACCGGGCGCCGGACGGGCCTAGCGGGCCCGACGCCCTCGCCCGCCTCGGCGCCCGGCCGTACGAGGCCAAGGCGGCCGAGACCGCTCCGGCGGCCGGACGCCCGCTGCTCGACACACCGTTCACCCCCCTGCCGTTCTCCGCCCGCGACGAGGCGGCGCTGCGCGCCCGGGCCCGCGACCTGGCCGCGCAGGTCGAGGCCGACCCGGCCGCGCGGCTCGCCGACCTCGGCCGCTCGCTGGCGACCACCCGCACCGCCTTCGAGCGGCGCGCCGTGCTGCTCGCCGACCGCCGCGAGGACGCGCTGGGCGCCCTGCGGGCCGTCGCCGAGGGCGGCTTCGGCCCGCTGCTGGTCCACGGCACCGTCCTGACGGACGCCGGCGCGGGCCGCCCGGTGTTCGTCTTCCCCGGCCAGGGCGCCCAGTGGCCGGGCATGGCGCTGGAGCTGATGGAGTCCTCGGCCGTGTTCCGGGAGCGGATGGAGGCCTGCGCCGCCGCCCTCGAACCGCACCTGCCCTGGCGACTGGACGACGTGCTGCGCGGCGCGCCGGGCGCGCCCGAACTGGTCGCGGTCGACGTCGTCCAGCCCGCCCTGTTCGCCGTGCTGGTGTCGCTGGCCGAGCTCTGGCGCGCCTGCGGCGTCGAGCCGGCCGCCGTGGTGGGCGCGAGCCTGGGGGAGTTCGCGGCCGCCCACGTGGCCGGGGCGCTCAGCCTGGAGGACGCCGCCCTGCTGGCGGTGCGGTGGAGCGAGGCGCAGGCCCGGGCGGCCGCGGTCGCCCCGGGCGACCTGGCGTCGGCGCTGCTCCCCCGGGAGGAGCTGGAGCCCCGCCTGGCCCGCTGGGCGGGGCGGCTGACCGTGGCGGGCACCAACGGCTCGCGGTCCGTCCTGTTCTCCGGCGAGCGGGCGGCGGTGGACGAGCTGCTGGCCGAGCTGGCGGCGGACGGCGTCCGGGCCCGCAAGCTGTCCAACGGCCTCGCCGTGCACTCCCCCTGGCTGCCGCTCGACCGGGCCCGGATGCTGGCCGACATGGCCGGGGTGACGGCGGGCCCGTCCGCGGTGCCGTTCTACTCCTCGCTGACCGGCGGCCGGGTGGACACCGCCGGGCTGGACGGCGACTACTGGTACCGCAACCTCAGCTCCGAGATCCGCTTCGAGCAGGCCACCCGGGCGCTGCTGGCGGACGGGTACCGGACGTTCCTGGAGGTCGGCCCGCACCCCGGGCTGGTCGGCGGGCTGCAGGAGACCCTGGAGGACGCCGGGCCCATCGGCCCCACCGCCGTCGTGGGCACGCTGCGGCGCGACCAGAGCGGGCCGCAGCGGCTGCTGACCTCGCTCGCGGAGCTGCACGTCCACGGGGTGACGGTGGACTGGCCGGCCGTGTTCGCCGGCACCGGGGCGCGGCGGGTGCCGCTACCGACGTACCCGTTCGGGGCCGCGAGCGCTCCGGCGCCGGCCCGCACCGAGAGCGAACTGCGCGACTGGATCCGGGAGTTGGTGCACGACCAGCTGGCCGCGCTGCGCGGCCCCGCGGTCGCCCGCGAGGCCGGCCCGGACCGGGCGTTCCGGGAGCTCGGGGTCGACTCCGCCGTCGCGGTGGAGCTGCGCAACCGGCTGGCGGCGGCGACCGGGCTGCGGCTGCCGCTGTCCCTGCTGTTCGACCACCCGACGCCCGGCTCGCTCGGGCGCCACCTGCTGGCCCGGCTCACCGGCGCGGCGGACGAGGCGGACGTGGCCGACGAGGCGTACCCGGCCGGCCCGGCGGGCGACGACGAGCCGATCGCCATCGTCGCGATGGCCTGCCGCTTCCCCGGCGGGGTCCACGACCCGGAAGCCCTCTGGCGGCTGGTCGCCGAGGGCGCCGACGCGATCGGCGCGTTCCCCGACAACCGCGGCTGGGACGTCGAGGGCCTGTACGACCCCGAGCCGGGCCTGCCCGGCCGCACCTACACCCGGCAGGGCGGCTTCCTGCACGACGCGGACCGCTTCGACGCCGCGTTCTTCGGGATCAGCCCGCGCGAGGCGCTGGCCATGGACCCGCAGCAGCGGCTGCTGCTGGAGACGGCCTGGGAGACCTTCGAGCGGGCCGGCCTCGACCCCGCGGCGCTGCGCGGCACCCGCACCGGCGTGTTCGTCGGGGCGATGCAGCAGGACTACGGCGCCCGGATGCACCAGCCGAGCGGCGGCGTCGAGGGCCACGTGCTGACCGGCACCACGGTGAGCGTGCTGTCCGGCCGCCTGTCGTACGTCTTCGGGCTGGAGGGCCCGGCGATCACCGTCGACACGGCCTGCTCCTCCTCGCTGGTGGCGCTGCACCTGGCCGTCCAGTCGCTGCGCCGGGGCGAGTGCGCGATGGCGCTCGCGGGCGGCGCGGCGGTGCTGGCCTCGCCCGGCCTGTTCGTGGAGTTCAGCCGCCAGCGCGGCCTCGCCGCGGACGGCCGCTGCAAGGCCTTCGCCGGGGCGGCGGACGGCACCGCCTGGGGCGAGGGCGTCGGCGTGCTGCTGGTCGAGCGGCTCTCCGACGCGCGGCGCAACGGGCACCGGGTGCTGGCGGTGGTGCGCGGCTCGGCCGTCAACCAGGACGGCGCGAGCAACGGGCTGTCCGCGCCCAACGGGCCCTCCCAGCAGCGGGTGATCCGGGCGGCGCTCGCCGACGCCCGGCTGACGGCCGACCAGGTCGACGCCGTCGAGGCGCACGGGACGGGCACCCGGCTCGGCGACCCGATCGAGGCGCAGGCCCTGCTGGCCACCTACGGCCGCCATCGGGACGCCGCACAGCCGCTCCGGCTCGGCTCGTTGAAGTCCAACATCGGCCACACCCAGGCCGCCGCCGGCGTCGCCGGGGTGATCAAGACGGTGCTGGCGCTGCGGCACGAGCTGTTGCCGCGCACCCTGCACGTGGACGAGCCGACGCCGCACGTCGACTGGTCGGCGGGCGCGGTCGAGCTGCTCACCGAGGAGCGGCCCTGGCCGGCGGGCGAGCGGGTGCGGCGGGCCGCCGTGTCCTCGTTCGGCATCAGCGGCACCAACGCGCACGTCATCCTGGAGGAGGCGCCGCCCGTCGACGAGCCCGCCGAGGAGGCCGACGCCCCCGAGGCCGGCGACCGGCCGGTGGTGCCGTGGGTGCTGTCCGCCCGGGACGAGCAGGCGCTGCGCGCGCAGGCCGGGCAGCTGGCGGGCTACCTGCGGGAGCGCCCCGACGCCGATCTGCCGGGCGCCGCCCGGACGCTGGCCACCGGCCGGGCCGCGCTGGAGCAGCGCGCGGTCGTCCTCGGGCAGGACCGCGCGGAGCTGCTGTCGGGGCTCACCGCGCTCGCGGAGGGCACCGCCGCGCCGGGGGTCGCCACGGGCTCCGGCGGCTTCGACCGGCCGGTGTTCGTGTTCCCCGGCCAGGGCTCGCAGTGGCTCGGCATGGGCGCCGAACTCCTGGACACCTCCGAGGAGTTCGCCGCCTCCATCGCCGCCTGCGAGGCCGCGCTGAAGCCGCACGTCGACTGGTCGCTCACCGACGTCCTGCGCGGCGGCGGC
>NZ_JZKH01000087.1 GCF_000961885.1 Streptomyces rubellomurinus
TGCTCGCCCACGAGCGCGCCCACCTGAGCGCCCGCCACCACCTCTTCCTCGCGCTCGCCGAGCACGCCGCAAACCTCCACCCGGCGCTCCGCCCGCTGCGCGCGCCCCTCGGGTACCACCTGGAGCGCTGGGCCGACGAGGTGGCCGCCGCCCGGGTCGGCGACCGCGCCGTCACCGCCCGCGCGGTCGGCCGGGCCGCCCTCGCCGCCAGCCGCTCGCCCTGGCCGGCCCGCCCCCGGCTGGTCGCCGCCGCCCACTCCGGCCCCGTCCCCCGCCGCGTCGCCGCCCTCCTCCAGCCCCGCCCGGCCGCCGCCCCCGACACCCGCCGCCGCGCCGCCGCCCTGGCCCTCGCCGCCTGCCTCGCGCTGAGCGCCGGCGCCAGCCTGGAGGCCACCGCCGACCTGCACCACGCCGTCGAGGCCGCCCAGCACGAACCCGGCGCACAGCGGTAGACCACCGGTGCGCACCGCTGCCGGGGCCGGTCCGCCGACAGGAGCGCGCGGACCGGCCCCCGGCCGAGTTGACGGACCCCATCCCCAGAAACGCACCGCACCCGTACGCTTTCGTCAGCGCGTCGGCCCCGGCGCGACCTCGGACGGCGCTGAGGAGCGAGGCGAGTGCGGCAGACCGGACGGCAGTCCCGACGGCCGGAGCGCCGCACCCCGCCCACCGCGGCGGAACTGGCCAAGGTGCACGAGCGCACCCTCGCCGACGCCGCCGCCCGGGAGCTCACCCAGCCCGCCTTCGCCGACCGCGGCGGCCCCGACCCCGACAGCCCCGGCGCCCTGCTTGAGCCCCGCCCCGAGATCGGCGACTCCTGGGCCCGGCTGCGCCGCCTCGGCCTCGACCCGGACACCGGCATCACCGGCGTCCACCACCTCGGCCCGGCCGAGCTCGAACACCGCCGCCGCGCCAGCGGCCTGGACACCGTCATGCCGGTGCTGCGCGACACCGTGCTCCAGCCGGTCGCCCAGGCGCCGCTGATCCTGGCGATCGCCGACGCCGAGGGCCACGTGCTCTGGCAGGAGGGCGAGCGCGGCCTGCGCCGCAGCGCCGAGCGGATCGGCTTCCTCACCGGCGCCCGGTGGACCGAGGAGAGCGTCGGCACCAACGGCATCGCCGCCACGCTGCGCACCCAGCGGCCGATGCACGTCCACTCCTCCGAGCACTACCTGCGCAGTCACCACTCCTGGACCTGCGTGGCCGCGCCCGTCCACGACCCGGGCACCGGGCGGCTGGTCGGCGCGATCAACCTGAGCGGCCCCGCGCACAGCGTCCGCCCGTACCTGATGCAGCTCACCGCCACCGCCGCCCGGCTCGCCGAGACCGAGCTGCGCGCCCAGCGGCTGGAGGCGCTGCACCAGCTGCGCACCCTGGCCGCGCCACTGCTCGCCCGGGTCGGCGGGCCCGCCCTGGTCGTCGACTCGGCCGGCTGGACGGCCGCCGCGGCCGGGCTGCCCGCGCCGGACCGGCTGCGGGTGCCCAGCCAGGGCTGGGCCCCGGCGGCCCTGCACTGGGTGCCGGGCCTCGGCGAGTGCGTCCTGGAACCGCTCGCGGACGGCTGGCTGGTGCGCCCCGTCCGGCGGCCCGGCGCGGACGGCTCCGGCAACGACGGCCCCGGGGCGAACGGCCCCGGCACGCCGAGCACCGAGCGCGCCGAGGGCGCCCGGCTGCGGCTCGACCTGCGCCGCCCGGACCGCCCCGAACTGTCCGTCCGGGGCGCCGCCGACAGCTGGTCGCACCCGCTCAGCCCGCGGCACGCCGAACTGCTGCTCCTGCTCGCCACCGCCCGCGACGGCAGCACCGCCGCACAGCTCGCGGAGGCGCTGTTCGGCGACCCGGCACGGACGGTCACGGTGCGCGCCGAACTCTCCCGGCTGCGCCGCTACCTGGGCGGGCTGCTGGCCCACCGGCCGTACCGCTTCGCCGAGTCGGTGCTGGTCACGGTGGACGGCCCGGAGGACCCGTACGACCTGCTGCCGGCCTCCTCGGCCCCGGCCGTGCGGCGGCTGCGGGCCGCGCTGGCGGCGGGCACGGTCCGGCTGCCGGGGGCCGCGCCGTCAGCCGTCCCGCAGCCGCGGGGGCCGGGGCGCGGGGCTCAGCAGGGGCCGGCGAGCAGCGCGGCCAGCTGGGCGTCGGTCGGGCCGCAGTCGCGCTCCTGCTCGACGGAGACCAGCGCGTAGGTGCGGTCCAGCCAGGCCCGGACCCGGGGCATCGAGGCCTCCAGCAGGGCGCTGCCGTGCGGGGATTCGAGCGCCAGGTGGAGCGTCGAGCCGTGGCAGGGGCAGTAGGCCGGCCACAGCTTCACGTCGCCCTGGCCGCTCAGCATGCGCAGGCCGTCGCGCAGCAGGTCGCGGGAGAACACCCAGTCCGCCTCGTCCGGGCGCCCCAGGTGGAAGGTCAGCAGCACCTCGTACGGGCGGGCGGCGTCGAACCGGAACCGGGTGCGCACCTCGCCGACCACCTCCTCGCCCAGTGAGATCCGCAGCATCAGCACCTCCTCCACCGCCGCCGGAGCGGCGGTGGAGCCCTCCCCATCGCCGCCCGTGGGGGTGGCGGCGAGGGGTGCACTGGAGGCTGCGGACAGCGGGTCGGGCGGCATGACGGTCTCTCCGGGACGGCGTGGATTGACCTCAGCCTGCGTCACCGCGACCCGGCGGGCAAGGGTTGCAAGAGGGTTGCAATCACCATCGGCCGACCGGTCCGGCCCGGCGCCGGAGTTATCAGACGGACCGTCAATTCCCGTCCGGTGAACGAGTGTCCACGAAGTGGATGGAAGGCGTCCACCGTTCGGCCACCCGCTGGTACGCTCTCCCCCTCCCGCGCGGGAGGGCGACCCCTCCCCTGCCCCCAACGGCCGGGCACGGGACGCCCCGTGGTGCATGGGAGAATGCTGCGACGCGACGGCGACTTCGGGGAGGGAGAGGTCCGGTGGCGGTACCCGAGGACACCGTGCGGGACGTGCGGGACGTGCGGTACGAGCCCGCGCAGCACGGCCGGCACGGACGGCCGCGCCCGTTCGGCGGCCGGTTCCGGCTGCCCACCCTGCGCTTCTCCGGCGCCGCGATGGCGATGTCCACCGTGGTCGGCATCAGCATCGCCACCACCCTCCTGCTGAACGAGCAGCAGGGCGTCGGCCGCCGGGCGCCGGGTGTGGCCCGGGTCGGCACCACCCCGCCGCCCACCCCCGGCGCCACCGACCTGGCCGGGGCCACCGAGGCCGCCGACGCGCGGGACCAGGCCCCGCCGCCGTCCGGCCGGCCCCCGGCCCACCCCACCCGCCACCCCGGGAAGGGCCCGGCCGCGGCCGGCGACCGGCCCACCCCGATCGTGCCGCCGGCCGGCGGGCAGACCGCCGTGCACGACGCCCCCGGCCAGGACACCCCGCTCGCCGGGGCGGAGGGCACGCTCCCGGGCCCGCAGCAGCCGAGCACCCCGCCGGGCGCCGGACCGGCGACGCCCTCGGCCACCGCGTCGCCCTCCGCCTCCGTCTCGCCCCCGCCGCCCGCGCCCGCCCAGCACCCGCACGCCGCCCGGCCGCTCGCCCCCGGGCCGCTGCCCGGCGCCACCGCCCCGGCTCCGGCCCCGGCGCCCGCGCCTGTGCCGGTGCCCGCGCCCGTCGTGGACGCCGGCGACCACCCGGCCGACGCCGCCGCTACCGCCGACGCCACCGACGCCGACTCCGCCCCCGGGCTGACCGGCGTCGCCCGGCGCACCCCGATCGGCCCGGACGGCCTGCGGCACCGGCTCGACCTGACCGTCACCGAGCCGGTCACCGCGCTGCAGGCCGAGTTCCGGCTCGCCCCGGGCGAGTCGGCCCCCGGCAGCGGCTCGGCCTGGACCGACCTGCCGGGCGCGGTGGTCACCGCCCAGCAGGAGCGCGGCACCCTGGTGTACCGCTTCACCACCCCGCCCGGCACCGACGTCCGCCCCGGCCGCTACGGCTTCACCGTGCACGGCGGCCGCCCGGCCGCACCGGCCTCCGCCCCGACCGCTCCGGCGGAGAGCTGGAACGCCGCCGCCTTCGGCATCCACCACCCCCGGGCGGTCGCCGCCCTCGGCGGCTTCGCGACACCCGTGCCGCAGCCCGCCACCCGCTGACGCCGGAACTGCCCGCCCGACCGACGATCCGACAGGTCACCGCCCCGGCCGGGCTCATCCCGGTACGGCCGTTCGTTACTGTGGGCAGCACCCGGCCCGGCGGCCCCGCCCGCCCCGGCCGGGCCGTCGCCCCGCATCCGAGGAGGAGTCCGTGTCCACCGTCCTGCCCCCGGGCGGCAACGCCCCGCTGACCGCCCCGCGGGTGACCGTCGAGGTCACCGCGCCCAAGGCGCTGGACGTCTCCGCCCTGCTGCTGGCCGACAACGGCAAGGTCCGCTCGGACGCCGACTTCGTCTTCTTCAACGCCCCGCACGGGCCCGGCGTCAGCCTGCGCCCGGCCGCCGCGGGCGCGCCGGACGCGATCACCGTCGACACCGCGGCCGTCCCGGCCGGCATCGAAAAGATCGTGGTCACCGCCAGCCCCGCCGACCAGAGTTCGACCTTCGCCGGGATGGAGCCGACCGCCACCGTCCGCGACGCGGACACCGGCGCCGTCCTGGTCACCTTCACCCCGGCCCGGCTCGGCCTGGAGACCGCGCTGATCGTGGTCGAGGTCTACCGGCGCGGCGGCGCCTGGAAGGTCCGCGCGGTCGGCCAGGGCTACGCGGACGGCCTGGCGGGCATCGCCACCGACTTCGGCGTCACCGTCGACGACTCCCCCGCGGCCGCCCCGGCCGCCGAACCCGCCGCCGCGCAGCCGATACCGCCCGCACCGGCCGCACCGCCCGTAGCGCCGCCGCCCGCGCCCCCGGTCGACCCGCGGGTGGGCTTCACCACCGCGACGCCGCTGCCCCCGGCCCCGCCCGTCGCGCCCACCCCGCCGCCCGCCGCCCCGCCGAGCACCCCCAAGGTCACCCTCGACAAGGGCCGGGTCAGCCTGGTCAAGGGCAGCTCGGTCTCGCTGGTCAAGAACGGCCGCCCGTACCTCTCCTCGGTCCGGATGGCCCTGGGCTGGGAGTCCGCCGGCCGGGGCCGCGACATCGACCTGGACGCCTCCTGCCTGGCCTTCGACGCGCAGCACAAGCGGTTGGAGACGGCCTGGTTCATGAAGCTGAACATCTTCAACGGCTCGATCGCCCACTCCGGCGACAACCTGGTCGGCGGCGAGGGCGGCGACGACGAGTCGATCACCGTGCACCTGGAGGGCCTGCCGGCCGAGGTCCAGGCCCTGGTCTTCGTGGTCAACTCCTTCTCCGGCCAGAAGTTCACCGAGGTCCGCAAGGCCTACTGCCGCCTGGTGGACGTGAAGTCCGAGGAGGAGCTGGTCCGCTTCGACCTCACCCACTCGGAGCCGTACACCGGCGTGGTGATGTGCAAGCTGGTCCGCCGCCCGTCCGGCGAGTGGGAGATGACCGCTCTCGGCGAGTTCGTCGACGCCAAGACGGCCCGGGGCATGATCGAGCCGTCCGCCGCCCTGCTCTGATCCCACCGCCCCAACGTCACGGTCACGCCCGTGAATTCACCCTCCTGAGGCATCAAGTCGTCCACGGACCGGCTCGATCAACCTTCAGGGGGGTGAAGCACGTTCTCCCCCGCACCCGTTGCACCCGCTGCACCGTTGAGGAGAGACCGTGCCACGCCTCCTGTCCCGCCTCGCCGTCGCCGGCTCCGCCGTCGCCCTCGCCGCCGGCCTGATCTCCCCCACCGGCGCCCGGGCCGCCGCCCGCCCGACCCCGCGCCCCGCCACCCTCCACTGGGCCGCCCTCGGCGACTCCTACACCGCCGGCGTCATCGAGGCCACCGGCGACCTGACCCAGCCCCGCGACGGCTGCGCCCGCACCGAGCTCTCCTACCCCGAGGTGATCCGCCGCGACCTCGGCTCCCTGGCCGACCTGCACGACGTGAGCTGCGGCGGCGCCACCACCGAGAACGTGTACGCGACCAAGCAGAGCCCGATCGGCCGCCCGCTCCCGCCGGACGGCACGGACCCGAACGCGCCCTACCCGCCCGTCCCGCCGCAGATCGACGCCGTCTCCCCGGACGCCGACGTCATCACGGTCGGCGTCGGCGGCAACGACCTCGGCTTCGCCCAGATCCTCAAGGACTGCATCGAACTCGGCGCCGCGAGCCACGGCCAGGGCACGCCCTGCAAGGACAAGTACGACGCGAGCCTGCCCGACCGCCTGCAGCGGCTCGGCGGCGGCTACGACGCCATGCTCGACTCCCTGCACGCCAAGGCGCCGTCCGCCCGGGTCGTCACGGTCGGCTACCCGCACCTCATCCCCGAGGACGCCGCCCTTTGCCGCTACGGCGACCTGCAGCAGTTCGCCACCTTCACCACCGGCGACCTCGCCTGGGCCCGCACCGCGATCCTCGAACCGCTCAACGGCGTCATCGCGGCCCGGACCGCCCGCCACCAGGACACCTTCGTCGACCTCTACCCCGGCTCCACCGGCCACAGCGTCTGCGACCCCGACCACTGGCTCGACGGCATCCTGACCAGCTACCTCCCCCTCAGGTACGCCCTGGTCCACCCCAACGCCACCGGCCAGGCCCACATCGCCGCCCAGGTCGAGGACGCCCTCCTCGGCACCTGACCGACCGACAAAACCAGTTGCCACCGGCCGCCGCTCCCCCCATCCTGACCGGATGCTCATCCGCGAAGCCACCCCCGAGGACTGGCCGGCCATCTGGCCCTTCTTCCAGCAGATCGTCGCCGCCGGCGAGACCTTCCCCTACCCGCTCGACATGCCCTCCGAGCTCGGCGCCGAGTGGTGGATGCTCGCCGCCCCCAGCCGCACGGTGGTCGCGGTGGACGAGGCCGGCCGGATCGTCGGCACCGCCAACATGAACCGCAACCGCCCGGGCAACGGCTCCCACGTGGCCAGCGCCAGCTACATGGTCGACCCGGCCCACCACGGCAAGGGCATCGGCCGGGCCCTGGTCGAGTACAGCCTCGACTGGGCCCGCGCGGCCGGCTTCCGCGCCATGCAGTACAACGCCGTCGTCGCCAGCAACCACCACGCCGTGAAGCTCTACCAGTCCCTCGGCTTCACCATCGTCGGCACCGTCCCCGACGCCTTCCACCACCCCACCGAGGGCTACGTCGGCCTCCACGTCATGCACCGCCCGCTGTAGCGCAGCGCTCACACCATCGGGTGAAAGTCCGCCGTGCACGGCATAACCGGCCCGAAGGCGAATAGCGTGACGCTCCCCTGAAGGAGGGGCATCATGAGTGCTGTGGCGCATGAGCAACCGATCACGGGCTCCCCATCGCAGGCCGACATCCTGCTGGAGAGCTTCCTGAGCCTGCACTCCCCCGAAGGCTTCCGAGCCGAGCTCATCGAGGGAGAGATCATCGTGGCACCACCGCCGGACGGCGATCACGAGGACCACATCAGCCACCTGATCACGCAGGTGATCCGGCGGTCCAAGACCGACATGAGCGTGTCCGGCGGCAAGGGGCTCCGTCTCGTCAGCGGCGGCCTTTGCCCGAAGAACCACGTCATTCCCGATCTCACGTTCGCCCCCGAGGAGCTCCGCCTGTTCCGGGGTGCCCCATCCTGGATGGAGCCGGACGGCGTCGCCATGGTGGTGGAGGTGACCTCCGGGAAGCCCGACCAGGACCGGATCGCCAAGCGCCACTGCTACGCCCGGGCCGCTATCCCGCTCTACCTCCTCGTCGACCGCGAGAAGGCGCAGCTCAGCCTCTTCGGCAAGCCGCACCGCGAGGAGTACACCGAAGTCCACCTCGCCGCCTTCGGCGAACCCCTCGCCCTTCCGGAGCCCTTCGACTTCGACCTCGACACCAAGCCGTTCCTCTGACCACGCACGACGGCCCGCACCCTCCGTCAAGGGTGCGGGCCGTCGTGGCGTTCCGGGCGTGCCGCAGGCTAGCTGCGGGTGGCCATGGCGCGCAGGAAGAAGGTCAGGTTGGCCGGGCGCTCGGCGAGGCGGCGCATGAAGTAGCCGTACCACTCCTGGCCGTAGGCCAGGTAGATGCGCATGGTGTTGCCCTCGGCGGCCAGGCGCAGCTGCTCCTCGGGGCGGATGCCGTACAGCATCTGGTACTCGAAGGAGTCCTTGGTGCGGTTGTTCCACTCGACCAGCTGGCCGGCGATCTTGATCATGTTGGGGTCGTGGGTGGCGACCTGCGGGTAGCCGTCGCCGGCCATCAGGACCTTGAGCGCGCGGACGTACGCGAGGTCGACGTCGTGCTTGCCCTGGAAGGCGACCGACTCGGGCTCCTTGTAGGCGCCCTTGCACAGGCGCACGCGGGAGCCGGCGTGGGCGAGGTCGCGGCAGTCGCCCTCGGCGCGGCGCAGGTAGGCCTGCACGACGACGGCGACGGACGGGAAGTCCACGCGCAGGTCGCGCGCGATGGAGAGCTGGCCGTCCGCCATGGTGTGGTCCTCGGCGTCGAGGCTCGCGGTGATGCCGATCTTCGCGGCGGCCTCGCAGATGCGGTGGGCGTTCTCCAGCGCGATCTTCTCGCCGTCGACGGGCAGCGACTGGCCCACGGCGGTCAGCTTGATGGAGACGTCGGCGCCGGCCGCGATGCCGTTCTCCTCCAGGGCCTTGAGCAGCAGGAGGTAGGCGTCGGTGGTGGCGGTGGCCTGCGAGACGTCGAGGGTGTCCTCGCCGAGGTGGTCGAAGGTGACCGTGCGGCCGGTGGCGATCAGCTCCTTGTACGCGGCGATGGCCGGGTCGAGGGCGTCACCGGCGACGAAGCGGTCGACGATCGCGTGGGTGAGCGGGAACTTCTCGACCATGGTGCGGATCTGCGGGGACCGCGAGGCCGCGAGAAGGGCGGTACGGAGCATCGTGACTCCTGGGCTGTGTTTCCAAGGATGGCAGAAGGGCCCGGGCGGCGGCCACGGGGGTGGGGCCGCCGCCCGGGGGTGCGACGCCGGGCTGCGGGACGGGGCGTCGCGGGGAGGCCGCGGGGTCGGAAGGAGCGCCCCCGCGGCCTTGGTGGGCCTGGTCAGCCCATGTGCGGGTAGCGGTAGTCGGTCGGCGGGACGAAGGTCTCCTTGACCGAGCGGGTCGAGGTCCACCGCGCGAGGTTCTGCTTGGCGCCGGCCTTGTCGTTGGTGCCGGAGGCGCGGCCGCCGCCGAAGGGCTGCTGGCCGACGACGGCGCCGGTCGGCTTGTCGTTGATGTAGAAGTTGCCGGCGGCGAAGCGCAGCTTGTGCATCGCGTCCTGGGCGGCGGCGCGGTCCTGGGAGATGATCGAGCCGGTCAGGCCGTAGGCCGACACGGACTCCATCTGGGCCAGCATCTCCTCGTACTTCTCGTCCTCGTAGACGTACACGGCGAGGATCGGGCCGAAGTACTCGTCGCGGAAGTACTCGCTGGCCGGGTCCTGGCAGACGAGGACGGTCGGGCGGACGAAGTAGCCGACCGAGTCGTCGTAGGTGCCGCCCGCGATGACCTCGACCGAGGCGTCGGCCCGGGCGCGGTCGATGGCGGCCTTGTTCTTGGCGAAGGCGCGCTCGTCGATGACGGCGGACATGAAGTTGGACAGGTCGGTGACGTCGCCCATGGTGAGGCCGTCGACCTCGGCGGCGAACTCGTCCTTGAGGCCGGCCCACAGCGAGGCGGGGACGTAGGCGCGGGACAGCGCCGAGCACTTCTGGCCCTGGAACTCGAAGGCGCCGCGGGTCATGGCGGTCTTCAGCACGGCCGGGTCGGCGGACGGGTGGGCGACCAGGAAGTCCTTGCCGCCGGTCTCGCCGACGATCCGCGGGTAGGTGCGGTAGCCGGCGATGTTGTTGCCGACCTCGCGCCACAGGTGCTGGAAGGTGGCGGTGGAGCCGGTGAAGTGGATGCCGGCCAGGGCGGGGTGCTTGAGCGCGACGGCGGAGACGTCCAGGCCGTCGCCGGTCACCATGTTGATGACGCCCTTGGGCAGGCCGGCCTCCTCCAGCAGCTGCATGAGCAGGTGCGCGGAGTACTGCTGGGTCGGGGACGGCTTCCACAGCACCACGTTGCCCATCAGCGCGGGCGCGGTCGGCAGGTTGCCGGCGATCGCGGTGAAGTTGAACGGGGTGATGGCGTAGACGAAGCCCTCGAGCGGGCGGTGGTCGCTGCGGTTCCACACGCCGTCCGAGGAGATCGGCTGCTCGGCCATGATCTGGCGGGCGAAGTGCACGTTGAAGCGCAGGAAGTCGACCAGCTCGCAGGGGGTGTCGATCTCGGCCTGCTGGGCGGTCTTGGACTGGCCGAGCATGGTGGCGGCGGCCAGGGTCTCGCGCCAGGGGCCGGCCAGCAGGTCGGCGGCCTTGAGGAAGATCGCGGCGCGCGAGTCGAAGGAGAGCGCCTGCCAGGCCGGGGCCGCGGCCAGGGCAGCGTCGATGGCGTCCTGCGCGTCGGCCTGGGTGGCGTTGCGCAGGGTACCGAGGCGAGCCGCGTGGTTGTGCGGCTGGACGACGTGGATCTCGGTGCCGCCGCCCATCCGGCGCTCACCGTTGATCGTCATGGTCAGCTGGACCGGCTCCTGGCCGCCCAGCTCCTTCAGCTTGGCCTCCAGGCGAGCCCGTTCCGGGCTGCCGGGGGCGTAGCTGTGGACCGGCTCGTTCACCGGCGCGGGGACCTGGGTCACAGCGTCCATAGAGCGCACGCTCTCCTTCGATCGTGGGGGGTTGCCGACGCGGATTGCACGCCGGTCACAGTCACGAACGCTATTCCTGACCGCCCGGCCACATGATTGGCCGGGCGGCTAAATTCCCCCGTACGGCGTTGTCCGGCCCGACGAACACGATCACGTCCGGGTCACGGCCGGCCCTCCCGTCACCACGGCCTCAGCTCCCCGCCCCGGCGCTCGCCTTCTGGCCGTTGACCTCCGCCGCCCGCGCCGCGACCTCCTCCACCACCGGTCGCCGCGCCGCCTCGTAGGCCGCGAGGGCGCCCGGCAGGTCGGGGTGCGAGGCCAGACAGCGGGCCAGTTCGACGGCGCTCTCGACGGCCAGCGAGACCCCCTGGCCGGAGCTGTTGGACGGGGCGTGCACCGAGTCGCCGACCAGCACCAGGCGGCCGCGGTACCAGTGCGGCACGGACGGCATGATCTCCAGGCGCGGGAAGACCTCGATGGTCGCGGCGTCCGCCTCCGCCAGGACGTCCCGGGCGGGCAGGTCGTCCGCGTGCAGCTCGCGCGCCAGCGCCAGCCACTCCTGGCGCGAGGTGCCGCGGGCCTGCTCGGGGCTCAACTGCTCGGGCTGCGGGATGTTGCTGAACCAGGTCGTCCCGGCGCCGTCCGGCAGCGCCCAGTAGCCGAAGAACGCCCGGCCGCCCTGCGCGAAGTGGACGGACTCGGCGCGCCCGGGCACCCCGTCCAGCCGGTGCGCGCTGTGGCCGCCGACGCCGATCAGGCCGGTGTACTGCGGGCCGGGCGCGGCCGGGTCGATCAGCTCGCGGACGACGGAGCGGGTGCCGTCGGTGCCGATCAGCAGGTCGCCGTCCGCCGTGCCGCCGTCCGCGAAGCGGGCGGTGACGCCGGTCGGGCCCTCGTCGACGCCGACCAGCCGCTTGCCGTACCGGACGGGGACGCCCTCCTCGCGCAGCCGCCGCTGGAGCACCGTGTACAGCTCGGCGCGGCGCATCACCCGGCCGCCGACCGGGATCTCGGCGTGGACGCCGCCCTTCCCGTCCTCCAGGACCATCCGATGGATCAGCTGCCCCACTGCGCCGACCTCGGCCCCCAGCCCGACCGCGGCCAGCGCGGCGAGCCCGTTGGGAGCGATCATGAAGGTGCCGCCGATGCCGTCCGCGGAGGTCGGGTAGGCCTCGAAGACCTCCGCCTCGATGCCGGCCTTGCGCAGCGCCAGCGCCGTCACCGGCCCGGCGATGCCGCCGCCGATGACCAGGGCCTTGCGCGCCGTACGTGTTCCGCTCATTGCAGGCTCCTCATGAACTCCCGCAGGGTCCGGTTGAACTCCGGTTCCCCGATCTGCGCGATGAGCCTCTCGGTGTAGCGGCGCTCGGCCTGCAGCATCGCGAGGGCGAACTCCTCCTCGACGACGAACATCGGGTGGACGCCCATCTCCTCGCCCTTGTGCAGCAGGGCGCGCGAGGCGTCGATCCGTTCGTCCAGCGCCTCCAGGCGCCGGCCGAGCAGTTCGGCCGAC
This sequence comes from Streptomyces rubellomurinus, assembly GCF_000961885.1. Classification (GTDB taxonomy): domain Bacteria; phylum Actinomycetota; class Actinomycetes; order Streptomycetales; family Streptomycetaceae; genus Kitasatospora; species Kitasatospora rubellomurina. The sequence continues at coordinate 12,168 of NZ_JZKH01000087.1, forward strand.
TCCTCGGTCGGAAGCACCACGAGCAGGCACAGGGCGACCCCGAACGCCGGGTACTCGTCCTGCGGTTCGGAGAGCCACTCGCGCATCCAGTCGAGCATCTCCGCCTGGCCCTCGGGCGTGAGGGCGTAGACGGTGCGCTCCGGCCGCTGGGTGTCGCGGACGGTCTCCTGCTCGGCGACGAACCCGGCCTTCCGCAGCTGCTCCACGACCATGTAGAGCGAGCTGCGGTTGTACTTCACGTTGCGGTCCTTGCCGTGCTCCTTGAGCCGGCGCCCCATCTCGTAGGGGTGCATCGGTTCGGCTCCGAGCTCGGCCAGGACCACCAGGGCCAGCGGGTTCGAGACCTTGCGTCGCTTCGCCATGAGAGCGTTCCTCATCACTTGGTCGGTACTGACTATCCATTCTCAGATAGTCGATGTCAACTATTCAGGGCTGATCAAGTGCGCCTCTGTCCGGCTGGCTAAAATCGACCCCAGGGCACTGTCCGCCCGGACGAAACGATGGAGGCACCGCGTGACCACCCCCGGCCTCCCGCTCCGCCAGCTGCTGATGTCCCTCGGCGAGCCGCTGGTCGAACTCCAGGCCGCCCCCCAGGGGTTGGACGTCCCCGTCCGCGACGTCGCGATCCTCGACCCGGAGGACCCGCCGGTCGCCGCCCCCGGCGAACTCGTCCTCGCCATCGGCGCCCGCGGCCGCGCCGCCCTGCCCGCCCTGCGCGCCGCCGGCCGGGCCGGCGCCGCCGCCGTCGCCGTCAAGCTGGACGCCCCCGGCCAGGCCGACCCGCTGCGCGAGGCCGCCACCGAGGCCGGCGTCGCCCTGCTCTCGGTGCGCCGCGAGACCCGCTGGGAGCACCTCGACTCGCTCGCCCGCGCGATCATCGCCGGCACCGACCCGCCGGACGCCGCCGGCGCCCCCGAGCCCAACGCGGGCGACCTCTTCTCCCTCGCCCAGACCGTCGCCGTGCTCACCAACGGCATCGTCTCCATCGAGGACACCTCCAGCCGGGTGCTCGCCTACTCGCGCTCCTCCGACTCCGACGAGGTCGACGACCTGCGCCGGCTCTCCATCCTCGGCTGGCAGGGCCCCGAGCCGTACCTGTCCAAGCTCCGCGAGTGGGGCATCTTCCAGCACCTGCGCAGCTCGGACGCCCCGATCGCGGTCGAGCCGCACCCCGAACTCGGCCTGCGCCGCCGGCTCGCGGTCGGCATCCGGGCCGGGGCGCAGCCGCTGGGCACCATCTGGGTGCAGGAGGGCGCCCAGCCGCTGGCCCCGCTCGCCGAGCAGGCGCTGGTCGGCGCCGCCCGCGTCGCGGCCGCCCAACTGGTGCGCCGCCGCCGCGAGTTGTCCGCCGACGTCCGGCTCACCCAGACCCTGCTGACCGGCCTGCTGGAGGGCTCCACCGGCCCCCAGTCGCTCGCCACCCACCTCGGCCTGGACGTGCGCCGCCCGGCCACCGTGCTCGCGTACGGCGCGCACACCACCGAGGCGCTGCACCGCTCCGACGTCACCGGCCTGATCTCGGTGCACACCGCCGCCCGGCACCGCACCGCGCTGCTCGCCCCGATCGAGTCCCGGGTGTACGTGCTGCTGCCCGAGCTGCCGCCCGGCCTGCCGATGAGCACCGTCCGGGACTGGGCGCACGAGGTGGTGCAGGCCGCCCGCGACCACCTCGGCGTCCCGCTGCGCGCCGCGATCGGCTCCACCGTGGACGGCCTCGCCCAGGTGCCCGACTCCCGCGCCCAGGCCGACCGCATCCTCGACGCGATGGGCCGCGGCGGCGTGGACCTCGACGTCGCGGCGCTGATCGACGTGCAGGCCGAGGTGCTGGTCAGCGAGATGGTGGCGCTGCTCCAGGAGCGCACCGGCCTGCGCGACCCGAGGCTGACCGCGCTCACCGCCTACGACCGCCGGCACGGCACCCGGCTCGCCGAGTCCGTGCTGGCCTGGCTGGACGCACTCGGCGAGGTCCGGGTCGCCGCCGACGCCCTGCACATCCACCCCAACACCCTGCGCTACCGGGTGCGCCGCGCCGAGCAGTTGACCGGCATCGACCTCGCCCAGCCGCAGCAGCGGCTGCTGGCGATGCTGCAACTGCGGCTGCCCGCGGACGAGTAGTCCACGGGCAGCCGCCGGCACGACGAACCGTCAGGCGCCGTACCCCTGGCCCCGCTTGTGCTCGTTCAGCCGCCGCCACGGCCCGCTGATGGCCAGCTGGATGCCCGGCGTCTGGATGTTGGCGAACAGCGTCCGCCCGTCGTCCGAGAACGTCACCCCGGTGAACTCGCTGAACTCCGGGCTGTCCGCGCTGCCGATGTTCAGCTCGTTGCGGGCGATCGGGTAGACCAGCCCGTCCTCGGTGGCGCCGAACAGGTGCGAAACGCCCTCGCCGTCCTCGGCGATCACGATGCCGCCGTACGGCGAGACGGTGATGTTGTCCGGGCCGTCGAAGTTGTCGTGGTCGCCCCAGGTGTCGGTGTTGACGCCCAGCAGCACCTTCAGGGTGATGGTGCGGCGGTTCGGGTCGAAGAACCAGACCTGCCCGTCGTGCTGCAGCGGGCTCTCCGAACGGGCGTAGCTGGAGACGAAGTAGAAGCCGCCGTCACCCCACCACATGCCCTCCAGCTTGCGGGCCCGGGTGACCTCGCCGTCCTTGAACTGCTTGCGCACCGAGACGGTCTTCGCGTCGCGGTCCTGGACCTTCACCCAGTCCACGCCGTACACGGTGCCGACCTGGACCGCCCGGGAGAGGTCGTCGACGAACTTGCCGTGCGAGTCGAAGACCTTGAAGGCCTCCAGCACCCCGGCGTCCTCGGCCAGGGCGCGCAGCCGGTACCGGCCGTGCGTGAAGCCCGCCGGCGGGGTCCAGCGGTAGAGCAGCCCGTTGGGGTTGCCCGCGTCCTCGGTCAGGTAGACGTGGCCGCGCTTCGGGTCCACCACGACGGCCTCGTGCGCGTAGCGGCCGAAGGCCTTCACCGGCCGCGGGTCGCGGTTGTAGTCGTCGTCGAAGGGGTCGACCTCGAAGACGTACCCGTGGTCCTTGGTGAAGCCGTTCTTGCCGGCCCGGTCCTCGGTCTCCTCGCCGGACAGCCAGGTGCCCCACGGGGTCACGCCGCCGGCGCAGTTGGTGGCGGTGCCGGCGATGCCGACCCACTGCTCGACCGAGCCGTCCCGCTTGGCGTGCACGATCGTGCAGCCGCCGGCCGCGCCCGGGTCGTACACGTGGCCCTCGGTCAGCGGCACCGGGTACGGCCACTTGGCGCGGGCGCCGGCCAGCTCGTGGTTGACGACCATCAGGTTGCCGCCGTGCTCGTCCTCGAAGGCGGAGGTGCCGTCGTGGTTGCTCGGGGTGAACTCGCCGGTGCGCAGCCGGGTGACGCCGGCCCGGTTCAGCACCTTGTACGAGAAGCCCTTCGGCAGCGACAGCAGCCCGGCCGGGTCCGGCACCAGCGGGCCGTAGCCGATCGCGGCGCCGCCCGCCGCGTTGGTCCCGGCGCCCGCGGCCGCCGGCGCCTCCCCGCCGACCGGGGCGGCGATCGCGCCCGGGGCACTGGCCAGTGCCCCGGCGCTGCCGGCGATCAGCACGCCGGCCCCGACGACGGTGGAACGGTTGACGAAGTCCCGGCGGGACAGCGACATGGCAGCAACTCCTGAGGTGAGCGGGGTGTCGGGGCGGGTTCGCCGACGCCCAGCAGGCTCCGCCGCAGGGGTGAACCGGGCATGGCGCGCAGGTCGCGCCCGGACGTCCATTTGCCAACCCGTGGTCGACGCATGACCTCCGCTTTACCTCGCGCACCGGCGGGCCTCAGCCCGCCCGCGCCGCCAGCCACTGCTCCCAGGCCGCCAGCCACAACTGCTCGGCCAGCCGCTGCTCCTCCCACTCCCGCGCCCCGCCACCGGCCGGCCGCTCCCGCCACAGCTGCTCCCAGGCCCGCTGCGCCGGCAGGCTGGCCACCTCACTGGCGAACACCGTGTACCGCACGACCTCCTCGACCGCGGCCGCGCCCGCCGCCGTGCCGATCAGCCAGTGCGTCTGCTGGGACAGCCGGTTGAGGTGGTCGACCATCGCGGTCACCGCCGCCACCGCCTCCTCCCGGCTCTCCGTGGCGAGCCGCATCTGCTGGCGCACCGCCGCCTCCCAGCGCACCGCCCCGACCTCCCCGCGCAGGTGACGCGGCAGCCGCGGCGTGCGCCCGGCCCGGACCTGCGCCTCGATCGCGGCGGTCTCGGCGACGGACTGCGCGACCAGCGCCCGGTGCGCCTCCAGGCCGATGACGGGCGGCAGTTCGCGCTCCTCGACCGGCACGTGCCGGGCCCGCCGGGAGGCGAGGTCGCGCAGCAGCTCGGTGCGCCCGCGCAGGTGCCGCTCGAAGTCCCGGATGCCGCCCAGCTCCACGCCGCCGGGCGCCACCCCGCGCCCGCACACCGTCACGGTCTGCCCGCCGACCCGCAGCCGCCCGGCCCACACCGGCCCGGCCCCGTCCTCCCCCGGGTCGCCGGGCCAGAGCACCGGACGGTCCTCGTGCAGTTCCACCGAGCGCGGCTCGCCGTCCACGGTGATCCACTCGCGCAGCGCCCGCACCCGGCCCGGCCCGTCCCCCTCGTCGATGCCGGACTGCTCGTAGAGCCGGTCCCGCTCGTCCTCGACCACGTCCTCCAGCTCGGGCAGCGACTCGCAGCCGTCCGCGCCCGGGCGGTAGCTGCGCACGGTCACGTACGGGCCGGCCGCGGACGCCCAGTCGCCGCACTGCACCTCGACCCAGCACACCCGGCCGCCGCAGCTGTCGAAGCCGGCCAGCGCCTCGCCGCCGCGCGCCGGGCCGGCGGCCACCCCGTACACCGGGAAGTCGACCCCGGCCAGGGCGCGGCGGGAGAACTCCTCCTGCTCGGCGAACCGGTCCGGGGCCGCCGGGCCCTCGACCGGGTCGCGGCCCATCGGAACGGCGGCGCGATCGGGCGCCGCCCGCTGGACGTTCCGGTCCTGGGGCCCGCCGCCGATCTCCCGCGCCATCCTGTGCCGCACCCCCGGTTCCCTCGCACCCACCACGCCGACACGCCAGCTTACGTGCCCGGCGGCCGTCGGGTCATCAGCTGCGGCACAGCACCCGGCCGGTACCCGCCGGCCGCGAGCGCCGTGTCAGCGCGCCCGGTTGTCAGCCGCGCTCCCTACCCTGGGCGGCATGACAGCACAGAACCACCCGACGGCACCGCACGACGGGGCCTTCCCCGCCCGGATCAGCATCGTCACCCTCGGCGTCTCCGACCTCGACCGCAGCGCCCGCTTCTACGAGGGCCTGGGCTGGCGCCGCTCCACCGCCTCCAGCCCGGAGATCGTCTGGTTCCGCACCGCCGACTCGGTGCTCGGCCTCTTCCCCGCCGACGAGCTGGCCGCCGACGCGGGCGTGCCCGGCGGCGGCGAGCCCTCCTTCCGCGGCGTCACCCTCGCGGTGAACCTGGAGTCCCCCGCGCTGGTGGACGCCGCGCTGCGGACGGCGGTGGAGGCCGGCGCCGTGGTGGTCAAGCCACCGACGACCACCAGCTGGGGCGGCTACTCCGGCTACTTCGAGGACCCGGACGGGCACCTGTGGGAGCTGGCCCACAACCCGTTCTTCCCCTTCGCCGAGGACGGCTCGCTGGACCTTCCCTAGCCCGGGAACCCTCCTCGGCTCGGAACCTTCCTCAGCTCTGCTTCGACCGCGCCTTGAAGGCCGCCTTGCGCGCCTCCTTGGCCGTCACCCGGTCCGGGTGCAGCTCCCCGATCGCCTCCAGGACGTCCGCCGTGTACGGGTGGTCGACCCGCCACACCTCGGCGAACCACGCCGCCGGGTCGTCCCGTACCGGCAGGTCCGCGATCAGCTCGCGCAGCTCGGTGTCACCGCCGGAACCCAGCAGCTGCGCGGCGAAGGTGTCGACCACCGTCCACAGCGCCATCTGCCGCTCCGGCACCGGCACGTCCGCCGCGCCGATCGCGGACAGCCAGGCCCGGGTCGCGCCGCCCAGCTCCGGGTCGTCCAGCACCTCCCGGGCGGCCGGCTCGGCGTCCGCCCCGAGCAGCCGCAGCGCCTCGACGGCCAGCACCCGCCGCATGGGCGCGTACGCGTCGGTGCCGCGCGCGGCCGCCAGCAGCTCCCGGGCGGCCGGCACCGGCTCCCGGCCGGCCAGCCAGACCACCAGCTCCTCCTCCGGCAGCACGTTGACCGACTCGCACACGGCCCGCAGCAGCTCGGCGGCGTCCCCCTGGGCGAGGTCGCCGACCAGCGGCGCGTCGTAGCCGTCCTCCAGCAGCCACTGCCGGACGCCGTACTGGCCGAGCGGGGTGAGCCGGACGAGCCCGAAGCGGGCCGACTCCTCCTCGTCCAGCGGCGCCTCGCCGACGACGGCGGGCTCCTCGCCCTCCTCCTCGTCGAACAGCTCCGGGTCGATCGGGCGGTACTCCAGCAGGCCCAGCTCGGCGAGGTCGGCCAGCATCGGGTCCAGCGCGACCATCACGTCGGTGATGTCGCCCAGCAGCTCCTCGCTCGGCTCCTCGCCCTCCGGCACCACCAGCAGCGCGGCCAGCACGCCCAGCGGCACGGTCTCGTTGCCGGGCTCGGCGAAGGCGGTGGTCTCGTAGAGCACCTGCAGCGCCTCGTCCAGCAGCTCGGCGGCGGCCTCCCGGGCCTCCTCCAGCTCGTTCAGGCCGTCCTCGTCGTCCTCGTCGCCGTCCGCGGCCTGCTCCGCTTCCTCCTCCTCGGATTCCTCGGGCAGCGAATCGGCCTCCACGGCCAGCTCCCGGACGATCCCGGCGGCGGTGAGCCACAGCTCCAGGACGGTCTCCGGGTCCCCCTCCTCGGCGGGCTCCAGGTCGGGGCCGGGGACGGCCACGTGCTCGCCGGCCTCGGTCGTGCCGAGCTCCACCAGGTCCAGGTCGCAGGCCAGCGACCAGGCCCGCAGCGCCTCGATCTCGTCCTCCTCCGACACCTCGCCCTCGGCCGGGGCCAGGCCCAGCAGCCGCGCGGCGGGCGCCCGGTCCGCCTCGACCAGGTCGCCGAACTCGTCCACCACCCGGTGCGGGGCGGCCCAGCGCGCCAGCGCCAGCGCGTAGCCGAGCATCGGCACGGCCTTCGCCTGCGCGGCCAGCTCCGTCTCGTCGGGCAGCTTCACCGGCGGGACGAGCACGGCCGCGTCGTCGTCCAGGCCGTCGTCGTCCAGCCCGTGCGCGGCGAACGCCCCGTAGAGGTCCTGGAGCTCCATGTCGGCGGGCAGGACGGCCCCCGCGCCCCCCTCGCCCTCCGAAGCCCCTGCGTTCTTCCGACGTCGTCCGGCCATCGTCGCGCGTTCTCCCTCAGCCAGCGGCCCGTCATGAGCGCCGCGTACCCGTCTACCACCTCAGCGTATAGGCCGGGCACCCCCGGTGCCCGGCCTCAAGGGGCGTGCGCAGGGGCGCGCGCCGAAACCGTGCGCCCACCCCTTATCCTTCGCATTGGCACCGCGCACAACCCCGCGCGGGCCACCGGGCAACGAAGCCCCCCTCTCAGCTCATCCGCTCCACCAGGGAGCCCCGCACCGCGGCCACCACCACAGCGCCTCAGGACGGGTGCGCCGGCACACCCCGCCGACCCGGTGGGGCCCTGCCACAGGAGATCCCTTTCATGGCGGACCTCTCCCCCGCCGGCACCGGCCTGCGCACCGCGCAGCTCGACGGACGCCGACTGTCGGAGGCCCTGCTTCCCCTGGAACTCGCGCCCCGGCCCCAGCTCCAGCTCTCCGCGATCAGCCGCTGGAACGCCGTCCGAGGCGTCCGCGTCGGCCTGGTCGCCGCCGCGCTGCTGTTCATGCTGATCGGTGCCAACCTGGCGACGCCGATCTACCCGCTCCTCCAGCAGCGCCTCGGGCTCGGCCCGCTGGACACCACGATCCTGTTCACGATCTACGTGTTCGCGCTGGTCCCCGTCCTGGCCGTGGTCGGCCACTGGTCCGACCACCTCGGCCGCCGCGCCCTGATCCTGCCCGCCGTCGGCCTGGCCGCGGCCGGCGACGTGGTCTTCGCCACCTCCGGCAGCTTCTGGCAGCTGGCCGCGGGCCGGGCCGTCCAGGGCATCGCGGTCGGCCTGTCCACCGGCGCCGCCGGAGCCGCCCTCGGCGACCTGCTGCCCGACCACCCGACCCTCGCCGCCAAGCTCACCCTGGCCTGCTCGGCCGGCGGCGTCGCCCTCGGCCCGATCGTCGGCGCCCTGCTCTCCGGCGGCTCCGACCCGCTGCTGACGCCCTTCCTGCTGCACGCCATCGCCCTGCTCGCGCTCTGCATCCCGCTGGCCGTCGTCCACCCCCGGATGCCCGGCCGCAACCGCGAGCCGTCCGCGCCGCCGCGCATCACCACCCCGGCCCACCTGCGCCCGCAGCGCCTGCGGATGCCGCGCACCGGCCGCCGCGAGTTCCTGCTCGCCGCCGGCGCCGGGTTCATCTCGTACGGGGTCTTCGGCGTCTACCTGGCCCTCGCCCCGGCCTTCTCCGCCAAGCTGCTGCACACCCCCTCGCACCTGACCGGCGCGATCGTGGCCGCCCTGCTGCTCGGCTCCTCGGCCGCCGCCCAGCTGATCGTCCCGCCGACCTCCGACCGTACGGTCATCGCCCTCGGCATGACCGGGCTGGCCACCGGCCTCGGCCTGGTCGTCGCCGCCGGGTACACCGGCACCCCGGCCCTGCTCTTCATCGGCAGCGTCCTCGGCGGCATCTGCCAGGGCGTCGCCTTCCGCTCCCTGTTCACCACCGCCGTCGCGGCGATGGACCCGGAACGCCGCGGCTCCGAACTGAGCTCCCTCTGGATCATCGTCTACCTCGGCAGCTCGGCCCCGATCATCGGAGTCGGCGCCCTGGTCCAGCACTACGGCCTCCTCCCCGCCGTCAGCGGCTTCGCCACCCTCGCCGCCGTCCTCTGCGCGGCCCTGGCCCTCGCCGTCGCCCGCAAGCCCCGAACGGCCTGACGCCTGCAACGCCAGAACGCCGATGCCCGGGCCTTCCCCTTCGGAAGCCCCGGGCATCGCCGTTTCAACGTGGCCCTACGCGTCCCAGGGCTTCCACCTCCCGGTGCTGCTCTCGGCGGGGCGGCGGGCTGGTCCGCCTGCCGGGAATCGGATCGCCACCAACGGGGTTGGTGGCTGATGAACCGTTACTGGAGGGGTCATGCGAGCGATTCAGGTGCACGAAGTGGGCGGTCCCGAGGTGCTGCAGGAGACCGAGGTGGACCAGCCGCGGCCGGGCCCGGGCGAGGCGCTCGTGGAGGTCGCCGCATCCGGGGTCAACTACCTCGACGTCTACTACCGCGAGGGCCGGTACAGCCTCCCGCTGCCCTTCACCCCGGGCTCCGAGGGCGCCGGCACGGTCGTCGAGGTCGGACCCGGCGTCACTGACGTCGCCGTCGGGGACCGGGTCGGTTGGGTCGAGATTCCCGGCAGTTACGCCGAGCAGGCCGTCGTGGACTCCTCCCGGCTGGTGCCGCTGCCCGACGACATCGACTTCGAGACAGCCGCCGCCGTGCTCCTCCAAGGCATGACCGCGCACTATCTCGTCAAGGACGCCTACCCGGTTCAGGGGGGCGACACGGTGCTCGTGCATGCGGCCGCCGGTGGCATGGGGCTGCTGCTGACCCAGCTCATCACCCATCTCGGCGGCAGGGTGATCGGCACGACGTCGACCACGGCGAAGGCCGAACTGGCGAAGCGTGCCGGAGCCGCCGAGGTGATCCTCTCCTCCGCGGTCGACGATCTCGCAGCCGAGGTGAGGCGGCTCAACGGCGGTCAGGGACTGCCGGTTGTCTTCGACGGCGTCGGCGCACACACCTTCGATGCGAGCCTCGCCAGCCTGCGAAGCCGCGGCCATCTCGTGCTCTTCGGCGCGGCAAGCGGTGCCGTGCCGCCGTTCGATCCGATCCGGCTCGCCCACGGCGGTTCGCTGACCCTGATCCGGCCCAGCCTCGGGGACTTCATCGCCGATCGGTCCGAACTGCTCCGACGGGCCGCCGATGTGTTCGAGTGGGTGCGCTCCAAGGCACTTGAGGTCACCGTAACGGGCCGCTACGCATTGTCCGAGGCCGCCCGGGCCCACAGCGATCTGGAGGCTCGGCGCACCACCGGCAAGCTGCTCGTCGTACCCGATGCGGCCGCTGTCGGACGCCGCGGGGAGACGCGGAGCTGATCGCAGGTGACGAGGTCGGGGATCTTCGAGACTGAGATGTCGAGGGCATGACCGACCGTCATCGCCAAGATCCCCGACAGCGTCCGGCACTCAGCAGGCCAGGATCAGGCAGCGGCGTTCCGGTCTGGAGCTACGCGTTCCAGGGCTTCCAGGCGTCGGTCCCGATCTCCACGTCGAACGGCGTCGGCAGTCGGACGGACTCCCCGAACTTCCACTCGCCCAGTACCTCGTAGGTCGCCTCGACCTTGTTCGGCTCCCCGAACAAGGTCACGCCGGGCTGCCGTGGATCACGGTCCACGAGCAGGTGGAACGGCACCCCGGTGCGCGCGTACCCGCTCCACTTCGTGGGCTTGACCTGACGGCCGAACATGGGCCGACGATCATGGCGCGCATTGGACGAGGAAGTCACCTCGACCACCAGCTCGAGGTCGTGCGGGTGCAAGCGCAGAACATCGTCCGCACGCTTCTCCGCATCGGTGTCCTTGTGCACCACGACCATGTCGGGGATGTAACCGTCCCCGATCTCGACAAGATCCAGGTTGATGGTCTGAACAACTCGCCACGGAAACCCGTTGTTCAGAAACCAGGAACGCTCGAAGCCCCGCTGGATGTCCGAGAGGATCCCACCACGGGCGTACACGGGTGCCGGTGACACGACGATTTCCCCTCCGATCACCTCGACCCGCGTGCCGTCGTCCGGGAGCCGGAGGTACTCCCCCAGTTCCCCCCGGACCCACATGGCGTACGGCGAGTCAGGCAGAAGCAACTGCGCGAACGCAACTACCGACATGACTTCGCTCCCTCCGAGGTCGCGGCACCAGCCTGGCCGTCCGGTCGCAGATATACCACTGCCGCGCAAACCTTTCCCTCGAAGGGGAGGTTTGCGCGGCAGCAGGTTGACGAACGGGCCGACGTCAGACGTTGAAGCCCAGCGCACGCAGCTGGTCGCGGCCGTCGTCGGTGATCTTGTCCGGGCCCCACGGCGGCATCCAGACCCAGTTGATGCGCAGGTCCTGGACGAGGCCGTCGGTGGCCGTCTTGGCCTGGTCCTCGATGACGTCGGTGAGCGGGCAGGCCGCCGAGGTGAGCGTCATGTCGATGGTGGCCACGTCGGACTCGTCGATGTGGATGCCGTAGATCAGGCCCAGGTTGACGACGTCGATGCCCAGTTCGGGGTCGACGACGTCCATCAGGGCCTCGGTCAGGTCCTCGACGGAGACGGTGCCGGCGGTGGTGCCGACGATGATGCCGTTCGGCTGCTCCGCCACAGCGGAGGCCTCGGCGCCGGTGGTGATGTCGTCGCTCATGGTTCTGTCCTCCTCTGCGGGGTCAGTCGTTGACGGCGGGGTGCTGGGCGAGGGCCTGGGCGGTGGCGTCCTTCCAGGCCATCCAGCTGAGCAGGGCGCACTTGACCCGGGCCGGGTACTTGGAGACGCCGGCGAACGCGATCGCGTCCTCCAGCACCTCCTCGTCGCCCTCGCCCTGGCCCTTGCTCTGCATCAGCTCCAGGAAGGCCTCCTGGACGACCTGCGCCTCGCCCACGGTCTTGCCGACCACCAGGTCGTTCAGCACCGAGGCGCTGGCCTGGCTGATCGAGCAGCCCTGGGACTCGTACGAGACGTCGGCGACCGTGGCGCCGTCGAGCTTCACCCGCAGGGTGATCTCGTCGCCGCACGTCGGGTTGACGTGGTGCACCTCGGCGTCGCCGTCCCGCAGCCCCTTGCCGTGGGGGTGGCGGTAGTGGTCCAGGATGATGTCCTGGTACATCGAGTCGAGCTTCATGTCGTCCTGCCCAGTCCCGTCAGCCGAAGAAGTTCCGGACGTGGTGCAGGCCGTCGATCAGCGCGTCGACCTCGCCCGGCGTCGAGTACAGGTAGAACGACGCCCGCGTGGTCGCCGGAATTCCGTACCGCAGGCACACCGGCCGCGCGCAGTGGTGGCCGACGCGCACGGCGATGCCCTGCTCGTCCAGCACCTGGCCCACGTCGTGCGGGTGGATGTCGCCCAGCGTGAAGGAGATCGCCGCAGCGCGGTCGACGGCCGTGCGCGGGCCGATGATCCGCAGGTCGGGGACCTCCAGCAGCCGCTCGACGGCGTACTCGGTGATCGCGTGCTCGTGCGCCGCGATCTTGTCCATGCCGATGCCGGACAGGTAGTCGATGGCCGCGCCGAGCCCGACCGCCTGGGCAATCGGCGGGGTGCCGGCCTCGAACTTGTGCGGCGCCGGGGCGTAGGTGGACGAGCCCATGGTGACGGTCTCGATCATCTCGCCGCCACCGAGGAACGGCGGGAGGTCCTCCAGCAGCTCCTGGCGGCCCCACAGCACGCCGATGCCGGTCGGGGCCAGCATCTTGTGGCCGGTGAAGGCGACGAAGTCGGCCTCCAGCGCCTGCACGTCCAACACCATGTGCGGCGCGGCCTGCGAGGCGTCGATGACGACGAGCGCGCCGACCGACTGGGCCTTGCGCACGATCGTCTCGACCGGGTTGACGGTGCCGAGCAGGTTGGAGACCAGGGTGAAGGAGACCACCTTGGTCTTCTCGGTGATCAGCTCGTCGATGTTCGAGAGGTCCAGCCGGCCCTCGTCGGTGAGCCCGAACCACTTCAGCTTCGCACCGGTGCGCTGCGACAGCAGCTGCCACGGGACGATGTTGGAGTGGTGCTCCATCTCCGTGATGACGATCTCGGAGTCACCGTCGACCCGGTACGGCTCGTCGGCCCAACCGAGCATGTTGGCCACGAGGTTGAGCGACTCCGAGGCGTTCTTGGTGAAGATCACCTCGTTGCGGCTCGGCGCGTTGACGAAGGCGGCGACCTTGTCGCGGGCGCCCTCGTACATCGCCGTGGCCTCCTCGGCGAGCACGTGCACGCCGCGGTGGACGTTGGCGTTGTGCCGCTCGTAGTAGGCGTTCAGCGCCTCCAGCACCTGGCGCGGCTTCTGCGAGGTGGCCGCGTTGTCCAGGTAGACCAGCGGCTTCTCGTCGTGCAGCACGCGCTGCAGGACGGGGAAGTCCTTGCGGATCGCGTCGGTGTCGAGCAGAGCGCTGTGGCCGGTAAACGGATGCGTCACTCGGATGCGCCGCCCTTCACATACGACTCGTAGCCCTCTTCCTCCAGCTTGTCGGCCAGCTCGGCGCCGCCGGACTCGACGATGCGGCCGCCCGCGAAGACGTGGACGTGGTCGGGCTTGATGTACCGCAGGATGCGGGTGTAGTGGGTGACCAGCAGGGTGCCGACCTCGCCGGTCGAGCGGACCCGGTTGATGCCCTCGGAGACGATCCGCAGCGCGTCGACGTCCAGGCCGGAGTCGGTCTCGTCGAGGATCGCGATCTTCGGCTTGAGGAGCTCCAGCTGCAGGATCTCGTGGCGCTTCTTCTCACCGCCGGAGAAGCCCTCGTTGACGTTGCGCTCGGCGAAGGCCGGGTCCATCTGCAGGGCGGCCATCGCCTCCTTGACCTCCTTGACCCACAGCCGCAGCTTCGGGGCCTCGCCGCGGACGGCGGTGGCGGCGGTGCGCAGGAAGTTGCTGACCGAGACGCCGGGCACCTCGACCGGGTACTGCATGGCCAGGAAGACGCCGGCCTTGGCGCGCTCGTCGACGGACATCTCCAGGACGTCCTCGCCGTCCAGCAGCACGGTGCCGCCGGTGACGGTGTACTTCGGGTGGCCGGCCAGCGAGTAGGCCAGGGTGGACTTGCCGGAGCCGTTCGGGCCCATGATGGCGTGGGTCTCGCCCTGCTTGACGGTCAGGTCGACGCCCTTCAGGATCTCGCGCGGGCCGTTCTCGGCTTCGACGGAGACGTGCAGGTCGCGGATTTCAAGGGTTGCCATGTGTACTCAGGACTCCTGGTTGACGGAGACGAGCACATCGTCCCCTTCGATCTTTACGGGGTAGACGGCGACCGGCTTGGTGGCGGGCAGGCCGGAGGGCTTGCCGGAGCGCAGGTCGAAGCTGGAGCCGTGCAGCCAGCACTCGATCATGCAGTCCTCGACCTCGCCCTCGGAGAGCGAGACGTTCGCGTGCGAGCAGATGTCGTTGATCGCGAACACCCCCTCGTCGGTGCGGACGAGTGCGACCGGCACGCCGTTCAGCTCGACGCGCTTGGGCACGTCCTCCTGGAGGTCGCCCAGTGCGCAGGCACGGAGGAAGCTCATCGGTCAGACCGCCGCTTCGAGCTCGGCGTCGATCTTGACCATCAGCTGCTCCTGGACCTCGGCCACGCCGATCTGCTGCAGCAGCTCGGCGAAGAAGCCGCGCACCACCAGGCGGCGGGCCTCGTCGGCCGGGATGCCGCGGGCCATCAGGTAGAACAGCTGCTCGTCGTCGAAGCGGCCGGTCGCGGAGGCGTGGCCGGCGCCGACGATCTCGCCGGTCTCGATCTCCAGGTTCGGGATCGAGTCGACCCGGGCACCGTCCGTGAGCACCAGGTTCCGGTTGAGCTCGTAGGTGTCGGTGCCCAGCGCGGCGGCGCGGATCAGCACGTCGCCGACCCAGACGGCGTGCGCGTCCTGGCCCTGCAGCGCGCCCTTGTAGGCGACGTTGGAGCGGCAGTGCGGGGTGTCGTGGTCGATGACCAGACGGTGCTCCAGGTGCTGGCCGGCGTCGGCGAAGTACAGGCCGAACAGCTCGGCCTCGCCGCCGGGGCCCGCGTAGTTGACGCGCGGGTGCAGGCGGACGAGGTCGCCGCCGAAGGTGACGACGACGGACTTGTACGAGGCGTCGCGGCCGACCAGCGCGTTGTGCTGGGCGACGTGCACGGCGTCGCGGTCCCAGTCCTGGACGGACACGAAGGTGAGCTTCGCGCCGTCGCCGACCAGCAGCTCCACGTTGGCGGCCCGGGTGCCGGCGCCCTCGTGGTTGAGCACCACGACGGCCTCGGCGAACGGCTTGACGTCGATCACCACGTGGGCGAAGCGGACGCCGCCCTCGCCGCGCACGTCGATCTTCACCGGCTCGGTGAGCACCGCGTCCTTGGGGACGGTGACCACGAGCGCCTGGTCGAACGCGCTGAACGCCTGCGCGGCGACCCGGTCGACGGGCGTGCCGGCCTTGCCGAGGCGGGCGTCGTCGCGGCCCACGGTCTCGGCGGTGACGCCGTCCGGCAGGGTGAACTCGACCTTGTCCTCGCCGCGCGGACCGGCGGCGGCGGTGCCGTCGTGCAGCCCGCCGAGGCGGTGCAGCGGCGTGAACCGCCAGTCCTCCTCGCGGCCGGTCGGCACCGGGAAGTCGTTCACGTCGAAGGACGGCTTGACCGCGACGCGCGCGTCGATCGGCTGCTTGACCGTGGTCCGGCCGGTGCCGGGGCCGGCGAGCTGCGCGCCCGCGCCGGCGGTGCCGACCTCGATCGAACCGGCGGTGGTGGAGCCGGAGGTGTTCTGAACGTCAGCCATGGCTGTTCGTAGTGCTCTCTTCCTCAAAAAGTCGGGCGGGGTCGCGTACGGCTGGGCGTCAGCCGACCGCGCCCTCCATCTGCAGCTCGATCAGCCGGTTGAGCTCCAGCGCGTACTCCATCGGCAGCTCCCGCGCGATCGGCTCGACGAAGCCGCGCACGATCATCGCCATGGCCTCGGTCTCGGTCAGACCGCGGCTCATCAGGTAGAACAGCTGGTCCTCGCTGACCTTGGAGACGGTCGCCTCGTGGCCCATGGACACGTCGTCCTCGCGGACGTCCACGTACGGGTAGGTGTCCGAGCGGGAGATGGTGTCGACCAGCAGCGCGTCGCACAGCACGTTGGACTTGGCGCCGTGCGAGCCCTCGCCGATCTCGATCAGGCCGCGGTAGGAGGTGCGGCCGCCGCCGCGCGCCACCGACTTGGAGACGATGTGCGAGGAGGTGTTCGGGGCCATGTGCACCATCTTGGCGCCGGCGTCCTGGTGCTGTCCCTCGCCCGCGAAGGCGATCGACAGGGTCTCGCCCTTGGCGTGCTCGCCCATCAGGTAGACGGCCGGGTACTTCATGGTGACCTTGGAGCCGATGTTGCCGTCGATCCACTCCATGGTCGCGCCCTCGTACGCCACGGCGCGCTTGGTGACCAGGTTGTAGACGTTGTTCGACCAGTTCTGGATGGTCGTGTAGCGGCAGCGGCCGCCCTTCTTGACGATGATCTCCACGACCGCCGAGTGCAGCGAGTCGGAGGAGTAGATCGGCGCGGTGCAGCCCTCGACGTAGTGGACGTAGGCGTCCTCGTCGACGATGATCAGCGTCCGCTCGAACTGGCCCATGTTCTCGGTGTTGATCCGGAAGTAGGCCTGCAGCGGGATGTCGACGTGCACGCCCTTCGGCACGTAGATGAACGATCCGCCGGACCACACCGCGGTGTTCAGCGCGGCGAACTTGTTGTCGCCGGCCGGGATGACGGTGCCGAAGTACTCCTTGAAGATCTCCGGGTGCTCACGCAGCGCGGTGTCGGTGTCCAGGAAGATGACGCCCTGCTCCTCCAGGTCCTCGCGGATCTGGTGGTAGACGACCTCGGACTCGTACTGGGCGGCGACACCGGCGACCAGGCGCTGCTTCTCCGCCTCCGGGATGCCCAGCTTGTCGTAGGTGGCCTTGATGTCCGCGGGCAGGTCCTCCCAGGACTCGGCCTGCTTCTCGGTCGAGCGGACGAAGTACTTGATGTTGTCGAAGTCGATGCCGGACAGGTCGGAACCCCAGGTCGGCATGGGCTTCTTGCCGAAGAGCTTCAGGCCCTTGAGACGCAGGTTCAGCATCCACTCGGACTCGCTCTTCTTCGCGGAGATGTCGCGCACGACGTCTTCGCTGAGCCCGCGCTTGGCCACGGAGCCGGCGGCGTCCGGGTCGGCCCAGCCGTACTCGTAATTGCCGAGGCCTTCGAGCTCGGGGTGCGAAACGGTGTCAGTCATGCGAGCTTCCTAACGCGCGGACGCTGAATCTTCGGTGGACGTACCGGCAGTCGGCGCTGCATCGGAGCCGCGGCCCGCCGGGGGCTGGACAGACGACGATGCGGCACCGGGTGCCGGCACATAGGTGGTGCAGACCCCGTCGCCGTGGGCGATGGTGGCCAGCCGTTGCACATGGGTGCCCAGGAGCTGGGAGAAGACCTCGGTCTCCGCCTCGCAGAGCTGCGGGAACTGCTCGGCGATGTGCGCGACCGGGCAGTGGTGCTGGCAGAGCTGGGCGCCCGCCGGGGCCTTGGCCGCGGCCGACGGGACACGCCGCACCGTGGCAGCGTACCCGTCCGCGCTCAGCGCCTGGGCCAGGGCCTCCGGGCGCTCCAGCGCCCCGGCCTGCCGCAGGCTCTCCCGGTACTTCTCGCCCTGCCGGCCGAACCGGGCACGGGCGAAGGCGGCGACGGCCTCCTCGCCCGCCTTGCCGCCGCCCACCGCGTCCGAGATCCAGCGCAGCGCGTCGGCCGCGAGCTGGTCGTACGCCTGGTAGAAGGCGTCCCGGCCGGCGTCGGTGAGCGCGAAGACCTTGGCCGGGCGGCCCCGGCCGCGGCTGCCGTAGACCCGCTGTTCGCGGGCGTCGACCAGGCCGCTGGCGGCCAGCGAGTCGAGGTGGCGGCGGACGGCCGCGGCCGTCAGGCCGAGCCGGTTCGCGAGGTCGGCGGCGGAGGACGGGCCGTGGTCCAGGATCGACCGGGCGACCCGGTCGCGGGTGGCGCGGTGGCCCTCCAGCAGCACCTCGGCCGCCGTCGCGGGCACGTCGCAACCGGGGGCCGACTCGGCCTCCTGCTGCGTGGCGTGCTCGCGCATGTTTTTCACAACACCAGTGTTGCGTAATTACTTCCGGCAGGACAAGCCGTGATCCAGGCCTCACCCGTGTCATCTGTCACGCAGGTAAGGCTTACCTTTCCAGCGGAAACGATCACCAAGGCCGGTGTCCGGCCTGGCCGTTCGGCCCTCTTAGACTCGCCGGTATGCATTCCGAACCCGCGGTCCAGATCGCCGGGCTGGTCAAACGCTACGGTGACAAACCTGCGGTGGACGGCCTAAACCTCACCATCGCGTCCGGCGCGATCACCGCCGTCCTCGGGCCCAACGGCGCCGGCAAGACCACCACCATCGAGACCTGCGAGGGCTACCGCCGCCCCGACGCCGGCACCGTCCGCGTCCTCGGCCTCGACCCGGTCGCCCAGAGCGCCGCCCTGCGGCCGCGGATCGGCGTGATGCTGCAGTCCGGCGGCGTGTACGCGGGCGCGCGCGCCGTCGAGATGCTGCGGCACACCGCCAAGCTGCACGCCCACCCGCTGGACGTCGACACCCTGGTCGAGCGCCTGGGCCTCGGCTCCTGCGGCCGCACCACCTACCGCCGCCTGTCCGGCGGCCAGCAGCAGCGGCTCGCCCTGGCCATGGCCGTGGTCGGCCGCCCCGAGCTGGTCTTCCTGGACGAGCCCACCGCCGGCCTCGACCCGCAGGCCCGCCGCGCCACCTGGGAGCTGGTCCGCGACCTGCGCCGGGACGGCGTCACCGTGGTCGTCACCACCCACCACATGGACGAGGCCGAGCAGCTGGCCGACCACGTCGCCATCGTCGACCGCGGCCGGGTGATCACCACCGGCACCCCCGAGGAGCTGTGCCGCGGCGGCGCCGAGAACGCGCTGCGCTTCGACGGCCCGCCCGGGCTCGACCTCGCCGCGCTGCTCAAGGAGCTGCCCGCCGGCGCCGCCGCCGTCGAGACCGCCCCCGGCAGCTACCGCGTCGAGGCGCCCGTCGACCCGCAGCTGCTGGCCGCCGTCACCGGCTGGTGCGCGGCCAACGGCGTCCTGCCGGAGCGGCTGTCGGTGCAGCGCCGCAGCCTCGAAGACGTCTTCCTCGACCTGACCGGACGGGAGCTCCGCTCGTGACCACGACGACCGACTACTCCCCCAGGCCGGGGGCCGCGCCGGTCGGCCGGATGCTGCTGGCGCAGACCGCGTTCGAGACCCGGATGCTGCTGCGCAACGGTGAGCAGCTGCTGCTCACCGTGGTCATCCCGACCGTGCTGCTGGTGCTGTTCTCCGCCGTCGACATCGTCACGGTGGAGGGCCCGGGCAAGCGGGTCGACTTCCTGGCGCCCGGCCTGCTCGCCCTCGCCGTGATGTCCACCGCCTTCACCGGGCAGGCCATCGCCACCGGCTTCGAGCGCCGCTACGGCGTGCTGAAGCGGCTCGGCGCCAGCCCGCTGCCGCGCTGGACCCTGCTGACCGCCAAGACCGGCTGCGTGCTGGTGACGGAGATCCTGCAGGTCGCCCTGCTGTCGGTGATCGCCCTCGCCCTCGGCTGGTCCCCCCACGGCAACCCGATGGCCGTCGCCGCGCTGCTGGTACTGGGCACCGCCGCCTTCTCCGGCCTGGGCCTGCTGATGGCCGGCACCCTCAAGGCCGAGGCCACGCTGGCCGCCGCCAACCTGGTGTTCATCCTGCTGCTGCTCGCCGGCGGGGTCATCGTGCCGCTGGGCAAGTTCCCGGACGCCGTGCGCGGCATGCTGGAGCTGCTGCCGATCTCGGCGCTCTCGGACGGCCTGCGCTCGGTGCTGCAGCACGGCGCCGGGGTGCCGTGGTCGGACCTCGGCATCCTGGCCGGCTGGTCGGTGCTCGGGCTGGCCGCGGCGGCCCGGTTCTTCCGCTGGGAGTGAGCCGCTGTTGACGAACGACGCCCCCCGGCCTGCTGAGGCCGGGGGGCGTCGGGCGTTCAGCGGGCTGCGGGTCAGCCCTCGCTGCCGCTGCGGCGCTTGCGGGCGAGCAGCACGAGCGCGCCGCCGACCAGCAGCACACCGCCGCCGGCGGCCGCGATCATCGGGGTGGCGTCGCTGCTACCGGTCTGGGCCAGCGCCGGGGCCGGCGTGGTGGCCACGGGCGCCGGGGTCCTGGTCGGGGTCGCGGTGGCCGGCGGGGTCGTCGGGGCCGCCGTGGTGGGGGTCGGCGTCGGCGTCGACGTCTTGGTGGGCGTGGGCGTCGGGGTGGGGGTCTGGGTGGGGG
>NZ_JZKH01000088.1 GCF_000961885.1 Streptomyces rubellomurinus
GAGCGGCGGGGCGCGCCGCCGGGCGCGGGCCCGGGGTCGGCGCACCGGCCGGACGCGGCGCGGCGGCGGGGGCGGCCGGAGCGGCCGGAGCCGCGGCAGCCGCAGGGGTCGGACGGGGACCGGGGGTCGCGCTGGGGCGCGGACCCGGGGTCGGGGCACCCGGCTTGGGTGCACCCGCGGCGCCTGCCGCGGGCTGGGGCGCCGCGGGCTTCCGCGGGCCAGGCTTGGCAGCGCCACCAGAGGTGGGGGCCACACCAAGCGCGTCAGTCAGCTTGCGCACGACCGGCGCCTCGATCGTCGAGGACGCCGAACGGACGAACTCACCGAGCTCGGTGAGCTTGGCCATGACGGCCTTGCTCTCCAAGCCAAGCTCCTTGGCGAGTTCATAAACCCGGACCTTAGCCACTTCACTCCTGTCTATGAGTCCGGGGGTCTCGTCCGCCGGACTGTCGCTACTTCATGGGCGTACCCATCGCGTACTCATCGCGTACTCATCGAGTGCTCATCGCAATCTCGACCTACTTCCACATCGCGAGGTACCTGACTGGTGGCACGGCGCGCGGCTGCCCGAGCGCTGTGCTTGTTGCGGTGGTTCTCCGCCGCGCGGGGCGGCGGCCGTCGCGGGAGCGCGCCTAAGCGGCTCCGCCTGCCCGCTCCTCGATGAACCCGCGGAGCCGTTCCGTGTCGAGCGTCCCCTGGAGCCGGAAGGCCCGGGGGAACGCCCTGCGACGGACCGCGAGGTCGAGGCAGGCCTGATCGGGGTGCAGATGCGCGCCCCGGCCCGGCAGTGCGCCACGGGGATCGGGGACGCAGACGCCCTCGACCGCCGTGACACGCAACAGCTGGTGCTTGGCCGCGCGCTTGCGGCAGCCCACGCAGGTGCGTTCCGGGCGTGCTCGGACATGCGTCCGGCCAGACGAAGGCAAGTCTACCCCTCCGAAGCGACATGGCGCCGCCCCGCAGATCCCGAGGGGACCGGCGGGGGCGCCTGGAACAACACCGACTACTCGCCCGCCGATTCCGGCTGGCCCTCGGTGTCCGGTCGGATGTCGATCCGCCAGCCGGTCAGACGGGCGGCCAGACGGGCGTTCTGCCCCTCCTTGCCGATCGCCAGCGACAGCTGGTAGTCCGGCACGATCACCCGCGCGGAACGCTGGGCCAGGTCGACGATCTCCACGCTGGTCACCCGCGCGGGGGACAGCGCCGAGGCGACCATCTCGCGGGGGTCCTCCGACCAGTCGACGATGTCGATCTTCTCGCCGTGCAGCTCGCCCATCACGGCGCGCACCCGGGCGCCCATCGGGCCGATGCAGGCGCCCTTGGCGTTCAGGCCGGCCCGGCGCGACCAGACCGCGATCTTGGTGCGGTGGCCGGCCTCGCGGGCGATCGCGGCGATCTCGACGCTGCCGTCCGCGATCTCCGGGACCTCCAGCGCGAACAGCTTCTTCACCAGGTTCGGGTGGGTGCGCGACAGCGTCACCGAAGGACCGCGGACGCCGCGGCGCACCGCGACGACGTAGCACTTCAGCCGGGTGCCGTGCCGGTAGTCCTCGCCCGGGACCTGCTCCTGCGGCGGGAGGATGGCCTCCAGCTTGCCGATGTCGACGAGCACGTTCTTCGGGTCGTTGCCCTGCTGGACGACACCGGTGACGATGTCGCCCTCCTTGCCCGCGTACTCGCCGAAGGTCTGGTCGTCGGCGGCGTCGCGCAGGCGCTGCATCATCACCTGGATGCCGATGCTGGACGCGATCCGGCCGAAGCCGCTCGGGGTGTCGTCGAACTCCTTCGGCTCGACGCCCTCGTCCAGCTCGGCCGCGTCCTCCAGCGCCCACACGGTGACGTGGCCGCTCTTGCGGTCCAGGTGCACCCGGGCCCGGCGGCGCGAGCCCTCGGTGCGGTGGTACGCGGTGAGGAGGGCCGACTCGATGGACTCGACCAGCAGGTCGAAGGGGATGTTCTTCTCGTTGACCAGCGTGCGCAGGGCACTCATGTCGATGTCCACGGCTACGCCTCCTCGTCTTTCGTCACGTTCTGAATGCTGTGCCCGGCCCCCGGTTCACTGCGCACCGTCGTCACCGCCGTCCTCCTCGTCGAGGAGGTCGTCGTCGTCCTTGCGGTTGAACTCGACCTGGACGCGCGCCCGGGCGACCTCGGTGTACTCCAGCCGGCGCTCCTTGGGACGGCCGCGCCCCTTCACCGGCTGCACCTCGACCAGCGCGCCGTCCTCGTCCGCCGCCAGCACCCGGGCGACGAGCTCCCCGCCGTCCACCAGGTGGATCGCGGCCAGCCGGCCCTCGGCCCGGTGCCAGTGCCGCGGCAGCGCCAGCGGCCGCTCCGCGCCCGGCGAACCGACCTCCAGCAGGTAGGGCTCCTCGCCCATCACGTCGGACGCGTCCAGGGCCTCGCCGACCACCCGGCTGAACTCGGCGACGGCGTCCATGTCCACGCCCTCGTCGGTGTCGACGTCGATCTGGACCTGCCGCCGGTTGCCCGCCTTGGTGACCCTGACGTCCTCCAGGTCCAGTCCGGCCTGCGTGGCCAGCGGCTCCAGCAACGCGCGCAGCCGGTCGGTGTGGGTGGTGCTCATCCGGGTGGACTCCTCGGCCGCGTCTGCTGTTGTCAGAAGGTCGCTCCGCGCCCCTCGGGTCACGGCAGCTCGGCCCAAAGCCTAGCCGGTGCTGTGCCCAACCACCGATTCCGGACCGCCCCCCGCCGCCGGCCCGCCACCCACTGCGAGCAAGCTCACACCCGCCCGCCGGGCCCGTCCCACCCCTTTTTCCCGCCCCGAATCGTGTGGATTCTGTAATCATTCACGCCATCGAGGGGCGGGGAGGCCGTCCTGCCGTGCCCACCCCCGGAGTGACCCCGATGCAGCCACCCAGCCGACGGACCTTCCTCGCCCTCGGCCTGCTCACCCTCACCGGCTGCACGAGCGGCACCGACGACTCCGACCGCCCCGGCGGGGCCGGTGCGACCCCCGACCCGGACGCCCCGGTCCGGCTGCGCGCCGTCGCCGCCACCGACGCCCTGCTGGCCGCCCAGGACGCCCAGCTCGCGGCCGGCGGCCCGCAGACCGCGCTGATCCAGCGACTGCACGGCGAAACGATCCGGCACCGCGCCGCGCTCGCCGACACGCTCCCCGCCGGCGCCACCGGGGCGTCGTCCGGCCCGGCCACCGGAACGCCCGGCCCGACCACGGCGTCCGGCAGCCCGGCCCCGGGCGCCACCCCGGCCGCACCCGCCACCCCGGCCGCCGCGGCCCGGCAGGCCGCCCAGGCCCTCCTCGCCGAGCTCGGTGCCGCCGGTCCGGACCTGGCCCGGCTGCTCGCCTCCGTCGCCGCCGCCGACCTGCTGCAGGCCGCCGACCTCGGCGACACCACCCCGCCGGCCGCCCCGCCCACCGCGTCGCCGTCGCCCTCGGCCGGCGCCACGGCCGCCCCCGGCCCGGCCCCGGCCGCCGCCCTCACCGCCCTCCAGGGCGCCCTCGGCGCCGAGCACGCCGCCGTCTACGGCTACGGCGTGGTCGGCGCCCGCCTCCCCGACGACCAGCAGCGCGCCGACGCCCGTACCGCCCTGGCCGCCCACGAGGCCCGCCGCGACGTCTGGCAGCGCCTGGTCACCGGCCTCGGCGCCACCCCCGCGCCCGCCGCCGCCGGCTACCAGCTGCCCTTCCCGGTCACCGACCCGGCCGCCGCCGGCCGCCTCGCCGCCCACCTGGAGACCCGGCTGACCACCGTCTACGCCGACCTGGTCGCCGCGCTGCCCGCCCCGCACCGGCCCGGCGCCGCCGCCGCCCTGCACGAGTGCGCCGTCCGCGCCCGCCGCTGGGGCGCCCCCGGCCAGCCCTTCCCCGGCATCGCCGAACCGGCGCCGACCGCCGCCGCCACACCCTCCGCCACGGCGACGGGCGCCCCGAGCTGACGGTCATCGCCGACAATGGACCCACCACCACCCGTGGGGGAGCACCAACCGGAAGGCCGGGCATGTCGGGAGCAACACCACACCTCAGCGTCCCCAGCCGGCTGACCCGCACCGTCACCGCGGCCCACGGGGAGCCCGGCCGCCGCTGGCTGGCCGGGCTCCCCGAGCGGGTCGCCGCCCACCTCGCCCGCTGGGACCTCACCCCGGAACGCACCCTCGACCCCGGCGGCAGCCTCAGCCTGGTCACCTACGTCCACCGGGACGACCTCTCCCCCGCCGTCCTCAAGACCGGCCTGCCGACCCCCGAGACGGTGCACGAGCACACCGCCCTCACGCACTGGGCCGGCCGCGGCGCCGTCCTGCTGCTGGACGCCGACCCGGCCGAGGGCGTGCTGCTGCTGGAGCGCCTGCACGGCGAGGTCCCGCTGCGCTCACTGGCCGAGCCGAAGGCCATGCTGGAGGCGACCAGCCTGCTCCACCGGCTCTGGGTGGCGCCCCCCGAGGGGCACGCGCTCCCCGGGCCGGCCGACCGGGCCGCCGACACCGCCGCCCGGCTCGCGGAGCACCGGGACCACCCGGCCGTCGTCGAGGCCGGGGCCGTGGTCACCGAGGCGCTGGCCACCGCCGGGGAGCTCACCGCCGACGCGGGCGCCGAGACCGTCCTGCTGCACGGCGACTTCCACCACGGCAACGTCCTCGCCGCCGACCGCGCCCCCTGGCTGGCGATCGACCCGCGCCCGCTCGCCGGGGAGCGCGCCTACGACCTGGCCCGCCTCGCGCTGGACCGGGCCGACACCCTGATCGGCTCCCCCGGCGCCCCCGCCGCCGTCCGGCGCCGGCTCACCCAGCTCTCCGAGGCCCTGGAGGTGGACCGGGACCGCCTGCGCGGCTGGACGCTGCTGCGCGCCGTGGACCTCGCGCTGCGCGCGCTCGCCGAGGCCCGCCCCGAGGACGCCGAGCTGTACCTGGAGTTCGCCGGGGCGCTCTGAGGTTCCTCCGGGCGGTACCTACCGGGCGGTGGGCTCGCGCAGCGGCAGCGGCGCCCCCATCACGGCGTACAGCCGGTCCGTCGCCGGGAAGCGCACGGCCCGCGCCAAGTCCCGGTAGCCGAGCGCCCGGTAGAGCCGGCGGGCCGGGGTCTCGGCGTCGATCGCCGACAGGATGCTGCGGTCCAGCCCCGACCGCTCGCACAGCGAGCGGATCAGCCGCGAGCCGATGCCCTGCCCCTGGTAGTCCGGCAGCACGTGCAGCTCGGTGATCGCGAACACCCCGTCCAGCCAGTCCCCGTGGCCCTTGGCCGTCAGGTACGGCTCGATCACCGTGCTCCACCAGTGCTCGCGCTGGTTGGGCATCCCGTACCCGAAGCCGACCAGCCGCCCGCCGCTCATCGCCCCGAGCGCGATCACCCCGGGCTGCTGGGCGTGCCGCCCGACGATGTGCAGCCGGACGGCGACCTCCTCCGGCGTGAGCCCGAACGCCACCGCCTGGACGTCCAGCGCCTGCGGCGCCCAGGCCGCGAGGTCGATGGCCTCGATCGTCACCCCGGTCAGCTGATCCATGCCCCGGACGTTACTACCGACCGGGCGCCCCGGCGACGGATTCGCGAGCCAGGTCCTGTCCGACCTAGAACAGCACGCTCATGAACGCCCCGACCTCCCGGAACCCCACCCGCCGATAGGCCGCGCGGGCCCGCAGGTTGAAGTCGTTGACGTACAGCGAGACCACCGGCGCCACCTCGCGCAGCGCGGCCTCCAGCACCGCCGCCATGCCCGTCTCGGACAGCCCCTGCCCGCGGTGCTCGGGCGCGACCCACACGCCCTGGATCTGGCAGGCCCCGGCCGTGACGGCGCCGACCTCGGCCTTGAACACCACCTGCCCGTCCTCCCCGAACCGCGCGAACGACCGTCCGGCGGCGACGAGTTCGGCCACCCTGGCCTGGTAGAGCAGCCCGCCGTCGCCGGCCAGCGGCGACACCCCGACCTCCTCGATGAACATCGCCACGCAGGCCGGCATCAGGGTCTCGACCTCGTCCCGCCGCACCCGGCGCACCAGCGGATCGGGCGCGATCTCGGCGGACGGCGAGGAGGTGGCCAACAGCGGCTGGTGGGCCCGGACTTCGCGCGCGGGCCCCCAACTGCGCTCCAGCAGCGCCCAGAAGGCGGCGGTCGCCGCGGCCGGCCCGACGATCGAGGAGCAGCGCCGGCCCTGTCGGCGGGCCCGCTCGGCGAAGGCGGCGACGGCCTGCGGCCCGGCGTCGACCAGGACGAGGTTGGCGCCCGCGTAGCAGAGGGCGTCGAGCACGCCGTCCGCGTCGTACCAGCCCCACATCTCCCCGCCGAGCCGCCACGGGTCGAGCCCGACCGCCTCGACCCGGGCCGCGACGAAGGCGTTGGCGACCGGATCGCGGTGCAGGACGGCCAGGGCCTCCCCGAGATCGGCGGGCTCCAGCACGCGCGTGGTCGCCAGGGCGCGCGCGGCCTGGAACGAGCTGGGGAGCATCACACCTCGATCGAGCATCGAGACAGCACCTCACTGAGACGACTCTGGCCGCACCCTACTCCGTGTCCCCACCCGGCTACGGCTGCGGGGCCGTCCGCGAACGGACGGCCCCGCTTCCGGAAGAACTCACGTACCTACGGGGTCACTCCCCCGCGACGACGACCGGCGCCCCGGCCTCGACGCCGTCCGCCTGCATCTGCTCGGCGAGCTTGAGCGCCTCCTCGATCAGGGTCTCGACGATCTTCGACTCCGGCACGGTCTTGATGACCTCGCCCTTCACGAAGATCTGCCCCTTGCCGTTGCCCGAGGCGACGCCGAGGTCCGCCTCGCGGGCCTCGCCGGGCCCGTTCACCACGCAGCCCATGACGGCGACGCGCAGCGGCACCTCCATGCCCTCCAGGCCGGCGGTGACCTCCTCGGCGAGCTTGTAGACGTCCACCTGGGCGCGGCCGCAGGACGGGCAGGAGACGATCTCCAGGCCGCGCTGGCGCAGGCCGAGCGACTCCAGGATCTGGTTGCCGACCTTGATCTCCTCGGCCGGCGGCGCCGACAGCGAGACCCGGATGGTGTCGCCGATGCCCTCGGCGAGCAGCGCGCCGAAGGCGACCGCGGACTTGATGGTGCCCTGGAAGGCGGGGCCGGCCTCGGTGACGCCGAGGTGCAGCGGGTAGTCGCAGGCGGCGGCGAGCTGGCGGTAGGCGTTGATCATCACGACCGGGTCGTTGTGCTTGACCGAGATCTTGATGTCGCGGAAGTCGTGCTCCTCGAACAGCGAGCACTCCCACAGCGCGGACTCGACCAGCGCCTCCGGGGTGGCCTTGCCGTACTTCTCCAGCAGCCGCTTGTCGAGCGAGCCGGCGTTGACGCCGATCCGGATCGGCACCCCGGCGCCCTTGGCGGCCTTGGCGATCTCGCCGACCTTGTCGTCGAAGGCCTTGATGTTGCCCGGGTTGACGCGCACGGCGGCGCAGCCGGCGTCGATCGCGGCGAAGACGTACTTGGGCTGGAAGTGGATGTCCGCGATGACCGGGATCTGCGACTTCTTGGCGATGATCGGCAGCGCGTCGGCGTCGTCCTGGGAGGGGACGGCGACCCGGACGATCTGGCAGCCGGACGCGGTCAGCTCGGCGATCTGCTGCAGCGTCGCGTTCACGTCCGAGGTGAGCGTGGTGGTCATCGACTGCACCGAGACCGGGGCGTCGCCGCCGACCGGGACGTTGCCGACCATGATCTGCCGGGAGTAGCGGCGCTTGGCGAGCGGCTTGAGCGGCAGGGACGGAATACCGAGCGAGATCGCGGTCATGTGCGCAGGGTTCCCCGGGGTAGAGGTGTGGTCGACCGCCCGACCGCAGGGACGGCCGAGGCCGGGCACGCGATGGATCGCGCACCCGGCCTCCACGGTACGGCACGGTGTCGGGGCCGAGCACACCCGCGGTACCCGCAGCTCCTAGCTGATCTTCACCGGATTCACCAGGTCGGCGATCATCACCAGGACGGTGAATCCGATGAAGACGCTCGCCACCACGTAGGCGAACGGCATCAGCTTGGCGACGTCGAACGGGCCCGGGTCCGGCCGGCGCAGCACCCGGGCGACGCCGCGGCGGACCGACTCCCAGAGCGCGCCGGCGACGTGGCCGCCGTCCAGCGGGAGCAGCGGCAGCATGTTGAACAGGAACAACGAGAGGTTGATGCCGGCCAGCAGGTTCACGAAGAACGCGATCCGCTGGCTGCCGGGGATGTCCAGCGAGAAGACCTCGCCGCTGACCCGGGCGGCGCCGACCATGCCGATCGGGGAGTCCGGGTCGCGCGGGGCGTCGCCGACGACGGCGTTCCACAGGCCGGGGATCTTGCCGGGCAGGGCGGCCAGCGACCTCACCCCGTTCTCGGCCATGTCGTACATCCGGTCGACGGACTGCCCGAAGGTCTGCTGGACGACTTCACGCTTCGGAGTGAATCCGAGGAACCCGGCCTCGACGGTCTGGCCCTTGACCGGCCGGTCGTTCGCGTCGTACTTCTGCACCTGGTTGACGGCGATCGTCGGGCTCAGCGTGACCTGCTGCCCGTCCCGCTCGACCACGATCGCCACGGTCCTGCCGGCCGACTTGCGGATGTCCGCCTGCAGCTGGTCGTAGTCGCGGATGCGGTCGCCGTCGAAGGAGAGCACCTTGTCGCCCTGCTTCAACTGGACCTTGGCGGCCGGGGTCAACTCGGCGCCGGCCGGGCAGGTGTCGGTCGGCTCGCC
Source organism: Streptomyces rubellomurinus (assembly GCF_000961885.1). Taxonomy (GTDB): domain Bacteria; phylum Actinomycetota; class Actinomycetes; order Streptomycetales; family Streptomycetaceae; genus Kitasatospora; species Kitasatospora rubellomurina. Next base: position 8,663 of record NZ_JZKH01000088.1, read on the forward strand.
GGCCTTGACGATGCACTGGGAGACCGAGCCGATGGTCGGCACGGTGCTCGGCACGCCGAAGCCCATGTTCACCGTCAGGAACAGCCCGAACGCCAGGATCAGGTTCATGAACGGCCCGGCGAACATGACGATGACGCGCTTCCACGGCTTGCGGGTGTAGAAGAGCCGGTGCTCGTCGCCGTCCTGCAGCTCCTCGTACGAGGCCTCGCGGGCGTCCTCGATCATGGTCCGGAACGGCGAGCTGCTGCGCTTGGTGATCCGGCCGTCCTCGCCGGGCGGGAACATGCCGATCATCCGGATGTACCCGCCGAACGGGATCGCCTTGATCCCGTACTCGGTCTCGCCCTTCTTGCGGGACCAGATGGTCGGGCCGAAGCCGACCATGTACTGCGGCACCCGGATGCCGAACAGCTTGGCCGTGGAGAGGTGGCCGAGTTCGTGCCAGGCGATCGAGACGAGCAGCCCCACCACGAAGACCAGGATGCCGATCGCCGTCATCACCGCTACCACTGCTGCTCCTCCGTCATGCCGCTCCGATCGTCATACCGTCCTACCGCAAGCCTTGCGCCGACAGCGGCCCGGCGGGAGGGCCGGACCGCCGTTCGGCCCGGCCGTCAGCCCGCCGCCAGCTCGCGCGCCCGGGCCCGGGCCCAGTCCTCCGCGTGCAGGACGTCCTCGACGGTCAGGGAAGTTCCCGCCGCCGGCACGCCGTGCTCGCTCACGACCTTCGCCACAGTGTCCACGATTCCGGTGAAGGGGAGGCCGCCCTTCAGGAAAGCCGCCACGCACTCCTCGTTGGCCGCGTTGAAGACGGCCGGGGCCGTACCGCCCAGGGTGCCCACCTCGCGGGCCAGCTCCACCGCCGGGAACGCCTCGTCGTCCAGCGGGAAGAACTCCCAGGTCGCGGCCTTGGTCCAGTCGCAGGCCGGGGCGGCGTCCGGCACCCGGTCCGGCCAGCCCAGGCCCAGCGCGATCGGCATCCGCATGTCCGGCGGACTGGCCTGCGCCAGCGTCGACCCGTCGGTGAACTCCACCATCGAATGCACCACCGACTGCGGATGGACCACGACCTCGATCCGGTCGAACGGCACGTCGTACAGCAGGTGCGCCTCGATCACCTCCAGGCCCTTGTTGACCAGGGTGGCCGAGTTGATCGTGACCACCGGGCCCATCGCCCAGGTCGGGTGCGCCAGCGCGTCCTGCGGGGTCACCCCGGCCAGCTGCTCCCTGGTCCGGGTACGGAACGGACCGCCGCTCGCCGTCACCACCAGCTTGCGGACCTCGGCCCGGGTGCCGCCGGCCAGCGCCTGGAAAAGCGCCGCGTGCTCGGAGTCCACCGGCACGATCTGCCCCGGCCCCGCCACCGCCTTCACCAGCGGACCACCGACGATCAGCGACTCCTTGTTCGCCAGCACCAGCACCCGGCCCGCCTCCAGCGCGGCCAGCGTCGGCCGCAGCCCGATCGAACCGGTGATGCCGTTCAGCACCGAATGGCACTCCATCGCGGCCAACTCGGTCGCCGCGTCCGGACCCGCCAGCACGGCCGGCAGCGCCCGACCCGCGGCCTTCGCCGCCAGCGCCTCGCGCAGCGCCGGCTCGGCCGCCGGATCGGCCACCGCCACGGTGTGCACGCCCAACCGCAGCGCCTGCTCGGCGAGCAGCTCCACCCGGCCGCCGGCCGCCGACAGGGCGACCACCCGGAAACGGTCCGGGTTGCGGAGCACCACGTCGATGGCCTGGGTGCCGATCGACCCGGTCGAACCGAGGATCACCAGCTCCCGGGGGCCGGAGGGGTCCGCCACGGTGGGCGAGAAACGCAGGTGCGGGTGGGCGAGCGAAGTCATGCGCCCATTGTGACCTGCGCTCGACACCCCGCAGGACGGCCGGGCCCGGCCGAACTACTGTCGAAGCCATGCGTACCGTCATCGCCGGGGGCCACGGACAGATCGCCCTGAAACTGGAACGGCTGCTCGCCGACCGCGGCGACCGCCCCGCCGGGATCATCCGCCGCCCCGAACAGGCCCACGACCTCACCGCGGCCGGCGCCGAACCGCTGCTGCTCGACCTGGAGACCGCCACCGCCGCGCAGCTCGCCGAACTCCTCGCCGGCGCCGACGCGGTGGTCTTCGCCGCCGGCGCCGGGCCCGGCAGCGGCGCCGCCCGCAAGAACACCGTCGACCGCGACGCCGCCGTCCTGCTCGCCGACGCCGCCGAACTCGCCGGAGTCCGGCGCTACCTCATGGTCTCCTCGATGGGCGCCGACGCCGCCGCCCGCCACCCCACCGACGAGGTCTTCGAGACCTACCTGCGCGCCAAGGGCGCCGCCGACGACGCCGTCCGCTCCCGCGACACGCTGGACTGGACGGTGCTGCGCCCCGGGCGGCTCACCGACGGCCCCGGCACCGGCCTGGTCCGCCTCGCCCCCTCCGTCGACCGCGGCGCCGTCGACCGGGCCGACGTCGCCGCCGTCCTGGCCGCCCTGCTGCGCGAACCGGGCACCGCCGGGCAGACCCTGGAACTGGTCACCGGGAACGCCACCGTCGAGGAGGCGGTGGCGGCCGCCGCCGGCCACGACGGCTGACCACCGGGTGCTCCCGCACACGACGGAGGGCCCGGTCCGCCGCGCGGACCGGGCCCTCCGGGGATCCGTACCGGTCAGAGGTCCAGACCGGTCAGGACCATGACCTTCTCGACGGTGTAGTCGTCCATCGCGTACTTGACGCCCTCGCGGCCGACGCCGGAGTCCTTGACGCCGCCGTACGGCATCTGGTCGGCGCGGTAGGACGGCGCGTCACCGATGACCACACCGCCGACCTCCAGCTCCCGGTGCGCCCGGAAGGCGGTCTGCAGGTCGTGCGTGAACACGCCCGCCTGCAGGCCGAACGGCGAGTCGTTGACGGCCGCGAAGGCCTCGTCCACGCCGTCCACCCGGTGCAGCGACAGCACCGGGCCGAACACCTCGGCCTTGGCCAGGATCGCGTCCGCGGGCAGCTCGGCCAGCACGGTCGGGGCGTACGTCGCGCCCTCGCGGCTGCCGCCGGTGAGCACCTTGGCGCCCTTGGCGACCGCGTCCTCCACCCAGGACTCGACCCGCTTCGCGGCGTTCTCGTCCACCAGCGGGCCGACGTCCGTCGCGTCGTCGTTCGGGTCGCCGGTGACCTGCGCCTTCACCTTGGCCACCACCTTCTCCACCAGCGCGTCGTACACCGACGCGTCGGCGATCACCCGCTGCACCGAGATGCAGGACTGGCCGCCCTGGTAGTTGGAGAACATCGCGATCCGGGTGGCCGCCCAGTCCAGGTCCGCCTCCGAGGACCAGTCCGCGAGCACCACGGCCGCGGCGTTGCCGCCCAGCTCCAGGGTGGTGTGCTTGCGCGGCACCGAGTCCATGATCTGGTAGCCGACCTTGTCCGAACCGGTGAAGGAGATCACCGGCAGGCGCCGGTCCTGGACCAGCGCCGGCATCCGGTCGTTCGGCACCGTCAGCACCGACCAGGAACCGGCCGGCAGGTCCGTCTCGGCCAGGATCTCGCCCAGCACCAGCGCCGACAGCGGCGTCGCCGGAGCCGGCTTCAGGATGATCGGAGCACCCACCGCGATCGCCGGGGCGACCTTGTGCGCCACCAGGTTCAGCGGGAAGTTGAACGGGGCGATCCCCAGCACCACGCCGCGCGGGAACTTGCGCACCACCGCGAAGCGCCCCACGCCGCCCGGGTCGGTGTCCAGCCGCATCGTCTCGCCGTTGGTGCGGCGCGCCTCCTCGGCGGCCCAACGGAACACCGACACGGCCCGGCCGACCTCGCCGCGGGCCCACTTGATCGGCTTGCCGTTCTCCGCGGTGATCAGCCGGGCGATCTCCTCGGTCCGCTCGGCCAGCCGCTTCGCCACGTGGTCCAGCGCGGCGGCACGCTGGTGCGCCGGCGTGGCGGCGAACACCGGCAGCGCGGCGACGGCGGCGTCCAGCGCCTCCTCGACCTGCGCCTCGGTCGGCACGCTGACCCGGCCGACCAGCCGGCCGTCCCAGCTGTTGTGCACCTCGAAGTCGGCGTCGCCGCTCGCCCGGCGGCCGGCGAGCCAGAAATCGTGCGTGGTGGTCACCGTGGTACCGGCCTCTCCTCGTCGTCGTACGGCCCACGGGAGTGGGACCTGACCCGAGGGTAGGTGCGACCGTCCGCCGACCGGATTGGCCGCCGAGGAGCGTTCCGCCCCGGGGCCACTCCATCCCGTCCAGACTGCGGCCGGTCCCCGCTCACTCCTCGCCGGAGCGCAGCGCCAGCCACAGCTCCATCCGCACGTCCGTGTCGTCCAGCGAACGCCCCAGCAGCTCCTCGACCCGGCGCATCCGGTACCGCAGCGTGTGCCGGTGCACCCCCAGATCGGCCGCCGCCGCGTCCCACTGCCCGTGCCGGGACAGCCACGCCCGCAACGAGGCCACCAGGTCACCGCGCGCCGTCCGGTCGTGCTCGCGCAACGGCCGCAGCAGCCCCTCCGCGAAGGCCGTCACCGCCTCCTCGCCCAACAGCGGCAGCAGCGACCCGGCGCCGACCTCCTCGTGGTCCACCGAACGGCGGCCACCGCGCAGCGCCACCGCCAACGCCCGCTCGGCCTGCGCGTGCGCCGTCCCCGCGTCCTCCAGCGCCGCCGGCGCCGACACGCCCAACGACAGGCCCTCGTGCTCCTCCACCGCCCCCAGACACGCCCGGTGCACCGCACCGTTGTCCAGCGCCAGCACCACCAGCCGCGGCCCGTGCGCCCCCTCCCCCCGGGCCACCAGCAGCTTCTCGCCGACCCGGCCGCCCGCCTGCTCCGCCCGGTCGCCCAGCTCGCCCAGCGCCTCCGCCGCATCCGCGGCCGCCGCCCCGGCCCCCGCCACCAGGACCCGCACCGTCCCCTCCGGCAGGCCCCCGAACAGCCCCGCCGCCACCTGGCGCGCCGTCGCCACCTCACCGGCCAGCACCATCCGCAGCAGCGCGGCGCCCATCCGCTCCTCCGCCTGCCGCAGCTCGCGCGAACGCTCCAGCGTCAGGGTCAGCAGCGCCACCGCCGCGTTCAACACGTACCGCTCGGTCGGCGTGATCCGGTCCTCGGTCCCCACCGCCAGGAAGCCCCGCGCCCGCCGGTCCGCCCCCAGCGACTGGACCACCACGTAGTCCTCGTCCGCCGTGTCTATCCCCGGCGACCGCCCCTGCAGCGCGGCACTCGACGGCGCCGGCCGCCGACGCAGCCGGTCCACCTCCGCCGCCAGCCGCCCCGCCCGCCGCGCCGCCCAGTCCGGCGCCACCACCGACAGCGCACCCGACCCGTCGTACAGCGCCGCCCAGCCACCCAGCCGCGCCGCCAACCGGCGCACCACCGCCGTCGTGCCGTCCTTGCCCAGCGCCGCCCGGGTCAGCTCCTCCTGCGCCTCGAAGCTCGTCGTCACCGCCTCGTACTGCTCCGCGGCCAGCGCCGCCGACACCACCTTGCTGATCGCGATGAACGGCGTCGGCTCCGGCACCCGCAGCAACGGCAGCCCCCGCTGCGCCGCCGCCTCCACCAACGGCTGCGGCACCTCCGTGTGCGACAGCCCCACCCCCAGGCCCAGCCCCACCACCCCGGCATCGGCCAACCGGTGCACGTACGCCTGCAACTGCGCCGCCGTACGGCCCAGCTTGATCCCGGTGGTGAGCAACAGCTCGCCACCCTCCAGGAACGGCGTCGGATCGTCCAGCTCACTGGTGTGCACCCAGCGAACCGGCCGCTCCAGGTGGTCCGCACCGGCGAGAACCGTCAGATGGAGCGAGGTGTTGCGGACGACGGAGGCGAGTGTGGGGGGCATGGCACCTTCGAAGGATCGACCTGACCGCGCCATTGCGGCCGGGCGAGGAGAGGGACGTGGGACTGGTGAGGGTCTCTCCCCTTCATTATGGACGCCCCGGACAACGCGCACTGCCGAATCCACCTCGAAGGCGACTTCCGCCCGGCGCGGCGGGCCGGGCCCGGGTCGGGGGCGGGTCGGGCCCGAGGTCGGGCCCGGGCCGGGCCCGAGGTCGGCTCCGGTTCAGCCGCGCAGGTCCACCAGCAGCGGCGGCACCTGCTCGCCCGACACCGCCGTCAACGACACCACCGCGTGCCCCGCCGGCAACGCGTGCGCCAGATCCGACGGGGACCACCGCAAGCGCTCCACGTCCCGCGTCGTCACCGACTCCGTCTGCGCCGTCGTCCCCGACAACGCCTTCCGCCCGAGCCGACCGGCACGCCTGATGACACCACCGGAGGTGTCGGGGGTGTGGGTGACCGCCGTCTCCTGTACCAGGTGCGTCCCCCAGGCCTCCGAGAACAGCCGGCCGTCCCACGGCGCGATCCCCGGGAACGCCATCCGGCACCCGACCGCCCCGAACAGCGGCGCCCGCAACGCCTCCGGCAGGTCCACCAGGGTGCGCAGCAGCAGCACCGCCCCCGCGTTCGCCCCGCGCATCCGCTGCAGCCCGCGCACCGCCGTCGCGTCCAGCGCCGCCGAGGCGTCGTCCACCACCAGCCCGGCGAACAGCGAACGGTCCTCACGGACCCCGGCCGCCTGCACGAACTGGCCCACCACCAGCCGCGACAGCATCCGGGCGGCCTCCGGGTTGCCGCGCTCCGGCAGCTTCACCCGCACCCGCAGCGGGTGGTCCAGCACCCGCATCGCGAAGGGGGGCCGGCCGGTGCCGTCCGTCGCGAACGCGCCCTCGAAGGCGGGTCGGTCCAGCAGTGCCAGCCGGTCCGCCAGCAGCGCCCCCGGGTCGTCCGCCCGCCCGCGCTGACGCTCCCGGTGCTCCAGGTCCCGCTCGTACGCGGCCAGCCGGCCGGCCACCCCGAGCGCCTTCACCAGGGCCGCCAGCACGTCCGGGTCCCCGCCCAGCAGCGCCCGCAGCTCCCGCACCCCCGGGTAGCGGCCGTACGCGGCGTGGAACGGGCCCACCACCTGCTGCAGCGCGGTGCGGGCGTGCTCCGCGCGGGCCGTCAGTTCGTCCGGGAGCAGCGCCTCGGCCAGCCGGGCGGCCGCCTCGTCCGGATCCCGCGCCGCGCCGTACAGGTCCAGGCCGTACACCGAGGCCGGATCGCCGGGCGCGATCACCACGTCGTACCAGGCGTCGGGGCCGAGATCCGCGTCCGCCGCCCCGACCACGACGACACAGGCGGTACCGGCCAGGGCCTGCAGGCACAGCGCCTCCGCCACCGGCCGCGCCAGCCGCGCCGTCTTCCCGGTGCCCGCCGGGCCGACCGCCAGCAGCGAGGTGCCCAGGACCGCCGGGTCCAGCGCGAAGCCGGCCGCCCGGTGGTCCAGCGGGTTCTTCGGCACGTCCTGGGCGGTGCCGAGCCGCACCTGGCCCAGCAGCAGGTCGTGCAGCTCGGCGCGGCCGGGCAGCTCCCGCATCTCCGACGGGTGCGCGAAGGCCGCCGCCCCGCGCGCCGCCACCTGATCGACGAACGCGGGCACGAACACCCGGTCCGACTGCGCCGACTCCCAGGCGCGCTGGATCCGCACGTAGTCGACGTCCCCGACCGGCTCCGCGTCCAGCCGCACCGCCGCCTCGGCCGCCCCGCCCTGCCGCAGCCCGTCCCACGGGTCCTGCCGCCGGGCCGCCTCCCCGGCGGCCCCGTCCACCGGGTCGGGCGCCTCCTGCGTCACTGTCCGCGACAGCAGCGGAGCCACGTACCGGCGCCACACCTCGGGCCAACGGCCCATCCGGCCGAAGACCTTGATGACGATGCCGAGCACCAGAACGTTCAGGGTCAGCACCACGGACGTGGCGACGAAGACCGACTGCGAAGGAAGGACACCGATCAGCGTCGTGCCGTCCTTCGCGAGCTCCACGCCGTAGACGAAGGCCAACCACCCCACCACCGCGTTGAGCACCGCCCGCAGCAGCAGCGGCCAGGTCGCGACGCGCGCCGCCTCCGCCCGTTCCGGGTCGATCCGGCGGTAGCCGAGCCGGAAGACGCCCGGTTCGGCCTCGGGGCGGGGGGCGCAGGCCCAGGTGGCGAGGTCGAAGGGCGGGGTGGACGGGTCGCCCGGCCGCTGGTGCGGGAGGGGGGTCGGGGGGCGGCTGGTGGTGGTGCGCTCGCGGTGGTGGTGTGCCCCGTCCTGTGCCATGTGTACGGCCCCGCTCCCTCGCCCGCCCGGCCCGACCGCCGTCGGTGCCGCCATACCCATGCCGCCGCGTCGGCGACCCGCCCGCGCTCAGGGTAGTGGAGCCGGGCCTGCGGGTAGTCGCACCGCTCGTGCTGGCCGTGCCGGACAAGTCGGACGGCGCAGTGCTACCGAGTGGCGCATGCCCGGCCGGTGAGGGCGGCCGTAGCCTGCGAAGCACCGAGCCGAGAAGTCTGGAGAACCCCATGAGCGCCGCAACGCCGCTCCCGCAGGAGCGCCGCCTGGTCACCGCGATCCCCGGTCCGAAGTCGCAGGAACTGCAGGCCCGCAAGCTGGGTGCGGTGGCGGCCGGTGTCGGCACCACCCTGCCGGTGTACGTGTCCCGCGCCAACGGCGGGGTGCTGGAGGACGTGGACGGCAACTCGCTGATCGACTTCGGTTCCGGCATCGCCGTGACGAACGTCGGCAACAGCGCCGAGGCCGTGGTGGCCCGGGCGAGCGAGCAGCTGGCCGCGTTCACGCACACCTGTTTCATGGTGACCCCGTACGAGGGTTACGTGGCCGTCGCCGAGCAGCTGAACGAGCTGACCCCGGGCGACCACGAGAAGCGCACCGCGCTGTTCAACTCGGGCGCCGAGGCGGTGGAGAACGCGGTGAAGATCGCCCGCGCCTACACCAAGCGCACCGCCGTCGTGGTGTTCGACCACGGCTACCACGGCCGCACCAACCTGACCATGGGCCTGACGGCGAAGAACATGCCGTACAAGCAGGGCTTCGGCCCGTTCGCCCCGGAGATCTACCGGGTGCCGGTGGCCTACCCGTACCGCTGGCTGACCGGCGCGGAGAACTGCGCCGCCGAGGCGGCCGCGCAGGCGATCGACGTCATCACCAAGCAGATCGGCGCGGAGAACGTCGCCGCGATCATCATCGAGCCGATCCAGGGCGAGGGCGGCTTCATCGAGCCGGCCAAGGGCTTCCTGCCGGCGATCGTGGAGTTCGCGAAGGCGAACGGCATCGTGTTCGTCGCGGACGAGATCCAGACCGGCTTCTGCCGCACCGGCCAGTGGTTCGCCTGTGACGACGAGGGCATCGTCCCGGACCTGATCACGACCGCGAAGGGCATCGCCGGCGGTCTGCCGCTGGCCGCGGTGACCGGCCGCGCCGAGATCATGGACGCCGCGCACGCGGGCGGCCTGGGCGGCACCTACGGCGGCAACCCGGTGGCCTGTGCGGCCGCGCTGGGCGCGATCGAGACGATGAAGGAGCAGGACCTCAACGGCAAGGCGCAGCGGATCGGCGAGGTCATGCTGGGCCGTCTGCGGGCGCTCCAGGAGAAGCACGAGATCGTCGGCGAGGTCCGCGGCCGCGGCGCGATGGTCGCGGTCGAGCTGGTGAAGCCGGGCGGCAAGGAGCCGAACCCGGAGGCCACCGCGGCGATCGCGAAGGCCTGCCACGCCGAGGGTCTGGTGGTGCTGACCGCCGGCACGTACGGCAACGTGCTGCGCTTCCTGCCGCCGCTGGTGATGCCGGAGCACCTGCTGAACGAGGGCCTGGACATCCTGGAGGGCGCGTTCACCGCCGTCTGAGCGGCGCCGCCGACCAGGTGGTGACTCCCGCCGGAGGGTTGTCCGGACAGCGCTGAACGGCCCGTGGGGACCTCTGGTCCTCGCGGGCCGTTCGGTTTCTCGAGGGGGCGCGAGGGGCGCCCCGGTGGTCGGCGCAAAAGACCGGTTCGGCGGCCGTGGGGTTGCCCGGGGCAGGGTGAAGATGATGTGCGGAATCGCTGAAGGCGCTCGGACGGGAACGGCGGGTGACGTAGTGTCATCACGGATGGACAGCGAGCCCCAGCCCCTGGCTGAGCCGTCCGCGGAGCCGCCCCCGGTGGGGGGCCCGCGGGCGCACCGCACGGACAACCAGGCCGACCCGGGAGGGTCGGCACACACCGAAGACCGATCGACCGACCGTCCGACCCACACCCCCCGGGGCGCACGGAACGGCGATCATCCAAGCCGCCCCGGAGCTCTCCCCCCTGCTCCGGGGCGGCTGTCCGCTGCCCTGGGCCGGGCGGCCCGCTCGGTGGCGGTGCCGGTGGTCGCGGCGGTGGTGCTGCTGCTGGTGTCCTGGCAGGTGGTGGTGGACGGACCGTTGCTGGGGCTGGACCGGGCGGTGCGCGGCGCGGTGCGCTCGGCCCGCCCGAACGCCGTCCTCGATCCGCTCGGCCACGCCCTGTCGGACCTGGGGAGCGGTGTCCCCGCCGTGCCGGTGCTGCTGGCGTGCGGCGTGCTGGCGTCCTGGTGGTGGCGGCGGGCAGGGGCGGCGCGCTGGTGGTGGCCGCTGCCGGCGGCCGCGGCGACGGCGGTGCTGATCCCGCTGCTGGTGGTGCCGGCGAAGGCGGCGTTCGCCCGGCCGGGCCCGCTCGGGGAGCCGCTGACGCCGGGGCAGTGGGGCTGGTACCCGTCCGGGCACACGGCGACGGCGACGCTCTCGTACGGGGTGGCGGCGCTGCTGCTGGCCCGGGCGGCGGGGCCGCGGACGGCCCGGGGGCTGGCGGCGGGCGCGGTGGCGCTGGCGCTCGGGGTGGGCGCGGGGCTGATGTGGAGCGACTTCCACTGGCTGTTGGACGTGGTGGCCAGCTGGTGCCTGGCCGTGCTGGTGCTGTGGGCGCTCGACCGGTGGCTGCCCCGGCCGAGCGGCCGGGGTCGTCAGGCCTCGGGGTCGTCGTTGCGGTGAACGAGGCCGGCCTCGCCGTTGTCGCGGTGCCAGGCGACGACGAGTTCGTCGCGGGCGCCGAAGCGGACGAGGTGGCGGCCGACGACGTCCTCCAGGCCGGGCAGGTTCTCGCGCTCGCCCTCGACGACGAGCAGCAGGGCGTCCGGCTGGGCCTCCAGGGTGGCGGTGCCGGCGCCGAAGACGAGGGTGCCGCGGCCGGTCTCCTCGGAGAAGGTGGCGTCGATCTTGCGGCCCATGTGGGCGGCGAGCTGCTTGGCGTAGCGGGCGGGGCGGTCGGTGGCGACGCGCGCCTCGGAGCGGGGCATGGGCCCTCCAGGTTCGGGGAGGGAACTTAGGGTCCCCTCACTGAAGGACAAGCTAACGCAGATACTGAGCTTGGCTCAACATCTTTCCCGGCACTCGCCCACCACCGGCCACGGGTCCCGGAGCGGCGCCGATACGCTTGGGCGGACGCCTGCCGAGGAGACCGCCCATGACCACCACGCCGACCGACGACCCGGCGGGCGCCCCGACCGGCGACCAGGCGCACGCCGCCGGCCGCCCGGAAGCCGTCGACCGGGCCGACGACCGGACGGGTGAACAGGCCGGTGAGCAGGCTGCTGAGCGGGCCGGCGAGCAGGCCGATGAGCAGGTCGGCGAGCAGGTCGGCGAGCAGTTGGACGCCGCCGAGCTGGCCGACGCGATGACCAGGGCGATCAAGCGCATCCGCCGCCGCACCGGCGAGCGCCTGGACCCGTACGGCATCACCCCCGGCCAGGCCCGGGCACTGCGCACGCTGGCGCACGCGCCCGGCTGCGAGCTGCCGGACCGCGCGATGCGGCTGAGCGACCTCGCCGACAAGCTGCACATCGCCCCGCGCTCGGCGACCACGGTGGTCGACGCGCTGGAGGAGGCCGGCCTGGTCGAGCGCAGCCCGGACCCGGCGGACCGGCGGGCCGTACGGATCCTGCTCACCGGGGCCGGACGGGCGGCGGTCGAGCGGATCGGGCGGGTCCGGGACGAGGTGGCGCAGGAGTACTTCGGCGAGGTCAGCCCCGCCGACCAGGCGGTGCTGCTGCGGGTGCTGCGCTCCGCCGAGGCGCGCTTCCTCGCGGCCGGGCCGCCGCGCCGGCCCGCGCACCCGGGCGGCGCGGCGCGCTGAGCCCGCCCCCGGCGGGCGCCGGGGAGGCGGCCACGGGGCCCGCCTCAGTTGGCGAGGCCGATCACCAGCCACATGAAGCCGACCCCGGCGAGGGTGCAGAGCAGGGTGCTGCGGGACGGGTGCGGGCTGTGCGCCTCGGGGAGGATGTCGGAGGTCGCCAGGTAGAGCAGGAAGCCGGAGAAGAAGCCCAGGTAGAGGCCGAGCAGGTGCTCCGGGATGGTGAAGGCCAGGGTGATCGCGGCGCCGGAGACCGGTGCGAGGGCGTCCGCCGCGAGCAGGGTGAGCGCCCGCCGCCGGTTATTCCCGTAGAGCCGGGTGATCGTGTACGTGTTGAAGCCGTCCGCGAAGTCGTGGGCCACCACGGCGATGGCGACGACGGTGCCGACCGTGGTGCCGGCCTGGAAGGCGGCGCCGATCGCGAAGCCGTCCATCACGCTGTGCCCGACCAGGGCGAGCGCGGCGGTCAGGCCGATGCCCTGCTGCCCTTCGCGCGGCCCGTGCTGGTGGCCGCCGTGGCTGTGCTCGGCGTACTCGCCCTCGTGACCGCGGTGGATGGCGACGGCGCGCTCGACGACGTGGATGGCGAGGAAGCCGGCCGCGAACATCAGCAGTGCCTGCGGGACGCCGTGCACCTCGTCGGGAGCCTGGTGCAGTGCCTCGGGCAGCAGGTCGAAGGCGACCACGCCGAGCATCAGGCCGGCCGCGAAGCCGAGCACCAGGTGGCGGCGGTCGCCGGTGCGCTGGGCGACGAAGCCGCCGATCAGCGTCATCAGGAAGGCCCCGGCCGCGACGGCCACGGCGGTCATCGGGCCGCCTCCGCCGTCTGCCCGACCGCCTGCCCGACCGTCTGCCTGGTGCCGTCGTACGGTCTGCCGAGCGCTCTGCCCATGCCTCTCCCCCCGGGGTCCGCCCGTGGCCGGGCCGACCGCCGACCGTACCGGACGGCCGTTCGACGGAGATCGGCCGGGGTACCGTCCGGCCGGGCCCGCTCCTCAGCCTCCGGTCGGCGGTGGTGCGGCGCGCGCCGGGCGGGCCGTCAGGGTGAGCCGGGGCCCGGGGGTCCAGCAGGCTCAGGAGCTCAGGGGCTCAGGGGCTCAGGAGCCCTGGGGCCGGGAAGCCCTGACGCCCTGACGCCCTGACGCCCTAGTGGCCCGCGCCGAACGGGAGGCCGAGGTGGGTGCGGGCGAGTTCGCGCAGGCCGTCGCCGTCGACCAGGTGGATGTGCCGGTGGCTCTCCTCGGCGGTGAGGTCCAGGGCCTCGTCGGTGAAGCGGCCGGTGGTCAGCCGCAGGCCGCGCTCGACGGACTCCTCGCGGACGCCCTCGGCGAGGGTGGCGATGTGGTCGGTGCCGACCGGTTCGGCGTCCCGGGAGGCCCAGACCAGCCAGCGGCCGGGCAGCGCGCTGCCGGGCGTGCCTTCGGCGGTGGCGACCAGTCCGGCCGGGCCGCGCAGCCGCACGCTCCACTCCGTCAGACCGCCCCGGGTGAGCAGGTCCCGCACCAGCTGGGCGAACTCGTTGGCGGACAGGTCGGCCGCGGCGGGCACCGCGGCGCCGGCCCGGGCGGCGGGCTGGACGGCCGTCCGGTCGTACGGGTCCGGGGTGACGGCGGCGCCGAGCTGGCGCAGCCGTACGAGCGCCTCGTCCTGCTCGGCGTCGGCGTAGACGCCCTCGTCGTCGCGTTCCTCGTACGGCGCGGCGGGCGGCAGCAGCCGGGTGCGGGCCAGCGCGTCGCGGTCGGCGTCCACGCTGACCAGGCAGAGCGGCTCGGCGGTGCCGGGCCGGCCGGCACCGGGCTCGCGCAGCCAGCCGTTGAGGACGACCCCGGCGAGTATCTCGTCGGTGTCGACGGCGTCGGCCGCCTGCAGCGCGCGCAGGGCGAGCCGGGCGACCAGCCGCAGGTAGTCGGTGGCGCGGTCGGCGGGCGGGCGCGGCACGGGGGCGATCTCGCCGTCCGGGGCGAGCCGGTAGCCGGTGAGCGAGGGCACCAGGTCGAGCGGCGGCAGGTCGAGGTCGAGGACGGCGGTGCGGGTGAGCGGCCGGAAGACCGCCCGGCACGGGGCCGGGAGGTCCTGGGTGGCGGTCTCGGCCGCGGCCAGCGCCCGCTCCAGCAGCGACTCGACGGCGGCCGGTTCGGCCTGCCGGTAGGCCCGGCGGCACTCCTCGAGGCTGTCGTTGTACTCGCGCACGGCGCGGGCGCGGGCCTCCTCGGCCTCCTCGTGGGCGCGCCGGGCGTCGTCGGCGGCCGGGCTGCCGGCCTCGGCCCGGCGGGTGCGGAACTCGCGCAGGGCGCGCTGGTGGGTGAGCCGGGCCTGGGCCAGTTCGCGCTGGTAGCCGGAGTCCAGCAGGCGGCGGGAGGGGCCGCTCTCGGGGTCGGCGGCGGGCGGCTCGGCGGGGGCGAAGTCCTCCCAGCGGGGCTCGGCCTCGGTGTCCGGGCCGGGGCCGTCCGCCGCGAAGGGGCGGGGTTCGTAGCGGCGCAGCTGGCTCTCGAAGTCCATGGCCGAGACGGGCAGGGCGGCCCGGCGCAGCAGGTCGGCCAGCCGGTCGTGCTCGGTCCGGACGGTCTGCGTGCGGTGGTGGGTCAGGGCCGCGGCCCGGGCGTGCGCCGCGACCGCCTCCTGCTCGGAACCGGACGGGCCGTCACCGGGCGCGCCGTCGCCGTACGGTTCGGGGGCAGTGCCCTCCGGGCCGGGGGCACTGCCGCCCGGCTCGGCGGCGCCCCGGTCCGGGTCGGCGTCCTGGTCGACGCCGAGGTCGCGGAACACCGAGGCCAGGAAGCCCGGTTGGGGGAAATGCGCGGTCGCGGTGCCGTCGGGCCGGCCGTCTGCTGAGTACTGCATCGGTCGTCGTTCCCCCATGCTCGTCCGACACCTGCCCGGGGCGACCGAAGGCCCTTCGGCCCCGCCCCTGTCGGACATTGTCCACCGAACCGGCTCGGTGGTCAGCCAGGTCTCCGGGTCGGTACCGCTCGATACCGCTCGATCCCGGCCGACCCCCGGGCCGGTCGGCCCCCGCGGTGGACGGCCCCGCGCGTCAGTTGGTGCGGGTGTTGGTCAGGTGCAGGCCGATGTAGCCGACGTAGATCCGGCCGCTGCCGGAGCAGTCGTCGAGGTAGTGCAGCCGGGGAGCGGTGCGGCCGCCGCCGATCCGCAGGTGGGCGCCCATGAACGCGCGCCGCGAGGCGTCCACCGACTCGGGTACCGGCAGCATCCGTTCGCGTTTCCACTTGGTGTGGCTGAACACCGTCCGGGACTCCCCGCGCACGGCCTTGCGCGGCGGGAAGTGGTGGCAGCCGGCCGGGGTGTGCTCGCACCACTGCTTGAAGTCGCCGCCGGCCGAGCCGCGCACGGCCGCCTCGGCGTACTCCTGGAGGGCGGTCAGCCCGTCCCAGGCGAGCCGGGCCCAGCCGGCGCCGGTGCACTGGAGCCCGTCCAGGGCGAGCGCGGCCTTCTGGTCGCCGGTGAAGGTGAGCAGTGGGAACTCGGCCAGCCTGGCCATGAGTTCGGTGAAGGTCGCGGGCTTGCCGGAGCGGTCGGCGGGCCTGCCGGACGGCGGTGCGGCCGGGCGCCCGGCGGGGCCGCCCGGGACGGTGCAGTGGCGGCCGGTGAGGGCGCGGGCAGCGGACCGCAGGCGCCCTTCGTGGCCCTCGCGCCGGCCCGTGCGCTCGCGGTGCTCCCGGCGCTCCTGCCGCAGGGTGCGCCGGACGCGCTCCAACTCGTCGGCCCTGGCCTGCTGTTCGGCCCGGTCCTGCCGCTCCTCCCGCGCCAGCACGGCCACTTCGGCCACGTCGGCCACGTCGGCCGGGCCGGATGCGGCAGCCGGCCCGGTGCGGGCGGCGGGAGCCGATGGCGGGGGGACGCGCAGCACCGGGACGGCGGCGAGCGCCGGTGGCAGCGGCAGTTCGGCGGCGAGCCGGCGCGGCTCGCGCGCCAGCAGCCCGGCGGCACGGCGCACGTCCTGCTCTATTCGGCCCCGGACGAGCACCGGGTGCCGGGCACCGTCCTGCCGGGAGGCCGGGTCGACCTCGGGCAGGTAGGTGCGCACCGCCCCGCCGTAGACGCTGTGGTACTCCAGCGCGACGTTGAACCCGAGCCGGGCGTCGGCGTCCAGCACGTAGGCGGTGGCGAGGCCGGGCAGTTGCAGGCAGAGCGGGCGCACCACCTGCTCGACCCAGCGGTCGAGCTCCTGGTGCGCCGGGACGCTGGCGACCACGGTGGGCAGCCGGCGCTCCGGGTCGCAGAGTTCGTCGATCAGCCCGTCCACCCCGGCGGCCGTGATCACCTGCGGGGCGAGGTGGACGGCGGCCGGGCCGTCCGCGGCGTCCAGCAGCGGGAGGAGGGAGTAGGCCAGGTCGGGCACCGGCACCCGGCAGGGGGTGCGCACGCCGCTGCCGGTGCTGTGCGTCTCGGCCTCCAGCCGGACCCAGGTGGGGCCGCCGGCCGCGGTGGCCACGGTGAGGGTGAGCTGCCGGGTGCCGTGCGGGGCCGGGGTGCGCAGGCGGCGGCGGTCGTAGCGGCCGGCTCCCCGGCCGCCGCGCAGCGGGCCCTGGTCGCGGTCGAGCAGAACGCGGTCGCCGAGGCGGAGGCGTTCGGCCACGGGCGGCTCGGCCCCGGGTGGTTCGGTCGGCGGCGGTTCGGTCGGGCGCGGTGCGGTGGCGGCCCGGCCGGTGTCGGCACGGCGGGCGGGCGGGGGCTCCTCGCAGCCCTCCTGCTTCAGCCAGGAGGCGAGGTGCTCGTCGGCCAGGGCGACGGCCTCGGCGTGCGGGAGGGCGGTGGTGACGGTCATCCGGTAGGGCGTCGCGGCCCCGCGGGGGCCGGCCGGGTCGGCGCCGGTCTGCGACGGGAAGCGGGCTGAGGTCATGCGCGTACCTCCGTGGTGCGGCGTGGGGTCCTGTGTCCTCCATCGATGGGTCATTCGTCCGGTTCTGCCGGAACCTTGCCCAGGAAACGCCACAACCCGGAGCCGAAGTTCCGACTCCGGGACACGTCCCTACGTTCGGGTGAATCTGTTCAAGCGGTCTCCCGCGTGGCGCGACGCCTCGGCTACGGGGGGTGACCGCCGGGCCGGTTCCGTCAGACCGGCACCTCGACGTACGTCCGCCCGGCCGGGACCGCCACCGAGGTGCCGCCGGTCGCCTCGGCCAGCCAGGTGTGGAACGCCGCCACCTCCGGCTCCGGCACGCCCACCTCGATCCGCACCCCGGCGGCCTCGTAGGCGAGGTCGCTCACCGCGTACCCGGCCGCCCGCAGGTCGTTCTCCACCCGCCCGGCGCGCCTGTGGTCGGCCGCCACCGCGAGCAGCGCGACCGGCCGGCGCTCCAGCAGGCCGATCTCGTCGACCGCCTCCGACACCGCGCTCCCGTACGCCCGGACCAGGCCGCCGGCGCCGAGCTTGATCCCGCCGAAGTACCTGGTCACCACGGCGACGGTGTCGGTCAGGCCGCGCCGGCGCAGCACCTCCAGCATCGGCACCCCGGCCGTGCCGCCGGGCTCGCCGTCGTCGTTGGAGCGCTCGCGGCGCTGCTCGTCGCCGACCACGAAGGCGGTGCAGTTGTGCCGGGCGTCCCAGTACTGCTTGCGGATGCCCGCGATGAAGGCCTGCGCCTCGTCCTCGTCGCGGACCCGGGCGAGGTGGCAGATGAAGCGGGACTTCTTGATCTCGATCTCGTGGCTGCCGGCCCGCCGGATGGTGAGGTACGGCCTGGCGGTGGGTTCCGGCGTGGCGGACATGGCGCGGTGCTTCTCCCGGGAACGGCGACGGCGGGCGGGGCCGCCCCGGTGGGCGGGGCGGCCCCGCCAGCCTAGTTGGCGCGTGGCGGGCGGAGCAGCGGTCGGCCGATCAGCGGCCCGGCGATCAGCGGCCCGGCGATCAGCGGCCGGGGGATCAGCGACCCGCCAGGGCGTCCAGCCGGGCGCGGTCGAGGCCGGTCAGCGCGGTGACCTCGGCCGGGTCGACGGCGCCGCAGTCCAGACCGCGCAGCAGGTAGCCGCTGAGCGCGCGGGCGGTGGCGGGCTCGTCCATCACGTCCCCGCCCGCCTTGGCGACGTAGGCGGCCAGCCGGGCGGCGGCGGGCCCCAGGCCCTCGCGGTAGAAGGAGTAGACGGCGGCGTAGCGGGTCGGCAGGTGCGCCGGGTGCATGTCCCAGCCCTGGTAGTAGGCGCGGGCCAGCGAGCGGCGGACCAGGCCGTGGTGGAGCTTCCAGGCCGCGTGCACCTGCGCGGTCGGGCCGGTCGGGATCACGTTGGTGGAGCCGTCCGAGAGCCGGACCCCGGTGCCGGCCGCGGCGACCTGCATGACCGCCTTGGCGTGGTCGGCGACCGGGTGGTCCATGCTCTGGTGGGCCGCGCTGACGCCGCAGGCGGCGCTGTAGTCGAAGGTGCCGTAGTGCAGGCCGGTGACCCGGCCCTCGCCGGCCTCGATCATCCGGGCCACGGTGGCCCGGCCGTCCGGGCCGAGGACGGCCTGGGTGGTCTCGATCTGGACCTCGAAGCCGAGCCGGCCGGCGGGCAGGGCGGCCCGGCGCTCGAAGTCCTCCAGCAGCCGGACCAGCGCGGTGACCTGCTCGGCGTAGGTGACCTTGGGGAGGGTGAGCACCAGGCCGTCCGGGAGGCCGCCGCCGGCCAGCAGGGTGGCGAGGAAGAGCTCCAGGGTGCGGATGCCGCGGGCGCGGACGGGCGCCTCCAGGCACTTGATCCGGATCCCGACGTACGGCGGCGCGGAGCCCTCGGCCACCGCGGCGGCGACCAGCTCGGCGGCGCGGACGGCGGCCGCGTCCTCCTCGGCGTCCGGGCGGGGGCCGTAGCCGTCCTCGAAGTCGATCCGCAGGTCCTCGACCGGCTCGCGCTCCAGCTTGGCGCGGACCCGGGCGTGCACGTCGGCGAGCAGTTCGTCGTCGGCGACGCCGAGGGCGCGGGCCAGCTCGGCCGGGGTGGCGGCGTGGGTGTCGAAGGCCTCCAGCGCCCGGCGGCCCCAGTCCCGTACGGTGTCGGCGCCGAAGGCGTCGGCGGGGACGTAGACGGTGTGCACCGGCTGCCTGGTGCCGCGCTCGCCCGGGTAGCGGCGCGCCAGATCGGCGTCGACCGGGGCGAGCAGCGCCTCCACGGCGGCGCGGGCGGCGGCGGAGAAGGAGGCTCCGCCCGTCTGACCGTTACCGCCGACCTCGACCTGCGCCATCGTGGCCTCCCGTGCCGAACCTTCGCTTCAACAATTTGTTGAGGCGAAGGTAGTCCCGGTCGGATCGGGCGTCAATGGGCGGTCGGTCAGTCCCTCCCGGCGGCCTGGTAGCGCTCGTTCAGCTTCGGGTAGAGGTCGGCGACCTCCTTGGGGTGGACCGAGCCGTCCGGCCCCTTGCCGGTGACGCCGTGCTCCGTGGTGAGCCACTCGGCGAGGCGCTGGGCGTCGGGCTGGTGGCCGTTGTTGTCGATGTACGAGAGCAGGCCCTCGTACGCCACGTCGAGGTCCAGGTGCGCGGACGCCGGAACCGGGACGGGCTGGTCGGCGGCGGCCGGCTCCTCGGCGGGGGCGCCGGCCGACTCCTCGGGCGCCGGGGCCCCCGCGTTGAACCACGGCGAGGACTTGGCGGGCGTCCGGACGGCGGGGGCCACCGGGACGACGTCGGCGGGGGCGGGGGTCGCAGGAACGGGGCTCGCCTGGGCGGGGGCCACGGGCGCGGCGGGCGCCGCCGGGGCGGCGTCGGGGCGGTGGCCGGCGGGGCGGACCTGGCGTGCGGCCCAGACGTCCAGTTCCTCGCCGCGCTGCTGCGGAGTCTCCTCCGGCTCGTCGGCCGGCTCGTTCTCGGCACGGCGGCGCACCGCGGCCAGCTTCGCCAGCACCGGGCCGGCCACCTCCACGGGCACCGGCGTGACCGTCGCCGGGGCGGGGGCCGTGGCTTGGGGCTGGGGCTGCGGGGCCTGGGGCTGCTGAACCTGGGCCTGAGGCTGGGGCTGGACCTGGACCTGGGGCTGGATCTGGGGCTGCGGAAGCTGCTGCGGCTGGACCTGCGCCTGGGGCTGCCCGGGTTCCGGGCGGGACTGCGGGTGCTGCGGGTACTGCGGGTGCTGAGGCGGCACGGCCTGCTGCGCGTGCTGCGGTTGCGGGACCGCAGCCGCCTGCGCCGGGGCGATGGCCGCGGCCACCTGGATCTCCTGGAGCTCCGGCTCCCCGGCCTCCAGCTCGGCCTGGGCCGTCGTCGCGACCTCCTTGGCCTCGAGCTCCCGGCCTTCGTCGTCCAGCCGGTCGAGCAGCGACGGGTCGAGCGGCACGCCGAACTTGGCGAGCTTGAGCGGCAGCAGCGCCTGGATCGGCGCCGAGCGCCGCCAGCCGCGGCCGTACCGGAAGCGCAGCTGCGCCCGGTAGACCAGGCGGTTCTGCTCCAGCCGGATGACCTCGTCGTAGGAGCGGAGCTCCCACAGCTTCATCCGCCGCCAGAGCCGGAAGGTCGGCACCGGGGAGAGGATCCAGCGCATCACCCGGACCGACTCCATGTGGCGGTCCGCCGTGATCGCCGCGATCCGGCCGACCGCGTGCCGGGAGGCCTCGACCACGACGACGAAGAGCACCGGGATGACGGCGTGCATCCCCATGCCGAGCGGGTCGCCCCAGGACGCCGCCGCGTTGAACGCGATGGTGGCCACGGTCAGCAGCCAGGCGGTCTGCCGCAGCATCGGGAACGGGATCCGCAGCCAGGTCAGCACCAGGTCGAGCGCGAGGAGCACGACGATGCCGGCGTCGACGCCGATCGGGAAGGCGTAGGAGAAAGCGCCGAAACCTTTCTTTTCCGCCAGCTCGCGCACCGCGTTGTAGGAGCCCGCGAAGCCGATGCCCGAGATGATGCAGGCGCCGGCCGCGACCAGGCCGAGCAGGCCGCGATGGGCCTTGGTGAGCGTTGGGCGTGCCATTACGTCTATCAACCCCTGGATGTCGGCTGCTGCCGTACGCTGCCTCGACTGCCGACCGCCGACCGCCGGTCTCCCGTGGTCGGTCGTCGGTGGTCGGGCCTCCGGGACGGCTGGGCGACCTCCGGGCTCGGCTCATCGGAGTTTACTCGTACGCCTGTTTCAGCGTTTCCGCAGCCTGGACCGTCACCGCCCGGCCGCCTCCCGAGCGGCGGCCCGCCCGACTCGGCGCCCGCCTCGGCACCCGGCGGGCTTCCGGTCGAGCTGTCAGGCGGCGTGCCCCGCCGTGCCGTTGAGGTAGGTCAGGACGGCGAGCACCCGACGGTTGGCATCCTCGGCGGGGGCGAGCTCGAGCTTGGTGAAGATGTTGGCGATGTGCTTGGCCACCGCACCGTCGCTCACCGACAGCCGGGCGGCGATCGCCGAGTTGGAGCAGCCCTCGGCCATCAGCTCCAGCACCTCGCGCTCCCGCGGGGACAACCGCAGCAGCGGGCCCGGGCGGCGCGAGGTGGTGTGCATCAGCTTCGCGATCACGTCAGGGTCCATCGCCGTCCCGCCGGCCGCCACCCGGCGGACCGCGTCGATGAACTGCCCCGCGTTGAACACCCGGTCCTTCAGCAGGTAGCCGATCCCCCCGGTGCCGTCCGCCAGCAACTCCCGCGCGTACAACTGCTGGACGTGCTGGGACAGCACCAGGACCGGAAGGCCCCGGATCTCCCGCCGCGCCTTGAGGGCGGCCTGCAGCCCCTCGTCGGTGAGCGTCGGAGGCAGCCGCACGTCCACCACGGCGACATCCGGCCGGTGGGTCAGCAGCGCGTCCAGCAGCTCGGGGCCGGTCTCGACGGCCGCGGCGATGGTGAAGCCGTGCGCTTCCAGCAGCCTGATCAGGCCTTCGCGAAGGAGGTAGAGGTCCTCGGCGAGGACAACTCGCACGGCAGCTCCAGGGTGATGGTGGTCGGACCGCCCGACGTACTGTCGATGGCGAGGACACCGTCGAAGGTACCCAATCGCCGCTCTATGCCGCGCAGTCCGCTCCCCCGCGACGGATCGGCCACGCCCATGCCGTCGTCCGTCACGGTCACCCGCAGGGATCCCGCCCGGTACAGGATGTCCACCCACACCTGGTCCGCCCGCGAGTGCTTGGCCGCGTTGGCCAGCAGCTCGCAGATGCTGAAGTACACGGCCGCCTCCACCGGGGCCGGCAGCCGCTCCGGCACGCTGACGCACACCTCGGTCGGCAGCGCGCTGTCCAGCGCCAACGCCCGGACGGCGTCGCCGAGTCCGCGCTCGGCCAGCACCGGCGGGTGGATCCCCCGCACCAGGTCCCGCAGCTCCTGCAGGGCCCGCTCCGAGGACTGCCGGGCCTCGGCGAGCAGAGTACGCGCGGCGGTCTGGTCGGTGTCCATCAGGTGCTCGATGGTGCTCAGGGTCATCCCGATCGCGACCAGCCGGGCCTGCGCGCCGTCGTGCAGGTCCCGCTCGATCCGCCGGAGCTCGGCCGCCTGGCTGCCCACCGCGTCCGCCCGGGTCTCGGTCAACCGGGCCACCCGCCTGGTCAGCTGGGCGTGCGTCGCCCGACCGTCCTGGTCCAGCACCCGGCGGGCCACCGTGGCGTACGCCCGCACGGCGTGCGGCGCGAGCAGCACCCCGGCCGCGATCATGCCGAGCCCGAGCCCGCCGTTGATCACCAGCGACACCATCCGGCCGTTCAACGGGCCGTAGCCGCCGCCGACCTCCGGCCCGGCCAGGCCGTAGGCCGCCCCGAACAGCAGCAGGAACGCCACCGGCCCGGCCAGTGCGAACACCGCCGCCGGGTTGACGAGCAGCCAGAGCATCTCGCTCCTGGTCGCCCGGTCCCGGAACGCCCAGTGCAGCAGCTGCGCGAGCTGCGCGACCGACCGCGAACGGTGGTAGGAGTACCCCGTCCACCAGTGCCCGCGCTCGTCCGACTCCAGCTCCGGACGCGGCTGGTACACCACCGGTATGCGGATCCCGTACCAGTTCTCCAGCTGCCGCCGGGTGCCGGCCGCCGTCCGGCGGACGAACAGGGCGCCACCCACCGCGCCGATCCCCAGGAGCCCCGCGGCAAGGGCGCAGGGCACGACCAGGGCGAAGCGCTGCAGGATGCCCACCGTGCTCGCCGCCGCGAGCCAGCCGGCCACCAGCGGCAGCACGAACCCGGGCGCCGCCCGCAGCACCAGCACCGCCAGCCGTGCCAGGGCCTGGCCGCCCGCAGCCAGCGCCGCCTCGGCCTGCGTGCGCACCGGCGCACCACTCGTTCGCGTCTCTGTCGTCGTCACGGAAGCTCCTGATACCGGTACCGATCGTCGACTCACAGTGTTCACGAACCACCGGGTCCGCACACTGGCCATGACACCCCAGTTCCGAGGTGGACCTAGCACCACCTGCAGGTGGTCACAGCAGCACTCAGGAGCTGCGGGCGGGTTCGCCACTCGCCGCCGGAAACGCGAAAAGGCCCACCCGGAAACCCGGGTGGGCCTTTTCTGAAGAATTGTTCGGCGGCGTCCTACTCTCCCACAGGGTCCCCCCTGCAGTACCATCGGCGCTGTGAGGCTTAGCTTCCG
>NZ_JZKH01000089.1 GCF_000961885.1 Streptomyces rubellomurinus
GGGTGGGGGTTGGGCGGGCCGGCGGTCGTCACTGAAGCTGCCGGTTCCGCACACCAGCCGGCCCGGGCTGCGGCGGCGGTCCCGTTCGGTGGGCGCTCGGCGGCGTGCCGGGTGGGCGCGCGGGGGTCGGGATCGGCCTGCTGTCGTCACCGAACGTGCCTGTCCCGCAGGCCAGTTGGCCTGGACCGCGGGCGCGGTGGCCGCCTCGCGGGTGTGCACCTGGAAACCCACCACTTCGAGCGAGGTTCGATGACTCCCACCGAAACCGTCCGGGCGGTCACCGCCCAACTCGCCCGCCCCGCCGACCCGGAGGCCGTCCCGGCCCCCGGGCTCGGGGCCGGTCCGAGCGGTGCGGCGCTGGCGCTGGCCGTGCTGGCCGGGGAGGACCCGGCGTTGCGTCGGGCCGCGCACGGGCTGCTCGCGGGTGCGGTGCGGGCGCCCGGGGCGATGCGCGGGGGCGGCCTCTACTCCGGTGCCGCCGCGGTGGCCTTCGCCGCCCGCACCATGGCGCGGGAGCCGGGCGAGTACCGCGGCCTGCTGGACGCGCTGGTGCCCCGGGTCGGTGAGTCCGCCGCCGGGCGGGTGGTGGCGCTGCGGGCCGATCTGGCGACGGGGGCGGGGCTGCGGGCGCACACCTTCGACGCGGTCTCGGGGGCGGCGGGTCTGGGCCGGCTGCTGCTGGCCCTGGAGCCGGAGGGGCCGGCGCTGGCCGGGGTGCTGGCCGCCCTGGTGGAGCTGGCCGCGCCGGGCGGCGGGGCGCTGCCGCGCTGGTGGACGGCGGGCGGTCCGGGGCTGCCCGGCGCGGACCCCGACCATCCCCGCGGCCACGTCAACCTCGGTCTGGCGCACGGCGTTCCGGGCCCGCTCGCGCTGCTGGCCCTGGCCCGGCTGCAGGGCGTCCGGGTGCCCGGCCAGGACGAGGCGATCGAGGGCCTCGCGTCCTGGCTCGCCGCGCACCGGCGGCCCGCCGGCGGCTGGCCGATGACGGTGCGCGTCGAGGACGTGGCCGCCGGCCGGCCGCCCGCCGACGCGCCGACCCGGGCGGCCTGGTGCTACGGCACCCCGGGCGCGGCCCGGGCGCTGTTCCTCGCCGGCACCGCACTGGGCCGCGCGGACTGGCGGGACGCGGCCGTCGCCGCGCTCGCCGACGCGTTGGCCGACCCCGCCGCCTGGCACCTGGCCGGCGCCGGGCTCTGCCACGGCACCGGCGGTCTGCTGCGGATCGTCCAGCGGATGGCCGAGGACTCCGGCTCCGCCGCCCTGGCCGACCACCTGCCGGCCCTCGCCGCGGCCACCGCCCGCGACCTGGCCGCCGCCCTCGCCGCCGGAGAGCCCGCCACCCTCCTGGAGGGCACCGCCGGCGCGGCCCTGGCCCTCCACGCCCACCTCCACGGCGACCCTCGGCCCGGCGGCGCCGCCGGAGGGGGCTGGGACGCCTTCCTGCTCCTCGGCTGAGCCCGCCGCCGGCGCCCGCCTGCCTGCCTTCGGACGAGGCCGTGTCGCACGTTCGGTCCAAACACGCGCGCCCGGTCGGGGGCGGTGGGGGACCGGACGGAGGCTGGGGCGCCAGACGGGGGGATCGCCAACCGAGACGGAGAAGCCGTGACCGAGCCGGACTACTACCAGTTCCACTCCACCCATGGGAGCCACTCCCCGCTCCACGTCGTCTGGATGCCGATCGGAGCGGGCGGCCTGAGCTCCTTCGAGTACGCCGACTCGACGAGGTCCCTGGTGTTCCGGGGCTCGGAGGTGACGGTGGACAAGACCCCGCTCGGCCAGGTGGTGAGCGTGACCATCGAGATCTCGGTCGACCGCGGGTCCACGTCGTTCTCCGTGCTGGTGCCCTCCGTCAACCTGGTCGGGCCGAGCGCGACCGTGAGCACCATCGGCATCACCACCGTGCACCGGATCGGGATCGGGCCGATGGCGGGGCAGCTCGACGTGTACTCGGTGACGCCGCTCATCGGCACGGCCGAGACCCGCATCATCCCGCTCGAGGAGAAGACCGGCGCCGCCACGGCGTGACCGCGCCCCCCGGGTGGCCGCAGCCCCCACCGCCTTCGGATGGCGGTGGGGGCTGCGCTCCGAGGTCGTGTTCCGGCATCGCCCCCTGACGCCGTGTCCTGATCTCGACGGCGGGATTCCGGTCAAGGTTCCGCGGCATCCACCCGACTTGAACGGTTCACGGGATCACCACGACATCTCCGTGCTACAACCATCGGCGGGCCGCAACTCCCGTTGTGCGCCTGCCCGGTACCGCAGGTCCGGGTGTTCCCGTGCCACCCCTCTTTGTCCGGGCGCCTTTGCCCGGTCGCGACCTTGGGAGAGCCATGCCCGCCGCACCCACCCGTCCCTTCCGCATACTTCTCGCCGTCTTGGCCGCCGTCGCCCTGCTGTTCTCGGGTGCGGCCGCCGCGACCCCCGCGAGCGCCACCGCCAGCAGCCTCGACGGCGCCTGGGCCTGCACCGTCCCGACCGGGTACGTCTACGACCAGGTGCAGATGAACCGCAGCTGCAGCGGCGGCGGCAGCTGGAGCTCGCCGCAGTACCACCTGGTAACCCCCTACGACGGCCTGACGGCCTGCGTGAGCGCGCCCGGCTTCGTCTACGACTCCATCAGCTGGGGCTCCGCCTGCAGCCAGATCTCCGGCGTCCAGAGCAACGCCTTCCACCTGCGCAAGCCGTACGACGGTCTGGTCGCCTGCGACGGCCCCCGCGACTTCACCTACGACTACCTCGTCTGGGGCCTGGCCTGTTCCACCGTCCAGGGCGTCCAGAGCAACGCCTTCCACCTGCGCAAGCCGGTCAGCGGCATGTGGGCCTGCGACGTGCCCACCGGCTTCACGTACACCGCGACCACCCAGAACTACGACTGCAGCACCTACCGGGGTGCCACGTCCACCAAGTTCCTCCTGGCCGGCTGACCGGTCCCGCGCCGAGTGCGGGGGCAGGAGGTCGGCCCGGCCGGTCTCCTGCCCCCGCCGTCGGGCGCCGGAGTGTAGAACTGATGATCAGTCATCTCGCTTTCAGGGCAGCCAAGTTCAGATACTCGGCCCCGGCGTCGACGGCGGCGTGGTTCGTTGACGCACTTGCCGGGCGTTCCTACCGTTGCGGCAACCGAAAGGGAGGTGGAACCCATGCGACGCGACTACGACGCTGCGCTCGCTCGTGTGCAAAGCGACTACGCCTTCTACATCCACTGCCAGTCCGATCCCGAAGCGGCCCTCGCCGACTACGAGTTGAGCCCGGAGGAGGCGGCGACGTTCTCCGATCCGCAGCTGCTGTCCGACGCGCTGAAGAAGCAGGGCGAGGACGAGGGGCGGCTGGCGATCACGGTCAAGATCTCCGGCACCCATGACTGGATCAACCGGTCGGTGCCGCCACCGGAGCAGAAGGACGTCAGCGCATTGATCACGAGCGAGATCGAATCCGTCCGGCAGGCCGGGAACGACGAGGAGCGCCGCGAGGCGATGCTCCGCCTGGTGAGGTTGATCGGATGAGCGGGCAGGCCATGGGCGCACCCTCGGTGTGGCCCTTCGACATCGGCATCGTCGGCACCGGCATCGTCGGGACCCACCAGCTCACCCGGGAGGCCGAGGAGGTCATCCGGCGGAGCAAGCACACCTTCGTCATCGCCTCGGGATTCGGGATCACCGAGCACATCGAGACCCTGTGCCCGCAGGTGACCGACCTGAGCCGGTTCTACGAGCCGGGCATGAACCGGCTGCCGACCTACCACCGGATGGCGGCCGAGGTGCTGTCGGCGGCCGTCGCCGAGGGGCCGATCTGCCTGGCCACCTACGGCCACCCCTGGGTGTACTGCTACCCGACCACGCTGATCACCCGGGCCGCGGCGCTGCTGGACCTGCACGTCGAGGTCTTCCCCGGGGTGTCCGCGTTCGACACGCTGCTGGTCGACCTCGGCACCGACATCGCCAACGGCGGCATCCAGATGTACGAGGCCACCGACCTCCTGCTGCGGCAGCGGCCCGTCCAGACCGACGTCACCTGCGTGATCTGGCAGCCGACGGTCGTCGGGGACCCGACCTGTCCGGACGGACCGTACGCCGCACGGCAGTTCGAGCCGCTGCAGGAGCACCTGCTGCGGTTCTATCCCCGCGATCACCGGGTCAAGCTGGTGACCAGCAAGAACCACCCGCTGCTGCGCTCCACCGTGGTGCCGCTGGAACTCGGTGAGCTGGCGGCCGCGCTGGAGGGGATGCCGGGCATCGGCACGCTGTACGTGCCCGCGCTGACCGAGCGGCCCGTCCTGGACTCCGAGCTGCTGGACCTCATGGTGAGCCGGGGGACGCCCGCGGAAGCGGTGCCGGTGGCCCCGATGGGGTGAGGCCGGGGCGCAGGGCGTGCGCGCGAGGGGAGTGGCCGGGCCCGGCCGCTCCCCTCGCGCGTGGGACGGTGGCGTGCGGGCGGGGGTCAGCGGCCGCGGGGCGCGATGCCGGCGTACCGGTGGACGAAGGAGAGGAAGAGCGGCCGGGCCCGGCTCTCGGCCCCGCCGGCGGCGGCCGCCGTCAGCCCGGCCTCCAGGCGCGCCGCGGCCTCGGCGGCCAGGGCCGGAACGGCCCCTGAGTCGAGCACCCGTTCGAGGGTGGCCGCGCCGTCGCGCGGGTCGGCGGGCCACGGGCCGTCCGCCGCGGCCAGCAGCACCGCGTTGAGCGCCCCGTCGCCCGCGTCCTGGCAGAGGTCGACCAGGTCGTCGATCCGCCACATCGCCTCGCCGAGGAGCGTGCCGGCCGTCGGCGGGGGGAGCGTCGGCAGGCCGGTGGCGAGGTGCTCGATGATCTGGAACGGCAGGACCGAGGTCCCTCGCGAGCACCCGACCAGCTGGTCACGGGTGGTGGCACCGGCCGGGCGTCGCACCGACAGGTGCTCCGCCGCCAGGGCCTCCGCCAGCCGGGCGCCGACACGCTCGCGCAGCGCCGCGCCCGGCTCGGCCGGGTGGCCGAGGTGCAGGAGGCGGACGAAGGCCTCGACGAGCCGGGCGGTGAACACCACGGTCGGGTCCGTACGCAGCGGTTCCGGCAGCGCGGCGCGCAGCCGTCCGTCCGGCCACGGCTCGGTCGCGGCGCCGGTCAGGTCGACGGACCGGACCGTCCGGAGCAGCTCCAGCCCGAGCGGCGGGGCGCCGTCGCACACGCCGTCGACGAGGCCGACGGCCAGGTTGAACACCGCGCAGGACAGCGCGGTGGTGGCCGCCCGTTCGTCGCCGACCCGCCGCGGTGCCAGCAGGTGCGCGGTGACCGATCCGAACGCGAGCCCCAGGCCGATGCGTTCGGCGGCCCGGTCGTCGTCGAACTCGATCCGATAGGCCCCGGCCCGGCCGTCCGGGTAGCAGTGCTCCACCGCCCGGCGGAGCAGGTCCGCCCCCGCGCGGACGGCGTCGGCCGTGGCCGCCTCCAGGGCCGCGGGGGCGAGCAGCAGGCCCCGGGCGTCGAGCTCGCTCGAAAGGCTGCGGTTGACCGCGTCGTCGACCGCCCGCCGCAGTTCTTCGGGAATCTCCACCTCGGCCTGCCCCTGGACGTGGCGCCGGTTTCGATCGGCACCGCCGGACCACCGTTCGCGCACCATCCTCCGTCACGGCCGGGGCGCCCTCCACCGCAGCGGATCCGCCGCGGGAACGCGCGGCCCGGCTGCTTCGAACGGGCCAGCCCGGATGGTGCGTGCCCGAGGCGCCGGCGCAGGCTGGGCAACGGCCGGCCGCCCGTGGAGCGCCGGCACGGGAACCGGCGCGACGCGGCGCCGCGAGGTCGAGGAGGCCGCATGCCGTGGATCAGCGGGCGGTGTCAGGAGGGCCGTCGCCACGCGTGCACGTACGCGGCCCGGGACGAGGACAACGAGGGGGCCGGGCGGTGAGGGAGGACCTTCTCGACGGCGCCCGCGTCCGCGAGGCCGCGGCCGAAGTCACCGCCGCGCTCCGGCAGTTGTGGTCCACGCCCGGGGCGGCCGAGAGCGGGCTGAGGGCCTTCGTCGAGCACGGCGTCCGCGGGTGGCCGGAGTGAGCACCGCGGCCGTACCCCGGCTGTCCTCGCTGGACGGCGCGTTGTCGCGGGGGCTGCGCCACCTCGCGGCGCGCCGGGACCCGGACGGCCTCTGGCGCGACTTCCGCACGCCGGCCGGCGCGAGCTCGCACTGGGTCACGGGCTTCGTCTGCTGTTCCCTCGCCGAGGCGGACGCCGAGTGGGAGGTCGTCGGCCCGGCGGCCCGGCAGCTCGTCACGCTGCAGCGCCGGGACGGCGGCTGGGCGTACAACGGGGCCGTCCCCTCGGATGCCGACAGTACGGCCTGGGCGCTGCTGGCCCTGACCACCGTGACGCCCTGGCGCCCGTCGGCCGCCATGCGGGCGGCCCGGTACCTGGTCCGGCACCAGGAGCCGATCAGCGGCGGCATCAGCACCTACGACGCGCTCGACGGGATCCACCGGTTCATCGGCGCGGCGCCGGACGCGGTCGGCGGCTGGACCCAGCCGCACGTCTGCGTCACGGCCTCCGCCCTGATGGCCCTCGCCGTCCACGGCCGGTGCGACCGGCGGGTGGTGGACCTGGCCGCCGACGACCTCCGGCGCTCCCGCGCCGCAGACGGGCTGTGGCGGAGCTACTGGTGGCCCGGCGTCGCCTACCCCACGGCGGTCGCCGTCCAGGCGCTCGGCTCCGCGCGGCGGGCGGACCCGGCGCTGCTGGGCCGGACCCACGACGCCCTCACCGAGCGGGCCGGCGGGCCGGGCGGGTGGTGCGACGATCCGGAGATCGGCCCCTCGGCCTTCGCCACCGCCCTCGCCATGCGGGCGCTGATGTCCTGCCGGCCCCGGGTCACCGAGGCGCTGGCGGCCGCCGCCCGCCACCTGCTCGACAGCCAGGCGCCGGACGGCTCCTGGCCCACCGCGCCGGTCTTCCGGATCCCGCCGCCCGAGGTCCTGACCCCCGCGCCGGAGCAGGTCCGGCGGGAGGGCGCGGTGGGCACGGGCGTGCTGGTCAGCGACGTGGACCAGGTCTTCGGGGCGGCCGCGGCGGTGGGCGCGCTGGCGAGGTTCCGCACCCTGCTCCGGGACCGGTCCGGGTGACCCGGGCCGGGGCCGTCGGCTGACACCGCACCGACGCGTCGGTGCGGTGTCAGCCGGGGTTGCTGCACCGGGTGCGCCGGCCGCGGGCGGTGGGGCCGCGCGGCCGGCGCCGGGTTCGCGCTGCCATGGCGCTGTCAGATCACGGCGGCCGCGATCGGCAGGACGGTGGAGGCGATGTTGCTGAGGGTGTCCCAGAAGCTGTCGGCTTCGACGCCCTGCGCGCCGCCCAGGGTGCCGCCGTGGGTGCCGGTGCGGTCGACCGGCGGAGCGAGCTTCGGGAGCTGCGGGGTGGGGGACCACACCCGGCGCTCTTCGCGAACGTCTACGTTGATCATGGCGATCTTCCGTTCTCTGGTGCTGGTTCGGTGGGCTCATCCCTCGTCGGTGAGGGTCCCGAGGTGGTCAGTGACGGCCGCCGAGCGTGGTGCTACCGGGGCCGGGGGGCGCCGCCGCAGGCCCAGGGGGCCGGATCCGCGAAGCTGGGGCCGTAGAAGCCGCCCGGTCCGTCCAGGTAGTACGTGGGCGGGTTCGCGGCATGGGGCTTGCCGGTGGTCCCGTCGCCCGGGTCCGCGGCGGCGTCGGGAGCGGGCGCCGGGGCTGCGCCCGGGCCGACTGTCGGCGTCGGGCGGCCGGCGAAGGCGACGATCGCGTTGGACGTCGGCATGACCGAGTTCGTGCTCGAAGCTGCGTCGTCGACGCTGGGGAGCACCTTGACCAGCTTCAGATCGGGGTCGTAGCCGACCTTGCGGTCGATCGGTGGTGCCTGGCGCGGCTGCTGTTCCATGGTTCTGTCTCTCCTGCCGGGTGCTCCGGTGACCG
Organism: Streptomyces rubellomurinus; assembly: GCF_000961885.1. Classification (GTDB taxonomy): domain Bacteria; phylum Actinomycetota; class Actinomycetes; order Streptomycetales; family Streptomycetaceae; genus Kitasatospora; species Kitasatospora rubellomurina. The sequence continues at coordinate 7,895 of NZ_JZKH01000089.1, forward strand.
ACCCCGTGCCGAGGCGTCACCGGGTGGGGTGGCCGGCGGCGGAGGGCTCGGGTTCCGCCGCCGACACGGGTACCTCGTCAGAAGAGCGACCCGAGGCCTTGGGCAGCGGCGCCCAGGAGGCTCTTCAGGTCGAAGTTGGCCTCGACGCCCTGCGTGTCACCCAGGGCGGCGCCGTGGGTGCCGGTGCGGTCGACCGGCGGGGCCAGCTTCGGGAGCTGCGGGGTGGGGAACCACACCGGGTGCTCCTCGCGGATTTCTTCGTGGGTCATTTCCGCTCATCCCTTCTCTTGTTCGTGTTCCTCTTCCGTGTCGATCTTCATCGGGTCACGGGGGCGGGGCCGTCAGTAGGCGGCGTAGCACATGCCCCGGGCCGGGCCGGTCAGGCCGGCGCACGGCGACCGGGAGGGTTCGACGCCCGGGCCGTAGGGCTGCCGGCCGGCCTCGCCCTGGTCGTCCCGGCGAATCGGCGGGGCCAGGACCGGCAGGTCGTGGACCGGTTTGGGGAGCGTTCTGGGAGTCTTCATGATCCGCCTCCGGCGGGTTCCAGGAGTGGGGTCCCGTGCTGCGGGCACCGGCGGGTGCCCGCGGGCTCAGGAACCGAGGAACTGGTGGGCCGGCGCCAGGCTGACGGGGAACTCGTCGCTGACGTCGATCGTGAACAGCAGGTTGACCCGGGCGCGCCGGTCGTTCTCCGGGTCGAAGAAGCTCACCGTCACGTCCTGGCAGTCCGAGCCCATGCGGCAGTACGGGCTCTTCGCGACGGTGATCGTGTCGATGCAGTACAGGCTGGGGTTCATCAGGTTCTCGAGGTTGAGGCCGCCGAGGGCCGAGGCCCGCTGGCTCGGGTTGCTGGGGATGCTCTGGCCCAGCAGCATGGCCTGGCTGATGGTCTTGGCGACCGAGAACGCGTTCGTCCCGGCGGAGTTCATCGCCCGGTCGGCGGAGGTCTGCCCGAGGTTGCGGAACTGGTAGTAGACCTTGTCGAGGAACGCGTCGATGGTCCGGCGCACGTACGTCTCGTCGATCGCCATCTGCTGCTGCTCGGCCTCCTTCGTGACGGCCGCCAGCACGGCGTCCACCAGCTGCTTCTCGTACCAGATGAAGACGCCGCGGCTCTTGACCTCCACGACGGGCACGATCTGGCCGGAGAACAGCCGGACGGTCCGGTCGGTCAGCCGGCCGGGCACCGAGATCCGGGAGATGTAGTCGTCGTCCGTGGCGGCCACCAGGTGCTGGCCGAGGTAGGCGTCCCGGAAGGAGCGGTAGACGGTGGAGACCGGTGGGGCGGCGATCGCCATCACGAGGTCGGCGAGTTTCGCGGGATCGGTCACGATCCGCTGCACGTCGGTCTTCGCGAGGGTGAGGTCCAGGGGGCCCGGGCTGGTGAAGTCCATGCCGACCGGGAGTTCGGCCTCCAGCGCGTAGATCGGCGTGCTCTCCAGGTTCAGCGTCCAGGTGACCTTGTCGGACGCCCACGGGTTGGCCGTCAGGTAGGCGTGCAGTTGCCGGGCGTCGTAGGGGTTCGCGGGTGATTCGGTCGGGGTCCCGTCCGGCATCGTGCCCTCGACGGGGTCCATCAGCTGGCGGAAGCTGTCCCGGCGGGCCTCGGTCTGGAAGTCGACGCCCACCTGGCCGATCGCGTACACCAGTGGCCGGTCGTTGGTGGAGGCGCAGGACGGCCGGACGCCGCCGCCGGCCCGCGCGCCGCCCTGACAGGCGCAGGGGGCGGCGGCCGGGGCGGGAGCGGCGGGTGCCACGGCCGCCGCCGGTGCGAGCCCGAGCGCGGTGGCGCCGGTGAGCGGGGCGGGTTCGGGGGGCGGGACGGGGGCGGGGCTCGCGGCCGCCACGCCGTCGGTCGCTCCCGTGCCGGATCCGGCACGTGCTCCGGCCGGTGCGACGGCTTCGTGGGGCGCGTCCTGCGCGATCGGTGCCGGCTGCGCGATCGGCGCGGCCTGGGGGGTGACGGCCGGAGAACTCTGGGTGTCCATGGTGCTGGCTCCCTCGTGCGAGTCGGAAGGGACGGTCCCGAGCGACGAGGGTCCGCCGGCTGCGGCGACCCGGGCCTCGGGGGAGAGGGTGGTGCGGCGGGCGCCGTCCGCCGTGGTCCCGGCGCCGGCCTGACGTGTCGTCGGATCTCCTCGGCTGATCAGCTCGTACGCCCGCGCCGCGTCCAGGTGGCCGACCAGGCGGCGTCGGCACTCGGGCGCTTCGGCGGGCGTGCAGGGCGCGGTGTCCGCGCCCTGCAGGACGGCCCGTCCGGCGGCCTGCGGGTCGGCGCGGCGCCCCGCGCGTCCCTGCGCGCCGACCAGCAGCGCGGCAACCCCGGACACCAGTGGTGTGGCGAAGCTGCTGCCGGTGAGGGCCGTGCGCCCTCCGCCCGGGACGGCGCCCTCGATGCCCTCCCCCGGCGCGAGGACGCCGTTGGCCGCGTACGCGGAGCCCCAGTTGCTCAGCTCCAGCGGTTCGCCGTCCGGCCCGGCCGCGCCGACGGCGAGCACCGTCGGGACGGCGGCCGGCACCTGCTCGCAGTCGCAGCCGTCGTTGCCGACCGCCGAGACCACCAGGACGCCCTGGTCGGCGCACAGCCGCAGGGCCCGTTCCAGCATGGCGTCCGGCCGGGCGCCCTGACTGGGGTCGCCGCCGCTGATGTTGATGATGTGTGCCCCCTCCTGCACGGCCCGTTCGATGGCCCGGGCCAGGTCGAGCTGGTGCACCCGGCCCTCGCCCGCGTCGGTGAACACCGGGAGGACCAGGCCGCGGCAGCGCGGGGCGATCCCGGTCACCGGGCTGCCGGGCCGGCCGAAGATCAGGCTGGTGACATGGGTGCCGTGCAGGGACATCCGGCCGCCGCCGGCGGGCTCGGTGACGAGGGTGTCGAGGCGGGTGAGGTCGGCGCCGTCGAAGCACGGGTGCGACAGGTCGACGGGGCCGTCCAGGACGGCGACGCACACGGACGGGTCGCCGAGGAGGTCCGCCTCCGGGGCGCGGACGCCGCGCAGCACCGCTCTGGGCTCCATGGGGCATCGTCCTTCTCGGGGGCGGGGACCGGGTGCGCCCGGTGCCCCGCGGGGGTGGTGGGTCGTGCCGCGTCCGAACGGCCGGGCCCTGGTCGGGTGGTGGCCGCCGCGGGCCCGCTGCGCGGACCGCGGCAGCTGGTGCCAGTCAACGGGGCGGGCGTGGCGCGAGCGTGCCGGGGAGCGTCGTGGCGACCTGCCGGGCGCCGTCACGGGCCCGTCGGGCCGGCGTCCCGGCCGGGCGCTCCGGCGGGGCGGGGGCGGCGGCCGGGGCGACCGGGCGGGCGGGTCCGCGCTGTGACGGTCTGTGATTCCGGGGGCCGTGATCAGGTCGGCGGGGATCCGGCGCGTTCGTCAACATCCCTGCGCCGATGGGGCGCCGGGGCCGTGCGGGGCCCCGGCACGGGCGCTGTCGTGACGCTCGGCGACGAGGGCCGAGTACGCGCGGAGGACGGGCGCGGGACGCTCCCGGAACGTCCCGCGACGGCCCGGCGGCACCGCCGTGACACTGGTGCGTGGTCAGACGAACGCGCTGGTCACGCCTCCGGCGCACGCCCGGCGGCGTGCCTGAGGGGGTGCGAGGAACGCGCCGTCGCGGCAGAGTGGGGGTTGTGTTCTGGCATGGTCTGGGCATCGAACTGCTGCGGGGCTTCGAAGTCACCGCGGAAGGCGACCGCGTGCTCCTCCCGGTCGGCGCGCAACACCTGCTGGCGTTCCTGGCCCTGCACGAGGGCGGCGTCCAGCGCGGCGTGGCCGCCGAGCGGCTCTGGCCGGATTCGGCGCAGTACCGCGCGGCGGCGAACCTGCGGGCCGCGCTGTACCATGCGCGGCACCACGGGCCGGGGATGCCGATCGAGGCCTCCGGGCAGTGGCTCTGCCTGTCGCCCGCGGTGCGGGTCGACCTGCGCGCGGCGCGCGGCACCGCGCGCCAAGTCGTGGCCGGGCTCAGCCAGTTGCCGTCCGGTTGCGACGACCTGGTGGGCGACCTCGCGGCCGAGCTGCTGCCGGGCTGGGGGGACGAGTGGCTGATCACGGAGCGCGAGCGCTGGGATCAGCTGCGGCTGTACGCGCTGGAGAGCCTGGCCCGCCAACTGTGCGGCGCCGAGCGGTACTTGGCGGCACTGCAGACCGCGCTCACGGCGATCGACATCGATCCCGTCCGGGAGACGGCGCATCGCATCGTGGTCGAGATCCACCTCGCCGAGGGTAACATCGCCAGCGCGCTCCGCTTCTACCAGCAGTACCGCTCCTTCCTCCAGCGGGAACTGAACGTCGCGCCCTCGCCGAAGATGACCGGCCTGGTGCGGAACCTGCTGCGGACCTGAGCAGCTGGGTCGGCGGCCGCGGCGAATACTTGACTGCCCGTCAGGCGGCGTGCGGCGAGCTCCCGCAGTCCTTCGATCGCCGTGCGTGCGGCCGTGTCGTGTGACCCGCGTGATCCCGCGCGGCGACGGCCGAGGCGACGGCGAGCGTCCACGGGGCGGGGCGGATCCCGGGCCGGTCGCCGAGCAGGCCGCCGGTGAGCGCGCCGAGCGGCCCGAGGGCGTCGGCGAGGGCGTGCAGGGTCGCCATGACCCGGCCGAGGCGTCCTCGTCGGTCCCGGCGACCAGCACCGGGCCGAGCGCGACGTTGGCGGCGGCGCCGAACAGCGTGCGCGGGGCGCACCTCGGCGTGAGTGTCCATGACATCACTCAGTGTGGCAGAGCGGCTCCGCCCGGGACATCCCGGGTTTCTGGGAGGTCCGTCCCCGGGTCGCGCGGAACCGGCCTTGAGGCGACCCTGACATCACATCAAGTTACTTTGAGGTAATATCGCCGGGCCGTCCGGTGACCACCCCCGGCCCCCTCGAAGGACTTGTCTGCTGCCCGATCGCCAGTTCCACCGCCATGGCCGCCCGTCGGCCGGAATGCGACGGGCCGACATCGAACCGTGGAGATTGAGTGATGATCCGGTGGTCTGAGGGCCGGTCCGCCAAGGTGGTGGCCGCAGGCAGCAACAGCACGCCCGGTGCCGACGCCCAATGGGCGGTCAACACCGGTCCGAAGAAGGGGAGTTACCGATGATCCGGGCTGAACGTCCGAGGCCGGGGGCCGATCCGCACGCCATCGGCAGGCGTCGGTTCCTCGGGTACGTGCTCGCGGCCCCGACCCTCGTCGCCGCCGCCGAGCTCGGGCTCGCTCCCGAGGCCCAGGCGCAGCTCCCGTCGCCGGACATCACGCGGCTGCTCGACCTCAACGACGTGATGACCGCGGCCGCCCTGCCGACCGCGAACCTCATCACGGTCGAGGTGAACAAGGACGGCACCGTGTCGTTCGCGCTGCCGCGGGCCGAGGTCGGGCAGGGCATCACCACGTCCTCGGCGATGCTGATCGCCGAGGAACTGGACGTGCCGGTGGAGAAGGTGCGGGTCACCCTGGCCGACGCCCGGCCGGAGCTGCTGTTCAACCAGCTCACCGGCGGGTCGAACACCACCATCTCGACCTTCGTGCCGATCCGGGTCGCCGCGGCCGTCGCCCGGGGCCGGCTGCTGACGGCGGCCGCGATCGAACTCGGCGCGGCGGTCAAGGACCTCACCCTGCGGGCCGGCGTCGTCACCGACGCGGTGGGCCGCGCCATCGGCATCGGCGACCTCGCCGAGAAGGCCGCCGGAGCCCGGACCGAGCAGGTGTCCGTGGTGCTCAAGCCGCGCGAGCGGTTCACCGTCATCGGCACGCCGCACAACCGCGTGGACGCGCTCGCCGCGGTGACCGGGCGCAAGAAGTTCGCGATGGACCTCCAAGTCCCGGACGCCAAGCCGACCATGGTGTGCCGCCCGCCGACGATCAACGGCACCGTCCGGTCGGTGGCCAACCTCGACGAGGTCCGCGCCATGCCGGGCGTCACCGACGTCACGGTGATCTCCACCGGGGTCGCGGTGCGCGCGGAGACCTTCGGCCAGTGCATCGACGCCGTGCGCGCCCTCCGGGTGACCTGGGAGGCCGGGACGGCGGCCGGCAAGTCCGACGAGTCCGTCCTGGCGGAACTGCGCGCCGCCGAGGCGCCGTTCGTGCTCCCGGCCCTGACCCCGACGGTGGAGGGCACCTTCACCTTCCACTTCCGCAGCAACAGCGCGCTGGAGACCAACTGCGCGATAGCCGACGTACGGCCCGGCCGCGCCGAGATCTGGTCGGCCCTGAAGTCGCCGATCGTCGCCAAGGAGGCCATCGCCGCCAAGCTCGGCCTGCCGCCCTCCGCGGTCACCGTGCACGTCACCGAGAGCGGCGGCTCCTTCGGGCGCCGGCTGTTCTACGACGCCGCGTCGGAAGCCGCCGAGATCTCCCAGCGGATCGGCAAGCCCGTCAAGCTCATGTGGCACCGCGCGGACGACTCCCGCCAGGGGCGCGCCCACCCCATGGCCACCTCCCGGGTGCGCGCCTCCTACCTCGGCACCGAGGTGCTCGGCTACGCGCAGCACCACACCAGCGTCTCGACCGACCTCAGCATGGGGCTCGGCGAGATCTTCACCGCCCTGGCCGCGAAGCTGCCGGTGGGCGACATCGGCTTCTCCGAGACCTTCTTCCAGCTCTCCCAGTCGATGCCCTACCGCTTCGGCGTCAGCAGCCGGCTGCTGACCGAGACCGACAAGGGCTTCAACACCGGCAGCATGCGCAACGTCTACTCCCCGGACGTCACCACCGCCCGCGAGCTGATCGTCGACCGGCTCGCCGCCCGGATGGGCAAGGACCCGTACCGGTTCCGCCGCGAGTTCCTCGCCGAGGACCGCGCCCGGGCGGCGCTGGACAAGGTCGCCGAGGTCGGCCAGTGGGGCCGGGAGATGCCGCCGGGCACGGCCCAGGGGATCGCCTTCCACTCCGAGTACCACGCCGTCAGCGCGGTGCTGGTGGAGATCGACTGCCGGCCCGAGACCGTCGACCGGCCGGTCCGCAACGGCGTGGCCGGGCCGCGCGTCACCAAGGCCGTCATGGCCGTGGACGTCGGCCTCGCCGTCAACCCGCGCGGCCTGGAGGCCCAGATGATGGGCTGCGTCATGGACGGCATCGCCCAGACCCTGACCTCCAGCCTGCACCTGCGCGACGGGTACTTCCTGGAGGCCAGTTGGGACAACTACTTCTACACCCGGCAGTGGAACACGCCCCCGGAGCTGCGGATCATCGTGCTGCCGACCACCACGGGGGAGCCCGGCGGCGCCGGGGAGCTCGGCGTCGCCGCGTCGATGGCCGCGGTCGCCTGCGCGTACGGCCGGGCGACGGGCACCATGCCCACCAGCTTCCCGATCAACCACGGCACCCTCTCCTTCGAGCCCAAGCCGACCGTCCCGCCCGTCCCGCCGTCCCCCACCGACGGCCTGAACCTGGCCCGCTGAGGGCTGCTAGGAGATCCCCGTGCCGAAGCACACGTTCCGCCTCAACGGCGAGCAGGTCACCGTCGACGTCGCCGACGACGTGCGGCTGCTCTGGGTGCTGCGCGACGTCCTGGGCGTCACCGGACCGAAGTACGGCTGCGGCATCAACGTCTGCAAGGCGTGCACCAGCCACGTCAACGGCAAGGCCGCCAACCCCTGCGCGATCCCGGTCAAGGACCTGGCCCCGACCGACGAGGTCACCACCATCGAGGGGCTGCCGGCCACGGTCGGCAAGGACCTGCACCCGATGCAGCAGGCCTGGCTGGACCACGACGTGGCCCAGTGCGGCTACTGCCAGCCCGGCCAGATCATGGCCGCCGTCGCCCTGGTGCGCCGGGTCGCCGAGGAGGGCCGCACGATCACCGACGACGACCTCGACGGCATCCGCAACATCTGCCGCTGCGGCACGTACTTCCGGATCCGCGAGGCGATCAAGGACGGTGCCCGGCACATGTGAGGCCGCACCCGTCCGACGTGCACGGACCGATCGTCGACGAAGCGGGGTGCCGGTCTCGCATGGACCGCGTTCCGGATGGGTAGAGAAACCGGTTTAAACCCCGGGTGCGATGAAACGTTAACGGAAATCCTCGCACATGATCTCTATGTGAAGTTTTCGTCGTCCTCTAACATGTGCGACGAACTATTGGGCCGGGTCGGCGAGTTGCGAAAGCGTCACACTTGCGGCACTGGCCTGGGACTGGTGGGAAGGAGGTGGCCGGCGAGGCGGCGGTGAGGTGGTGAATTCCCGACGGTTCCGGTCCGAAGGTTTCGGTGCGGCGGTTTCAGGCGGTCGGTCACTCGGGAAGGGCGTGCAGGAGTGACCGTCGTGATCATCACCTTGACTACCTGGAGAAATCCATGGCATTGGTCGAACGAGACAGGAGCTTGGCCTTCCTCACCGAGATGCTGGCCACCGTCGCCGTCGGCGGGCGCGGCGCCATGGCGGTGATCGGCGGCACCGTCGGGAGCGGCAAGACCGAACTGCTCCACGCCGTGGCCGACCGGGCGGGCGAACACGGCGCCCGGGTGCTGAGCGCGGCCGGCATCCGCGCGGAACGCGCCGTCCCGCTCGGCGTGCTGGCCCAGTTACTGCTCGGGCCGGACCTGCCCGCGGCCGGAGCCGAACGGGTCGCCCGGCTGCTGGACGAGGCCGCAGCCCAGGTCGGGCCGGTCACCGGCGGGCCGGACGCCGCCGCGATGCCCACCCGGATCATGCACGGCGTCTGCGGCTTCCTGGGCGAACTGGCCTGCCAGGGGCCGCTGCTGATCCTGGTCGACGACGTGCACTGGTCCGACGACGCCTCCCTGCAGTGCCTGCTCTACCTGGCGCGCCGGCTGCGCGCGGCCCGGGTGCTGCTGGTGTTCGCCGAGTCCGAGCACGCGCTGCGCGCCAACCCGCTGTTCCGCACCGAACTGCTGCGGGAGTCCCGGTGCGCCTGGGTGCACACCGCCCCGCTCTCGGTGGCCGGCGTCGCCCGGCTGGTCGGCACCGACCCCGGCAGCCGGGCCGCGGCCGAACTGCACGGCTGGACCGGCGGCAACCCGCTGCTGGTCCGGGCCCTGCTCGCCGACCGCGGCGAACTGCCCGCCCGCACCCGGCCCGTACCGGGCCGCGCCGACCGGCCGACCGGCCACCAGGACCGGCCCCGCGAGCACGAGTGCGCACCCGGCGCCGACCGGGTGGTGGTGCGCGGGGCATTCGGCCAGGCCGTGCTCTCCTGCCTGCACCGGGGCGAGCCGCTGATGGGCGCGGTCGCCCGCGCCGCCGCCGTGCTCGACCGGCCGGCCTCCGCCGTGCTGCTCGGCCGGCTGATCGGCGCCGACCGGCAGGCCGCCGCCCGGGCGCTGCGCGAACTCGAGGACACCGGGCTGTTCCACGAAGGCTGGTTCCGGCACCCCGGCGCCGCCCGCGCCGTCCTGGAGGACCTCGGCCCGGAGGAGAGAGCCGACCTGCACAGACGCGCGGCCGAACTCGTCTACCACGAAGGCGCGACGGCGACCGAGGTCGCCCGCCAGCTGCTCGCGGCCGGCCGCGCCGAACCGGACTGGGCGGTGCCCACCCTGTGCGAGGCCGCCGAGGCGGCCCGGCTCGACAGCGACCTCGACCTGACCATCCGCTGCCTCGAACTGGCCGGCAAGGCCTGCGGCGACGAGGCCGTCCGGGCCAGGATCGCGATGGCGCTGGCCGAGGCCGAGTGGCGGCTGAACCCGACCGCCGGGGCCCGCCACCTGCCCAGGCTGCTCAGCGCCCTGGAGAACGGCCACCTACCGACCCGGTACGCCCGCACGCTGATCCGCAAACTGCTCTGGCACGGCCGGCTCGGCGCCGCCGCCGAGGTGCTGTTCCTGGTCGACGGCCGCCCCGGCCCGGAACCGCTCGCCCGCCGGCAGGCCACCCGCCTGTGGATGCGCACCGTCCACCCCGGCCCGGCCGACCAGGCGCCGGCCGCCGCCGGACCGGCCGACCGGGCCGTGCTGGGGCCGGCCGACCAGGGCGCGGCCGTCCTGATGACGGTGCTCAGCCGGGGCGGTGACGACCACACGGCCGCCGACGCCGACCGCGTCCTGCGCGAGACCGACCTGGACGAGGCCACCTTCGACTCGCTGGAAGCCGCGCTGCTGGCCCTGGTCTACGGCGACCGGGTGCTGTCGGCCGCCAGGTTCGGCGCTCGGCTGGCCGACCTGGCCGCCGTCCGCCGCTCCCCGTCCTGGCAGGCCCGGCTGGCCGCCGTCCAGGCCGAGGCCGCGCTGCGCCAGGGCGACACCCTGGGGGCCGAGCGGCACGCCCGGTTCGCGCTCACCCGGCTCGCCCCGCGCGCCTGGGGCGTCGCGGTCGGCGCCCCGCTGGCCACCCTGGTGCTGGCGCTGGTGGCCACCGGCCGGCTGGAGGAGGCCGCCGAGCAGCTCAACCAGCCCGCCCCCGACGCCTTCTTCGAGACCCGCTTCGGCCTGCTCTTCCAGTACGCCCGGGGCCAGTACCAGCTGGCCTGCGGCCGGCCGTCGGCGGCCCTGGAGGACTTCCGCGCCTGCGGCCGGCAGATGCGCGCCTGGGACATCGACCTGCCGGCGCTCGTCCCGTGGCGCGGCGCGGCGGCCCTGGCGCACCTGCGGCTGAACGGGCAGCAGGTCGCCCGCAAGCTGATGGCCGACCAGCTGGCCCGGCCCGGGGCGGGCGGCGCCCGCACCCACGGGGTGTCGATGCGCCAGCTGGCGGCGGCGAGCGGCGTGCGGGACCGGCCCGACCTGCTCCGCAAGGCGGTGAAGAGCCTGCAGGCGGCCGGCGACCGGCTGGAACTGGCCCATGCGCTGGCTGAACTGAGCCGGGCCCACCAGGCGCTCGGCGAGGCGTCCCGGGCCCGGGCGATGGGACACCACGCGCTCGAACTGGCCGCCGAGTGCCACGCCGAGCCGCTGGCCCGGACGCTGCTGCGCTGGCACACCGACGCGGCGCCGGAGCAGGGCGGCGGCGGGCCGCGGGCCGCCGTGGCTCCTGCGGAGTCGGCGGCCAGGGCGGAGTCGGCGGCCACGGCGGAGGCGGCCGGGGTCGTGCGGCCGGGCCGGCCGGCCTCGGGGGACACCTCGGTGCTCAGCGAGGCCGAGCGCCGGGTGGCCGAACTGGCCTCGATGGGCTACATGAACCGCGAGGTGGCCAAGTCGCTGCACGTCACGGTGAGCACGGTGGAGCAGCACCTGACCCGGGTCTACCGGAAGCTGAACATCAGCGGCCGCAACGACCTGTCGACGTACCTGGGCCTGCGCAGCACCGACTCGGCCCTCGCGGGGACCTGACCGGGCGTCGCGCGGGCGGCCGGGCGCGGCCGCTACCGGCCGCCCGCCGCCCGGGTCCGCCGCCAGTCGTCCATGACGCGGGAGAACTCCTCGCGCAGGAAGCCGAAGAACTGCCGGGTCTCCTCCAGCCGGGCCCCGGCGGCGCTGTCCGGCCCGACCGCCGCCATGCCGTCCCGCAGGTCCTGCTCCCAGCGGGTGTAGAGGCTGTCCTGGCGGGTCAGCGCCTCGTACCAGGTGTCGTCGTACAGGCGGTAGTGGTCGCGCCGCTCGCCCGGCTTGCGGTCGCGCGCGACCAGGCCGACCTGGACCAGGTACTGGACGGCCCCGGAGACGGCCGCCGGGCTGACCCGCAGCACCTCGCCCAGCTCGGCGGCGGTGCGCTGGCCGTCCTCGGAGACCAGGATGGCGACGAACACCCGGGCGGGCATCCGCGGGAAGCCGGCCTCCGACAGGTGGAGGGCGAAGCGCTCGACGAACCTGCCCACGGCCTCGTCGTGGCTGGTCGTGGGGGTTCGGGCGCTGTCGGTGGGGTCTATCCGGCTCATCGTCAACAGTGTAGGCCGTGAACGGTGTGGCCAGGCCGGGGCCGGTGCCGGGGCCGGTCGGCGCCGGGTTCGCCGCGGGTGTCGCGCCACTTGCGGATCAGCCGGTCGAGCTCGGTGCGCAGGAAGGCGAAGAACTCCAGCGTCTCGGTGAGCCGCACCCCGGCCCGGGTGTCCGGCCCGACCGCCGCCAGCCCCTCCCGCAGGCCCTCCTCCCAGCGGGCCAGCGTGGTGTCCCGGTGGGTGAACACCTCGTACCACAGGTCGTCGAGGATCCGGTACCGGTCCCGCCGCTCCCCGGGCTCGCGCTCGCGGGTCACCAGGCCCAGCCGGATCAGGTGGCGCAGCGCCACCGAGACCGCGCTGGGGCTGGCCCTGAGCAGCGCGGCCAGCTCGGCGGCGGACGCGCGGTCGCGGTCGGCGGTGATCAGGCCCGCGAAGACCCGGGCCGGCATGCGCGGGAAGCCGACGTCGGCGAGGTGCATCGCGAAGCGCTCGGTGAAGCGGTTGACGGCTTCCTCGTCCCGCCCGGCGGGCCCGCTGCCTGCGGTTTCCTCGTTCCGGCCGGGGTTCGTCAGGTGCTCGGCAGGTTCCATCCGCTGGGGCCCTCCTGACACATTTGGGTGAACCTTCTGTAGCTTCAGAAATTTGTGAAATGAATGTAGCATCGGGGTCATGACTAGTGCCATCTCGGCCTCCGGGCTGGTGAAGACCTTCGGCGGGACCAGGGCCCTGGACGGGCTCGACCTCTCCGTGGCGAGTGGTGAGGTGCACGGCTTCCTGGGCCCCAACGGCGCCGGCAAGTCGACCACCATCCGCGTGCTGCTCGGCATGCTGCGGGCCGACGCCGGCGAGGTCCGGCTGCTCGGCGGCGACCCCTGGCGGGACACGGCCGACCTGCACGCCCGGCTGGCCTACGTGCCCGGCGACGTGACGCTCTGGCCCAACCTCTCCGGCGGCGAGGCGATCGACCTGCTCGGCAGACTGCGCGGCGGCGTCGACCGGCGCCGGCGCGACGAGCTGGTCGAACGCTTCGAGCTCGACCCCAAGAAGAAGGGCCGCGCCTACTCCAAGGGCAACCGGCAGAAGGTCGCGCTGGTCGCCGCGTTCGCCTCGGACGTCGAACTGCTACTGCTCGACGAGCCGACCTCCGGCCTCGACCCGCTGATGGAGGCGGTCTTCCAGGACCTGGTCGCCCAGGAGCGCGAGCGCGGACGCACCGTCCTGCTCTCCAGCCACATCCTGGGTGAGGTCGAGGCGCTCTGCGACCGGGTGACGATCATCCGCAAGGGCCGCGCCGTCGAGTCCGGCACCCTGAGCGAGCTGCGGCACCTCTCCCGCACCTCGGTCAGCGCCGAGCTGGTCGCCGCCCCGGACGGGCTCGCCGGCCTGCCGACCGTGCACGACCTGCGGGTCGAAGGCACCCGGGTCCGCTTCGACGTCGACACGGCCGAACTCAACGCCGTCCTCGCCCACCTCACCGGGATCGGCGTGCGCGGCCTCACCTGCCAGCCGCCCACCCTGGAGGAGCTGTTCCTGCGCCACTACCAGGGCGACGGCGACCAGGCGGACGGCGCGGTCGCCAGCGCGCCCGCACCGCGCAGCGGAGCGGCGCGATGAACGACTTCGTGGGCACGCGGGACCTGATCAAGCTCTACGCCCGCCGGGACCGGGTCAAGCTGCCGGTCGGCCTGCTGATCATGGTCGGCATCGTGGCGAGCAGCGTCACCGGGTTCGCCAAGCTCTACACCACCGCCAAGGAGCGGACGGACTTCGCCAACGGCGTCAACGGCAACGCCGCGCAGCTCTTCATGTACGGGCCCGTGGTGCGCACCGACGCGGCCGGCGGCCTGGTCGCCTGGCGCACCGCCGCACTCGGCGGCCTGATCATCGGCCTGATCAGCCTCTTCACCGTCATCCGGCACAGCCGCGGCGAGGAGGAGACCGGCCGGGCCGAACTGATCCGGGCCGGCGTCGTCGGACCGCGCGCCCAACTCGCCGCCGCCGTCGCCGTCGCCGTCGTCGGCAACGTCGTCACCGCGCTCTACCTGGCGCTCACCATGGGCTTCCAGGGCCTGCCCTGGGGAGGATCGATCGCCCTCGCGCTCGGCCTCGGCGCCACCGGCTGCGTCTTCGCCGGCATCGGCGCGATCGCCGCCCAGCTCACCGAGAGCGCCCGCGCCGCCCGCGGCATCGCCTCCGCCGTCGTCGGCGCCGCCTTCCTGCTCCGCGCCCTCGGCGACGCCGGGAAGCACGACCTCTCCTGGGTCGTCTGGCTCTCGCCGATCGGCTGGACGGAACGCCTGCACCCCTTCGCCGACGAGCGCTGGTGGGTGCTCCTCCTGGCCGCCGCCACCACCGCGCTGCTGACCGCCGCCGCCTTCGCGCTCAACGCCCGCCGCGACCTCGGCGCCGGCCTGCTGCCCGACCGGCCCGGCCCGGCCACCGCCGCCCCCGGCCTGCGCACCCCGCTCGCCCTCGCCTGGCGGCTGCACCGCCCCGCCCTGCTCGGCTGGAGCGCCGGCTTCCTCGTCGTCGGCGCCGTCACCGGCGGGGCCGGCAAGAGCATCGGCGACCAGATCGACAGCAGCAGCGCGCTGAAGGAGGTGTTCGAGAACCTGGGCGGCCACGGCGACCTCGTCGACGCCTACCTGGCCACCGCCATGGGCACCCTGGGCCTGCTCGCCGCCGCCTACGCCGTCCAGGCCGCGCTGCGCCCGTACCAGGAGGAGACCGCCGGCCGGGCCGAGCCCGTCCTGGCGACCCGCACCTCCCGGATCGAATGGGCCGTCAGTCACCTGGTCTTCGCGCTGCTCGGCCCGGCCGTCGCCCTCGCCGTCGGCGGCCTCGCCGCCGGGCTGGTCTACGGGGCGAGCACCCACGGGATCGGCCACGAGGTGCCCCGGCTGCTCGGCGCCGCCCTCGTCCAGCTGCCCGCCGCGTGGATCCTCGCCGCCCTCACCACCGCGCTGTTCGGGCTCGCCCCGCGCGCCGTGCAGGCCGCCTGGGGGGCGCTGGTGGTCTTCCTGCTGCTCGGCCAGCTCGGCGGGGCGTTCGGCTGGAACCAGAAGCTGCTCGACGTCTCGCCGTTCACCCACATCCCGCGGATCCCGGCGGCGAGCCTGAGCGCGACCCCGCTGCTGGTCCTGGTGCTGGTCGCCGCCGCGCTCACCGCCGCCGGCCTGGCCGGCTTCCGCCGCCGCGCGGTCGGCAGCTGACCCCCGCCGGTGGTGGGGGCGTTCAGGGCCGAGCCCCCACCACCCCGGGCGCGGTCAGGCGCGGCGCAGCTCCAGCGGCAGCCGCCGGGCCCCGAACAGCATCGCCGGGCTCGGGAAGTACTCCACGCCCCGCGCCCGGTCCACCCGCAGGTCCGCGAACCGGTCGAACAGCCGGTTCAGCGCGATCCGGGACTCCAGCCGGGCCAGCGGCGCACCCAGGCAGAAGTGGATGCCGTGCCCGAACGCCAGGTGCGGGTTGGGGCTGCGCCGGATGTCGAAGGCCAGCGGGTCCGGGAACCACGCCGGATCCCGGTTCGCGGCCGCCAGCCACACCGACACCGCCGTGTCCGCCGGGATCGTCCGCCCGCCCAGCTCGGCGTCCCGGGTGGTGCGCCGCAGGTTGCGGGTGAACGGCGGGCGGCAGCGCAGCACCTCCTCGATCGCCGCGGGGACGGCTGAGCGGTCCGCCCGCAGGACGGCCGCCGCCTCCGGGTGCGCGTCCAGCAGCAGGACGGTGGTCCCCAGCACGGCCGTCGTGGTCACGTGCCCGGCCACCAGGAGCACGATCGCGAAGCTCGCGATCTCCCCGTCGTCCAGCCGCCGCCCGTCCACCTCGGCCGCCACCAGCAGACTGATCAGGTCCTCCCCGGGCCGGGCCCGGCGGGCGCGCACCTGGCCGGTGAAGTAGTCGAACATCTCGCGCAGGGTCGGCGCGTACGAGCGCAGCGTCTCCGCCCCGACCACCACCTCGTCCGCGCGCATCGTGCCGGAGAGCATCACGTCCGCCCAGCCGCGGAAGCGCTCGCGGTCCTCGGCCGGGACGCCCAGCAGCTCGGCGATCACCACGATCGGCAGCGGGTAGGCCAGCGCGCCGACCAGCTCGGCGCGGTCCTCCACCGCGTCCAGCAGGCCGTCCGTGATCGCGGCGATCCGCGGCTCCAGGTCGGCCACCGTCCGGGGCGTGAACGCCCGGCCGACCAGCCGCCGCAGCTCCTGCTGGCGGGGCGGGTCCATCCGGACGAAGTTGCCCCGGCCGAACAGCTCCAGCTCCGGCTGGGACGGCATCAGCGAGCCGAGGTCCGAGGAGAACAGGCCCGGGTCCGCGTACACCCGCGCCACCTCCGGGTAGCCGAAGACGTGCCAGGAGCCGGTCCGCTCGTCGAGGTGCACGGGCTCGCCCGCGCGCATCCCGTCCAGCCAGTCGAAGAGCCCGCGGATCTCCTCCGGAAGCCCCGCGTCCACACCCCTGCTGGCAGCCACACCCATCGTGATCGGTCCCCTCGCTCGTCGGGCCCCCGGTCCTGAGGCATCCTCACCCCGCCGCGGGGCGGCGCGGAACCCGAGAACCGGCGGCCGGCCCGCCGCCGGGCCCCGCCCTCGGGGTCCGACCCCTGCCGGCTGGGGGCGCCCCGGGCCGAATAGGGGTGGCGGACCGTCGCCGCACCGGGCACGGCCGGGCCACCCTGGTCCCGGACGGACGCCGCGGCGGGGAAGGGAACGGGCAGACGCGATGAACGGAACGCTCCGATGAACGGAACACTCCGATGAACGGAACACTCCCATGACCGGAAGACTCCAATGACCGGAACGACCGGGGCCGTCGTGCTCGGGGGCGGACTGGCCGGCCTGCTGGCCGCGACGGTGCTGGCACGCCACGTCGACGAGGTCACCGTGGTGGACCGGGACGGGCTCCCGGCCGGGCCCGAGCCGCGCAAGGGCGTGCCGCAGGGCCGGCACGCCCACCTGCTGTGGTCCGGCGGCGCCCGCACCATCGAGGCCCTGCTGCCCGGCACCACCGAGCGCTGGCTCGCCGCCGGCGCCCGCAGGGTCGCCGTCCACCAGGACATGGTGTCGCTCACCGCCTACGGCTGGCAGCACCGCTTCCCCGGCACCCAGTTCATGATCGCCTGCAGCCGGCCGCTGCTCGACCACGTGGTCCGCGAAGCCGTGCTCGGCCACCCGCGGATCACCCTGCGCGAGCGCACCGAGGCCCGGGCCCTGCGCGGCGGCGCCGACCGGGTCACCGGCGTCACCGTGCTCCCGCTCGGCGCCGGGCGGGAGGAGGACCTGGCCGCCGACCTCGTGGTGGACGCCACCGGGCGCGGCTCACGGCTGGACCGGTGGCTCCCCGCGCTCGGCCTCCCGGTGCCCGAGACCGACCGCGTCGACCCCGGCATCGTCTACGCCACCCGGATCTACCGGGCGCCGCACGGGATGGCCGCCGACTTCCCGGTGGTCAGCGTCTACGCCGACCACCGGGACGGCGGGCCCGGCCGCAACGGCGTGGTGCTGCCGATCGAGGACGACCGCTGGATGGTCACCCTCTCCGGCACCCGCAACGGCGAACCCGGCGGCGGCGAGGCCGAGTTCCTCGCCTTCGCCCGCGCCCTGCGGCACCCCGTCGTCGCCGAGCTGATCGCCGGCGCCGAACCCCTCACCGGCGTCCGGCGCACCCGCAGCACCGCCAGCCGCCGGCTGTTCTGCGAACGCGCCGAACGCTGGCCCGCCGGACTGGTGGTGCTCGGCGACGCCCTCGCCGCGCTCAACCCCGTGTACGGGCACGGCATGAGCGCCGCCGCCCTGGGCGCCGACGCGCTCGACCGCGCCCTCACCGAGCACGCGCTCGCCCCGGAGCTCGCCGCCCGGGCCCAGCAGGCCATCGCCCGGGTCGTCGACGACCCGTGGATCTTCGCCGCCGCCCAGGACATCTGCTACCCCGACTGCCGCACCGACGTCCGCGACCCGCGCCTGACCACCCGGGCCGCCGAACGGCGCCGGTTCGCCGAACTCATCGGCGCCACCGCCATCCGCTCGCCGTCGCTCAGCGCCGCCACCACGGCCGTCAGCACGCTCTCCGTCCCCTCCAGCAGCCTGGAGGACCCGGCCGTGCTCGCCGACCTGCGCCGGGGGCCGCAGCGCCCGGAGCTCCTGCGGCCGCCGCTCAAGGCGGTGGAGCGGGAACTGCTGGCGCGGTGCGCGGCGGCGGGGGAGGGGGTAGCGGGGCCGGGGCCGGGGTAGCGGGGCCGGGGCCGGGGGCGCGGGTCAGGAGGGTCGGCGGGGGCGCATCAGGAGCAGGTCCTCGCCCCAGGCGTCCAGCACCGCCGCCTGGCCGGCGGCCCGGGCCGCGGCCTCGACCCGGGCGAACAGCCGTTGCTGCGGCTCGACTTCGCCGGTCGCGGTGATCCGGGCGACGGCCTCCAGCAGCGCGGCGCCGTCCCAGCCGGGCAGCGGGAACCGGTCCAGCTCCCAGGCCAGGTACTTGTTGTAGGGGCGCGGGCGGCGGTCCAGGGCGAAGAGCAGGTCGAGCAGGAATCCGACGCCGGCGGCGGCGTCCAGGTGGCCGGCGAGCGGGTCGCCGTCGCGGTGGTTCTTGACCGAGCGGTAGAGCGCGTTGGCGTAGGCGTCCAGCAGGGCGGCGGCGGACCGGAAGGCCTCCTCGGGGCCGAGCCGCCCCGCCGCGGCGACGATCCGGGCGAGCTCCCCGTCGCGGCGGTCGAGCAGCACCCGGGCGCGGGCGATCGCGTACCGCTCCCAGGCGGCGGGCCGACGGAACCGGTCGAGCGTGGTGACGACCAGGTCGAGCCGCGCGGAGCGGTAGCCGTCGAGCGCGGCCAGCCCGCTCACCGCGTCGTCGGCGAGGACGACGTAGAGGTCGTGGTCGGAGTGCTGGGTGGCCATGCCGTCGTGCGCCCGGGAGCCCTTGAGGACGAGGCCGACGACGGCCGGGTCGGCCGTCGCGGCGGCGACGAACGACGCGAACTCCATGGTCACGCCAGGTCCTTGCGCATCATCGTGCACATCGTCTCGTACCGGTGGATCGAACCGTCCTCGGCCTCCACGTCCCAGGAGTCGGGTGCGCGGCCGAAGGCCCGGTAGCCCAGGCGCTCGTAGAGGGCGCGGGCGCGCGGGTTGTCCTCCTCGACGCGGAGTTCGGCGCGGGTCAGGCCCCGCGCGCCGATCCGCCGCTCGGCGGCGCGGATCAGCAGCGTGCCGATCCCGCACGACTGCAGGGCCGGGTGGACGCTCAGCTGCCAGAGCATGCCGGCGCCCGGCGTGACCGTGTAGTCGACGCCGCAGAGGGCCACCGGGAACCCGACCGGCGTGCACACCGCCAGGTAGTCGATCTCGCCCGCTCCGGCGCGATGGAGCTGGTGGACGAGCTGGCGCACGTGCGCGGGGGAGCCGGACCAGCCGCAGCGCGGCACGTCCGTCTCGGTGAGGTCGCGCACCGACAGGTCCAGCCTGATCCCGGACATCGCCGCATCCCTTCGCCACCGACACCGACCGGCTCCCATTCCAGCAAGCCGGCCCCCGTGCCGTCCACAGGGTTTCGGGCCGATCCGGCGTCAGGCGTAGGGGTGCCACCGGGGTGTTAGGGGTCGGGGGCGTTAGGGGGCCGCCGGGGCTTCTCCGCGGGTGCGGGGGCGTGCGAGGTTGGCGTAGTCCCGGAACCGGTGCGGCGACGGGGCGGAGCTGTGCCGAGAACTGACCTTGGCGACGGCGCCGGACGGGTGCCGGCGGGCCGTCGCCCGTCCGCTTTCCAGGACCGGAATCCGCCGGCGGCACCCACGCGGGGCCGCCGGGAGTCCGGCGGGCCCACGGGTGGGAGACATGGCCGATTCCGCTGAGTTCGGACCTGACCGGATGCCGCGCGCGGGTGAGTCACCGCGTGCCGGGCGCGAGCCGATCGCGGTGGTGGGCCTGGCCTGCCGCCTCCCCGGCGCCGCCACCCCGGACGCGTACTGGCGGCTGCTCGCCGACGGCGTCGACGCGGTCACCGAGTTCCCGGCCGACCGCTGGGCCGAGGCGCTGGCCCGCGACCCCGGGCTGGCCGACGCCGTGCCCGCCCACGCGCGGCGCGGCGGCTTCCTCGACCGGGTGGACGGCTTCGACCCCGCCTTCTTCGGCATCTCGCCGCGCGAGGCCCGGGCGATCGACCCGCAGCAGCGGCTCGCCCTGGAACTGGGCTGGGAGGCCCTGGAGGACGCCGGCCTGCGCCCCGCCGCGCTGGCCGGCACCCGCACCGGCGTGTTCGTCGGCGGCGGCGCCGACGACTACGCCAAGCTCACCCAGGCGCACGGCCCGCACGCCGTCACCCAGCACACCGCCACCGGCCTGACCCGCGGCATCATCGCCAACCGGATCTCCTACCTGCTCGGCCTGCACGGACCCAGCCTCACCGTCGACACCGCCCAGTCCTCCGCGCTGACCGCCGTCCACCTGGCCTGCGAGAGCCTGCGCACCGGCGAGTCCGAACTGGCGCTGGCCGGCGGCGTGCAGCTCAACCTCACGCCCGAGGGCGCGCTGGCCGCCGCCCGGTTCGGCGGACTCTCCCCGACCGGCCGCTGCCACACCTTCGACCACCGGGCGGACGGCTACGTGCGCGGCGAGGGCGGCGCCCTGGTGGTGCTGGAACCGCTGCACCGGGCGCTCGCCGCCGGTCACCGGGTGCTCTGCGTGATCCGCGCCAGCGCCACCAACAACGACGGCGCCACCGACGGGCTCACCGTGCCCAGCGCCGCCGCCCAGCGCGACCTGCTGCGGCTCGCCTACCGCCGTGCCGGCCTCGACCCCGCCGAGGTCCAGTACGTCGAACTGCACGGCACCGGCACCCGCCTCGGCGACCCGGTCGAGGCCGCCGCCCTCGGCGCCGTCCTCGGCCGCGACCGGCCCGCCGACGACCCGCTGCTGGTCGGCTCCGCCAAGACCAACATCGGCCACCTGGAGAGCGCCGCCGGGGCCGCCGGACTGGCGAAGGCCGTGCTCTGCCTGAGCCGCCGCGCACTCCCGCCGAGCCTGCACCACGAACGGCCCGCCCCGGCCGTCGAGCTGGCCGGGCGAGGCCTGCGGGTCCGCACCGAGCACGGCCCCTGGCCGCACCCCGACCGGCCGCTGGTCGCCGGGGTCAGCTCCTTCGGCATGGGCGGCACCAACTGCCACGTCGTGCTCTCCGACCACCCGGACGGCTCGGACCGCTCGGACCGCTCGGACGGCTCGGGCCGCTCGGCGAGCGTGCCGGCGCCGTCCGGCCCGGCCGCCGGGGTGGACGGCTGCGGCACCCTGCCGTTCCTGCTGTCCGCCCGTGACGCGGGCGCGCTGCGCGAGCAGGCCGAGCGGCTGGCCGGGCACCTCGGCGCGCAGGATCGGGCCGACGTGGCCCACTCGCTCGCCACCACCCGCACCCTCTTCGAGCACCGCGCCGTACTGCTCGCCGCCGACCGGGCCACCCTGGCCGACGCGCTCGCCGACCTCGCCGACGACCGGCCGTCCCCCGCCGTGGTCCGCGGTGAGGACCTCGGCGGCGGCACCGTCTTCCTGTTCGCCGGACAGGGCGCCCAGCGACCGGGCATGGGCCGCGAGCTGTACCGGGCGTTCCCGGTCTACGCCCGCGCCTTCGACGAGGCCTGTGCCGCCCTCGACCCGCACCTGGAGCCGCACCTGGACCCGGACCCGGACCTGGACCCGCACCGGGGCCGTTCGCTGCGCGAGGTCGTGTTCGCCCCCGAGGGCAGTCCCGAGGCCGCCCTGCTCGACCGGACCGGCTACACCCAGCCCGCGCTGTTCGCCGTCGAGGTCGCGCTCCACCGGCTCGTCGAGAGCCGGGGCGTGCGCCCCGACCACCTGATGGGCCACTCGATCGGCGAGATCGCCGCCGCACACGTGGCCGGAGTGCTCGACCTCGGCGACGCGGCCGCCCTGGTCGCCGCGCGCGGCCGGCTGATGCAGGAACTGCCGGGCGGCGGCGCGATGGTCGCCGTGCAGGCCACCGAGCGGGAACTCGCCGAGCAGCTGGCCGGCCGGGAGGCGGAGCTCGGCATCGCCGCGCTGAACGGGCCGGAGGCGACCGTGCTCGCCGGAGACGAACAGGCGGTGCTCCGGCTCGCCGAGCACTGGCGGGCACGGGGACGCCGGACCAAGCGGCTGCGGGTCGGCCACGCGTTCCACTCGCCGCACATGGAACCCATGCTCGACGCCTTCGCGGCCGTCCTGCGCGGGCTCGACTTCCGGCCGCCGCGGATCCCGATCGTCTCCAACCTGACCGGCGCGCCCGCCGGCGCCACCGAACTCTGCGACCCCGACTACTGGGTGCGGCACGTCCGCCGACCGGTGCGCTTCCTGGACGGGATGCGCCGACTGCACGAGGCCGGGGTCACCCGCTACCTGGAACTCGGCCCGGACGGCGTGCTCACCGCCCTGGCCCGCGACTGCGTCCCGGCGGGGAGCGCGTTCGTCCCCGCCCTGCGGCCGCGCTGCCCCGAGGTGCGCGGGCTCACCGAGGCGCTGGCCCGGCTGCACGCGCACGGCGCGCCCGTCGACTGGAGCGCCGCCTTCGCGGGCAGCAGCCCGCGCCGCGTCACGCTGCCGGGGTACCCGTTCCAGCGGCAGCGGTACTGGCTGGAGCCGGCGGTACCGGCCGAGGAGCCGGCTGTCGTACCCGAGGAGCCGACTGCCGTACCCGAGGTGCCCGGACGGCCCGCTGGTGCGCCCGACGCCCCGGCGAACCCGACCGAGGAGGCCTTGCGGCGCCGGCTCGCCGGGCTCGCCGCCGCCGAACAGCGGCGCGTCCTCGGCGAGTTGGTGCGCGAGCGGATCGCCGCCGTCCTCGGGCACGCCACCCCGGCCGGCGTCCGGGAGCGGGCCGCCTTCAAGGACCTCGGCTTCGACTCGCTGACCCTCGGCGAACTGCGCGAGCAGCTGGCCGCCGCCACCGGCCTGCCGCTCCCCACCTCGCTGCTCTTCGACCACCCCACCCCCGCCGCGCTCGCCGCCGAACTGCGCGCCCTCGCGCTCGGCGAGGACACCGACACCGAGGCGCGTGCCGCAGTCGGGACGGACGAGCCGATCGCGATCGTGGCGATGGCCTGCCGGCTGCCGGGCGGTGTCTCTTCGCCGGAGGAGCTGTGGGAGCTGGTGGCGGCGGGCGGTGACGCGATCTCCGGGTTCCCGACCGATCGGGGCTGGGACCTGGGCCGGCTGTTCGACGCGGGCGCGGACGGCCCCGGCACCTCGCACACCCGCCACGGCGGATTCCTGGACGGCGTGGGAGAGTTCGACGCGGAGCTGTTCGGGATCTCGCCGCGCGAGGCGCTGGCCATGGACCCGCAGCAGCGGCTGCTGCTGGAGACCTCCTGGGAGGTGTTCGAGCGCGCGGGCATCCCG
>NZ_JZKH01000090.1 GCF_000961885.1 Streptomyces rubellomurinus
CCTGGAGGACGCC
This sequence comes from Streptomyces rubellomurinus, assembly GCF_000961885.1. Classification (GTDB taxonomy): domain Bacteria; phylum Actinomycetota; class Actinomycetes; order Streptomycetales; family Streptomycetaceae; genus Kitasatospora; species Kitasatospora rubellomurina. The sequence continues at coordinate 14 of NZ_JZKH01000090.1, forward strand.
TACCTCCCGCCGGACAGCCTGCACGGCAGCGCCACCGCCGTCTTCCTCGGCGCCACCGGCGACGACTACGCCTCGCTGGTGCACCGGCACGGCGCCGACGCGCTGTCCCACCACTCCATCGCCGGCCTGAGCCGGGGCCTGATCGCCAACCGCGTCTCGCACCGGCTCGGTCTGCACGGCCCCAGCCTGACCGTCGACACCGTCCAGTCCTCCTCCCTGGTCGCCGTCCAGATGGCCTGCGAGAGCCTGCGCTCGGGCGCCGCCCGGCTCGCCCTCGCCGGCGGCGTGCACCTCAACCTGGCGCCGGAGAGCACGCTGGCCTTCGCCCGCTCCGGCGCGCTGTCGCCGGACGGCCGCAGCTACACCTTCGACGCCCGCGCCAACGGCTTCGTCCGCGGCGAGGGCGCCGGCGTGGTCGTCCTCAAGCGCCTCGCCGACGCCGTCGCCGACGGCGACCCGGTCTACTGCGTGCTGCTCGGCGGCGCCGTCAACCACGACGGCGCCGGCCAGGCCCTGACCGTCCCCGACCGCGACGCGCAGCAGGCCCTGCTGCGGCAGGCGTACGACCGGGCCGGGGTGGACCCGGAGCAGGTGGCGTACGTCGAACTGCACGGCACCGGCACGAAGGTGGGCGACCCGGTCGAGGCGAACGCCCTCGGCGCGGTGCTCGGCACCGCCCGCGACGCCGAACGGCCGCTGCTGGTCGGCTCGGTGAAGACCAACATCGGCCACCTCGAACCGGCCTCCGGCGTGCTCGGCCTGATCAAGGTCGCGCTGTCGATGAAGCACGGGGTCCTCCCGGCGAGCCTCAACTACGAGAGCCCGAACCCGGACATCCCGCTGGAGCAGTGGAAGCTGCGGGTCAACGCCGAGGCCCGGCCGTGGCCCGAGGGCCCGCGCCTGGCCGGTGTCAGCTCCTTCGGCGTCGGCGGCACCAACTGCCACCTCGTCGTCGCCGCCCCCGAGCCGCGGCCCGCCGCGGCCCCCGAGGCCCCCGAGGCCCCGGCCCAGGAAGCCCCGGCGCCCGTCGTGGTCTCGGGCGCCTCCCCCACGGCCGTCCGGGCCCAGGCCGCACGGCTGCGGCAGTGGCTGGAGGCCCGGCCCGAGCTGCGCCCGGCCGACGTCGGCTACTCCACGGTGACGACCCGTTCGGCGCTCAAGCACCGCGGCGTCGTGGTCGCCGCGGACCGCGCCGAGCTGCTGGACGGCCTGACGGCGCTGTCCGCGGGCGAGCCGTCGGCGACGGTCGTGGCGGGCTCCACCGCCGAGACCGGCCGCGGCGTGGTCTGGGTCTTCCCCGGCCAGGGCTCCCAGTGGGTCGGGATGGCCCGCGGCCTGTGGGAGTCGTCCCCGGTGTTCGCCGCCCGGATGGACGAGTGCGAGCGGCTGCTGGGCGGTCTCGTCGACTGGTCGCTGCGGGACGTGCTCGGTGACGAGGCGGCGCTGGCCCGGGTGGACGTGGTCCAGCCCGCCCTGTTCTCCGTCATGGTCTCGCTGGCCGAGGTGTGGCGCTCGGCCGGTGTGGTGCCCGACGCCGTCGTCGGACACTCCCAGGGCGAGATCGCGGCCGCCTGCGCGGCCGGCCTGATCTCCCTGGCGGACGGGCTCCGGCTGGTCGTCGGGCGCAGCCTGGCCATCGACGCCGGTCTCTCCGGGCGCGGGACGCTGGCCTCGCTGGCCATGCCCGCCGACCAGGTGGACCAGTCACGGGTCTCGGTCGCGGCGGTGAACGGCCCGAACGCGGTCGTGATCGCCGGCGCCGTCGACGCGGTGCGCGAGGTCGTGGCCGAGTGCGAGGCGAAGGGGATCCGCGCCAAGGTCATCCCGGTCGACTACGCGTCGCACTCCTCCCACGTGGAGGCGATCCGCGACGAGGTGCTGCGGGCCGCCGAGGGCATCACGGCGACCGACAGCGGTGTCGCGTTCTACTCGACGGTCAACGCCGCTCCGGCGCGGGCGGCCGAGCTGGACGCCGAGTACTGGTACCGGAACCTGCGGCAGCCGGTGCGGCTCTCGGAGACCGTCACGGCGCTGGCCGAGGACGGCTACCGCGTCTTCCTGGAGATCAGCCCGCACCCGGTGCTGACCACGGCCCTGGAGGACACCGTGGCCGCCGCGGGCGTGCCGGGCGCCGCGGTGGTCCAGGGCACGCTGCGCCGGGGCGAGGACGAGGCCCGCCGCCTGCTGCTGTCCATGGCCGAGCTGTTCGCGCTGGGCCTGCCGGTCGACTGGCGGCCGGCCCTGCCGGGCGCCCGGCGGGTGGAGCTGCCCACCTACGCCTTCGAACGCCGGCCGTACTGGGTCTCCGGGGCGCAGGGCTCGCTGCCCGTCCCGTCCGCCCAGTCCGACCAGTCGAACCAGTCCGCCCAGTCCGCGGAGCCCGTCCGGGCGGAGCCCGCCGGGATGCGCGAGCAGGACCTGTGGAAGCTGGTCCGCTCGCAGGCGGCGGTGGTACTCGGTCACCCCGACCCGGCGCTGATCGGGGCCGACCACACCTTCAAGGAGCTCGGCTTCGACTCGGTGACGGCCGTCGAGCTGCGCAACCGGCTGAACACCGCGGCCGGCCTGCGGATGCCGACCTCGCTGCTGTTCGACCACCCGACCCCGGGCGCGGTCGTCCGGCACATGCGCGAGCAGCTGTCCGGGCCCGACACCGACCGGCCCGCCCACGAGGCCGGCGCCGCCGGCCCCGCCGCGCCGGCCGACGACCCGATCGCGGTCGTCGGCATGGCCTGCCGGCTCCCCGGCGGCGTGAACTCGCCGGAGGACCTGTGGCGGTTGGTCTCCGAGGGCGGGGACGCGATCACCGGCTTCCCCGAGGACCGCGGCTGGCAGGTCGCGCCCGGCGCGGACTTCCCCCGCCGGGGCGGCTTCCTGGCCGGTGCCGCGGACTTCGACGCCGCGTTCTTCCGGATCAGCCCGCGCGAGGCGCTGGCGATGGACCCGCAGCAGCGGCTCGTGCTGGAGACGGCGTGGGAGGCGCTGGAGAGCGCCGGCCAGGACCCGGCGGCGCTGCGCCGCAGCCGGACGGGCGTCTTCATCGGCGCCATGGCCCAGGACTACCTCCCGCACCTGGCGGACGTCCCCGACAACCTCGGCGGCCACGCCCTGACCGGCAGCGCCACCAGCGTGGTCTCCGGCCGGGTCGCCTACGCGCTGGGCCTGGAGGGCCCGGCGGTGAGCGTCGACACGGCGTGCTCGTCCTCGCTGGTGGCGATGCACCTGGCGGCCCAGTCCCTGCGCTCGGGCGACTGCTCGCTGGCCCTGGCCGGCGGTGTGACGGTGATGTCGACCCCCGGCATGTTCATCGAGTTCGCGCGCCAGAACGGGCTCGCCGAGGACGGGCGCTGCAAGGCGTTCTCCGACGAGGCGGACGGCACCGGCTGGTCCGAGGGCGTCGGCGTGCTGGTCCTCGAACGCCTCTCGGACGCGCGGCGCAACGGGCACCGCGTGCTGGCCGTGCTGCGCGGCAGCGCGGTCAACCAGGACGGCGAGAGCAACGGGCTCACCGCCCCGAACGGCCCCTCGCAGGAGCGGGTGATCCGGCAGGCGCTGGCCGGCGGCGGCCTGTCCCCGGCGGACGTCGACGCCGTCGAGGCGCACGGCACCGGCACCTCCCTGGGCGACCCGATCGAGGCCCAGGCGCTGCTGGCGACGTACGGGCAGGACCGCGAACAGCCGCTGTGGCTGGGCTCGGTGAAGTCCAACATCGGCCACACCCAGGCCGCGGCGGGCGCCGCCGGCGCGATCAAGATGATCATGGCGATGCGGCACGGTGTGCTGCCGCGCACGCTGCACGCCGACACGCCGTCCCACCACGTCGACTGGTCGTCGGGCGCGGTGGAGCTGCTGACCGAGCAGCAGCAGTGGCCGGCCGCCGAGCGGCCGCGCCGGGCCGGCATCTCGTCCTTCGGGATCAGCGGCACCAACGCGCACGTCATCCTCGAACAGGGCGACCCCGTCGAGTCGGCGCGGCCGGCCGACGAGCCGGAGCCGACCGGCCTCGTCCCGTGGCTGGTCTCGGCGCGCGGCCGGCGCGCGCTGGCCGGGCAGGCGAAGCGGCTGCACGCCGCGGCGTCCGCCGAGCCGGCGCCGCGGGTGGCCGACGTGGCGCACTCCCTGGCCGCGGAGCGGACGGCGTTCGACCACCGCGCGGTGGTGCTGGGCGCCGGCCGGGAGGACCTGCTGGCCGGGCTGGACGCGCTGGCCCGGGGCGACCGCTCGGCGGCCGTGGTCACGGGCAGCGCGGCGACGGCGCCGGGCGTCGGCGTCCTGTTCTCCGGGCAGGGCAGCCAGCGGCTCGGCATGAGCCGCGAACTGGTCGCGACCTTCCCGGCGTTCGCCGCCGCCTGGCGCGAGGTCTGCGCCGAGCTCGACCCGCTGCTGGAGCACGCGATCGACGACGTGGTGGCGGCCGAGCCCGACTCCGAGCGGGCGTCGCTGCTGAACGAGACGGCGATGACGCAGCCGGCCCTGTTCGCCTTCGAGGTGGCGGCGTACCGGCTGCTGGAGTCGCTGGGCGTCACCCCCGCCGTCCTGGTCGGGCACTCGATCGGCGAGCTGGCCGCCGCGCACGTGGCGGGCGTCTTCTCGCTCGCCGACGCGGCGCGCCTGGTCGCCGCCCGCGGTCGGCTGATGCAGGCCCTGCCCCGGGGCGGGAGCATGCTGGCCGTCCAGGCCGACGAGGACGAGGTCATCGACGCGCTGGAGGGCTACGAGGAGTCCGTCTCGATCGCCGCGGTGAACAGCCCCACCTCCGCGGTGGTCTCCGGCGCCGAGGACGCGGTCGCCGAGGTCGAGACGACGCTCGCCGCGATGGGCCGCAAGACCACGCGGCTGCGGGTCTCGCACGCGTTCCACTCGCCGCTGATGGAGCCGATGCTGGACGGGTTCCGCGAGGTGGCGCGGTCGGTGTCCTACGCGGCGCCGCGCATCCCGGTGGTCTCCAACGTCACCGGATCGCTCGCCGAGGACGGCGCGCTGGAGCAGCCGGAGTACTGGGTGCGCCACGTCCGCGAGGCCGTCCGGTTCGCGGACGGCGTGCGCGCCGCGGTGGCGGCCGGGGCGGAGGTCCTGGTCGAGGTCGGCCCGGACGGCGTCCTGTCCGCCATGGCCCGGGAGACCCTGGCCGACTCGGCGCCCGACCTGCCCGTGGTCCCCGTCGTCCGCAAGGACCGGCCCGAATCCCGGGCGGCGGCCGAGGCGTTGGCGCAGCTGCACGTCGCGGGCGTGCCGGTCGACTGGCAGTCCTACCTCGGCGCCGTCGGCGCCGCCGGGCGTCCCGTCGACCTGCCCACCTACGCCTTCGACCGGCAGCGCTACTGGGCGCAGCCCGCGAAGCCGCAGGGCGACGTCGGCGGCGCCGGACTCGCCGCGGTCGAGCACCCGTTCCTCGCCGCCGCCACCGACCTCGCGGTCGGCGACCAGCTGGTCCTCAGCGGCCTGGTCTCGGCGACCGACGACCCCTGGCTGGCCGACCACGCCATCTTCGGCAACACGGTCTTCCCCGGGGCGGCCTTCGTCGAGGCGGCGCTGCAGACCCTGGACGGCGCCGGCTGCCGGAGCGTGGAGGAGCTGACCCTCCTGGCGCCGCTGGTCCTCGGCGCGGACTCCGTCCGGCTCCAGATCATCGTCGGCGCGCCCGAGGAGTCGGGCCGGCGCCCGATCGGCATCCACTCCCGTCCGTCCTCGGCGGCGGGCTCGTGGACCACGCACGCGACCGGCTTCCTGGCCACCGGGGCGGGCCCGGTGCCCGACGCGTCCGGCTCCGGGGTGTGGCCGCCCGAGGGCGCCGCGCCGGTCGAGCTGGCCGGCTTCTACCCGGAGCTCGTCGACCGCGGCTACGTCTACGGGCCGGCCTTCCAGGGGCTGCGCGCCTTGTGGCGGCGAGGCGACGAGGTCTACGGCGAGGTCCGGCTGCCGGACGACGTCCCCCGCGCCTCGGCCGGGTTCGCCGTGCACCCGGCCCTGTTCGACGCGGCGCTGCACCCGATGCTGTCGCTGCTGACCGGCTCGGACCCGAGTCAGGTGCTGCTGCCGTACGCCTGGTCGGGGGTGACCGGGCACGCGCCCGGCGGCACGGACCTGCGGGTCCGGATCGCCCGCAAGGACGCCCACGAGGTGTCGGTGCGGATCACCGGCCCGGCCGGCGACCCGGTGCTGTCCGTCGAGTCGCTGTCGCTGATGCCCGCGTCCGTCGAGCAGCTGTCCGGCGGGAGCGCCGCCGACGCCCTGTACGCCGTCGACTGGACGGCGCTGGAGGCGGCGGCCCCCGGCGGCACCGTGCCGGAGTTCGAGTTCGCCCAGGTGGCCCCGGCCGCCGGCGGGGACGTTCCCGCCGCGGCGCGGGCGACCGCGCAGCAGGTGCTCGACCTGGTGCAGAAGCGGCTGCGCGACGAACGGACCGACCAGCGCCCGCTGGTGATCGTGACGCGCCGCGCGGTGGCCGTCACCCGGGACGAGTCGCCCGACCTGTCCGCCGCGCCGGTCTGGGGCCTGCTGCGGTCGGTGCAGGCCGAGCACCCGGACCGGTTCGTCCTGGTCGACACCGACGAGGACCAGCGGTCGCTGCGGGCGCTGGAGACGCTGGACCTGTCCGGCGAGCCGCAGCTGGCCCTGCGCGCCGGCGCGGCGTACGTGCCGCGGCTGGCCCCCGCGCCGGCCGCGCGGGCCGCGGCCCCGGCGTGGGACCCGGCGGGCACGGTGCTGCTCACCGGCGCGACGGGCGCGCTCGGCGCGCTGGTCGCCAGGCACCTGGTGGCCGAGCACGGCGTGCGGAACCTGCTGATGCTCAGCCGGCGCGGATCGGCGGCACCGGGTGCGGCCGACCTGGCCGCGGAGCTGGCCGCGCTCGGCGCGGACGTCACCCAGGCGGCCTGCGACGTGTCCGACCCGGCCGCGCTCGCCGACCGGCTGGCGCGGATCCCGGCCGGGGCGCCGCTGACCGCGGTCGTCCACCTGGCGGGCGTGCTCGACGACGGCGCCGCCGAGTCCCTGACGCCGGACCAGCTGGGCCGGGTGTTCCAGCCGAAGGTCGACGCCGCCTGGCACCTGCACGAGCTGACCAAGGACCTCGGCCTGTCGGCCTTCGTCCTGTACTCGTCCGTCGTCGGGACGCTCGGCAACGCCGGCCAGGCCAACTACGCCGCGGCCAACGCGTTCCTGGACGCCCTGGCCGCGCACCGCGCGGCCGCCGGACTGCCGGCGGTGTCGCTGGCCTGGGGCCCGTGGGAGCTGGGCATGGCCGGCACCCTCGGCCAGGCCGATCTGGCGCGGTTCCGGCGCGGCGGCCTGGTGCCGCTGGACGCCGCGAAGGGGGCCGCGCTGTTCGACGCCGCGCTCGCCCTCGACACGGCGACGGCGGTGCCCGCCGTGCTCGACCTGGCGGCGCTGCGCCAGCAGGAGTCGGTGCCCGCGCTGCTGCGCGGCCTGGCCCCGGCCCGGCCGCGGCGCGTCGAGGACCGGACGGAACCGGCGATCGCCCAGCGGCTGGCGGCCCTGCTGCCCGACGAGCAGCGCACCCAGCTGCTGGACCTGCTGCTCTCCACCGCGGCCGTGGTGCTGGGCTACCCGGACGTCGACGACATCGACGCCGACATGTCCTTCAACGAGATCGGCTTCGACTCGCTGAGCGGGATGGAGTTCCGCAACCAGGTCAAGAAGGACACCGGGGTCCAGCTCCCCGCGACGGTGATCTTCAACTACCCGACGCCGGCGACGCTGGCGGTACGGATCCAGGAGCTGCTGTTCCCGGAGGACACGCCCGACGCGGAACTTCCGGCGGACGACGAGGACTTGGCAGCGGACCAGTTGGATGACGAGATCGACGGGCTGGACCTCGACGACCTCATCCAGCGTGCGATGAATGAGTAGTGGGATGATGAAATCTGAAGACCTGAAGGCCGTGCGCGCGTTCGTCAAGCAGCACCTGGACGGCCGGTACGCCGAGTTGGACGCGTTCGAGGAGAAGCCCTCGGAGGTCTACGAGCGGTTCCGGGAGACCGGCCTGGCCAACTGGTGGCTGCCCGAGTCGCTGGGCGGCCGGGGCCTGAGCCTGGAGGACGGCGTCGAGCTCGTCAACGAACTCGCCTACGGGGACGCCGGGGTGGCGTTCACGCTGTTCATCTCGGTGCTGGGCACCAGCATGGTGGAGCTGTACGGCTCCGAGGAGCTGAAGAAGCGCTACCTGGCGCCGATGGCCGAGCGCGGCTCGTTCTGCGCCACGCTCGGCAGCGAGCGGGCGGCGGGCAGCGAACTCGGCAAGATCGACACCGTGGTGGCCGTGGACGGGGACGAACTCGTCGTCACCGGCGAGAAGTTCTTCTCCACCAACACCGACTTCGCCGACTTCCTGCTCGTCGTCGGCCGCTCGGCGGAGGACCCGGAGCAGTCGGCGATGGTGCTGATCCCGCGCGACACCCCCGGCATCGAGATCGTCAAGCGCTGGGACGTCATCGGCGTGCGCAGCTCCTACACCTACCAGGTGAGCCTCAAGGGCTGCCGCGTCCCGGCGGCCAACCGCCTGGCGGGCTCGGGCCTGCGGCTGCTGGAGATCGGCCTCAACGCCAGCCGCATCCTGATCGCCACCACCGCGCTCGGCATCGCCCGCCGCATCCGCGACCTCTGCATGACCTACGCCAAGACCAAGCCGCTGCGGGACGGCGTCCTGCTGGACAACCCCGTGTTCGCGGCCAAGCTCGGCCAGATGGAGATGCAGATCGACGTCATGAAGAGCCACCTGCTGCGCGCGGGCCGCGACTACGACGCGGTCATGGCCAGCCCGGACGCCGCCGACCTGTGGCACCGGCAGGGCACCCTCAAGTCGGCGCTGACCGCCAAGATGTTCTGCGGCCAGACCGGTTGGGACATCGCCACGGTCGGCTCCGAGATGTTCGGCGGGCTCGGGTACACCCACGAGTCGCCGATCAACAAGCTGATGCGGGACATGCGCTACATCTCCATCGTGGAGGGCGGCGACGACGTCCTGCGCGACCTGGTGTTCAGCCGCTACGTGATCCCGGTCCCGCGCCGCTCGTAGCCCCGGCCGGCCCGCACGTCCGACAGGCCCCCGGCCCCGCGCGCATCCGCCGCGCGGGGCCGGGGGCCTCTCGTCACTCCTTGGGAGCTTCCGGCTCCTCCGTGAAGTCGACCTTCTTGAACTGCCGGTTCATCGACTTGGCCAGGAACCAGGTGGCCACGCCGAGGGCGGCGAAGACCACGAAGCCGAGCAGGCCGGGGGTGACCTTGGCGTCGTCGACGGCGAGATCGGCGGCGAGGTGGACGAGGTTCACGGGGGCACTCATATCTCTATGGTGGCCCGGCTCACGGGGAGCCGGACCATCGGGGGGTGGTTCAGTCGCGCGTGTCGCCGGCGGCCTCGGCCGCCAGGGTGGGGGTGCGCACACCGGCGAACAGGTCGTCCTCCGGCAGGTCCACATCGATCAGGGTACGGGCGAGCTCGTAGTCCTCGGTGGGCCAGACCTCGCGCTGGACCTCCAGCGGCACGCGGAACCACGGGCCGTCCGGGTCGATCTGGGTGGCGTGGGCGATCAGCGCGCGGTCGCGGGTCTCGAACCAGTCGTCGCAGCGCACCCGGGTGGTGATCTCGCGCTCCTTGCGGCCGCTCTTCTCCCAGCCCTCGATCCACTCGCCGTACGGCGAGTCGTGCCCGTGCTCGGTGAGGTACTGGTGCAGGGCCCGGATGCGGCCCATCGGGAAGCCGTGGTTGTAGTAGACCTTGAGCGGCTGCCAGGGCTCGCCGGCCTCGGGGTACGCGTCCGGGTCACCGGCGGCGTCGAAGGCCAGCATGGTGATCTTGTGGGTCATGATGTGGTCCGGGTGCGGGTAGCCGCCGTTCTCGTCGTAGGTCGTGATGACCTGCGGCTTGAACTCGCGGATCAGCCGGACCAGCGGCTCGGCCGCCTCCTTCACGTCCTGCAGGGCGAAACAGCCCTCGGGCAGCGGGGGCAGCGGGTCCCCCTCCGGCAGGCCGGAGTCGACGAAGCCCAGCCAGGCCTGCTTGACCCCGAGGATGGCGCGCGCCTCGTCCATCTCCTTGCGCCGCACCTCGTGGATGTTCTCCTCGATGTAGGGGTCCCCCTGCAGCTTGGGGTTGAGAACCGACCCGCGCTCGCCCCCCGTGCAGGTGGCCACGAGCACGTCCACGCCCTGCTCGACGTACATGGCCATGGTGGCCGCGCCCTTGCTGGACTCGTCGTCCGGGTGGGCGTGCACCGCCATCAGTCGCAACTGCTCAGTCAACGCCTTGCGTTCCTTCCACATGTTCGGGCGTCCCGCGAAGTCCGGACTGCCCACCGTTCGAACCGCTCCGTGCGGGGCCGCGCCGCCGCGGAACCGGCCGGCGAGCCGTCGTCGGCGCGGCCGGGCCCCGCCCCCACCGGACCGGCTTCGGGCGTGCCCCTCCTATAGTGACGGACTGGAGGCGCGTCGCATTCCCCCGCACCGCCCGCGCGGCCCCTCCCCCAGGAGAGGACGGAGTCCGATGACTGCAGACACCACCGCCCAGCGGCCGCCCGAGGGCCGCTACGGCCGCAGCGGCGACGGCGAGTCGGACCGCCGCCTGAAGGTGGTCGGCGCGGTGTGCGGCGTCCTGGCGCTGGGCCTGATCGCCTGGCTGGGCGGCTCCTACCTGCTGCGCGAGTCGAAGATCAACGGTTCGGTGCCGACCTTCCAGGTGGTCTCCGACTCCGAGGTGCGACTGCACCTGAGCGTGCGCAAGAGCGACGGGACGGCCGGCACCTGCACGGTCCGCTCCCAGGGGGACGACCACGGCGTGGTCGGCGTGGCGGACTTCCCCGTCCCGGCGGACGGCTCCGGCTACGAGGCCGACGTCGTCCTGCGCACCACCGCCCGCGGCACCACCGCCGAACTGCTGCACTGCACGCCCGCCGGCTGACCCGCCCCGGGCGGGCGCCACGCGCGGGTGTCGGGGGCTCGGTGCATACTCGGCGGGAGGAGCGGGCATCCGTAGGAAGTCCCACCCCGCGACCCCGTACCGGCCGTTCCCGTACACCGTGGCGCAACGCCGCCGTCAACGGCGCGCCAACGGCCCTCCCGCTTGTCGGCAGGACTTGTTAGGCTCGTGGTTTCGCCCCTTCCGCACCGGATGGTACGGGAGCGGGCGTTGCTTTGTAGTTGAGACCGAAATCACCGACAACCCTGCTGACGACTCACACCCTCAGCACCGCCCCGCACCTACGAGGAGCACCCGTGACCCAGACCAGTGAGAACGTGACCTGGCTCACTCAGGCCGGCTACGACCAGCTCAAGGCCGAGCTGGACCATCTGACCGGGCCCTGGCGCATCGAGATCGCCGAGAAGATCGAGGCGGCGCGCGAGGAGGGCGACCTCAAGGAGAACGCCGGCTACCACGCCGCCAAGGAGGAGCAGGGCAAGACCGAGCTGCGCATCCGCCAGCTGACCCAGCTGCTGGAGCGCGCCAAGGTCGGCGAGGCCCCGGCCGACTCGGGCGTGGTCGCCCCGGGCATGGTCGTCACGGTCGCCTTCGACGGCGACGAGGACGACCTGATGGAGTTCCTGCTCGCCTCCCGCGAGGTCGCCGGCTCCGACACCCTCGACGTCTACTCGCCGCAGTCGCCGCTGGGCCGCGCGATCGACGGCAAGAAGATCGGCGACGAGGCCACCTACGAGCTGCCGAACGGCAAGCCGGCCATGGTGAAGATCGTCAAGGTCGTGCCGCACGCCGGCTGACCCACCCGCGCACCGCGCCGGAGGGCGGCGGCCCGGAGTCCCACGGACTCCGGGCCGCCGCCCTTCGGCGTGCTCAGCCCGCGGCGGAGCGGTACTTGCGCACCGACAGCCAGGAGAACACCGCCGTGATCACCACGGACCACAGCACCGACACCAGCGCCGCGTGCTGCATCGGCCAGGCGCTGTCCACCGGCCCGACCTGGTTGCCGAAGAGGTCCCGGCAGGCCTGGACGGTCGCGCTGAACGGGTTCCAGTAGGCGACGCCCTGCAGCCAGCCCGGCATCGAGGTGACCGGCACGAAGGCGTTCGACACGAAGGTCAGCGGGAACAGCCAGATCAGCCCGGCCGAGGTGGCCGCCTCCGGGCTGCGCACCGACAGGCCGATCAGCGCGCCGATCCAGGAGAAGGCGTAGCCGAGCAGGAGCAGCAGCCCGAAGGCGCCGAGCGCCTTGAGCACCCCGTCGTGGATCCGCCAGCCGACCAGCAGCGCGACCAGCCCCAGCACGACCAGGGTGAACGCGGTCTGGCACAGGTCGGCCAGGGTGCGCCCGGCCAGCACCGCCGAGCGGGCCATCGGCAGCGAGCGGAAGCGGTCCACCAGGCCCTTGGTCATGTCCTCCGCGATGCCGGCCGAGGCGCCGGCGACGGCGAAGGTGACGGTCTGGGCGAAGATGCCGGCCATCAGGAACTGGATGTACGTGTGGGAGCTGGAGTTCGCCCCGGGGATCTTGATCGCCCCGCCCATCACGTACGAGAACAGCAGCACGAACATGACGGGCTGCATCAGCCCGAAGACGACGATCTCGGGGATGCGCGTCATCCGGCGCAGGTTGCGCTTGGCGACCACCCAGGAGTCGTGCAGCGTGGCGGCCGGGCCCCGGCGCCGGGCGGGCATCGCCGCGCCGATGGCGTGTTCGGTGGCGGTGGTGGTCATCTCACTGCCCCTTCCCGGCCGCGACGGCCTGCTGTTCCTCCGGGCCCCGGACGTCGGCCTCCGCGCCGTTCTCCTCGGCCGTCTCCGCGACGTGCCCGGTGAGGGTGAGGAAGACGTCGTCCAGCGTCGGGCGGCGCAGCCCGATGTCGTCGATCTCCACCCCGCGCCCGTCCAGTTCGCGGATGGCGTCGGCGAGCACCCGGGCGCCGCCGCTGACCGGCACGGTGATCTTCCGGGTGTTGCGCTCCACGGTCGGCTCGCCGAGCGCGTACCGGGACAGCGCCGCGACGGCGTCGGCGATCTCGCCGGGCTCGTGCACGACGAGCTCGATCCGCTCGCCGCCGATCTGCGCCTTGAGCTGGTCGGCGGTGCCGCGGGCGATCACCCGGCCGTGGTCGACCACGGCGATGTCGTGGGCGAGCCGGTCGGCCTCCTCCAGGTACTGGGTGGTGAGCAGCAGCGTGGTGCCCTGCTCGACCAGGGTCTCGATGACCTCCCAGAGCGCGAGCCGGTTGCGCGGGTCGAGCCCGGTGGTCGGCTCGTCCAGGAACATCACCGGCGGCCGGACGACCAGCGCGGCGGCGAGGTCCAGGCGGCGTCGCATGCCGCCGGAGTACGTCTTGGCGGTGCGGTTCTTGGCCTCGGTGAGGTTGAACCACTCCAGCAGCTCCAGCGCCCGGGCCTTCGCGGCGCGGGCGCTCATCTGGTACAGCTCGCCGACCATGGTCAGGTTCTCGAAGCCGGTGAGGTACTCGTCGACCGCCGCGTACTGGCCGGAGAGGCCGATCAGGCTGCGCACCCGGTCGGGGTGCTCGAGGACGTCGACCCCGGCGACGACCGCGCGGCCGGAGTCGGGGCGGAGCAGGGTGGTGAGGACGCGGACGGTGGTGGTCTTCCCGGCGCCGTTCGGCCCGAGCAGCCCGAGCACCGTGCCCTCGGGGACGTCCAGGCTGACGCCGTCCAGGGCGCGTACGTCGCCGAAGGTCTTCACCAGGTTCTCGGCTTGGATGGCTGGCGCCATGACCTGCCTCATCTCATCGGACTAATCGTGCGATCTGTCCCACTCTGCCCCGTTTCCGGGCGCGCGGGCGACTCGGTTCTCGCCCACCGAACACAGAACGCGATGCATCGTGAGTCTGGCGACTCGCGATACATCGCGTCAAGGGAATTCCGGCGGAACGCTCGGATCCGGTCGGCGGCCGGTCGGCGGGCGGCCGGTCGGCGGCCGGTTCAGTCGGAGACGACGTACCCCGCGTCCCTCAACTCCCCGACCACCAGCGCGCAGTGCTCCGGCCCCTTGGTCTCCAGGTGCAGGTCCACCTCGACCTCGGTCAGCCCCAGCCGCGGGTCGATCCGCACGTGGGCGACGTCCAGCACGTTGGCGTCCACCCTGGTCAGCACGCCCAGCAGGTCCGCCAGCGAGCCCGGCTTGTCCGCCAGCCGCACCCGCAGCGACAGGTAGCGCCCGGCCGCCGCCAGCCCGTGCCGCAGCACCCGCTGCATCAGCTGCGGGTCGATGTTGCCGCCGGACAGCACCGCGACCACCGGGCCCTCGAAGGACTCCGGCCCCTCCAGGAGCGCCGCGATCGGCGCCGCTCCGGCCGGCTCGACGACCAGCTTCAGCCGCTCCAGACCGAGCAGCAGGGCCCGCGACAGCGCGTCCTCGGAGACGGTGCGGATGCCGTCCGCCAGGGTGTTGACCACCTCGAACGGGATGTCCCCGGGCCGCCCGACCATGATCCCGTCCGCCATCGTGGCGAACCGCTCCAGCGACACCGGCCGCCCGGCCGCCAGCGAGGGCGGGTACGCGGCCGCGCCCGCCGCCTGCACCCCGACCACCCGGACGTCCGGCCGCAGCGGCTTGACCGCCGCGGCGATCCCGGCCAGCAGTCCGCCGCCGCCCACGCCGACCAGGATCGTGCGCACCTCGGGGCACTGCTCCAGGATCTCCAGGCCCACCGTCGCCTGGCCGGTGACCACGTCCCAGTGGTCGAAGGGGTGGATGAACACCGCGCCGGTCGCCTCCGCGTACCGCTGCGCGGCCTGCAGCGCCTCGTCCACGGTCGCCCCGTGCAGCCGCACCTCGGCGCCGTAGTCCCGGGTGGCGGCGACCTTCGGCAGCGGCGCCGCGAGCGGCATGAACACCGTCGAGCGGACCCCGAGCAGCGCGGCCGCCAGCGCCACGCCCTGGGCGTGGTTCCCGGCGCTCGCCGCCACCACCCCGGCGGCCCGCTGCACCGGGGAGAGCCCGGCGATCCGCACGTACGCCCCGCGCAGTTTGAACGAGCCGGTGCGCTGCAGGTTCTCGCACTTCAAGTGGACCGGCGCGCCGACCAGCCCGGACAGGTACCGGCTGCCCTCCATCGGGGTCACCCGGGCGACCCCCGCGAGCATCTTCTGGGCCCCGCGGACGTCGTCGAGGGTGATCGGCCAGGTGTGCATGGCGTCAGCCTAGAGCGGCGGAGGAGTGCGATCCGGGACGCCGGGCCTGTTCCCGGGCCCGCCCGGCCCGCGTACGCTGCTGCTCCTGAGCCTCCCTCACCGCACACCGATCGTGAGCCGCGATGACGACCACCTCGCCCCAGGCCACCGACCGAACCGACCCCCTGCACACCCAACTCCAGTACCAGCTGGCGGTGTTCTCCCGCCGGATGGAGCAGGTCCGGACGTCCGGCGGCGGCGGGACCCTGGACCGGGCCGCCTACCTGCTGCTCGACCGCCTGGAGCGGCACGGGCCGGCGAACGTCAAGGCGCTGGCCGACGCCCTCGGCGTGGACTCCTCGACGGTGACCAGGCAGGTCGCCCCGCTGGTCGCGGCCGGGCTGGTCGGCCGGGTGCAGGACCCGGCCGACCGCCGCGCGGTACGGCTCGCACTGACCCCGGTCGGCTCCGGCCGGCTGGCCGAAGTCCGCGACGGCCGGGCCGAGTTGACCCGCCGCCTGACGGCCGGCTGGCCGCCCGAGGAGCAGCGCGCGTTCTGCACCCTGCTGGCCCGCTTCAACCTCGCGATGGAGTCGTACTCGGCGGACCAGCAGGGGCAGCAACAGGCCTAGCCCAGGGCCTGGGTGAGGTCGGCCAGCAGGTCGTCGATCGACTCGATGCCGACCGAGACGCGCACCAGGTCGGCCGGCACCTCCAGCGGCGAGCCGGCCGCCGAGGCGTGGGTCATCCGGCCCGGGTGCTCGATCAGCGACTCGACGCCGCCCAGCGACTCACCGAGGGTGAACAGCCGCGCGCGGTTGCACACCTCGACGGCCGCCTCCTCGCCGCCGGCGACCCGGAACGACACCATGCCGCCGAAGGCCTTCATCTGCTTGGCGGCGATGTCGTGGCCGGGGTGCTCGGGCAGGCCCGGGTAGAGCACCTGGCTCACCTTGGGGTGGCCGGTCAGCAGCTCGGCGACCTTCTCCGCGTTGGAGCTGTGCCGGTCCATCCGGACACCGAGGGTCTTGATGCCGCGCATGACCAGCCAGGCGTCGAACGGCCCGGAGACGGCGCCCATCGCGTTCTGGTGGTACGCGACCTCCTCGCCGAGGCCCGCCTCGGCGAGCACCAGCGCACCGCCGACCACGTCCGAGTGGCCGCCCATGTACTTGGTGGTGGAGTGCACGACCGCGTCCGCGCCGAGCGAGATCGGCTGCTGCAGGTACGGGCTGGCGAAGGTGTTGTCGACCACCAGCAGCGCGCCGGCGCCGTGCGCGACCTCGGCGAGGCCGGCCAGGTCGGTGATGCCCAGCAGCGGGTTGGACGGGGTCTCCACCCACACCGCGCGGGTGGTGGGGCGCAGCGCGGCACGGACGTCGTCCAGGTTCTGGGTGTTGGCGACGGAGAACTCGACGCCCCAGCGGGTCAGCACCTTGGCGAACAGCCGGAAGGTGCCGCCGTAGGCGTCGTTGGGGATCACGATGTGGTCGCCCGGCTTGAGGATGGTGCGCAGCAGGGTGTCCTCGGCGGCCAGGCCGGAGGCGAAGGCGAGGCCGCGGGCGCCGCCCTCCAGCGCGGCGAGGCACTCCTCCAGCGCGGTACGGGTCGGGTTGGCGCTACGGCTGTACTCGTAGCCGCCCCGCAGGCCGCCCACCCCGTCCTGCTTGTAGGTGGACACCTGGTAGATCGGCGTGACGACGGCCCCGGTCTGGGGGTCTGCTTCCTGACCCGCGTGGATGGCGAGGGTCTCGAAGCCCTGGGGAAGCTGGTGCTCGGTCATGGCTCCGAGCCTAAGCCTTGAACGCCCGTGCGCTCGCTGGAACGGCCGAGTCGGATCCCCGGTGCGCCCGCCCCCGGCGCACCGCTACCATCTCCCCCTGCCGCACACCTGTTCACCAGGCAACAACCGCGCGCCGCCCTGCCGTCGCGCCCCGGGGAGGATCGACCGCATGGGCGCGCCCCAGCGTTCCACCGGCCTGAGCACGTCCGGGCGGGCCGCCACGGCCGTCGCCCTGCTGGCCGGCTTCTACCTGCTCGCCCTCGGCATCATCGGGGGCCTGCTCGCCATCGACGTCTCGCTGTACCAGGCCTCGGACCACATGCGCCCGGCGCTGGTCAAGATCTGGGCGCTGAGCGCCGCGATCGCCTACCCGGTGCTCCGGGTGGTCTTCCTGACCCGCCGTCGCACGGACGACGGCGAGCAGCCCGGCGTGCCGCTCACCCGCGAGCGCCAGCCCGCCCTGTGGGCCCTGGTGGACCGGATCGCCGAGCGGACGGGCGTGCGCGGGCCGGCCGAGATCCGGCTCGTGCCCGAGGTCAACGCGGGCGTCCGGGAGGAGACCAGGATGCTCGGGCTGGTCCCCGGCCCGCGCCACCTGGTCATCGGCGCCCCGCTGCTGATCGGCCTCACCGAGGGCGAGCTGGAGTCCGTCCTGGCCCACGAGTTCGGCCACTACAGCAACCGGGACGTGAAGCTGGCCGCGGTCACCGTCGCCGGCCGCCGCGCCGTCCTGCACACCATCGGCGGGCTGCACCGGCGCGCCGACCAGCACAAGGCCGAGGAGGCCGCCAAGCTCGCCGCCAAGGCCGAGAAGCGGCTGGCCAAGGGCCGCAAGCCGTCCCCGGCGGAGGCCACCGGCGGCGTCGACCGGGCCCTCGCCAAGCTCTTCACCCTCTACGCCAAGCTCTACTTCCGGGTCTCCGAGGCGGTCGGCCGCCGCCAGGAGTACGCCGCCGACCGGGTCGCCGCCCAGCTGGCGGGCCGGGACGCCACCGCCTCGGCGCTGCGCCGGCTGCCGGTGCTGGACTCCGCCCAGGGCTTCTACCTCAGCCGCTACGCCACCATCGGCTGGGACGCCGGTCTGCTCCCGCCGCCCGGCCAGGTCTACGGCGGCCTGCTGCACCTGCTGAGCGACCCGGAGCGGCGCAAGGAGCTCGCCGAGTTCGCGCTCGAACCGCCCGCCGAGCAGCCCGACCCGTACGACTCGCACCCGCCGATCGACCGCCGGATCGCCGCGATCGAGGCGCTGCCCGACGACGGGCGCGGCCCCGGTGCCGCCGGCCCCGCGCTGGCGCTGCTGCACGACGCCGAGCGGGTGCTGGCCGAGCTGGAGGTCGCCTCGCTGGTCCCCGAGGCGGCCGGCAAGCAGCGGCTCGCGTGGCCCGAGCTGGTCCGCGCGGCGATGCTGGCGCACGCCCGCGAAGCGGCCGCCCCGGCGTACGCGGCGCTGACCGCGCTCGGCCTGCCGGCCGGCGTGCACGGCCTGCTCGCCGCGGTCGACGCCGGGCGGGCGTGGGAGTTCACCGACCGGCTGCCGAAGAGCGAGCAGGCCGCCGCGGCCACCGGCCGGGCCGCCCGCGAGTTCGCCCGCCCGGTGCTGCGCGAGGAGCTGGCGCACGCCGCCCTGGTCGCGCTGGCCGAGGCCGGCCTGGCCGGCTGGGAGCTCTCCTGGTCCGGGCCGGCCGAACTCCGGCTGCCGGACGGCTTCGAGGACTCCTTCGACGCGGCCCTCGACGCCGCCTGCCGCGACGAGGCGGACACCGCGCCGCTGCGCGCGCTGCTCACCGCGGCCGGCCTCCCCACGCCCGCCGCCGCGACGGCCTGACCCGAGCGCCCTCGTGGGCCGGGCCCCGCCCGCCACCTGCGAGGACTCCCCGGATACCGTGCCGCTGCGCACGCCGCCCTCCGGCCCGTCCGCCCCCACGACGTCCCCACGTCCTCCCCCGGAAGGTTCCCCCTTGATCGGCATCATCGTGTTCGCCGTCATCGGCCTCGTCCTGCTGTTCCCGGTCGTCATGACCCGGCTGGCCAAGCGCAAGACGGCCCAGGTCGAGCAGGCCAGGGCCACCATCGCGCGGCACCGGGCGCGGCTCGCCGAGGAGGAGCGGGCGAAGAACACCATCGTCCCGGCCGACCACGGGCTGCTGCTCGGCAAGGACCTCGTCGTGTTCGGCGACCCGGGCCCCGAGGAGGCGGCCGCCCTGGACGCCGCCAAGGCCGGCGACTGGCGCCCGATCGCGGCCTACATCCGCGCGGGCGCCACCCACGACGTCCGGGGGCGGCGCCTGTACGGGGCGGCCTCCCTGGCGGCCGAGGACGACACCTGGCTGCGCGCCTGGCGCGCGGAGGACCCGCAGGACCCGACGGCCGCGCTGGTGAACGCGAACGCCCTGGTCTTCCTGGCCTGGAACATCCGCAGCAGCGCCCGGGCCAGCGAGGTCAGCCGGGAGCAGTTCGACGGCTTCCACCGGGTGCTGGCCCAGGCCGAGGATGCCTGCGCGGAGGCGGCCGCCCTCGCCCCCGAGGACCCCAACCCGTGGTCCGCCCGGATCCCCGTCGCGATGGGCCTCGGCTACCCCAACGACCGCTTCCGCGAGCTCTGGGCCGAGCTGACCGCGCGGGACCCCCACAACTGGGGCGCGCACGACCGGGCGCTGCAGTACTGGTGCCAGAAGTGGCGCGGCAGCCACGAGTTGATGCACGGGTTCATCGACGGGGCGATCGCCGCCGCCCCCGCGGGCAGCCTGCTCACGCCGCTCAAGCTGTCGGCCTTCTGGGAGCAGTTCGTCCGGGACGGCAGGAACACCCCCGCCTCGTGGCAGAGCCCCGAGGTCGGCGCCGCCCTGGACGCGACGCTCGCCGACCTGGCCGCCGCCGACCCGGAGAACATCCGCGTCACCTTCACCCGCGGCTGGCTGGCGTACGCCCTGACCAAGGCCGGCCGGCACACCGAGGCGCTCGCCCAGTACCAGGCGCTCGGCCCGGTCATCCCGCCGCCGTTCAACGGCTTCAACGACCCGCGGCAGGCCTTCGTCGACCTGCGGATCGACGCCGTCCGGGGCGCGGTCGCCGCGGCCTCCTGACCGTCACGACCGCAGGGCCCGGCCCGGACGGCCGCTCCCGGAATCCGGGGGCGGCCGTCGGCGTTTCACCCTGAGCCACCTTCCCCGACCCGCTGGAGCAGGCCGTGCTGTTCAACCGCCACAAGACCTCGCTCGTCCCCGCCGACCAGGCGCTCCCCGGCCGGGAGGCGCCCGCCTTCACCCTCACCGAGCCGCACACCGTGCTCGGCCACCCGCTGACCGGCCCGTACCCGGAGGGGCTGGAGGTGGCCGACTTCGGGCTGGGCTGCTTCTGGGGCGCCGAGCGGACGTTCTGGCGGCTGCCCGGCGTCTGGACGACGCTGGTCGGCTACCAGGGCGGCTACACGCCCCACCCGACGTACGAGGAGGTGTGCAGCGGGCTGACCGGGCACACCGAGGCGGTCCGGGTGGTGTTCGACCCGGCGGTGATCCCGTACGAGCGGCTGCTGAAGGCCTTCTGGGAGGCGCACGACCCGACCCAGGGCAACCGCCAGGGCAACGACGTCGGCTCCCAGTACCGGTCCGCGATCTACACCCACTCCCCCGCCCAGGCCGAGGCCGCGGCGGCCACCCGGGACGCCTTCCAGCCCGCCCTGACCACGCTCGGTCACGGCCGGATCACCACCGAGATCGCCCCGGCGGGCCCGTTCTACCCGGCCGAGCCGTACCACCAGCAGTACCTCTCCGACGCCAAGAACCCGGGCGGCTACTGCGGCCTGGGCGGTACGGGCGCCTCCTGCCCGATCGGCGTGGCCCGCACCGAGGGCTGAGCCGGCCGGACCGGGGGTCGGCCACCCAAGGTGAGCGATCCCCGGTCCGGGCGCAGACTGGAAGGGCCAGCAGGGCGAGCCGCGGCCGCCCGTCGGTGGCCGCGCCGCCTCGTGGAGAGGAGTGCGCCATGTCCGGTCTCTACCAGCGGAACTTCGACGATCCCGAGGAGGTCCGTCCGTTCGAGGACGGCAAGGGGGAGCTGCGGCTGGTCAACCTGGACGGCGGCCCGGTGGGCCGGGCCGTGTTCGAGCCGGGGTGGCAGTGGTCGAAGCACATCAAGCCGATCGCCAAGACCGACAGCTGCCAGGCCGCCCACGCGGGATACGTGGTGTCCGGCCGGATGAAGGTCGTCATGGACGACGGCGAGAACGCCGAGTACGGCCCCGGCGACTTCATGATCTGCCCGCCCGGGCACGACGCCTGGGTCCTCGGCGACGACGCCTGCGTGATCGTCGACTGGCAGGGCTTCGCCGACTACGCGAAGCGCTGACCCGTCACACGGCGCTGCCGGCCTTCCAGTCGGCCCAGCCGAGGTTCCAGCCGTTCAGCCCGTTGTCCGGCGCGACGGTCTTGTCCCCGGAGTTCACCACCTCGACCACGTCGCCGATCATCGAGGACTTGTAGAACTTGTAGCCGTCCGTGCCGCTGTCCTGCGCGCCCTTGGCGTCCTGCAGCCCGACGCAGCCGTGGCTGGTGTTCTGGCCGCCGAAGATCGACGGCGAGGACCAGTAGTTGCCGTGGATGAAGGTGCCCGAGGTGGTGAGCCGCTGGGCGTGCGGGACGTCGGCGATGTCGTACTCGCTGCCGAGGTTCACGGTCTGCGAGTTCATCCGGGTCTGGGTGTACTGCTCGGAGATGACCATCTTGCCGCCCCAGGTCGTGTGGTCGGGCGCGCCGCCGGAGATCTTGTAGACGGCGCTGACCTGGCCGTCCGTGGTGACGGTGAGCTTCTTGGCGGCGAGGTCGGCGACGCTGGTCTGGGCGCGGCCGATGGTGAAGGAGACGTCCTTGGACTGCGTGCCGTAGACGCCCTTGGCGCCCTCGACGTCCTTGAGCCGCAGCTTGAGGGTGACCTTGGTGCCCTTGGCCCAGTACTGCTGCGGCCGGAAGTCGAGCCGGGTGCTGGAGAACCAGTGCCCGACGATCTCGACGCCCGGCTCGGCGGTCACGGTGATCGCCTGCTGGACGGCCTTCCGGTCGCTGATCGGCTTGCTGAAGTTGATCGACACGGGCATGCCGACGCCGACCGTCGAGCCGTCCTCGGGGGTGAAGTACCCGACGAAGGTGTTGGCCGGCGTCGCCGTGGTGAAGACGGCGTTGGCGTCCGCCTCCAGCTTGTCCTTGTCCAGGGCCGTGGCCGCGACGGTGTACTTGGTGCCGCTGGCCGGGGCGGTGGCGGAGGTCCAGCCGGTGCCGTCCGCGGAGAGCTGCCCGGCCAGCTCCTTGCCGGTGGAGTCGGTGACCTTGACGGTGCCCAGGGTGCCGCCGGTGACGGTGACCTTGACGGGCTCGCTGAAGCTGGCGCCGGTGGCGCCGTCCGCGGGGGTCACGGTGATGACGGCGGCCGAGGTCCGCGGCGCGCCGCTGCCGCCCGGGCCGGGGGTGCCGCTCGCGCCGCCGGAGCCGGAGCCGCCGCTCCCGCTGTCGGCGTTGTCGTTGCAGGCCGCCAGCAGCAGTACGGGCGCGGCCACCAGGCCCGCGAGCACTCCGCGCCGGCTCCAGCTGCCTCCGGCCGTCCGCTGCCCACCGTCCCGTGCCGTCACGTCGCGTCTCCCTGCTGATCATCCGGGCATTACGGATACAGAAACGCAATACGCCCGTTCACGGTTCCACCACCGAAGGGTAAGCGATCGTATGAGATGACCCAACTTCCCACCGAAGAGGGACAAAACGCCCGGCCTGCGTCGAACAGGCCGGGCGTTCACGAGCGGTGGGGAGGAGTGGCCGCTACTCGGCGGACTCCTCCACGGCGTACTCGTCCCACTCCTCGTTGTCGGGGTCGAACTCGGTCTGCGCCGACTCCCAGGTCGCCGAGGCGAGTTCGACGCCCGGGACGTCCCCGAGCAGCGCGACGGGGTCGATGAAGTGGGCGAGCGAGCCGGACGGGTCCACCTCGATGGCCTCGACGGACTGCGCCCGCTCGTCGTCGTCGAGGTACTCGTCCTCGACGACCTGCTGCAGCGCGGCCGCCTTGAGCGCGCCCTCGTCGGTGATCTCCGCGATGAGCTCGATCTTGACCCGGACGTAGCGCGGGGCGTCCTGGTCGGTCGTTTCAGTGCTGGTCATGCGTGCGAGGGTACGGGAAGGGCCGGCCCCTCGGAGAAGGACCGGCCCTGCCGTCTCCCCGCCGGCTCCCCCACCCGGGAGCCGCGGAGACGCGCCGTACGGCGCGTTGGTGGCCGCGGGAGCCACCGCACCCTGTCGGGCCGGTCGGAACCGGCGCAGGGTCGGGACGACGGCGCCTCCCGCGGAGGCGGGCACAGCGTGCGGGTCAGGCCGCCCGGTGCGCCCGGAGTCGACCACGTCCGCCGGGGAGCCGCTCCCGGACGGTCGCCGCCGCCTCGCCCGGCGTCTCGCCGTCGACCACTACGATGCCGGAGCCGTGTTAACTCCCTGCTGCGGTCACGTGACGCCGGTGTACCACTTCACCCGTGGACGAAGTCCGTCGGGTTTCCACCGGCCCCTACGCGGCGCGGCCCGCGCGGCCCGTCCGCGGCGGCGGTCAGTGCGCGGCGCGGCCGGTCAGGTAGCCGAGCAGGTCCTGGCGGGTGACGATGCCCTGCGGCTTGCCCTCCACCAGCACGACGGCCGCGTCGGCCTTCTCCAGCACGGTCATCAGGTTGGTCACCGTCTCGCCGGAGCCGACCACGGGCAGCGGCTTGGACATCACCTTGTCCAGCGTGTCGGTCAGCTCGATCTCCTTCGCGAAGATGCCCTCCAGCAGCAGCTTCTCGACGACCGAGCCGATCACCTCGCCGGCCATGATGTCCGGGTGCCCGGCGCCCGGCGAGACCACCGGCATCTGCGAGACGCCGTACTCGCGCAGCACCCGGACCGCCTCGGCGACGGTCTCGTTCGGGTGCATGTGGACGAACTGCGGGACGCCGCCCTGCTCGATGGTCTCCTTGCGGGCCAGCACCTCGCCGATGTGCGCCTCGTCGGTGGCGGAGGGCAGGAAGCCGTAGTCGGCCATCCAGTCGTCGTTGAAGATCTTCGACAGGTAGCCGCGGCCGCCGTCCGGCAGCAGCACCACGACGACGTCGTCCGGCCCGAGCTCCTTCGCCACCTCCAGCGCGGCCACCACGGCCATGCCGCAGGAGCCGCCGACCAGCAGGCCCTCCTCCTTGGCCAGGCGGCGGGTCATCTGGAACGAGTCCTTGTCGGAGACGGCGACGATCCCGTCCGCGACGCCGCGGTCGTAGGCGGTCGGCCAGAAGTCCTCACCGACGCCCTCGACCAGGTACGGCCGGCCGGTGCCGCCCGAGTACACCGAGCCCTCCGGGTCGGCGCCGATCACCTTGACCTTGCCGCCGGAGACCTCCTTCAGGTAGTTGCCGGTGCCGGAGATGGTGCCGCCGGTGCCGACGCCCGCCACGAAGTGGGTGATCCGCCCCTCGGTCTGCTCCCACAGCTCCGGGCCGGTGGAGTGGTAGTGCGAGGCCGGGTTGTCCGGGTTGGAGTACTGGTCCGGCTTCCAGGCGTTCGGGGTCTCCCGGACGAGTCGGTCGGAGACGTTGTAGTACGAGTCCGGGTGCTCCGGGGCGACGGCGGTCGGACAGACGACCACCTCGGCGCCGTACGCGCGCAGGGTGTTGATCTTGTCCGTGGACACCTTGTCCGGGCAGACGAAGATGCACTTGTAGCCCTTCTGCTGGGCCACGATCGCCAGGCCGACGCCGGTGTTGCCGGAGGTCGGCTCCACGATCGTGCCGCCCGGCTTGAGGGCGCCCGAGGCCTCGGCGGCCTCGATCATGCGCATCGCGATGCGGTCCTTCACCGAGCCGCCGGGGTTGAAGTACTCGACCTTCGCCAGCACGGTCGCGCTGATGCCCTCGGTGACCTTGTTCAGCTTGACCAGCGGCGTGTTGCCGACCAGGTCGATGATCGAGTTGTGGTACCGCACGGAGGGTCCTCCCGTTGTGTGGGCATGCAGAGGTGCATTCGGTACTGCAAAGCCTAGGCCGTGGCGCGCACCCCGGCCCGCCCTTCCCGTCCCGTCCGTCCGCAACCGCCCGTCGCGGCCCCGCACCCCCCAATGGCCCAACGCCGCCGGTACTCCCGTCCCCCGCGCGGGTAAGAGGGGTGTGCAGCACTGCCGCGGCCCCCGAGGGGGCGGCACGAGGACGCGAAGGGGGCACCGCATGGCAGGGGCACACGACTCGCGGGCCCGGGTGGCCCGCCGGATCGCCACCGCGGCGGCCTACGGCGGCGGCGGGCTCGGCCTGCTGGGCGTGGGCCTGGTGGGCCTGCTGGTGACCGAGAGCAAGCTCGCCGTCCAGGCCATCGGCAACCTGGAGAACCCGCCCAGGGCGGACGGCGTCTACGGCGAGGCCTTCGCCGCCGACGACGCCGCCCCGCAGCGGCCGCTGGTGCTGGCCGTCCTCGGCGACTCCACGGGCGCCGGCCTCGGCGTGCTGCGCTCCCGCGAGACCCCGGGCGCGCTGCTGGCCGCCGGGCTGGCCTCGGTGGCCGAGCGCCCGGTCCGGCTGGTCAACGCGGCCCGGTCCGGCGGCCGCTCCGCCGACCTCTCCGGCCAGCTGGAGCAGGCCCTGCGGCAGCACCCCGACATCGCGGTGATCATGGTCGGCGCCAACGACGTGACCCGGCACAGCCCGGCCCAGCTGGCCGTCCGCCAGCTCGGCGAGGCGGTCGCCGCCCTGCGCGCCAACGGCTGCGAGGTGGTGGTCGGCACCTGCCCCGACCTCGGGACGATCAAGCCGGTGCGCCCGCCGCTGCGCTGGGTGGCCCGCCGGCTGAGCCGGCAGCTGGCCGCCGCGCAGACCATCGCGGTGGTCGAGGCCGGCGGGCGCACCGTCTCGCTCGGCTCGCTGCTGGGCCCGGAGTTCGCCGCCCGCCCGGAGATGTTCGCCGCCGACCGCTACCACCCGTCCGCCCAGGGCTACGCGACCGCCGCGATGGCCGTGCTGCCCTCGGTCTGCGCCGCGCTCGGCCTGTGGCCGGAGGAGGAGCACCCGACCGCGCCCGTCCCCGGCGACGCGGTGCTGCCCGTGGCGGTGGCCGCCGCCGCCGCGGCCGGGCGCTCGGGCACCGAGGTGGCCGCCGTGGACCCGGAGGGCGCGGGCCGGCGCTGGGCGCTGCTGCGCCACCGGCTGCGGATCGGCCTGCCCGGTGCCGGTCTGCCCGACCCGGAGGCCGGGAAGGCTGCAGGTGCGGGGCCCGGGAGCACGTCGGCCAGCTCACACGCCGGTACGGGTGACGCCTGATCTACCAGGCGGTAACTTTCCTCCCGGACGCCAGTCCGCCGTCACCCAGCGAGGAGCCCGCCATGCCCGAAGCCGTCATCGTCAGCGCCGCCCGTTCGCCGATCGGCCGGGCGTTCAAGGGCTCCCTCAAGGACGTCCGCCCGGACGACCTGACCGCCCACATCATCCAGGCCGCGCTCGCCAAGGTCCCGCAGCTGGACCCGCGCGAGATCGACGACCTGATGCTCGGCTGCGGCCTGCCCGGCGGCGAGCAGGGCCACAACCTGGCCCGCATCGTGGCCGTCCAGATGGGCATGGACTACCTGCCCGGCACCACCATCACCCGCTACTGCTCCTCCTCGCTGCAGACGACGCGGATGGCGCTGCACGCGATCAAGGCCGGCGAGGGCGACGTCTTCGTCTCGGCCGGCGTGGAGACCGTCTCGCGCAGCGTCAAGGGCACCTCGGACGGCCTTCCGGGCACCCAGAACCCGCTCTTCGACGAGGCCGTCGCCCGCACCGCCAAGCGCGCCGAGGAGGGCGGCGGCGAGTGGCACGACCCGCGCGAGGACGGCCTGCTGCCGGACGCCTACATCGCGATGGGCCAGACCGCCGAGAACCTGGCCGCGCTCAAGGGCATCACCCGCGCCGACCAGGACGAGTTCGGCGTCCGCTCGCAGAACCTCGCCGAGGCCGCCATCAAGGCCGGCTTCTGGGAGCGCGAGATCACCCCGGTGACGCTCCCGGACGGCACCGTGGTGAGCACGGACGACGGCCCGCGCGCCGGCGTCACCCTGGAGGGCGTCTCCGGCCTGAAGCCGGTGTTCCGCCCGGACGGCACCGTGACGGCCGGTAACTGCTGCCCGCTGAACGACGGCGCGGCCGCGCTGGTCATCATGTCCGACACCAAGGCCCGCGAGCTGGGCATCACCCCGCTCGCCCGGGTGGTCTCCACCGGCGTCAGCGCGCTCTCCCCCGAGATCATGGGCTACGGCCCGGTCGAGGCCTCCAAGCAGGCGCTCAAGCGGGCCGGCCTGACCATCGGCGACATCGACCTGGTCGAGATCAACGAGGCCTTCGCCGCCCAGGTGATCCCCTCCTACCGCGACCTCGGCATCGACCTGGACCGGCTGAACGTCAACGGCGGCGCCATCGCGGTCGGCCACCCCTTCGGCATGACCGGTGCCCGGATCACCACCACCCTGATCAACTCCCTGCAGTGGCACGACAAGCAGTTCGGTCTGGAGACCATGTGCGTCGGCGGCGGCCAGGGCATGGCGATGGTCATCGAGCGCCTCAGCTGACCCTCCCGCGCCCCTCCGAAGGGTCTGGACCACCCATTTGGAGTGACGCACGGTAATTGAGGGCCGGATCACACCGCGAGGTCGATCCGGCCCTCTTTCCGTTCGTTTTCGGCTCGGAAATCGACACTGCGGAGCGGATCAACTGCACTGCGTAGAACGGGACTACCTAACAATTCGGGGACAAGAGCGAAAGTCCCGGACAAATTAGACATTCGCCACTGCGGTAACACCCCCGGATGCGGCAGTGTGGAGACGTAACCCCGTTCCGCTCCTCGCTAGGAGTACGTTCCGTGAGCGCCGTCTACACCGTCCTGCTGCTGATCCTGATCGCCGTGTCGACCGCCGTGCTGCTCCGCCTCCGGGGAATCTCCCGCCGGCTGGACGCGCAGGCCGCGGCCCCGGCCGTGCCCGCCCCGGTGGACGAGGCCGCGATACGCCGGGCCGTCACCGAGGCGCTGGCCGCCGACCGCGAGCGGGAGATCACCGAGGCCCGGGCCTTCTGGGCCGAGCAGGAGGCCCGCGCGGCCGAGGACGCGCCGCTCTTCGACTCCCCGTTCACCGGCGCCTTCTCCAGCACCGACGAGTGGCCGCTCTTCTTCCCCCGCCCCATCGGCCCGCAGGACGCCGCCGACAACGCCGGGACGATGGACCCGGAGTTCGGCGAGGCGCTGCGCTCCGCGCTGGAAGACCTGATCAACGACGACGGCACCGGCGTCGAGCCCGGCCCCGAGGGCGGCGCGCCGCTGCGCCCCGGCCACCCGGCCGGCGAGACCGCCAAGGACGCCGCCCGGGCCCGCCGCGAGGCCGACCTGCTGGCCACCGGCCTGGAGGCCGGGCTGCTGGACACCGACCCGGCCGTCGAGGACGCCCCGGTCGCCGCGCCCGACCCGCGCCGCCACCCCTCGCACCCCGACTTCGTGCCGAGCCAGGCGCCGTCCCGCGAGTGGACCGACACCCGGCTGGCCACCCTCGCCGAGGAGGCCGTCGCCCTGGTCGACGTCCGCCCGGGCCCGCTCGGCACCCTCGACGTGTACGCCTTCGAGGACGGCACCACCCTGTGCGTCGCCCCCGGCGACCGGGAGGCCGCCTACCGGCTGATCGACGCCGTCCGCGCCGGTGAGCACGTCCGGCTGCTCGGCGGCTCGCGCTTCTCCGGCTCGTACTCGCTGACCTTCTCCACCGACGACGAGGCCGTCTACGTGCTCGCCGACCGGGTGGTCGCCAGCATCTGACGCGAGGTCACCAGCAGCACGCAACGAAGGCCGGCCGGATCACGGGCCGGCCTTCCTCATGCGCAGAGCGCCGCCGTCTCCCGCACCGCCGCCAGCGCCCCGGCCAGCACCGCCTCGTCACCCTCCGGCAGCGCGGTCAGGGCGGCCGCCAGATCGTGCCCGGCGACGGCCAGTTGGTCCCCCACCGCGAAGACCCCGGCGTCCGGGACCTCCCGCTCCGGCTCGCCCTCCGCCGCCAGCGCGAGCCCGGCCAGCCGCCGGGCCAGCGCCAACCCGGCCGCCGCCCGCGAGGCGTGCCCGGGCACCGCGCCCAGCAGCTTGCTCTGCGGCAGCGAGCGGAACCGGTCCGCCAGCGCTTCGACGGCTTCGACCAGGGGCTGTACGTCCATGAGGAAGAGCCTAGACGCCGCCGGAACGCCGCCGGGCCCCGGAGCGGCTGCTCCGGGGCCCGGCTGGGCAGTGCTACGGGATGCGCTTAGTCGTCGCCGCGCAGCGAGGCGATCAGGCGCAGCATCTCGATGTAGATCCAGACCAGCGACAGGGTGAGCCCGAAGGCCGCCCGCCAGGACTCCTCCTGCCGGGCGCCGCGGGCGATGGCCTGCTCGATCTCGGTGAAGTCCATCGCCAGGAAGAAGGCGCCGAGGCCGATGCCGACCAGGCCGATGCCGACGCCCAGCGGGCCGCCCCAGGTGTTGAGGCCGCCGCCGAACGCCCACGCGAGGCAGTTGACCAGCAGCAGGACCGAGAAGGCCAGGCCGATCGCCACACCGATCCGGGCGGCCTTCGCGCCGACCCGGAACTTGCCGCTCTTGAAGGCGAACAGCATCGCGCCGAAGACCAGCGCCGTGCCCAGCACCGCCTGGATCGCGATGCCCTTGTACAGGGTGTTGAGGAAGTGCGTGATCGCACCGAGCGCGAAGCCCTCGAACGCCGCGTAGGCCAGGATCAGCCCGGGGCTGATCTTCTCCTTGAACTGGACGACCAGGCCGATGACCATGGCGACCAGCGAGGCGCCGACCGCGAAGCCGAAGTTCTTGAACGGCAGCGTGAACCAGGACACCGCGCCGGCGGCGACCACGGTCAGCAGGCAGATGGCGGTGCGGGCGACCACGTCGTCGAGCGTCATCCGCCCGGTGGCCGCGGGGCCGGCCGACTGGCCGTTGTACATCACGTACAGCTGCTCGTCGGTCAGCGGCGGCTGACCCGGCGCCGGCTGCGCGTACTGCGTCCCCGCGTAGGGGTTCTGGCCGTACGGGGCACCGGCGTTGGCGCCGTACTGGGCCTGGCCGTTCGGGCCGAATCCCGCGTAACCGGAGTCGCGGGTGAAGGACCCCTCCCGCGAGAAGACCGGGTTGCTGCTTCTCATTGCTCATTCCCTCCGTGGCAGCACTGCGCCGCCCGCACACCAGGGTAATGGCAAGGCAAAAATTTCGGGATACGTCGCGAGGAGGATCCGGTGAACGACGCCCGGCGGGGACGCCGGCGGCGCCCCCGCCCGGCGAGCGGTGCCCGGAGCCGGACTCGAACCGGCACGGCCTCACGGCCAAGCAGTTTTAAGCTGCCCGTGTCTGCGTTCCACCATCCGGGCGTCCTGCGAACCACCCCTGAGCCTAGTCGCCCGGATCGCCCTTTCGCATGTTCCCAGCCAGGGAAGTTGTCATGTTTCCTTGCGATCTGACGAATAGTCCGCAATTCGGCCACGAAGGGCGCCGGTTCAGGCCATCGCGCCGCTCTCAGGGATGACGTCATACCGGAGGAGGAGGGACCGGTCCCCGCGTACGCCCAGCGGTGGTGGGCCCAACCGTCCGGCGGAGCGACGAAGGACCATGATCGCCCGACGGACCATGGAGGGGACGATTCCCACCGCCCCGACCCCGCCCCGTGATCCGCCCACAGCGAGGAGCCCTCCCGTGACCACGTCGACCGCAACCGCCGTCCGCACCGGCCGGGCGGCTGCCCGCGCCACCGGCCTGAACAAGGTCTACGGGGAGGGCGAGACCAGGGTCGTCGCCCTGGACGACGTCAGC
>NZ_JZKH01000010.1 GCF_000961885.1 Streptomyces rubellomurinus
CCGCTCTCCCCCGCCCCGCCCTCCACCCGCCCCGGAACGGAAGGTGCCCGCCCGTGCGACCGCCCGCCTACAAGGCCATCGTCGACGAGTACGCGACCGCCATCCGCTCCGGCACCCTCCCGGCCGGCACCCGGCTGCCGACCCACCGCGCGCTCGCCCGCGAACGCCGGATCGCCCTGGCCACCGCCACCCGGGTGTACGCCGAACTCGCCGCCGCCGGGCTGGTGGTGGGCGAACAGGGCCGCGGCACCTTCGTGAAGGTCCGCTCCGGCTACGACGGCATCGAGCCCTCCCGCGACCTGCCCGTCCCCCGGGTCGCCGACCTGTCCTTCAACCAGCCGCTCGCCCCCGGCCAGGGCGACCAGCTGCGGCAGGCCCTGCGCGCCCTCGCCGCCTCCGGTGACGCCGAGGCCCTGCTGCGCCAGCAGCCGCCCGGCGGCCACCGGCACGACCGGGCCGCCGTCGCCCGGTACCTGCTGGACCGCGGCGTCGACACCGCGCCCGAGAACGTCCTGCTGACCGGCGGCGCGCAGCAGGCGCTGGACTGCGTGCTGCGCGCCCTCACCCGGCCCGGCGACGTGCTCGCCGTGGACGCGCTCAGCTATCCCGGCATCAAACTGCTCGCCGGCGCCCACGGCTTGGACCTCGCGCCCGTCCCGGTCACCCCCGCGGGCCCGGACCTCGACGCGCTGGACCGGCTCTGCCGCACCCGCCCGGTCCGCGCCGTGTACACCATCCCGACCGTCCACAACCCGCTCGGCTGGGTGCTCGACCGCGCCCAGCGCGAGCGCCTGGCCGGGATCGCCACCGAGCACGGCTGCATGCTGATCGAGGACGGGACGTACGCGTTCCTCGCCGCGCCCGCGCCCGCCGCCGCCCCCGTCCCCGCGCCGCTGCACGCCCACGCCCCGGAGCGCACCTGCTACGTCGCCGGCCTGTCCAAGAACGTCGCCACCGGGCTGCGGTTCGGCTTCGCCGTCGTGCCCGGCCGCCACGTGCGCGCCGCCACCACGAGCCTGCGCGCGGCCGCCTGGGGCTCGCCCGGCCTGGTCACCGCCCTCGCCACCGGCTGGCTCGCGGACGGCACCGTCGCCCGCCTGGAGGATCAGCGCCGCGCGGACGCCGCCGCCCGCCAGCGCATCGCCCGTACCACCCTGGCCGGCCTCGACCTCACCGGCCACCCCACGTCCTACACCCTCTGGCTCACCCTCGAACCGCACCAGCGCCCGGCCCACGCCGCCGCCCTCCTCGCCGCCGCGGGCATCCTCGTCTCCACCTCCGACGCGTTCAGCACCGGCCCGCACACCCCCGCCGCCCTCCGCCTCGCCCTCGCCACGCCCCCGCTCCCCGCCCTCGCCCCGGCCCTCACCCTCCTCCGCCGCACCCTCGACTCCATCGCCCCCTGACCCCGACCGAAATGGAGGTGCGGAGCGGGCGCCGCGAGCGCTAGAACGAGGGGATGACCGTCTTCCTCTGTGCCACGTGCGGCACCGCGCTCACGCCGGAGCTGACCGAGCTCGCCGCGATCCCCGACCTCCGGGTCCACGAGCGGGACCAGGAGACCCGTCTGCTGCCCTCCACCCTCCCCCGCGGGTACTACGCGATCGACCCCGAGCCGTGGGGAGGGCCCTACGTCCTGCAGGAGGACCAGGAGGACCCGAAGCCGACCCATTCCCGCGGGTTCCTGGTCAGCCGCGAGGAGGGGTGGGTCGTCGCGGCGGGCCCCACGGGCACGGTGGTCGTGCACCCGGGGGACGCGCCCGACCTCCGGCCCCTGCCCGACATGACGGGCAGCGCCGGCTGCTGCGGGCCGACCGGCGAGTCCGGGCTCAACCAGGCCTGCCCGTGCGGTGCCCCGGTCGCCTCGCTCGCGGCGGACTGCTTCGGCCCCTACGAACTGCACCTCGACCCGGTGCGGACCTACCCGTTCGCGCGGTAGGACCGCCGCCACTCGTCCCTTACGGTGTCCATGACCACCGTGTTCGAACAGTCCGCACGGTGGGTCAGACCGGGGGATGGACCATGCACTTCAGCCTTCTCGGCCCGCTCCTCGTCCGCGTCGGCCACCAGGAACGGCCGATCGGCGGCGTCAAGGTCCGCACCCTGCTCGCCGTCCTGCTGCTGGAGGCCAACCGGCCGGTGCCGCCGGACCGGCTCAAGGCCGCGCTCTGGGGCGACCGGCCACCGGCCTCGGCGAACGCCTCGCTGCACAACATGCTGGCCCGACTGCGGACCCAGCTCGGCGACGAGCACGGCGAACGCCTGCGCTCCACCCCGCTCGGCTACCTGCTGGACGTCGCAGGCGACGAACTGGACGTCCAGCTCTTCGACCTGGGCGTCGAACGGGCCCGGGAGGCGCTGCGGCGCGAGGACTGGAACGCCGTGCGGCAGGAGTCGGCGACGGCCCTGGCGCTCTGGCGCGGCGCCCCGCTGGCCGAGTTCCCGGACCTTCCGCAGGCGCAGACCCCTCGCCGCCGGTGGCAGGAGGCCCACCTGCAAGCCCTGGAGTGGCGCATCGAGGCGGATCTGCGCCTCGGCCACGTCCAGGGGCTGGTCCCCGAGTTGACCGGCCTGACCGGCGAGCACCCGCTGCACGAGACCTTCCACGCCCAGCTGATGCTGGCCCTGCACCGCCTGGGGCAGCGCTCGGAGGCCCTCGCCGCCTACCAGCGGCTTCGACGCGCCCTCGTCGAGGAGCTCGGCGTCGAGCCCGGCCCCCGGGCCCGGAAGGCCCACCAGCACGTCCTGCGCGAAACATCCGGCGAGCCCGGCGAGCCCGACGAGCCGGGGAAGCCGCAGAAGCCGCAGAAGCCGGAAGGGCCCGCGCCGGCCATCCAGCCACCGGCCCAACTCCCTTCCGCGCTCTCCGACTTCACCGGCCGCCAGGCCGACCTGCGAACCCTGACCGAGGAACTCACGGCCCCGCCCGCCGGCGACGTCCCCCGGGTCGCGGTCGTCTCCGGCATGGGCGGCATCGGCAAGACCGCCCTCGCCCTCCAGGCCGCCCACGCGGTGAAGCACCACTACCCGGACGGCCAGCTGTACGCCGACCTGCGGGGCTTCGGCGCCGCCCCCGCCCGTGACCCGCACGAACTGCTCTCCGCCCTCCTGGCGGCCCTGCACCCCGGCACCTACTCCGGCCCTCTCCCCGAGCACACCGACGACCGCGCGGCGCTGCTGCGCACGACCCTCGCCGACCGCCGCGTCCTGCTGCTGCTCGACAACGCCCGGGACGCGGCCCAGGTGGAGCCCCTGCTGCCGGGCGGCTCCCGCAGCGCGGTGATCGTCACCTCGCGCAACACCCTCCCCGACCTCCCCGCGAGCGCCCGGCTCTCGCTGCCCCCGCTCGACGTCGAGGAGCAGCGCGCCCTGCTCTCCCGGCTCTGCGGCCCCGGGCGCATCCGGCAGGACCCGGACGGCGCGCTGCGCCTGCTGGCCGCCTGCGCGGGCCTGCCGCTGGCCCTGCGGATCGCCGGCGCCCGCCTGTCCTCCCGCCCGACCTGGTCCCCGGGCACCCTGGCCGGGCGCCTGGACGACAACCGGGGCCGCCTGCGCGCCCTGTCCGTGGGGCGGCTGGCCGTCGACACCACCTTCGCCACCAGCTACCTGGCGATCCGCGACAGCGAGGACCCGGTCGAGCGCGAGGCCGCCCGGGCCTTCCGGCTGCTGGGCCTCTGGGCGGGCCACACCCTGGGGGTGGACGCCGCAGCAGCCCTGCTGGACCGTCCCCGGGAGCACGCCGCCGACCTGCTCGAACTGCTGGCGGACGTCCACCTGGTGCAGACGCCGGAGCAGTGGCGCTACCGGTTCCACGACCTGCTCGGGGAGTTCGCCGCCGAGCGCGCCGTCCAGGAGGAGTCCGACGAGTCCCGGGAGGCGGCCGCGCTGCGGCTGGCCGTCTGGTACGCGGTCGCCCTGGAGGAGGCGGGGACAGCCATCAACCCGACCGGAGAGCCGCGCCTGGCCGAGGCGCCCGCCGCACCGGCCCCCGCCTTCACCGACCCCCAGCACGCCCTGGACTGGTGCCGGCAGGAGCTGCCCGTCATCAAGGAGGTGATCCGCAGGGCCGCGGACTCCTCCCGCCCGGACCTCACCTGGCGGCTCGCGATCTGGCTCATGGGGTACGCGAGCACCTTCTGGTGGACCGGCGAGTGGGACGCCTGCCTGAACCTCGCCCTGGAGTCCGCCCGGGAGCGTGACGACGTGCTCGGCCAGGTCTGGACGCTGCGGCGGCTCGGCGCGTCGCACGGCATGGCCTTCCGCAACGACGAGGCGATCGAGACCCTCGAAGCCGCGCTCGCCGTCGTCGACGGCCGGGACGACCACCACGACGACCTCTGCAAGGCCACCATCCTCGCGAACCTGTCCACGGCCCTCAGCCAGCAGGGCGGGCACGGGCAAGCCCTCACCTACGCACAGCGGGCCTGGAAGCTCCACCAGGAAGCCGGACGAACCGAGGGCGCACTCGGGGTGCTCTCGGCCCTGGCTCAGGCGCTCCTGCAGAACGGGGACTTCGACGCCGCCCACCGGCACTTCCGGTCGCTCACGGAGCTCTGCCGGGCCCAGGGCAACCTGACGCTCATCGCCATCGCCCTGGCCAACCTCGGCGACTGCCTGTGCGCACTCGGCCGGGAGGAGGAGGCCTTCGCCGCCCTCGACGAGTCCCTGGCGATCCGCCGGCACCTGGGCGACCTGAGCGGCATCGCCGACTCCCTGGTCATCACCGGCCGCGCCCACGCCCACTTCGGCCGACCGTCTCAGGCGCGGGCCTGCTTCGAGCAGGCGGCCGGGATCGGCCGCGACCACAACATACCCGCCTTCGTGAAGCAGGGCCTCGACGGCCTCGCCCGGCTCCGGCACCTGAGGCGGTGAACACGCCTGCGCCGCCCGAGGGTTGCTCCTCGGGCGGCGCTGCGGAGACGGCGGTCAGCCGGTGGGGATCCCGGTGGCCACCTGGCCGAGGCCGATCCAGCTTCCGTGGCCGTCGCCGCCGTTCCAGGTGTAGACGGTGGCGGCGTTGGACGGCGGGTCGGTGCGGATGTAGTCCGCGTTGCCGCCGCCGTCGAAGTCGGCGAACTGCACCCGGCTCTGGTCCGTCGTGAGGCCGGTGGCGACCTGGCCCAGGGCCACCCAGCCCCCGCCGGTGTCACCGCCGCGGTTCAGCCAGACCCGCACGGCGCCGCCGGGGTCGATGACGGCGTAGTCGGCCTTGCCGTCCCCGTCGAAGTCCGCGAGGCGGACGCGCCCGGCATCGGAGGTGAGGCCGGTGGCGACCTGGCCGAGGTCCTGCCAACCGCCGTGCCCGTCACCGCCCTTGTTCAGGAACACCCGCACCGAACCGTTCGGATTGATGACGGTGTAGTCGGCCCTTCCGTCCCCGTCGAAGTCCGCGAGCTTCACCCGGGTCGCGTCGGTCGTCAGACCGGTCGCGACGAGGCCCAGGTCCTGCCAACTGCCGTGCCCGTCGCCACCCTTGTTCAGCCAGACGTGCACCGAACCGTCCGCGTTGATGACCTCGTAGTCGGCCTTGCCGTCCCCGTCGAAGTCCGCCAGGCGCACCCGGCCGGGGTCGGTGGTGGCCCCGGTGGCGACCTGGCCGTAGTCCTGCCAACCGCCGTGCCCGTCACCGCCCTTGTTCCGCCAGACGTGCACCGAACCGTCCTGGTTGATGGTGAGGTAGTCGGCCTTGCCGTCCCCGTCGAAGTCCGCGTACCGGACGCGGCCCAGCCCGCCCGACTCGCTGGCGGTGTTGGACGCCACGGAGGCCCGCGCCGCGCCGGCGGAGTACGCCTGGTCCAGCCCGGTGTAGAAGGCCTGCGCCATCTGCTGGTAGCCGTTGTCGTTGGGGTGGAGGCGGTCGGCCATCCCGGAGGACGTCAGGGCCGGCGGCTCCACGTACCGGAAGCTGTTCCCGGCCTGGGCCTCGACCGCCTGCAACTGCCGGGCCGCGTCGTTGTAGGCGGACGGCGAGGTCTGGAGGCCCTGGGTGGTCGGGATCACGCCCTCCATGACCACCGCGACCCCGGGCCGGTCCGCGTAGATCCGGTCGAGGAGGGCCCGGAGGCGGTCGGGCGCGTGGGCCGGGTCCGTGCTGCGGTCGAGGTCGTTGACACCGATGTGCAGCAGGACGACGTCCGGGTGGGCTTCGGCGAGCCACTGGTCGATCCCGGCGCGGATGTCGTCGATCATGTATCCGGAGTGGCCCTCGTGGGCGAGGTCGGACAGCTGCCCGCCGGCCTGGGAGCCCACGTACCGGACGGTGTACCGGGACTGGCCGGCGACCAGGTTCCACAGCGGGGCCCGGTAGGACGACCAGGTCGGGCTGCCGGCGCCCGCGGTGATCGAGTCCCCCAGCGGCATGACGCGCAGCGAGGGCACGGCGGTCGTCCCGGCGGAGGCGGCGTGTGCGGACGGTGTGCCCGGGGCGGCGGCCGCACCGGCCACGCCCAGCGCGGCGCTGAGGCCGAGCATCAGAATGCGTTTCAAGGTTCCCCCCTTGACGAGATGTGCTGTTCGTTCCCGGGCGGGGGATTCGGCTGACGGACCGAAGCCCCCGCCCGTTACGCCGGTGACGGGTGTCCGGCGTCGGTCACGAGTGTCAGGCGCCGGTGGCGACCTGACCGAGGTTGGTCCAGCCGCCGTGGCCGTCCCCGCCGTCGTTACGATAGACGCCGACCGAACCGTTCGGGTTGGTGGTGATGAAGTCGGCCTTGCCGTCGCCGGTGAAGTCGGCGAGGACGACGGCGTTCTGGTTCGTGGTGGTGCCGGTGGCGATCTGCCCGTAGTTGGCCCAGCCGCCGTGGCCGTCCCCGCCTCGGTTCAGGTAGGTGAGGACCGCGCCGCTACCGGTGATGACGGAGTAGTCGGCCTTCCCGTCACCGTCGATGTCGGCGAAGCGCACCCGGCTGGGGTCGGTGGTCAGGCCGGTGGCGATCTTCCCGTAGTTGACCCAGCCGGCGCCGGTGTCGCCGCCCCGGTTGAGGTAGGTGGTGACCGAGCCGTCCCCGTTGATGACGTTGTAGTCCGCCCGGCCGTCGCCGTCGATGTCGGCGAAGCGCACCCGGCTGATGTCGGTCGTCAGGCCGGTGGCGACGATGCCGAGGTCCTGCCAGCCGCCGCCGGTGTCGCCGCCCCGGTTGAGGTAGACGTGCACCGAGCCGTCCGGGTTGATGTAGATGTAGTCGGACAGCCCGTCACCGTCGAAGTCGGCGAGGCGCGCGCGGTTGGGGTCCGAGCCGAGGCCGGTGGCGACCTGAACGGGCGAGCCCCAGCCACCGCCGGTGTCACCGCCGTTGTTCGTCCAGACCGTGACCGCGCCGGTGGAGCCGATGGTGATGTAGTCGTCCTTGCCCCTGCCCCAGAAGTCCGCCCACTTGACCCGGCCGTTGCCCCCCTCGGTGCCGTTGTGGTGGCTGATGGGCCGCTTGACCGCGCGCCACAGGGCGTTGTCGCCCGAGTTGCCCGGCATGCAGGCGGGGGTCTTGTTGTTGAGGACCTTGAGGTAGCAACCGGCGGGGCTGCCCATCAGCGTCCAGTTGTTGCCCGTGTCGAAGCCGTACGTCCAGGGGAACGTGTAGCCGTCGGCACCGCAGGCCACGGACACCGCGTTGGCGTACGCGTCCGTCGCCAGACAGGAACCGCCGCCCGGCACGGCGACATCGTCGAACCAGTTGTGGTTGATGATCGAGAAGTACTGGTCGTCGCTGCTGCCGCAGGGGGTCATCTCGATCGGGTTCGCGCTCCAGCTGGACGTCGCCTGGATGCACAGGCCGGTCGCCTTGTTCTGGACCCGGATCGCGTCGTAGGTCACCGCGGACGCCTGCCCCACGGAGAACGTCAGGCCGGCCACCAGCATGGCGACCACGGTCAGGGCCGCTCTGACGCGGCGGAATCGGAGGATTGCGGTTTTCACACTGTCCTGCCTCTTGCGTCGGGTGCGCGCTCCGGCCCGGACTTTCGCTGCGGGGGCCGGTCACGCGGGAACGGCCCCGAGGCTGGCAGGGCCCTCCAACAGCGGCCCAACAATCCACCAACACGTCGTGACCGGGCCTGACGAGCCGCACCTCGACCCGGTGCGGACGTATGCCGTCGCGCCGGTGAACCCTCGGCCGACAGGGTCCGCGCACGGCCCGGCCGACTTCCTACTCCCCCGCCCCCTCCTCCACCCCGGCCCCCGCGCGGCCGAAGCGGGCGCTCCAGTCGGCGAGCAGCGCGCGCAGCTCGGGCGGGTGGACGACGTGGAACTCCGCGCCGAGGGAGCCGAGGGCCATCG
Organism: Streptomyces rubellomurinus; assembly: GCF_000961885.1. Classification (GTDB taxonomy): domain Bacteria; phylum Actinomycetota; class Actinomycetes; order Streptomycetales; family Streptomycetaceae; genus Kitasatospora; species Kitasatospora rubellomurina. Next base: position 8,273 of record NZ_JZKH01000010.1, read on the forward strand.
CGGGCCAGTCGAGGGAGTCCGCGGTCATGTGGAGGCGGCAGCGCTCGGCGGTGTCCTCCTCGACGGTGCCCCAGCGGCCGACGTGGGCGCGGACGCGCTCGGCCGGGGCCTCGACCAGCGCCTCCACCCGGTGCGGGCGGGGCCTGCCGCTGAGCCTGGCGCGGACGTACGCGGCGGCGTCGGCGGCCGGGAGGGCGCGCGGGGCGAAGCGGGCGCCGGTGTGCCGCGGGGCGGCGAGCCGGTCGAGCCGGAAGGTGCGCCAGTCGCCCCGGTCGAGGTCGTGGGCGACGAGGTACCAGCGGCGGTCGAGGCTGACCAGCCGGTGCGGTTCGACGTGCCGCTCGCCGGGCCGCCCGCCCCGGGCGGTGTACCGGAAGGCGAGCCGCTCGCCGTCGCGACAGGCCAGGGCGACCACGGTCAGCACGTCCGGGTCGATCCGGGTGCCGGCGGACCCGGCGCCCCAGTCGACGGGCACGGTCATCGCGCGCAGGGCTTCCACCCGCCGCCGCAGCCGGGCGGGCATCACCTGGACGATCTTCGCCAGCACCCGGACCGAGGCCTCGGCGACGCCCTCGACCGGGCTGTCCGCGGCCGCCTGGAGGCCGACCGCCAGGGCGACCGCCTCCTCGTCGTCGATGACGAGCGGCGGCAGCGCGGCGCCCGCCGCGAGCTGGTAGCCGCCGTCGACGCCGCGCTGCGCCTCGACGGGGTAGCCGAGCTCGCGCAGCCGGTCGATGTCGCGGCGCAGCGTGCGGACGGACACGCCGAGCCGGTCGGCGAGTTCCTCGCCCGGCCAGTACCGGTGGGTCTGCAGGAGGGAGAGCAGTCGCAGGGTCCGGGTGCTCGTGTTCGCCATGCCCACGATTCTCCCGGCAATTCAGGTCAGGAAGTGACCGCTGCGGTGCGTACCGTGGTTCTTGTCCGAGGGAACACGACCCGTACGAGAGGCCGCCATCATGACCACCGAGAACACCACCGCCGCCGCCACCGCCCCCGTCACCGGCGAGCGGGCCGACCTGCTGGTGGCCCTGGCCAAGCAGCGGCACTTCCTGCGCTTCACCGCCCAGGGCCTCACCGACGAGCAGGCCGGCCTGCGGACCACGGTCAGCGAGCTGTGCGTGGGCGGCCTGATCAAGCACGTGACCTCGACCGAGCGGGTGTGGGCGAACTTCATCGTGGAGGGCCCCTCGGCGATGCCGGACTTCTCCGCCATGACCGAGGAGGACTTCGCCCGCCGCGCCGACGAGTTCCGCATGCTGCCCGCCGACACGCTGGCCGACGTGCTCGCCGCCTACGAGGAAGTCGCCGCCCGTACCGACGAGTTGGTGGTCACCCTGCCCAGCCTGGACGCCACCCAGCCGCTGCCCGAGGCGCCCTGGTTCGAGGCCGGCGCGGTGTACTCGGCCCGCCGGGTGCTGATGCACATCGTCGCCGAGACGGCCCAGCACGCCGGCCACGCCGACATCATCCGCGAGGCCCTGGACGGCCAGAAGAGCATGGGCTGACGACGGCGCTCACGCCCGGCCGACGAAGGTGAAGCCGGCCCCGTCGACGGCGCCGCGCAGGGCGGCGTCGTCGAGCGGCCGCACCGAGGCGACGGTGACCCGCCCGCCGGCCGCGTCGGCGGTGACGTCGACGACGCCCGGCAGGGCGGCGAGCCCCGCGCTGACGGTCCGCTCGCAGTGGCCGCAGCTCATGCCGTCGACGGCGAGGACGGTGGTGACGGTGGTGACGGTGGTGACGGTGGAATCGGACATGGCGGTACCTCCGGTGGTGTGACGGAATTCGGCTCGGCACCACGACACCGGATTCCGCCGCCCGAGCCCAGGGACACGCCCTGCGGGTGGCACCATCGAGTGGTTCCGGGAACCAGCGGGGCCTGCCGCCCGACACGGGGTGAACGTTCCGGCCCCTTCTGTCCGTTGTGTCCGGTGACGACCTCCGGTCCACCGACCCCGTGAAGGAGCCGCATCCCATGACCCTCCCCCCGACCGGCGGCCGCCGATGAGGGCCCGAATACCCGCGGTCCGCCGCCGGCACGCCGCCCTCGCCCTGCTGTCGGCCGCCGCCGTCACGGCCGGCCTGCTGTGGTGGCACCCGTGGCAGCGCGAGGACGGCCCGACGCCGCTGGCGTTCACCACCGCCCCGGGCGGCTCGCCGCGGTTCGGCACCGGCGAGCACCTGTACCGCTACAAGGTGCGGGTGGAGGACGGCCTGGCCGAGCGCCCCGAGCAGTTCGCCGCCGAGGTGGACGCGGTCCTCGGGGACGTCCGGCGCGGCTGGGCGGCCGGCGGGCAGGCGTCGTTCCAGCGGGTGGCCGCCGATCCGGTGGACTTCACCGTCTACCTGGCCACCCCGGCCTCCACCGACCGGATCTGCGGCCAGTACGGGCTGGACACCGGCGGCTCGGTGAACTGTGGGGTGAACAAGCAGGTGGTGATCAACGTCAAGCGCTGGACGGAGCTGTCCGAGTTCTACGTCGGGAAGCCGGAGCTGTACCACGCGCTGGCCGTGAACCACGAGGTCGGCCACGTCCTCGGCAACGGGCACGTGGACTGCCCGGGCCCGGGCGCCCCGGCGCCGGTGATGATGCAGCAGATCAAGGGCCTGCACGGCTGCGTGCCCAACGGCTGGCCGTACTCCGAGTCCGGCGCCCTGCTGACCGGCCCACCGGTCCAGGCCCCCACCGCCGCGCCGTAGGAACCACCCCCCTCATCCACCTGACCGGCGCAGACGGGATAATCCTGGTCGACCCGGGGCGAACCCGGCCCTGACCACGGAGGAGAACCGTTGGACCGCGTGCCCGGCGCAGAGGACGCCCTGGACTACCCCCGCCTGCTGGCGGCCGCCGAGCGGGCCGCCCGGGCGACCACCGGCCAGGGCCGGGTCGCCGACTACATCCCGGCGCTCGCCTCGGCCGATCCGGAGTCCTTCGGCATGGCCGTGGCCACGGTCGACGGCCGGCTGTACGGCGTCGGCGACTGGGAGCGTCCGTTCTCCGTCCAGAGCATCTCCAAGCTGTTCACCCTGGCGCTGGCCCTGGCGCACGGCGGCGACGGGCTGTGGCAGGGGGTGGGCCGCGAGCCGTCCGGCAACCCGTTCAACTCGCTGGTCCAGCTGGAGACCGAGCACGGCATCCCGCGCAACCCGTTCATCAACGCGGGCGCCCTGGTGGTGACGGACCGGCTGCTGAGCCTGACCGGTGACGCGGCCGGCGCCGTCCGGGACTTCCTGCGCCAGGAGTCCGGCAACCCGCTGCTGGACACCGACGCCGAGGTGGCGGCCTCGGAGGCCGCGCACGGCCACCGCAACGCCGCGCTGGCGCACTTCATCGCCAGCCACGACAACCTGCACAACCCGGTCGAGGCCGTCCTGGAGCACTACTACGCGCACTGCGCGATCGCCACCAGCTGCCGGGACCTGGTGCTGGCCGGCTCGTTCCTGGCCCGGCACGGCGCGCGGGCGGACGGCAGCCGGCTGATGTCGCGCAGCGAGGCGAAGCGGATCAACTCCGTCCTGCTCACCTGCGGCACCTACGACGCCGCGGGCGACTTCGCCTACCGGGTGGGGCTGCCCGGCAAGAGCGGGGTCGGCGGCGGGATCCTGGCGATAATCCCGGGCCGGGCCGCGGTGTGCGCCTGGGGCCCGCGGCTGGACCGGGCGGGCAACTCGGTGGCGGCGGTCACCGCCCTGGACACCCTGACCACCCTCTCCGGCTGCTCGGTGTTCTAGAGCCCGCGAGGAGGCCCCGCGCGGAGGCCCCGCGAAGAGACCCCGCGCGGAGGGCCCGGCCGAAACGGCCGGGCCCTCCCCCGGACACGGCGCCTACTCCACCGTCACGCTCTTCGCCAGGTTGCGCGGCTTGTCCACGTCCCGCCCGAGCGCGACCGCCGCGTGGTACGCGAGCAGCTGCAGCGGGATGTTGAGCAGCAGCGGGTCCAGCTCCGGCTCGCTCTTGGGCACCACGATGCAGTGGTCGGCGAGCTTCTCCTCGGGCCGGCGGTGGGCGACGGCGATGACCCGGCCGGAGCGGGCCTTGATCTCGCCCAGCGTGGTGAGGTTCTTGTCCAGCAGCTCGTCGTCGGGGACGAGGGCCACGGTGGGCAGTTCGGGGCTGATCAGCGCCAGCGGGCCGTGCTTGAGCTCGCTCGCCGGGTAGGCCTCGGCGTGGACGTAGGAGATCTCCTTGAGCTTCTGCGCGCCCTCACGGGCGACCGGGTAGCCGCGGGTGCGGCCGATGAACATCATCCCGGCCGACTCGGCGTACTCGGCGGCGAGTTCGGCGATCTGCTCGCTCTGCTCCAGGACCTCCTGGATCTGCCCGGGCAGCGCCTGCAGCGCGGCGACGATCCGGCGGCCGTCCGCGGGCGAGAGGTCGTGGATGCGCCCGAAGTGCAGGGCGAGCAGCGCGAAGGCGACGACGGTGGAGGTGAACGCCTTGGTGGAGGCGACGGAGACCTCGGGCCCGGCGTGCAGGTAGATGCCGCCGTCGCACTCGCGGGCGATGGCGCTGCCCACGGTGTTGACGACGCCGAGCACCCGGCCGCCCTTGCGCTTGACCTCCTGGACGGCGGCCAGCGTGTCGTAGGTCTCGCCGGACTGGCTGACGGCCACGTACAGGGTGTCCGCCTCGATCACCGGGTTGCGGTAGCGGAACTCCGAGGCGGGCTCGCTGTGGGCGGGGATGCGGGCCAGCTCCTCGATCAGCTGGGCGCCCATCTCGCCCGCGTAGTAGGCGGATCCGCAGCCGAGGATCTTCACCCGGCGGATCTCGCGCAGCTCGCGGGCGTCCAGGTTGAGGCCGCCGAGGTGCGCGGTGGCGAAGCGCTCGTCGAGCCGGCCGCTGAGGGTGCGCTCGACCGAGCCGGGCTGCTCGTGGATCTCCTTGAGCAGGTAGTGCGCGTAGTCGCCGGTGTCGTAGGAGTCGATCTCCCAGTCGACGGTGGACGGCTGGCGGTGGGTGGTGCGGGCGTCGGAGGTGAAGGTGCGGAAGCCGTCGGCCCGGACGGTCGCCAGCTCGCCGTCCTCCAGGTGGACGACCTGGCGGGTGTAGCGGACCAGGGCGGAGACGTCGGAGGCGACGAACATCTCCTTCTCGCCGAGGCCGAGCACGATCGGGCTGCCGTTGCGGGCGACGACGATCCGGTCGGGCTGCTGGGCGTCGAGCACCGCGATGCCGTAGGTGCCGACGACCCGGCTGAGCGCGGCCCGCACGGCCTCCTCCAGCTCGACGCCCGCGGTGGTGTGCGCGGCGATCAGGTGCGCGAGCACCTCGGTGTCGGTCTCGGAGCGGAAGACGGCGCCGTCCGCGGTGAGCTTGGCGCGCAGCTCGTCGGCGTTCTCGATGATGCCGTTGTGGACGACGGCGATCCGCTCGGCGTTGTCCAGGTGCGGGTGCGCGTTGGCGTCGCTGGGCACGCCGTGGGTGGCCCAGCGGGTGTGGCCGATGCCGGTGGTGCCCTTGAAGCGGGCCGGCACGGCGGCGGCGAGGTCGGCAACGCGGCCCTTGACCTTGCGGACCTTGATCCCGCCGCTGCGGCCGGTGACGGCGACGCCGGCCGAGTCGTACCCGCGGTACTCCAGGCGGGCCAGACCCTCCAGCAGGAAGGGCGTCGCGTCCTTGGGGCCGATATAGGCCACGATTCCGCACATACGTGGTCTCCTCTTGAACGTTTTCGGTCGTCGAACACTCATCGGAGCGTCATCGAAGGGTCATCGGCGAGCCCTCGCGGGGCCGTCCGCGCAGCTGCGCCGGGGTGGCCGGCGCTCAGCCGTACACGATCCGCCGCAGCTGGCGGGCCGACAGCTCCGGCGCGGCCACCCGGCGGGCGGGCAGCTCCTCGGCGAGCCGGGCGAAGATCCGCTCGTTGGTCAGGCCGCGTGCCTGCAGCTCGCCGTGGCGGCGGCGCACGTACTCCTCGGTGGTTTCGGAGAAGTAGGCCAGCACCTCCGCCACGATCCGCGCCGCCTCCCGGGGCCCCAGCGGGCTGGTCCGGGTGAGGTGGGCGAGAAGGTCTTCGTGAGGGTGGGGTGAGCTGGACACGGTTGAGGAGCCTAGGCTCATCGACCCCCCGAAGCCAAAGATCCTGCCCGGATTCGGGCAGACATCGCGTTTTTCCGCACTGGCAACTTCCGCCGCTCCCGGCCGTCGCCTTCCAGCCAGACCCTTGAAGCCACCCAGGCCCGAAACGTAGCGTGATCCCGCAATCACTAAGCGGAAGAGCGGAGGCTTGCTGATGTGCGGGATCACCGGATGGGTCGCATTCGAACGCGACCTCACCGCCGAGCGGGGCGTCCTCGAAGCGATGACGACCACGCAGACCTGCCGCGGCCCGGATGCCGGCGGCATCCACCTGGAGCCGCACGCCGCGCTCGGCCACCGCCGACTCGCGATCATCGACATCGAGGGCGGCGTCCAGCCGATGACCGTCGAGCACGACGGCAGACTGCTGGCCGCGCTCACCTACAGCGGAGAGGTCTACAACCACCGCGAGCTGCGCGCGGAGCTGGAGGCGGCCGGACACCGCTTCCGCACCCGCAGCGACACCGAGGTCGTGCTGCACGCCTACCTGGAGTGGGGCGAGCACATGGCCGAACGGCTGAACGGCATGTTCGCCTTCGCCATCTGGGACGCCCGGCACGAGGAACTGCTGCTGGTCCGGGACCGGATGGGCGTCAAGCCGCTGCACTACGCCCCCACCCGGGACGGCGTGGTGTTCGGCTCCGAGGCCAAGGCCGTCCTCGCCCACCCCGAGGTCCGCGCGGTGGTCGACCTGGACGGGCTGCGCGAACTGCTGGCCGTCACCCGCACGCCCGGCCTGACCCTCTACCGGGGCATCCACGACGTGCGCCCCGGCCACGTGGTGCGGGTGCGCCGCCAGGGGATCTCGATGCGCCGCTACTGGGCGCTGGAGGCCCGCGAGCACACCGACGACCTGGACGCCACCGTCGCGACCGTCCGGGCGCTGCTGGAGGACATCGTCCACCGGCAGCTGGACGCCGACGTCCCGCTGTGCTCGCTGCTCTCCGGCGGGCTGGACTCCAGCGCCGTCACCGCCCTGGCCGCCAAGGCCCTGCGGGCCGCCGGCGCCGGGCCGGTGCGCTCCTTCGCCGTCGACTTCGCCGGCCAGGAGGAGAACTTCCACGCCACCGAGCTGCGGCCGACCCCGGACGGCCCGTACGCCCGGATGCTCGCCGAGCACGTCGGCGCCGACCACCGGGTGATCGAGCTGGACGCCGCCGACCTCAGCGACCTCGCGCAGCGCACGGTCGCGCTGCGCGCCCGGGACCTGCCCAGCGGCGTCGGCGACATGGACATCTCGCTGCTGCTGCTCTTCAAGGGCGTGCGCCGGCACTCCACCGTCGCGCTGTCCGGCGAGTCCGCGGACGAGCTGTTCGGCGGCTACCGCTGGTTCCACGACCCGAAGACCGTCGCCGCCGACGACTTCCCGTGGGCCGTCCACAACCTCACCTCCCTGGCCGGCCAGGGCGCCGGCCCGCGCGAGGCGCTGCTCGACGCCGACCTGCTGCGCAAGCTCGACCTGGAGAACTACCGCAAGGCGCGCTACCACGAGGCGCTGGCCGAGGTCCCGCACCTGCCGGGCGTCACCGACCCGGTCGAGCGGCGCCAGCGCGAGCTCGCGTACCTCAACCTGACCCGCTTCGTCTGCATCCTGCTGGACCGCAAGGACCGGATGAGCATGGCCAACGGCCTGGAGGTCCGGGTGCCGTTCTGCGACCACCGGCTGGTCCAGTACGTCTTCAACGCCCCGTGGTCGATGAAGACCTTCGACGGCCGGGAGAAGAGCCTGCTGCGCGCCGCCGTCCGGGACCTGCTGCCGGACGCCGTCGCCGACCGGGTGAAGAGCCCGTACCCGGTGACGGCCGACCCGCACTACCCGGTGCTGCTGCGCCAGGAGCTGGCCCGGGTCGCCGCCGAGGGCACCTCCCCGGCGCTCGGCCTGCTCGACCGGCGGGGCCTGGCCGACATGCTCGCCCCGGACACCGACCCGCAGTCGGTGCGCCTCGGCGTCGACCTCGCGCTGGACCTCGACGCGTGGCTGACGGAGTACCAGGTGACGCTGGAGCTCTGACACCCGGCGCACCGGACGGCGCGGCACCCCGCACCCGGCGGGGTGCTGCGCCGTCCGGGTGTCCGGGTGATCACCGGGAACCATCCCGGCGCCCCGGGGCGTCCCAGCGTGCGGTAGCGTCGCCGAGGTCTCCCGAATGGCGGGCGAAAACGCGGACTCCCGCCACCGCGCCGGTCACGATGGGGGGCGAACCGTCCGTCTCGATCCCCCGGGGGATTCCCGCCATGCAGCCGCGATTCTTCGCGATCGTCACCGCCCTGCTCCTGGGCGTCCTGGGCCTCTGCTCGGTGGCCGTCACCGACTGGTCGCCCGCGGGAGCCGCCGCGGCGGCCGCCGCCCAGGCCCCCGGCGGCACCTCGACCGGCGCCCAGCCGGTCGCGACGACCGCCGGCGCCACCCCGACCGGGGATCCCGCGGTGTGGACCAGGTCGACGCTGCGCAACAAGCTGATGGCCGAGATGGAGGCCAGCGACCCGGGCGTCGCCCTCGCCGACCTCGACAGGATCACCAAGGAGAAGCCGTACACCGTGCGCTTCTGCCACCCGATCGCGCACGAACTCGGCCACGCGGCGGTCAAGCGCTTCAACGCCGACTTCCAGAAGGTCATCTCCTTCCCGCACGAGACCTGCGCGGCCGGCTACCTGCACGGCGCCGTCGAGGAGATGCTGAACGCCTCCACCCAGCCCGAGGTGGACCTGCTCAAGCTGTGCGCGCCGAAGAACACCGGCCCGTGCATCCACGGCGTCGGCCACGGCACCATGTTCGTCGCCAAGCAGGACGTCGCCAAGGCGCGCGACCTGTGCAACAAGTTCACCACCGACCAGAACCGGATCCGCTGCTCCGAGGGCCTGTTCATGCAGCTCTTCGGCCCGGACGAGGAGGACGAGCAGGCCAAGGCCAACCTGCCGGCCGACAAGCTCGCCCAGGACCCGCTCTACCCGTGCAAGGACCAGCCGGCGCTGTTCCAGTCCGCCTGCTACTTCTACGCCCCGACCTTCTACCTCTCCTCGCACGACTACCCGAACCACCCCGAGGTCTACGCCGACGCCCTCAAGTGGTGCCTCAACGGCAAGGCCGGCGGCGGGGCGCAGGACTGCAGCCGGGGCGTCGGCTCGCGCACCATGAAGTACAACCTGGACCGCGAGGACTGGGCCGCCCAGCAGTGCGCGACCTCGGCGGAGGGCTGGCAGCGCAAGGCCTGCGCCGAGGGCCTGGTCAGCTACTACACGGTCAACTACACCGACGCCGGCGCGGCCGGCCGGCTCTGCGCCAAGATCACCAACAAGGAGATGCAGGGGTACTGCCGCTCCGCGAGCGGCCTGTCCGCCTCGCTGGACTGACCGCCCCCGTCCCAGCTGCTGGGCCCGCGCCGCACGGCGCGGGCCCTTTGCGTAGGATCACCCGACCATCGCCCGACCAGGCCCGACCGCTGTCCGACCAGGGTGCGCCGAGGACGCCGCGCCTGCCCCGTACCCCTCCGGAGCGCCCGCCCATGACCGCCGAGGACTTCCGCACCTCCGCCCACGCCGCCGCCGACCTCGTCACCGACTACCTCGCCGAGCTCCCCGCCCGCCCGGTCTGGCAGCCGATGGACGAGGCCGCCCGCACCGCGCTGCTCGACGGCCCGCTGCCCGCCGAGGGCCGCCCCCTCGACGACCTGCTGGCCGCCATCGGCCGGGACGTCCTGCCGTACCCGATGGGCAACGGCCACCCGCGCTTCTTCGGCTGGGTCAACTCCGCGCCCGCGCCCGCCGGGGTGCTGGCCACCCTCGTCGCCTCCGCGATGAACCCCAGCTCGGCCGGCGGCGACCACGCCGACGTCCACCTGGAGCGCGCCGTGGTCCGCTGGATCGCCGAGCTCGTCGGCTTCCCGCACCCCGCCGGCGGCGGACTGCTCACCTCCGGCACCTCGATGGCCACCATCGTCTGCCTCGCCGCCGCCCGCGACCGCGCCGCCCGCCGGGCCGGCGTGGACGTACGCGCGGACGGCCTGGCGGCACTGCCCCCGCTGGTCGGCTACGTCACCGGCGAGACCCACTCCTGCGTCCGCAAGGCCGCCGAACTGCTCGGCCTCGGCAGCCGGCACCTGCGCACCGTCGCCACCGGCCCGGACGGCCGGCTCGACCCGGACGAGCTGCGGGCGGCGATCGAGCGGGACCGCGCCGCCGGGCTGCTGCCCTTCCTCGCCGTCGCCTCCGCCGGCACCGTCGGCACCGGCGCCGTCGACCCCTTCGAGCCGATCGCCGACCTGTGCGCCGAGCAGGGCCTGTGGCTGCACGTCGACGGCGCGTACGGCGCCTTCGGCCGGCTCGACCCGGCGATCGCCCACCGCTACGCGGGCCTGGAGCGCGCCGACTCGCTCGCCCTCGACCCGCACAAGTGGCTCGGCGTGCCGGTCGACTGCGGCTGCGCGCTGGTGCGCGACGCCGGGGAACTGCGCGCCACCTTCAGCCTCGTCCCGTCCTACCTGCGCGACGAGACGGCCGGCTCGCTCGGCTGGTTCTCCGAGTACGGCACCGAGCAGACCCGCCCGTTCCGCGCGCTGAAGGTCTGGGCGACCATCGCCCACCGGGGCCGCGACGGCCTGCGGCAGGACATCGCCCGGTGCACCGCGCTGGCCCGAAAGCTCGGCGAACTCGTCGCGTCGGACGAGGAGTTGGAGCTGCTGGCGGAGGTCCAGACGTCCATCGTGGCGTTCCGTCACCGGGCCCCGGGCCTGGACGGGCCGGCGCTCGACGCGCTCAACCGCGAGCTGCCGGCCGCCGTCCAGCGGCGCGGCCGGGTCTTCGTCACCGGCGCCCGGCTCGGCGAGCGCGAGATGCTGCGCGCCTGCCTGCTCAACGCCGCCACCACCGAGGACGACCTGCGGCTGCTGCTCGCCGAGGTGAAGGCGGCCGCGCGCGAGCTGAGGTCGTAACCTGCCCCGACAGGCCGTAACCGCGAGGTCACGGCCGGTTCGCGGTCGGGAAACACCGTTCGGGCAGGGTGGAGGGCATGGAGCACTCGAAGCCTTCCTCGCGCCGAGCCCACCACTGGCGCCGCGACGCCGTCGAACTCGCCGCCGTCTTCCTCTCGGTGACCGCGGCCGACCTGGTGGCGAAGATCGTCGCCCGGGGCCCGGACGGCCCGGCGGTCCTCGCCGCCTCGGCGGTCGCCCTGGTGGCCGTCGCCCTGCTGCACACCTGGTGGTCGCCGCACGCCCCGCCGCCGACCACGCTCTGGCGGGTGCGCGCCGCGCCCCTCGCCCACACCCACGCGGCCCTGGCCGACCACGAGATCACCCTGCTGTCGCTGCACCCCGGCACCGGGGAGCTCTTCCTGCGCACCCCCCGCTCGCTCTCCCCCGGCGCCCTGGCCGGCCTCCTCACCGCCACCGGCCACACCCTGGCGGACTCCCCCACCCGGATCGCCTGACGCGGTCCGGCGTCAGGCCTCGACCTCGACGGCGGTGCGGATCTCCAGCGCGCGCTCGGCCAGGTCCTGCGGCCGGACCGCACCCGTCAGGTCGTCGACGAAGCCGACCGTGGTCCCGTCCGCCCACACGCAGATCGCCGTCCTGGAACCGGTGTCGGTGGGGACCGTCGCGCACTGGAGCACGCCACCGAGCGAGCCGGTCGGGTAGTCCTGGCGGTCCGTCACGTTCCCGCCCGACACGCCGGGCGCGGTCGGGTGGCCGAAGTACTTGTCCAGCTCCATCCGGGCGTCCGGGAAGCTCCCGGTCAGTCCGACGAACAGGAGTGTGCTCCCGCCCGACCCGCCGGTCCCGTAGCCGACCACCTCCAGCTGCCGGTACGGGCTCAGCGCGGTCAGCCCCGGCCGGAAGTCGCTCCGGGCGGCGGTGACCCACTTGTCGTCCGGCATCCGCACCTGGTCGCCGATCCGGTCCGCCAGCGCGATCCGGTGCGCCGGCGGTGCGCCCGCCCCGGTGACGGCGGCCACGGTCAGGGCGGTGAACAGGCCCACGACCACCACGACCGCCGCGATCACCTTCCGCGACACCCGGCGGTACCAGGGCAGCGGCGCCACGGGCCGGGTGGTGTTCGCCCAGATCGCCTGCAGGCCGGTCGGCTGCTCGCCCGGGTCGGTGCGGTCGGTCTCGGTCATGTCGTCAGTCCATCCAGCGGGCCGGCGGGAAAAGGGGCGAACGGGGCCGAACGCGTGCACGAACGGCGGCGCTCAGGGTACGTCAGTTCGCCGACGACCCGTCCACCCCTTTTCCGAGGCCCTGCTCAGCCGCCGTTCGACGGCTGCACGACGCACGCCGAGTTGGCGAGCATCGAGCCGAAGCCGCCGAGCAGCGTGCCGACCACCGTCCGGCAGGCGGCGGCCTCCTGGGCGTTCTTCGGCCCGTGGTTGTTGCTGTCGGCGGCGGCCGGCTGGGCGAGGGCGAGCGGCGCTGCCAGCAGCAGGGCGCAGCAGGCGGTGGTCAGCGCGGACTTCAGAGCGGTCATCGGGGAGCCCCTTCGGAGAGTCGGATCGGCGGTGAGCCGAGCCATCCCTATCCGAAGGGGCTCCCTCGTGTGCGGACGCTGCGCCGTCCGAGGGCGTGTCGGGTCAGCGCCCGGCGGCCTCGCGTTCCACGGCGCCGATCGCGGCGGCGAGTTCGAGCACGCCGTGCTCCTTCAGCACCGCGTAGTGGTCGCCGGCGAGTTCGACCACGGTGGGCGGGGCGGCGCTGTAGCCGCTGCTGCCCTCGATGAAGGAGTAGTCGTCGCCGGCGGCCTTGAAGACGGTGACCGGCGCGTCCAGCCGCCGCTCGGCGAGCTCGCGGAAGCTGTAGTCGAACTCGTAGGTCTCGCCGACGATCCGGGTGATCCGCCGGATCAGTTCCTCGTCCAGTTCCGGCAGCATCCGGTGGACGAACCGGACGAAGCCGTCCTCGTCCGCCGCCTCGGCCAGGCAGCGCTCCCGGTCGGGGCCGCTGATCGTGCCGGCGAACACCGAGAACAGGATGGACAGGTACGCCGGGTTGGCGTACGAGGACTCCCGGCCCCACCGCTCGCCCTCGCGGGCGCGGACCTTCGGGTTGCCCGGGCAGATCAGCAGCAGGTTCTCCACCCGCTGGCCGGCCTGCTCCAGCTGCCAGGCCGCTTCGAAGGCGACCCGGGCGCCGAAGGAGTAGCCCCACAGCGTGTACGGGCCCTCGGGCTGCACCCGCCGCAGTTCGGCGATGTCGGCGGCGGCCATCTCGCGGATGGTGGCGTACGGGGTCTCGCCGGCGTTGATGCCGTGCGACTGGACGCCGTAGAAGGCGCGGCCCGCGCCGGCCTCGCGGCCGAGCACCCGCAGGTTCATCGGGTAGCCGCCGAGCCCCGGCCAGCAGAACACCGGACTCCTGGTGTCGCCCGGCCCCCGCTGGTCCGGGTTGAGCGGGACGAGCCGGGAGACGGTGCCCGCGGCGCCGTTCAGGTCCCGCTCGACCCGGGCGGCCAGTTCGCCCAGCCGCGGGCACTCGAACAGCACCTGGAGCGGCAGCGTGGTGCCGAGCTCGCGGTTGATCCGGTTGACCAGGGCGACGGCGATCAGCGAGTTGCCGCCGACCGAGAAGAACTCGTCGGTGAGCGAGGCATCCTCGTAGTTCAGCGCCCGCCCCCAGAACCCGGCCAGCCGGCGCTCCACCTCGCTGCTCGGGGCGACGTACTCGCCGCGCACGTCGGCGGTGCGCACCGTGTCGGAGGCGGCGAGCGTCCTGAGGTCGACCTTGCCGTTGGCGGTCAGCGGCAGCGCGTCGAGGACCAGCACCCGGTTGGGCAGCATGTAGTCCGGCAGCAGGGTGGCCAGTTCGTCCTTGATGATCTCGGCCGGGCCCTTCATGTGGACGGCGTCCTCGCGCATGTCCTCGCCGCGGATCTGGTCCTCGCTGACCTTCCCGCCGAGGAAGAAGTACGAGGGGCCGGCGGCCAGGCCGGCCGACTCCAGGATCGCGTCGACGCGGCGCGCGGCGGGCAGCGGGTGGCCGGTCTTGGAGCTGTAGCCGGAGGACATGAAGCCCAGGCCCAGGCCGTTGCGCTGGAGGCGGTGCGCCTGGGTGCCGAGCGCGATGTACTCCAGCCACTCCTCGCCCGCGCCGGCCCGGCCGACCGCGGTGACGCCGAAGGAGGCCCGGGCGTACACCGCCTGGTTGATCGCGATCACGTGCCGGGCTTCGACGACCTCGTCCGCGAGGTGTGTCAACTCGCCGTCCGCGTACCGGTAGAAGCCGCCCGGCAGGCCGTCGATCCGGCCCTCGTGGGCCTGCAGGTACAGCTCGACGGGTATGCCGCGCCGCTCGCCGCCGCCGCGGCCGATCTCGAAGGCGCCCAGGTAGTGGTCCTCCTCGGCGACGTCCAGGCGCTCCCGGGCGGCCGGGTCGAGGCCGAGCGGCCGCACGGCCAGCCCGTACTCGGGCAGCACCTCCTCGAAGACGCCGAGCATGTGGCCGGTCTCGAACTCCAGCACCTCGCGGATGTTGTTCTTGTAGACCGGCTCGATGGCGGCGGTCTTCCCGGCGAAGTGCAGGGTCAGGTACGGCTGCGGGCGGGTCGGCGCGTCCGCGGTGCGGATCAGGGCGTGGTCGACCGGGTGGTAGTAGTACACGCCGGCCGCGAGCCCGTCCAGGCCGCCGGTCTCCAGGTACAGCTGGGTCGCGTACAGCGCGCCGGGCGAGGCGTAGGCGTACTTGGGCAGCAGCCGCTCGGTGCTGTGGAACTGGCCGAACCACCGCAGGATGCGGCCGAGTTCGGGCAGGCTCAGCAGGGCGAGGTCGCGGCCGAAGGCGCCGGCCGGGCGGGGGGCGAGCAGCGCGAGCAGGTCGTCCCGGGTGACCGGGCCGCCCTCGTAGAAGCGGTAGGTCTTGCGGGCGAAGACCGCGCGGCGCTGGTTCTCGGTCTCCCGGCGGCCGGGCAGGTCGATCCGCTCGCGCCCGGCGAGCCGGGCGGGGTCGCGCAGGCCCGGGTCGGAGAGCTGGGCGCGGACCTGCAGCCGGCTGGCCTTGGACTGGTGGTGGCCGCCGTGCACGCCCTGGTCCATCAGGGCGGCCTCGCGGGGGTTGAGCTCGACGCAGGCGACCAGGTTCTGGTGCCCGGTGCGCTCGTCGGCGGTGACGACGGCGGCGGAGCGGCGCACCCAGGTGTGCTCCTCGATCGCGCGGGCGATCTCGTCCAGTTCGACCCGGTGGCCGCGCAGCTTGACCTGGTTGTCGACCCGCCCGGCGAACTGGAGGGTGCCGTCCGGGTTCCACTGCGCGAGGTCGCCGGTGCTGTACAGCCGCTCGGCGGGCGCGAACGGGGAGGGCACGAAGCGCTGGGCGGTCAGCTCGGGCCGGTTGAGGTAGCCGCGGGCCAGCTGGACGCCGCCGATGAAGAGCTCGCCGACGCTGCCGAGGCCGACCGGCGCCAGCTTCTCGTCCAGGATGTAGCACTGGGTGTTGTCCACCGGGCGCCCGATCGGCACCGAGCCGCTGCCGTCGCCGAGGTCGGCCTGGTCGACGAGCTGCGCGGTGGCGTTGATGGTGCACTCGGTCGGGCCGTACAGGTTGACCAGCGCGGCGCCGGGCAGCGCGCGGCCCAGGTCGTGGGCGAGCCGCCGGGACAGCGCCTCGCCGCCGGCGAACACCCTGGTCAGGCCGGTGCACTCGGTGAAGCCCTCGGTGTCCAGCAGGGCCCGCAGCAGGGTCGGCACGCACTGCAGCGTGGTCACGCCGTGCCGCTGGACGGCGGCCACCAGGGCCTCCGGGTCCCGGTGCAGGCCGGGCGCGCCGGCCACCACGCGGGCGCCGACGGCCGGGGCCAGGATCTCCCACTGGGCGGCGTCGAAGCTCATCGGGGTCTTCTGCAGCACGGTCGCCTCGGGGTCGAGGTGGCCGGCGCCGAGCAGCCAGCGCAGCTGGGAG
Source organism: Streptomyces rubellomurinus (assembly GCF_000961885.1). GTDB lineage: Bacteria > Actinomycetota > Actinomycetes > Streptomycetales > Streptomycetaceae > Kitasatospora > Kitasatospora rubellomurina. The sequence goes on from NZ_JZKH01000010.1 coordinate 24,236, forward strand.
ACCACCGAGCGGTGCTCGATCATGACGCCCTTCGGGCGGCCGGTGCTGCCCGAGGTGTAGATCACGTAGGCCAGTTCCTCCGGCTGCGGGCCCTCGCCCTCGACCCGGGCCCGGCCGGCCCGCGCCTCCTCGACGGTGAGGACCGCGGTGCCGCGCGGGGCCAGCGCGGTCAGCCGCTCCCGCAGGTGCTCCTGGGTGAGGACGACGCGGGTGCCGCTGTCCTCCAGCATGAAGCGCAGCCGGTCCTCGGGGTACTCGGGCGCCAGCGGCAGGTAGCCGGCCCCGGCGTACAGGATGCCCCAGGCCCCGGCGACCAGGTCCGTCGACGGCTCGGCGAAGAGGCCGACGCAGCCGTCCGGCCCGGCGCCCAGTTCGCGCAGCCGCGCGGCGAGCCGGCGGGCCTCGTCGGACAGCTCCAGGTAGGACAGCTCGCGCCCGTCCCCGACCACGGCCGGGGAGGCGGACCGGACGCGGACCTGACGGTCGAGCAGATCGGTGAGCGCGCTGCCGGCCGGTGCCCGGCGGGCGTGCGGGACGGCAGGGGTGTCGGTACGAGGGGTGGACGGGGTGAACAACATGGGAAAACCTTTGCTGGACGGAGAGTTGACAAGGCGCTCCGATTGGGGCACGCCGCGATCAGGCTCCACCGTCGCCCGCCCGTTGTCCCAGTCACAAGGGATGCAGGTCTGAACCTCTGGCCGGTTTGTCCCGAGCCTTGGCGCGTTCCCGATCATGCCGCCGGGCCCGCCCGGCCTCGGCGCGCTTCCGGTCGCGCCCCCACACGCCCCAGGAGTCCCAGGCGTCTCAGGGGCCCAGGCATTCGTGCGTTCACGATCACGTAACCGGGCGGAAGCGCGGTCTCGGTAGCGTCAGCGGCATGACGGCATCACGCACTCGCCTCGAACGGTTCTGGCACCGGCCCTTCCGCAGGTCCGACCGCAGGTGTGCGTCGCCCGAGGGCCGGGCCGCCCGGCTGCCCGCGCTCACCGGCGGCCCGTTCCGCCTCGCCCGCCCGCACCCGCCGGTCGACCGGCACCCGGCGCCGGCACCGGCGGCGCTGCCCCCGCTGCGGTCACTGCCGTCACCGGCGCCCCTGCCGTCCCTGCCGTCCCTGCCGTCGCCGCCGGGCCCGTCCCGGTTGTCCCTGGCGGATGGGACCGAGCTCCTGGTCCGCCCGGCCGGTCCCGGCGACCGGACGGCCGCGCTGGCGATGCACGAGCGCTGCTCCCCCGCCTCGCTGCGGCTGCGCTACCACGGCCCGGTCCGCGACGCCGGCCGCTACCTGGACCACCTGCTGGACGCCCGGCACGGCCGCAGCCTCGCCGTGACGGCCCCGGACGGGCGGATCGTCGCGCTCGGGCACCTGATGTGGGACGACGGCGAGGCCGAACTGGCCGTCCTGGTCGAGGACGCCTGGCAGCGGCACGGGCTGGGGACGCTGCTGCTGCGCCGGCTCGCCGCGACGGCCCTGGCCGCCGGGATCGGCACGGTCTACGCCGTCACGCACGCGGGCAACGCCGGGCTGATCGCCGCGATGCGCCGGCTCGCCGCGCCGCTGGACATCCGCGCGGACGGCGGCACCCTGGTGATCACCGCCACGCTGGCGGCGGAGGAGGAGCCGGCCGCCCCCGCCGGTCGGACCGGCCGCTGATCGTACCGTCGTCCCGTCGCCGCCCGGCGCCCTCCCGCGGCGCCGGCGGGCGCGCCGACCCGGCGCGAGCGGGAACCCCGGGCGGCCCCACGGCGTCCTCGACCGTGACCGGCCCGTCCGTACACCGCCCTCCTCGACGGCCCGTCAGCAGCCCCGCCGACCGCGTCGCAGCAGGCGGCGTGGGGTCCGGATCGTGGAGCCGGGCGACGGAGTCGGTAGGCTGATCCCGTCCCCGCCGCCCGCCGGCCCGTTGTCCGGCCCCGGGCGGTGCCGCAGCAAGGAGGAACCACTGAGCATGGCAGGCACCGAATCGGAGCCCACAGGCGCACGCGACGCCTCGCTGCCGGCCCGCGCGAAGATCGCGGTCACGGCCGGGCGGGTCGCCGCCGCGGTGTCCCGCAAGGCCGGGCGCGGAAGCGGCTCGGTGATCGGCGGCAAGGTCGCCCTCAAGCTCGACCCCGACCTGCTCGCCACCCTCGCCGACCACCTGGACGTCGTCCTGGTCAGCGCGACCAACGGCAAGACCACCACCACCCGCCTGATCGCCGAGGCGCTGCGCGCCGCCGGCCCGGTGGTCTCCAACGCCCTCGGCGCCAACATGCCGGCCGGCATCACCTCCGCCCTGGCGGGCGGCACCGACGCCCGCTTCGGCGTCATCGAGGTCGACGAGAAGTACCTGGCGACGGTCGCCCGCGACACCCGCCCCAAGGCGATCGCCCTGCTCAACCTCTCCCGCGACCAGCTCGACCGCGCCGCCGAGACCCGGATGATGGCCGAGAAGTGGCGCGAGGGCCTGCAGGACACCGAGGCCGTGGTCATCGCCAACGCCGACGACCCGCTGGTGACCTGGGCCGCCTCCTCCTGCAAGAAGGTGGTCTGGGTGGCCGCCGGACAGGCCTGGAAGGAGGACGCCTGGTCCTGCCCCGCCTGCGGCGGCGTGATGCAGCGCCCCGGCGACGACTGGTTCTGCCAGGACTGCGGCTTCCGGCGCCCCAACCCGCACTGGGCGCTCCAGGGCACCCACGTGATCGACCCGCAGCGCGGCGCCTGGCCGATCCAGCTGCAGCTGCCCGGCCGGGCCAACCTGGCCAACGCCACCACCTCGGCCGCCGTCGCCGCCGTCTTCGGCGTCGCCCCGCAGGTCGCGCTGGAGCGGATGCAGTCGGTGGCCGCCGTGGCCGGCCGCTACGACGTCGTCCAGTACCAGGGCCGGGACATCCGGCTGCTGCTGGCCAAGAACCCGGCCGGCTGGCTGGAGACGTTCTCGCTGATCGACGGCCCGCCGGCCCCGGTCATCCTGTCCGTCAACGCGCTCGACGCCGACGGCACCGACACCTCCTGGCTGTGGGACGTCGACTACGAGCGCCTCGCCGGGCACCCGGTGTTCGTGATGGGCCAGCGCAAGCTCGACCTGGCCGTGCGCCTGGAGGTCGCCGGGCTGCAGTTCCACGTCGTGGACTCGCTGGAGCAGGCCGTCCGGATGGCCCCGCCCGGCCGGATCGAGGCCATCGCCAACTACACCGCCTTCCAGCAGCTGCGGAAGGTCGTGGCCGGCTGATGCCGCGCCCGAACGCCCAACTTTTCGTGATGGAAGGCCTTCGAGGATGAGTGAGAGCAGCCTGCGCGTGGTCTGGGTCTACCCCGACCTGCTCAGCACCTACGGCGACCGCGGCAACGCCCTGGTCGTGGAGCGCCGGGCCCGCCAGCGCCACCTCAACGTGACCCGGATCGACGTCCGCTCCGACCAGGCGATCCCCACCAGCGGGGACATCTACCTGATCGGCGGCGGCGAGGACCGCCCGCAGCGGCTGGCCGCCGAGCGGCTGCGCGCCGACAGCGGCCTGGTCCGGGCCGCCGAGAACGGCGCGATCATCTTCGGCGTCTGCGCCGGCTTCCAGATCATGGGCCACGAGTTCATCAACGACCTCGGCGAGCGCGAGCCGGGCCTGGGCCTGCTCGACGTCTGGACCCGGCGCGGCGAGGGCGCCCGCTGCGTCGGCGACGTGCTGGCCGACGTCGACCCGCAGCTCGGCCTGCCGCAGCTGACCGGTTTCGAGAACCACCAGGGCGTCACCCAGCTCGGCCAGGGCGTCCGCCCGTTCGCCACGGTCGGCGTCGGCCGGGGCAACGGCACCGGCGACGGCACCGAGGGCGCCTGGCGGGACACCGTCTTCGGCACCTACCTGCACGGCCCGGTGCTGGCCCGCAACCCCGCCGTGGCCGACATGCTGATCAAGCTGGCGCTGGACGTCAACGCCCTGCCGCCGGCCGACACCACCTGGTACGACGCGCTGCGCGCCGAGCGCATCGCGGCCACGACGCGCCCCGCGTAGTACTCCGCGACGCCCCGACCGGTTGCCCGCAATGCGGGCAACCGGCCCGCGGGCGGCCCCGGACGTACGACAATGGGGCTGCCTACTGCACACCCTCCTCGGCAGCAGGCTGCACTTCCACGCGGGGGCGCCGACGGCGCCGCTCCCGCGTCGGCTCCTGCCCGGCCGGACCAGGGGCCGTATGCTCGACTTCGCGGCCGTTTTCGGGCGTTCCGTCCGGATTCGGCCGGTCCTCCACCTCGCGGCCACCTCCCCGCCACTGCGGTGCGGGAGCGCCCCGCCACGGTGGCGGCTCGTCGTTCCAGCCTGTAGTCCGGCCGTTCCTCGGTTGCTCGGGAGTTGCAAAGCTAATGCGTATCGGAGTGCTGACCAGCGGCGGTGACTGCCCCGGACTGAACGCCGTGATCCGTTCCGTGGTGCACCGGGGGGTGGTCGACCACGGCGACGAGATCATCGGGTTCCAGGACGGCTGGCGAGGTCTCCTGGAGGGCGTCCACCGCCCGCTGACCCTCGACTCGGTGAGCGGCATCCTCGCCCAGGGCGGCACCGTCCTCGGGTCCTCCCGGGTGCAGCCCAGCCACCTGCGGGACGGGGTCGAGCGGGCCAAGAAGTACTGCTCCGACCTCGGCATCGACGCCGTCATCCCGATCGGCGGCGAGGGCACCCTGAAGGCCGCCAAGCTGATGAGCGACGCCGGGCTCCCCGTCGTCGGCGTCCCGAAGACCATCGACAACGACATCGCCGCCACCGACGTCACCTTCGGCTTCGACACCGCCGTCTCGGTCGCCACCGAGGCACTGGACCGGCTGAAGACCACCGCCGAGTCCCACCAGCGGGTCATGGTCGTCGAGGTCATGGGCCGGCACACCGGCTGGATCGCGCTCAACGCCGGCATGGCGGCCGGCGCGCACGCCATCGTCGTCCCGGAGCGCCCCTTCCACATCGACAAGCTGACCGACGTCGTGCGCGAGCGCTTCGACCGGCAGAAGAAGTTCGCGATCGTGGTCTGCGCCGAAGGCGCCAAGCCCGAGCCCGGCACCATGCACTGGGAGGAGGGCAGCAAGGACATCTACGGCCACGAGCGGTTCACCGGCATCGCCACCCAGCTCTCCCGCGAGCTGGAGCACCGCCTCGGCAAGGAGGCCCGCCCGGTGATCCTCGGCCACACCCAGCGCGGCGGCACCCCGACCGCCTACGACCGGGTGCTCGCCACCCGCTTCGGCTGGCACGCCGTCGAGGCCGTCCACAAGGGCGCCTTCGGGCACATCACCGCGCTGCAGGGCACCAACATCAACCTGGTCCCGCTGGCCGAGGCGGTCGCCGAGCTGAAGACCGTCCCGCAGGAGCGCTACCAGGAGGCCGAGACGGTCATCTGACCGTCCGCCCCTCCGGCGCCCCCGGACGCGAAGTCCCGCTCCGGGGGCGCCCGGACGTGTTCCTCCACCGGGACACCCCGAACACCCCGTCCGCATCGGCGTCGTGCGACCGGCCCGCGACGCGGACCCGCCGGTGGTCGGCGGGTCCGCGTCGCGGGCCGTGTCCCCCGGTCGGGGGTGGCGTCAGGCCGGGACGACCCGGTAGCTCTGGGCCGGGAAGGGCAGGTTGGACTGGGCGAGCGAGCCGCTGAGCCACGAGTAGCTGCCGGTGCAGCCCGCGCCGGGGTAGAGCTGCACGGAGGCGGAGCCGTTGGCGACCTGGACCGACCGGGCGGGCGTCGACAGGGCGTGGCAGGTACCGAAGTCGTTGAGGTCGACCGTGGTCACCGCGCCGCTCCCGCCGGTGCCCGTGTAGAGGTAGGCGCCCGGCTGCAGCGGAGGCCAGCCGGCGGCCTGCGCCCCTCCGGCGCCGAGGCCCAGCACGGCCGCGGCCACGGCGGCCGTGACGGCCGAACTGCGGAGCACCGCCTTGGGAGTGAACATGTGAACCACCTTCCAATCGTGTGAGGGTGTTGCGGGACCGGCCTCCATCGTTCGTCCCGAACCTTCCTTCCGCATCAGTCATTTGACTGTACGTCGATCATCGGATCGCACGGCTTCGGAAGCGGCGCGCGAGGGCTGCTACAGTCGAGGGGACCTGTAGTCGTGTGATCGAGGAGTGGCAGACGTGGCGGGTGACGACGACATCTCCGGGTGAGATCCGGATCTGACGGCCACCGGCCGGTGCTCCAGCAGCGCCGCCGAGGTGGTCCGTTTCGTCGTACCCCTTTTCCCGTCCCCGCCCAGGGCAGAGGCCCGCCTTCCTGCCCTCGCTCTCCTTCGAGGTCATCTCCATGTCCGACGCTGCCGTCGTCTGCTCGAACGTCTCCTTCGCCTGGCCCGACGACACCCCGGTCTTCCACGACCTGTCCTTCACCGTTCCCGCCGGCCGCACCGGCCTGGTCGCCCCCAACGGCTCCGGCAAGAGCACCCTGCTCAAGCTGATCGCCGGCGAACTCCGGCCCGCCACCGGCTCGGTGACGGTCACCGGCAGGCTCGGGCACCTGCGCCAGAGCCTGCCGCTGAGCGCCGACCTCACCGTCGCCGAGGTGCTCGACGTCGCCGGGATCATCCGCGCCATCGACGCCGTGGAATCCGGGGACGTCGACGAGCGGCACTTCACCACCATCGGCGACGACTGGGACATCGAGGAGCGCACCCGCGCCCAGCTCGACCGGCTCGGCCTGACCGGCCTGACCCTGGACCGCAGCCTGAGCACGCTCAGCGGCGGCCAGATCGTCTCCCTCGGCCTCGCCGCCCAACTCCTCAAGCGCCCCGACGTGTTGCTGCTCGACGAGCCGACCAACAACCTCGACGCGCGCGCCCGGCACCAGCTCTACGACGTGCTGACGGACTTCACCGGCTGCCTGCTGCTGGTCAGCCACGACCGCGCGCTGCTGGACCGCATGCAGTCCATCGCCGAACTCGACGCCGGCGAACTGCGCTTCCACGGCGGCAACTTCACCGCCTACCAGGAGGCCGTCCGGGCCGAGCAGGAGGTCGCCGAGAAGAACGTCCGCAACGCCGAGCAGGAACTCAAGCGCGAGAAGCGGGAGATGCAGCAGGCCCGCGAACGCGCCGAGCGCCGCCAGAGCAACGCCGCCCGCAACCTCAAGAACGCCGGCCTGCCCCGCATCTTCGCCGGAACCATGAAGCGCGGCGCCCAGGAGTCCGCCGGCCGGGCCGGGCAGACGCACGCGGCCCGGGTCAGCGAGGCGAGGGCCCGGCTCGACGAGGCCGGACGAGCCCTGCGCGAGGAGCAGCGCCTCGCCCTGGACCTGCCCGACACCCAGGTGCCCGCCGGACGCAACCTCTTCCTCGGCGAGGGGCTGCAGGTGCGCCACGCCGGCCGGCCGGTGTTCGCCGACCACGGCGTCGACCTGAGCATCCGCGGCCCCGAGCGGATCGCGCTGACCGGGCCCAACGGCGCCGGGAAGAGCACCCTGCTGTGCCTGGTCACCGGCGAACTCGCCCCGGACGGCGGGGAGATCAGGCGCAGCGACGGTCGGATCGCGTACCTCTCCCAGCGCCTGGACCTGCTGGACCTCGACCGCACCGTGGCGGAGAACTTCGCCGCCTTCGCCCCCGAGCGGCCCGAGGCGGAGCGGATGAACCTGCTCGCCCGCTTCCTGTTCCGCGGCGCCCGCGCCCACCTGCCGGTCGGGGTGCTGTCCGGCGGGGAGCGGCTGCGCGCCACCCTGGCCTGCGTGCTGTGCGCGGAACCGGCGCCGCAGCTGCTGCTGCTCGACGAGCCGACCAACAACCTCGACCTGGTCAGCGCGGGCCAGTTGGAGAGCGCGCTGAACTCCTACCGGGGCGCGTTCCTGGTGGTCAGCCACGACGAGCGCTTCCTCGCCGAGATCGGGGTGAACCGCTGGCTCCGGCTGGCCGACGGCGGGCTGGAGGAGGGCGCGGCCCCGGCGGTGTGAGCCGGCGCCGGTCGGGCCGCCCTACCGGCAACGGCCTACCGGCGGTCGGCCCGGTGTGCGGGCGGGAGTCCGGGTGGGAGTCCGGCCGGGAGTGCGGGCGGTTCGGGCAGCCAGTCGCGGGTGGGGTCGTACTCCAGCCAGCGGCTGCGCCCGGCCTCCTCGGCGCAGGCGGCGGCGAGGTCGTTCAGCCCCGGGTGCCCGTTCCCGGTGCACCACAGCAGCGACCAGGCGTACAGCGGCGTGGGGTCGACCAGCGGGACGGAGCGCAGCCCCGGCACGTCCGGCAGCGGCACGTCGGCGGGCACCAGCGCGAACGCCCTTGGCTCGCCCGCCACTTCGGCCAGGAAGTGGGCGAGGCCCAGGTTGACGCCGGTGGCCGTGCGCCGGACGCCGAACCGGTCGGCGAACCGCCGCAGGAAGTCGAGCCGGTCCAGCGCGCCGGGCGCCAGGAGCGTGCTGTCGCTCAACTGGTCCGGCCGCAGGGCCGGTTCGGCCGCGAGCGGGTGGTCGGTGCTCAGCACGGCGTCCACCGGTTCGAGCCGGACGAGGCGGTGGGCGAGCCCGGCGGGCAGCGGCGGGTGGACCCGGCCGAAGGCCGCGTCGATGTCGCCGTGCAGCAGCGCGGCCGTCGCCGAGGGCAGGTCGCGCCCGTGCCCCAGGGCCAGTTCCCCGGCCCGTCCGGCGACTTGGGCCAGGGTGCGCAGCGGCGCGTAGAGGTGCCCCCAGACGTCCACGCGCAGCGGACGGTCCGTCCCGGACACCGCCGCGACCGCGGCGTCGGCGGCGGCCACGGCCTGCCGGGCGGGCGGCAGGAAACGCCGCCCGGCCTCGGTGAGGCGCACCCCGTTGCCGCCGCGGTGCAGGAGCTCGGCGCCGAGCAGGGACTCCAGCCGCGCGATCCGCTTGGACAGCGCCTGCTGCGAGATGCCGAGCGCGGCGGCCGCCCGGCCGAAGTGCAGTTCCTCGGCGGTGCGCACGAAGGCCCGCACCTGCGCCACGTCGAGATCCATGGCCCCCAGCGTAGGCGACAACCGACGGCTGTCGGCCTCGCTCGTTCGTTGTTGGATCGCCGGGCGGCCGCGGCGGTTGCATGGTCCCCATGCAGAGACTGATTCCCACCGCGGAGCCCACCCGTCCCGTCGCCTTCGCCGACGCCTCCCAGCCCGTCCCGGAGCCCGACGAGGCCCTGATCAAGGTCGAGGCGTTCGCCCCCAACCGGGGCGAGACCTTCCTCCTCGAACGCCCCCGGCCGCAGTGGCTGCCGGGCAAGGACATCGCCGGGCTGGTCGTCCAGGCGGCGGCGGACGGCTCCGGCCCCGGCGTCGGCACCCGGGTCGTCGGGCACCCGCCGCAGGGCGGCTGGGCCGAGTACGCCGCCGTGCCCACGCACTCGCTCGCGGTGCTCCCGGACGGCGTCGACAGCGTACGGGCGGCGGCCCTGCCGCTGGCCGGGATCACCGCCCTGCGGCTGCTGCGCACGGCCGGCTCGCTGACCGGCCGGCGGGTGCTGCTGACCGGCGCCTCGGGCGGCGTCGGCCACTACGTCACCGAGCTGGCCGTGGGGGCCGGCGCGGAGCTGACCGCGGTGACGGCCACGCCGGCGCGCGGCGCGCGGCTCGCGGCCCTGGGCGCCCGGGTGGTCCACGACGTCGCGGCCGCCCAGGGGCCGTTCGACGTCGTGCTGGAGTCCACCGGCGGGCCGAACCTGCCCGTCGCCCTGTCGAAGGTGCGCCCGGGCGGCCTGCTCGTCTGGTTCGGCCAGGCGAGCCGCACCCCCGCGACCCTCGACTTCTTCGACCTGCTCAACGGGCCCGAGCGCGTGACGATCCAGCACTTCCACTACGCCGGAGCCCCGTACGGCGACGACCTCGCGGCACTGGTGAGCCTGGTGGAGCAGGACCGGCTGCACCCGGAGATCGGCCGCACCGAGGACTGGGCGCGGACCGCCGAGACCCTGGTCGACCTGCGGGAGCGCCGGATCCGCGGCAAGGCCGTCCTGCTGACCGGCGGAGGACGATGACCGGCGCGAGGTCACGCGGAGCGCGCCGGGAGGGGGGACCGCCCGGCGCGCTCCCGGCGTAGCGGCGCACACTGTGGACGCCCGTGACGCAGGCTTTGCAATTGCATGACAAGCGCCTGCGAATGCTTCCCTCGCCGCCGATCATGATCACAGAATGTCTCGACACCAGGCCGCGATCACCTCCGATTCCGAGGGATCGGCCGCGCGTTTCCATCCCGCAGAAAGCCACGTCGAGCATGCGCAGAACCGGCCCACCGCCACCCGCCCCCCGCACCGCGCCCGGTACGGCCCCGAGCGCCGCACCGCGTACCGCGACCGCCGTACCGGCGCGCGGGAAGGCGGGGCCGTGCTCCGCCACGTGATGCGCAAGGCGGTCGGCTGGCTGGCCATGATCGTGGTCGCCACCAACGCCACGTACGTCCTCGCCTCCTGGTTCCTCGACCCGAGGTCCAACTACCTGGGCACGCGCCCGATCCGCACCGAGGCGGAGATCGACCGGGCCCTGGCGCCGTACAACCTGGACCCGCGGGTGCCGCTGGTGGACCGGTGGTGGCACTGGCTCCGCGACGTGGTGCTGCACTTCGACTGGGGCAAGTCCCCGGTCGGGGCCCCGGTGAACGACGAGATCGGCTTCCGCGTCCTGGTCAGCGGCCAACTGGTCACCGCCGCCACGCTGTTGTCGGTGCTCCTCGGTGTCGCGCTGAGCGTGTCCACCGCGTCCCGGCAGTACGGCTGGTGGGACCGGTTCACCCAGCTGGTCTCGGTCTTCCTGTTCAACGTCCCCACGGCCGTCGCCGCGCTGGGCGTGGTCCTCGTCGGGATCTGGCTCAACCAGAGCCTCGGGCTGCGCTTCCTGTACGTCGCCGGGGAGAAGTCCCCGACCGTCGAGGGCCTGCTGCCCACCCTGGCCGACCGGCTGCAGCACCTCATCCTGCCGACGCTGAGCCTGACCCTGCTGGGCTACGTGGGCTACCACCTGACCCAGCGCACCCTGCTGCTCGACGCCATCGACTCGGACTACGTGCGCACCGCGCGCGCCACCGGGCTGACCCGCGCCCAGGCGATCCGCCGCCACGCGCTGCGCGCCTCGCTGATCCCCACCGCCACCTCCCTGGCCTTCGGCATCCCCGCCGTGTTCACCGGCGCGGTCGTCACCGAGACCGTCTTCGGCTGGAACGGCATGGGCCAGTACTTCACCCAGACCATCGCCAAGAACGACGTGCACGGCGCCGTCGCGGTCGCGGCGTTCGGCGCGGCCATGACCGCCATCGGCGCCGTCCTCGCGGACATCGCCGTCGTCGTCCTCGACCCACGGGTGCGGGTGAACTGACATGACGACATCCGTGATCCCGTCCGCGGCGCGGCCCGCCGCGGGCAGCGGCCGGCTGTACCTGCGCCGCTTCGCCCGCAACCGCGGCGCCCTGCTCGGCGTGGCGCTGTTCGCCCTCCTGGTCCTGTTCAGCGCCTTCGGCGGCCTGTTCTCGCCGTACGCGCCCACCGACGCGGACTTCACCGCGCTCACCCAACCCCCGGGCGCAGCCCACTACTTCGGCACCAACCAGGGCGGCAACGACGTCTACGCCCAGGCCGTGCACGGTCTGCAGCGCTCGCTGGTGATCGCGGTCAGCGTGTCGGCGCTGACCATCGTGCTGGCCGCGCTGATCGGCGCGGGAGCCGCGTACCTGGGCGGCCGGGTGGAGAAGCTGACCCTCGCGGTCATCCACTTCCTGCTGGTGGTCCCGTCGTTCCTGATCCTCGCCCTGGTCTCGCACCGCCTCGCCGGCGACTGGCGGGTGCTGATCGTCGTGCTCACCGTCTTCGGCTGGATGACCACCGCCCGCGTCGTCTGGTCGCTGTCCACCTCGCTGCGCGAGCGCGACTACGTGCTGGCCGCCGAGTTCATGGGCGTGCGGCCGTGGCGGATCGTGGTGCGGCACATCATCCCCAACCTCGGGTCCCTGCTGGTGGTCAACCTGACCCTCGGCGTCGTCGCCACCGTGCTCAGCGAGACGGCCCTGTCGTTCCTCGGCTTCGGCGTGCAGACCCCCGACGTGTCGCTGGGGACGATGCTCGCGGACGGCTCCGGCACCATCACCAGCGCCCCCTGGCTGTTCGTGTTCCCCGCCGGCCTCGTCGTCCTGCTCACGGTGTCGATGACGCTCGTCGGCGACGGGCTGCGCGACGCGCTCGACCCCACCTCGGTATCGGCCGCCTCGGGAGGCGCACGATGAGCATCACCCTCGCACCGGCCCCCGAGCGCCCGGCGCCCGGCGGCGGGCCGGCCCCCGTGCTGTCCGTACGGGACCTGCGGATCACCTTCCCGTCCGAGGCCGGACCGGTCGAGGCGGTGCGCGGGGTCAGCTTCGACGTGCTGCCCGGCCGGACGCTGGGCATCGTCGGCGAGTCCGGCTCGGGCAAGTCCGCGACCGCGATGGGCGTGATGGGCCTGCTGCCGCCGACCGCCCGGATGTCCGGCGAGGTGCTGCTCGGCGGCCGCGACCTGGTCGGCCTGGACGACACCCGGCTGTCCCGGGTGCGCGGCCGGGAGATCGGCATGGTCTTCCAGGACCCGCTGTCCGCGCTCACCCCGATCTTCTCGGTCGGCCGGCTGCTGTCCGACGCGCTGCGCGTGCACCAGAGCCTGTCCAAGCAGGCCGCGTGGGAGCGCGCGGTGGAGCTCCTCGACCTGGTCGGCATCCCCGAACCCCGGCGCCGCGCACGGTCGTTCCCGCACGAGTTCTCCGGCGGGATGCGCCAGCGCGTGGTCATCGCCCTGGCCATGGCGAACGCGCCCTCGGTCATCGTGGCCGACGAGCCCACCACCGCCCTCGACGTGACCGTCCAGGCCCAGATCCTGGACGTGCTGCGGACGGCCCAGGCGGAGACCGGCGCGGGCGTCGTGCTGATCACCCACGACCTCGGCGTCGTCGCCGGGTACGCCGACGAGGTCGCCGTGATGTACGCCGGGCGGATCGTCGAACGGGCGGGCGTCGACGCGCTGTTCCGGCGCCCCACCATGCCGTACACCATCGGGCTGCTGGGCGCCGTCCCCCGCCCCGACGCCCCGCAGGACCGCCCGCTGGTACCGATCGGCGGCGAACCCCCGTCCCTGGTGGCGCTGCCCACCGGGTGCCCCTTCGCGGACCGGTGCCCCGCCGTGCTCGACCGCTGCCGCACGGCGGAACCCGAGGCGGTCCCCGTCGCCGGGCACGGGCAGGTCGCCTGCCTGCGCGCCGAGGAGATCGCCGACGGACGGCTGCGGGCGGACGCGCTCTTCCCGGCGCCGGCCGGCAGCACCGTCGACACCGGAACCACCGGCGAAGTGGTCCTGCGGGTCTCCGGCCTGGCGAAGACCTTCCCCGTCACCAAGGGCGCGTTCCTCAAGCGCCGCACCGGCACGCTGCACGCCGTCAGCGACGTCGAGTTCGACCTCCGGGCCGGCGAAACCCTGGGCCTGGTCGGCGAGTCCGGCAGCGGCAAGACCACCACGCTCCTGGAGGTCCTGCGGCTCAGGCCGCCGGAGCGCGGCCGGATCGAGGTCGCCGGGACGGACGTCGCCGGGCCCCTCCCCGCCGACCGGCTGCGGGAGCTGCGCGGCGCGGTGCAGATCGTCATGCAGGACCCGATGGGCTCCCTCGATCCCCGCCTCACGGTGTTCCAGCTGCTCGCCGAACCGCTGCAGGCGGTCGGCGTCGACCGGCCCGCGGTCCGGGCCCGGGTGGCCGAACTCCTGGGCCTGGTCGGCCTCGACGCCTCGGTGACGGAACGCTTCCCCGCCGCCCTCTCCGGCGGGCAGCGCCAACGCGTCGGCATCGCCCGCGCCCTGGCCACCCGGCCCCGGATCGTGGTCCTGGACGAGCCGGTCTCCGCCCTGGACGTCTCCGTGCAGGCCGGCGTGGTCAACCTGCTCACCCGGCTCAAGCGCGAGCTCGGCCTGGCGTACCTGGTCGTCGCCCACGACCTTGCCGTGATGCGGCACTTCGCCGACCGCATCGCCGTCATGTACCTCGGACACGTCGTCGAGAGCGGCAGCACCGAAGCCCTCTTCACGGACCCCCGGCACCCGTACACCGAGGCCCTGCTCTCGGCGATCCCCGTACCCGACCCGCGGCGCGAACGCACCCGCGAACGGATCGTCCTCGACGGCGAGCAGCCGAGCGCCACCGACCTGCCGCAGGGCTGCGTCTTCGTCGACCGCTGCCCGCTGTACCGGCGACTCACCGACGACGGGCTGCGCGAGCGCTGCCGTACGCAACGGCCCGCCCTGGGCCCGGCCGCGCCCGGCTCCGACCACCGCCACGCCTGCCACGCCCGCTGAACACCCCACCGCACAAAGGAATGAGGACCCACTCCGCCATGCGATCGAGAATCGCCGTCCCCGCAGCCGCCCTCACCGCGGCCCTCGCCCTCGCCCTCTCGGCCTGCAGCTCCGCCGGCCCCGGCGCACCGGACGCCGGCAAGGCCCCCGGCCAGGGCAGCTCCGCCACCGCGGCCTCGGCGAAGGTCGACTACAACCCGCAGCCCTACGACAACGTCAAGGAGGGCGGCACCTACACCAGCGCGGGCACCATCGACGACCAGGGCAATCCCTTCAACGCCAACGCCACGCTCACCGCCAAGCGCGTCTGGTTCTGGTACAACCCGGACGTCATCACCTACTCCCCCACCGGCGAGGTGCAGTACAACCCGGACTACCTCAGCGACGTCAAGTCCGAGGTCGTCGACGGCAACCAGCGGGTCGTCCTCACCCTCAACCCGGCGGCCACCTACAACGACGGCACCCCGATCGACTGGACGGCCGTCAAGGCGACCTGGCAGACCAACAGCGGCGCCGACAAGGAGTACAACGCGGCCGACACCGAGGGCTACAGCCTCATCACCTCGGTCACCCGCGGCACGGACGACAAGCAGGCCGTCATCGAGTTCAAGGGCGCCGCCCCCTGGTGGTCCAGCCTGTTCACCACCTTCCTGCACCCCAAGGCCGCCACCGTCGCCGGCTACAACGACGCCTACGTCAAGGCCGTCCACCCCGAGTGGGGCGCCGGCCCGTACACGGTCGGGACCTTCGACGCCAAGACCGGCGACCTCACCTTCGTCCGCAACCCCAAGTGGTGGGGCAAGAAGGGCAAGCTCGACAAGCGCGTCTACGTCAACCTGGAGTCGGACGCCGCCGCCAACGCCTTCAAGAACGGCCAGATCGACTACACCTCCGCCGGCGACGCCGAGGGCCTGAAGCGGCTCTCCGGCGTCCAGGGCACCGGGATCCGCCAGGGCGGCAGCCCGTTCGCCTACTCCTTCTACCTCAACGCCAAGTCCCCCAACCTGCAGGACATCCAGGTCCGCAAGGCCCTCCTGGAGAGCGTCGACCGGGCCCAGATCGCCAAGATCCAGTTCCAGGGCCTGGGCGACTACAGCGAGCCGCTGCCCGGCTCCCTGCTGCTCTTCAGCTTCCAGAAGGGCTACTCCGACAACGTCGGCGCCGTCATCAAGCACGACCCGGAGGACGCCAAGAAGACCCTGGACGCCGCCGGTTGGAAGCCCGGCAGCGACGGCATCCGCGAGAAGGACGGCAAGAAGCTCACCGTCACCTACACCCTGCGCGGCAACGACCCCCTGGAGAAGGCCACCGCCGGCGCCCTCGTCCAGATGCTCAAGCCGGTCGGCATCCAGATCGACCTCAAGACCTCCACCGCCGCCGACTTCAGCAAGATCCTCACCGACCACAGCTTCGACATCTTCCTCGTCGGCAACCGCGCCCCCGACCCCTTCGGCACCCGCTACCTGTGCCAGTTCTACTGCAGCGACAGCAGCTCCAACATCGTGAGCATCGGCTCCCCCGACCTCGACAAGGAGATCCACGCCGTCGCCGCCATCGCCGACCCCGACCAGCAGACCATCCAGGCCAACGCCGTCGAACGCAAGGCCCTCGAACAGTACGGCTACCTGCCCCTCTTCAGCGGCCCCTCCATCTACGGCATCAAGACCGGCCTCGCCAACGTCGGCGCCACCATCTTCGCCACCCCCCTCCCGGAAACCGTGGGCTGGCAGAAGTAGCCCCCTCCCGCAACGCCCTGTGGCCGCCCCACCGGACCCCGATCCGGTGCGGCGGCCACCGCCACGCGCGGGCGTCAGCAGCTCAGGGCGGTCACCAGGTGCCGATGTCGGCGGGGTCGACGTCCGTGGTCCAGGGGACGGTGCGGTTGGTGGGGGGCTGGGTGGCGTGGTCGACCCAGGCTTCGAGGGCTTTGAAGGCGGTGCGGTAGAAGGGGAGGAGGGGGCGGAGGCGGTCGGGATAGGTGTCGCAGAAGCCGTCGACGTGGTTGCCGGCCTCGATGCGGTACTGGCGGTGGAGGTGGGCGCGGCCGGCGGTGGCGACGAGGTGGGTGTAGCGGTCGGAGTGGAGGGTGATGGGGAGGAGAGCGTCCAGGGTGCCGTGGAGGGAGAGGAGGGGTTTGCCGATCGCGCCGGTGAGGGAGACGCGGGCGACGGCTTCGCGGACGGCCGGTGGACGGGTGGGGTAAGGGTAGTCGGCGTCGGGGCCCGGGTAGTGGGGGTCGAAGACGGCGCGGTAGGTGCGTTGGGTGAAGTCCCAGTAGAGCTGGTGGTGGAGGTCCCAGAGGAACTCCGAGCCGGGCGGCAGGCCTGCCTCGATCAGCCGGACATGGGCGTCCGGGTCGGCGCCGTCGCGGTAGGCCGGGTAGTGGGCGAGCACCGCGGGCAGGTGGGTGAGCAGGTTGGGGCCCTCGGGGAGCCAGAGCGGGCCCTCCCAGTCGACGCCGCCGTCGTAGAGGTCGGGGAAGCGCTCCAGCTGGACCCGGGTGAGGTAGCCGCCGTTGGAGATGCCGGTGACGTAGGTGCGCTCCGGTTCGGTGCCGTAGTGGTGCCGGACGGCGGCACGGGCGGCGAGGGCGAGTTCGTGCAGGCGGTCGGTCCATTCGGCGAGGGCGTCGCCCGGCTCGCTGCCAACAAGAGAGAAGTCGGGCCCGGAGTTCCCCTTGTCGGTGGCGGCGTAGGCGTAGCCCTCGGCCAGGGCGTGGTCGGCGATCAGCCGGTCGGCGGCGTACTGGCGGCGGATGCCGGGTGCGGCGGTGACGACCAGGCCGCCGTTCCAGGCGGCGGGCAGCCGGAGGACGAACTGGGCGTCGTGGTCCCAGCCGTGGTTCGGGTTGAGCCGGGTGGCGGAGGGGAAGCAGCCGTCGACCTGCCATCCCGGCACCGGGCGGGCCGGCTGCGGGGTGTCCGCGCTGTGGAGTCCGTCCCAGTCGGCGAGGACCGTGTGGCCGCGGGACAGGGTGCCGGCGGTGGTCAGGTCGTCGAGGGCCACCGCGTGCTGCCGTTCGGCTCCGGGCACGCGCGGTGCCCATCCGGTCGGGGCGGTCGGGGCCGGGGCGCCCGTCATCGCGGGTCTCCTTCCGTTGGGGCCGGGTGATGGGGCCGGGTGATGGGGCCTAATCACGGGGCCGGATCACGCAGCTTCGTCGGGGCGCGCGGCCCCTGGCCAGGTGGCCGACCCCCACAGAGGGACGGTCGAGGTGTGCGCCACCGCCATAGGACGGACACGACGGAATCCGTAGCGTGTCACGCACTCGGCCCTCGGCTCGGAGGAGTGAACACGGCATGTGGAGAAGCGGTAGGCGAAGAGGCGCGGGCTGGGTGCTCGCGGGCGTGCTGGCGCTGGTCGGCGCGATCATCCCGTCCGGAACGGCCACGGCCGATGCGACAACAGCGGCGGTGCCGGCCAACCTGACCCTGGAGGCGACCTACCCCACCGTCGCCAACGGCTGGGACCACGTCGAGCGGTACCTCGACACCACCCCCGGCTTCCGGCAGGAGCAGTATCCGCCGGACGGCCGCGGCAATCAGGACGGCCAGCGCCTCACCTTCTTCGGCGGCGTCAAGCAGCCCTTCTCCGGCCGCTTCCTGCTCTACTCGGCCCCGGGCTGGAACACCGGCGCGCACCAGGTCCCGGTGCTGCTGGTGCACGGCGCCAACGACAACCCGGACCGGGCCTGGGCCAACCCCGGCGAGTCCGGCGGCTACGGCTGCGGCGCCGCCTCCTGCCCGAGCACCGGGCTGATGCAGAAGCTGGCCGGGCAGGGCTACCGGGTCTTCGCGATCGGCTTCGCGCACAAGCAGGGCGACAACCTGATGCAGGCCCAGGAGGTCGGCGACGCGGTCGCGCTGATCCGTGCCAAGCTCGGCGTCCCGCAGGTGGACCTGGTGGGCTGGAGCAAGGGCGAGATGTCCACCCGCGCCTACGTGTCCTCGGTCAAGCCCTCCTGGGGCCGCCCGTACGCGGGCGACGTGCGCAAACTGATCACCCTCGGCGGGCCGAACGGCGGCTACGACTACCCCTTCGCACACGGGTGGGCGCACGACTTCTCGATCTGGCCGCAGTGCGGCGGCGCGATCAACGCCCCGTCCCCGCACCTGCACATGACCTGCTACGGCACCTACACCGCGCACCCCGAGTTCTCCTTCACCCCCACGAGCGGCTACGACGACTACCCGGGGCAGCGGCAGATGCTGGCGCGCTGGGACTCGGTCTTCGGCATCGACCAGACCCAGCAGGACTGGTACACGACCTACTACGGCGGCCAGGGCTTCTACACCGACGGCGGTGGCATCCAGGCCGCGATCGACGCCGGCTCGCTGGTCGCCCCGCTGAAGCAGGCCGGGGTCCCGGCCTCGGTGACGGCCTACCTGCTGGCCGGCGGCACCCCCAACATCCTCGGCATCTACAACGAGAACCGCGGCCCCAGCGACGGCGTGGTCTTCGTGTCCAGCGCGCTGGACACCACCGGCTTCGGCACCGTCGGCGGCACCGCGCTGATCGCCACCGCCAACCACCTGGAACTCGGCTGGGACGGCGCGGCGAGCGCGCAGGTCGCCGGCTGGCTGAACTGAGGACGCCCCGGATGATCACCGACCGACTGACGGCCACCGACCGGTTGACCGTCAACTACGCCGAGGTCGAGGGCCGCACCACCGGGGAGCCCGTGGTCCTCGTGCACGGCAACGTCTCCTCCAGCGTCTTCTGGCACCCGACCATGGCCGCGCTCCCCACCCGCTACCGCCCGCTCGCGCCCGACCTGCGCGGCTTCGGCGGCACCGAGCCGCTGCCGGTGGACGCCACCCGGGGCCTGCGCGACCACAGCGAGGACCTGCTCTCGTACGTCCGGGCCCTGGCGCTCGGCCCGGTGCACCTGGTCGGCTGGAGCATGGGCGGCGGCGTGGTGCTGCAACTGCTGCGCGACCAGCCGGACTTGGTCCGCTCGCTCACCCTGGTCAACCCGGTCTCCCCGTACGGCTTCGGCGGCACGCACGGGGTCGACGGAACGCTCAACTCGCCGGACGGCGCGGGCTCCGGAGCAGGCGGCGCGGCGCCGGAGTTCGTCCGGCTGCTGCGCGAGGGCGAGTCGGGCGCCGGGTCGCCGTTCGCGCCGCGCGCGGTGCTGGACACCGCCTACGTCAGCGAGCCGTTGACGGAGTCGGACCGCTACGTGGCCGCGATGCTGACCACCCGGATCGGGGACGACCACTACCCGGGCGACAGCCGGACGAGCGAGGCCTGGCCGGGCTTCGGGCCCGGGGAGCGCGGGGTGCTCAACTCGATGGCGCCGACGCACTTCCGGATCGACGACCTCGAACTGGTCGAGCCGAAGCCGCCGGTCCTGTGGATCCGCGGCTCGGCCGATGTGATCGTCTCCGACACCTCGCTCTTCGACCTGGCCCACCTGGGCGCCATCGGCGCGGTGCCGGGCTGGCCCGGAGCGGACACCTGCCCGGCGCAGCCGATGGTCGCGCAGACGCGCGCCGTGCTGGACCGCTATGCCGCGGCGGGCGGCCGGGTGCGCGAGGTGGTGGTCGAAGGGGCCGGGCACAGCGTGCAGTTGGAGCGGCCGAAGGAGTTCCTGGCCGCCCTGGTGGAGGCGCTCGGCGACGCCTGACCGAACGACCCCGCACCCCCTGGCCGGTTGGAGCCGGCCAGGGGGTGCGGGCGGGTCAGCGCCGCGAGCGGCGGACGGCGATCAGGCTGCCGCCGAGCACCAGGAACAGCACGGTGATCAGCAGCGCCGGCACCGGGTTGCGACTGCCGGTGGGCGGCAGCGGCGGCTTGGGCGTCGGGCCCGGGCCGGGCGTCGGGCTCGGGCTCGGGCTCGGGCTGGGCGTCGCGCTCCGGACGGTGGTGCTGGTCGAGCAGGTGCCGTCCGCCGCCCGCCGGGCGGCCTCGCCGCCGGAGCAGTTGGAGCCGTCCGCCGTCAGCCGGTTGACCAGGGTCTTGCCGCCCGCGTCCGGCCGCACGGTGACGGTGTACGTGAGCGTCTCCGTCGCACCCGGCCGGACGTCCAGGGTCCACGTCAGCCGCGGCGCGGAGTAGGCCGTCCGCCCGCTGCTGGCACGGGCATCGGCGCCGTAGCTCGCGCCGTCCAGGACCCCGGAGAGGTCGTCGGTGACGACGGCGCCGAGGTACGTGCCGCCGGCCCGGTTGGTCGCGGTGACGGTGTACGTGACGGTGTCGCCGGCCTTCGGGTGCGCCGGGCTCGCCTGCTTGGTGAGCAGGAGGTCGTGCCGCACGGTGATCGGCTCGGTCGGCGTCGCCACCGCCGTGTGGGCGGTCGCCGCCGGGTCGGGACCGCCGGTGACCACCGCCGTGTTGACCGGGACGGCCGTGGCGTCCGGGTCCAGCGTGCCGGACAGCGTCCAGGACGCCGTCGTCCCCACCGGGATCTCGACGGCCGGGCAGGTCGCGACCCCGTCCGCGACCGGGCACGGCGTGCCGTCCGCGTCGGACGCCATCGACGCGCCGCCCACCCCGGCGGGCACCCGGTCGGTGACGACCACGTTCCGCGCCAGCGAGGGCCCGTCGTTGGTGACGGTGACCCGCCACCGGATCTGCTGCCCGGCGACGACCGGGGAGGTCAGCAGCACCTTGGCGACGGTCAACCGCGCTTGCGGCGAGGGCGAGGCGGACGGAGAAGCG
The DNA here is from genome assembly GCF_000961885.1 of Streptomyces rubellomurinus. GTDB lineage: Bacteria > Actinomycetota > Actinomycetes > Streptomycetales > Streptomycetaceae > Kitasatospora > Kitasatospora rubellomurina. Next base: position 45,128 of record NZ_JZKH01000010.1, read on the forward strand.
ACCGCCGTACGGGTCGGGTCGCTCGGGTCCGGCCCACCGGTCACGGTCGCCGTGTTGGTCGGCGTGACGGTGGCCCCGGCGTCCAGCGTGCCGGACAGCGTCCAGGTCATCGAAGCACCCACGGCGATCTCGACGGCCGGGCAGGTCGCGACGCCGCCGACGACCGGGCAAGCCGTGCCGTCATCGGCCGCCATCGAGGCGTTCGACACCCCGGCCGGGACGTGGTCCACGACGACGACATCGCGGGCCCTGGCCGGTCCCCGGTTGGTGACGGTCACCCGCCACCGGATCTGCTCCCCCGGCACCACCGGGTCGGTGAGCAGCACCTTCGACACGGTCAACCGCGCCTGCGGGGAAGGCGAGTTGGAGGGCGAGGCGACCGCCGTGTGGGTCGGCGTGCTCGGGTCCGGACCGCCCGTCACGACCGCCGTGTTCGTCGGCGTCACGGTCGCGTTCGGGTCCAGCGTCCCGGACAGCGTCCAGGTCCGCGTCTCCCCGGCCGGGATCTCGACCGCCGGGCAGGTCGCCGTACCGCCGCTGATCGGGCACGCGGTACCGTCCGCGTCGGACACCATCGACACGTTCGACACCCCGGCCGGCACTCGATCGGTCACGACCACGTCCCGAGCCCGCGAGGGCCCGTTGTTCGTCACCGACACCTGCCACCGGATCTGCTCCCCCGGCACCACCGGGTTCGTCAGCAGCACCTTCGACACGACCAGATTCGCCTGCGGCGACGGCGAGTTCGACGGCGAAGCCACCGCCGTGTGCGAGGACGCGGACGGATCCGGACCACCCGTCACCACCGCCGTGTTCGTCGGCGTGACGGTGGCGTCGGCGTCGAGCGTCCCGCTCAGCGTGTACGAGGCCGACTGCCCGACCTCCAGCTCGATGGCGGGGCAGGTGGCGACGCCGGTGCCGATCGGGCAGGCGCTCCCGTCCTCGTCCGAGACCATCGCGGCTCCGGACACGCCGTCCGGCACCCGGTCGGTGACCACGACGTCGCGCGCCCGGGACGGACCGTTGTTGGTCACCGTCACCCGCCACGCGATGGCCCCGCCCGGCACCACCGGGTCGGTCACCAGCACCTTGGCCAGGCTCAGCCGCGCCTGCGGCGACGGCGAGCCGGTCGGCGAGGCGACGGCCGTGTGGGTCGGCGTGCTCGGGTCCGGGCCGCCGGTCACCACCGCCGTGTTCGTCGGCGTCACGGTCGCGTCCTGCGCGAGGGTGCCGGAGAGCGTGTACGTCACCGTCCGGCCGACCGGGATCTCGACCCCCGGGCAGGTGGCCACGCCGCCCGCGACCGGGCAGGCCTCCTTCGTCCCGTCCGGGGACAGCGAGGCACCGACGACGCCGTCCGGGATACGGTCGCTGACCACGACGTTCCGGGCCTGGCTCGGTCCGTTGTTGGTGACGCTGATCCGCCACTCGATCAGTTGCCCGGGCACGACCGGGTCGGTGAGCAGCGCCTTCGACACGGTGAGGCGGGCCTGCGGCGACGGCGAGCCGGTCGGCGAAGCGACGGCCGTGTGCGCCGTCGCGGTCGGATCGGGGCCGCCGGTGACGGTGGCGACGTTGACCGGGGTGCTGGTCGCGGTGGAGTCGAGCGTTCCCGTGACGGTGTAGGACACGCTGCCGCCGGCCGGGATCTCGACGGCCGGGCAGGTCGCCGTGCCGCCGCTGATCGGGCAGGCCGAGCCGTCCGCGTCCGAGGTCATGCTCGGGCCGTCGACCAGGGCCGGGAGGGTGTCCGTGACGACGACGTTCCGCGCCCGCGACGGGCCTCGGTTGGTCACCGTCACCCGCCACTGGATCTGCTGCCCCGGGACGACCGGGTTGGTCACCAGCGCCTTGGCGATGCTCAGGTTCGCCTGCGGCGAGGGCGAGTTGGTGGGCGAGGCCACCGCCGTGTGCGCGGTCGCGCTCGGGTCGGGGCCGCCCGTCACCACCGCCGTGTTCGTCGGCGTCACCGTCGCATCCGGCGCCAGCGTGCCGGTCAGCGTGTACGAGGCCGTCTGCCCGACCTCCAGCTCGATCGCCGGACACACCGCCGTCCCGTTCGCGACCGGGCAGAGGCTCGCGTCCGCGTCCGACTGGAGAACGGCGTTGCCGACGCCGTCCGGGATCCGGTCGGTGACGATGACGTTCCGCGCCCGCGAGGGGCCGTTGTTGGTCACCGACACCCGCCACTGGATCGTCTCCCCCGGGACGACCGGGTTCGTCAGCAGCACCTTCGACACCGACAGGTTCGCCTGCGGCGCGGGCGAGTTGGTGGGCGAGGCCACCGCCGTGTGCGCGGTCGCGCTCGGGTCGGGGCCGCCCGTCACCACCGCCGTGTTCGTCGGCGTCACCGTCGCGTCCTGCACGAGCATGCCGGTCAGCGTGTACGACGCCGTCTGCCCGACCTCCAGCTCGATCGCCGGACACACCGCCGTCCCGTTCGTCACCGGGCAGACGCTCCCGTCCGCGGCGGTCATGCTCGCCGCGCTGACGCCGTCCGGTACGCGGTCCGTGACCACGACGTCCCGCGCCCGCGACGGGCCGTTGTTCGTCACCGACACCCGCCACTCGATCTGCTGTCCCGGCACCACCGGATCAGTGAGCAGCACCTTCGAGACGACCAGACTTGCCTGCGGGGAGGGCGAGTTGGTGGGCGAGGCCACCGCCGTGTGCGCGGTCGCGGTCGGGTCGGGGCCGCCCGTCACCACCGCGGTGTTCGTCGGCGTCACCGTGGCGTTCGGGTCGAGCGTCCCGGACAGCGTCCAGGTCCGCGTCTCCCCGGCCGGGATCTCGACCGCGGGGCAGGTCGCCGTACCGCCGCTGATCGGGCAGGCGGTACCGTCCTGCGCGGTCATCGACGGGCTCGACACCCCGGACGGCACCTGATCCGTGACGACCACGTTCCGAGCCCGCGAAGGCCCGTTGTTCGCCACCGACACCTGCCACTGCACCTGCTGCCCCGGCACCACCGGGTTGGTCAACAACACTTTCGACACGACCAGATTCGCCTGCGGCGACGGCGAGTTCGACGGCGAAGCCACCGCCATGTGCGAGGACGCGGACGGATCCGGACCACCCGTCACCGTCACCGAGTTCGCCGGCGTCACCGTCGCATTCGGGTCCAGCGTGCCACTCAACGTCCAACTCACCGACGAACCCACCGCGATCTCCACCGCCGGACACGTCGCAACACCACCACTGACCGGACACACCGACCCGTCCGACGCCACCATCGAGGCGCCACTCACACCCGCCGGCACCTGGTCCGTCACGACCACGTTGCGCGCCCGCGAGGGGCCGTTGTTCGTGACGGTCACCCGCCACTGGATCTGCTTCCCCGGCACCACCGGATCAGTGAGCAGGGCCTTGGAGACGGTGAGGCCGGCCTGCGGCGACGGGAAGGTCGACGGCGAGGCGACGGCGGTGTGCGCCGTGACGGACGGGTCGGGCCCACCGGTGACCACCGCCGTGTTCGTCGGCGTCGCCGTCGCGTTCGGATCCAGCGTGCCGCTCAACGTCCAACTCACCGACGAACCCACCGCGATCTCCACCGCCGGACACGTCGCAACACCACCACTGACCGGACACACCGACCCGTCCGAAGCCACCATCGAAGCACCACTCACACCCGCCGGCACCTGGTCCGTCACGACCACGTTCCGCGCCCGCGAAGGCCCGTTGTTCGTCACCGAAACCCGCCACTGCACCCGCTCCCCCGGCACCACCGGACTCGTCAACAACACCTTCGACACCGCCAGGTTCGCCCGCGGCGAGGGAGACGAGGTCGGCGAGGCGACGGCCGTATGCGACGACGCGTGCGGATCCGGACCACCCGTGACCACCGCCGTGTTCGTCGGCGTCACCGTCGCGTTCGGATCCAGCGTGCCGCTCAGCGTCCAACTGGCCGTCCCGTTCACCGGAATGGTCACGGCCGGGCACGTGGCAACCCCACCACTGATCGAACACGCCGACGCGTCCTGGTCGTTGACCATGCTCGCGCCGGTCACCCCGGCCGGGATCCGGTCGGTGACGACCACGTTCCGGGCCGTCGACGGGCCGTTGTTGGTGACCTCGACCTGCCACTTGATCGGCTGGCCGGGAACGACCGGGCTGGTCAGCAGGGTCTTGGACACCACCAGGTTCGCCTGGTGGTCGGGCGGGACGGGGTTGGCCCTGCTGGTGCAGTCGGGCGAGCAGCCGGGGTCGGTGGCGCCGCTCGGCGGGGTGACGGTGGCGCGGTTGTCCAGGGAGCCGACGGCGTCCGGCGGAACCGTCCCGGTGAGCCGATAGCTGACCTGGCCGCCGGCCGGGATGTCGACCGTCGTGTTGATGTTGCCGGTGCCGCTCGCCGCGCCGCCGCAACTGCTGCCACCAACCGCCGTACAGGTCCAGGTGAAGTTCTGGATCGCGGCGGGCAGGGTGTCGCGGACGGAGGCGCCGACCGCGTCCGAGGGGCCGTCGTTCTTCACGACGATCGTGTAGGTCAGCGGCTGCCCGGGCACGTACGGGCTCTTGTCGGGCGTCTTCGTCACCGACAGTCCGGTGGTCACCCGCCCCGGCGTGTCGACGGTGCTGGAGCAGGTCGGCCCGCAGTTCGGGTCCGTCGTGGCGCTCGGGCGGGTCACCGTCGCGGTGTTCGAGAGCGTGCCGGTGGTGGAGGAGGGGACGGTGCCCGTCACCGTGTACGTCACGGAGTCGTTCGCGGCGACTGTCGCCGTCGTGTCGATGCTGCCGGTGCCGCTCGCGGCGCCGCAGGCGCTGCTCCGGGAGCCCGCCGCACAGGTCCAGGTGAAGCCGGACAGCGCGGACGGCAGCGCGTCGCGGACGGCCGCGTCGACGGCGGGCGCCGGCCCCGCGTTGCTCACCACGACGGTGTAGGTGAGCGTCTGCCCCGGGACGTACGTGGTCGGGGCGGCCGACTTCCGGACGGACAGGGCGACCTGGGTCACCCACTCGATGACGATCTGGCCGTTGCCGCCGTTGCTGTAGCCGCCGCCGTCGCCGATGCCGCTGCCGCCCACGTACTGGGCGTCGGTGCGCCCGCCCGAGGTGCCGCCCACGCCGTTGCCGGTGCTGTTGGTGCCGTTGGAGGTCTGGGTGTTGGTGACGCCGGCGCCCCGGTTGTAGCCGGATCCGCCGCCGCCCATGCCGTTTGCGTCCAGGGCTCCGCCGCGCTGGCAGGCGCCACCGCCACCGCCGTAGTAGCCGCCGCCACCCCCGCCGCCGCCCTCGTACTGCGGCGCACTGGCACCCCGGCCGCCCTGGTACTGGCTTCCGGCTCCGGCGGTCGCGCAGGAGGTCTGGGTGGCCGCCGCGCCGCCCGCGGTCTGGGTGCCGCCCCGGCCGGAGGCGGTCGGTTGGTTGTCCTGGCCGCCGTTGGCGCCGCCACCGCCGCCGGCCGCCGGGGTGAGGGCGTCGGCGCCGGGCGAGGATCCGCCGCCACCGCCGGCGATGAGCAGCGGGTTGCTGCCGGAGGCGCCGTTCCACACGGCGCTCATGCCGCCGCCGCTGCCGCCGGTCGCGCTGGCCCCGGCGCCGTTGGTGAAGCCCTGGCCGCCGGCCCCGCCGCCGCCGTACGTCGAGCTGGTGCTGTTCAGCTGCCCGCCCTGCCCGACCGTGAGGGTCAGGGACTGGCCGGGGGTCACGGCGAGGGCGCCGGTGGTGTAGCCGCCACCGCCGCCGCCGTACTGGCCGGTGTAGTACGGCCGGGGGGAGCCCGCGCCGCCGGCGCCGAACACCCGGGCGTAGACGCTGCTCACTCCGGGCGGCACGGTGAAGGTCTGGTCGCCGCCGCTGTAGGTGAAGCGCGCGCAGTTGGTGAAGCCGGTGCTCGGCGTGCACGCGACCTGCGCCCGCTGCTTCGCGGGCAGGCTCCGCGGCGCGTGGGCGGGCGGGGCGGCGGCGAGCGCGAGTCCGCTCTGGGGCACGAGGCAGAGCAGCGCGAGCACGCCTCGCATCGCCGTCGAGAACCGACCGCCGAGCAACGACTTCACCGGAGCCATCCGGCGTCTCCTCTCGCGACCCGCGCCGCCGCGCACCTGCGCCGACGCGGATGTGCGGGCGCGGCTGTGCGGGCGCGGCTGTGCGGACAACACGACAGTCAGGGGAATGCGCGCATGCGCGATCAGAGGATTGCCGAGGTCAGGCGCACGTCAGCGGGACCTGACCTCGTGTCATCGGCTTTTCACAGCGGAATCCGCGCGTTCGGCCCAGCCCGCACTCCGTTCGGCGCAGCGGGCCCGGACGGATCGAAGAACCACCGGACGGAGGCGGAACGCGGGGCGGGCGGCGTCAGCCGAAGGCCGGCACCGTGTCCAGGATCGCCAGGCGCGCGTTGGCCGTCCTGATGCTGCCGCAGAGCACCTGCGCGCCGCCGACGCGGTAGTCCTCGCCGCTGCCGGTGGCCTTGATGACGGCGCCCTGCAGCGAGTTGTACTGCTTGTCCTGGAGGTCGTCCTTGCGCAGGTCGCGGACGACGATCAGCTTGCGGACGAGGTCGCCCGCGCCCTGCTGGGTGGCGAGGGCCTTCTTCTGGTCCTCGGGCAGCTTGGCGAAGGCCGCGTCGTTCGGGGCGAAGACGGTGACGTTCTCCATCGAGTCGAAGATGTCCTTGGCCTTGGCCGTCTTGACCAGCGCGGACAGCTGGGAGAGGTCCTTGGTCTGGTCGATCGCGGTCAGCACGGGCAGGCCGCTCATGGCCCCGAGGCTGCCGGGGCCGTCGCCGGGCAGCGCCGCGCAGGCCTGGCCGAAGGCCTTCTCCGGCGGCGGGGGTGCGGCGACGACCGGGGCGGCCGCGTCGACGCCGCCGCTGCAGCCGGCGAGCGGGGCGAGGGCGAGTGCCAGGGCCACGAGCGTGGCGGGGCGGTGGGTGCGACGGCTCATCGTGGAGGTCCTCCTAGGGGAACCGGCCGAGTCGTTCCGGTGACGCCGGTACGCCGATTGGCGCCGGTACGTCGATACGCCCCAGATGGTGACACCGCGTCAGTCGGCCGCCGGGGAGGTCGGGCCCGCGCGGGGCCGCGTCACCCGTTCCGCCGACCCGCGGACGCGCCTGCCGGGCCGGGCGCTACCGGTCGCGGACGGCGCACAGGGATCGCGGTGATGTGGTACCCGGGTACGGCCACCGGGCACCCTCGCTCCGGCCGGCGGTGAACGCCCCCGGCCCCGGTCGCGTACCCCCGGGCGAGTCGCTTCGCTGGCCCACCGCCCCGCGGCCGGCGGCCCGTACGGAAGGAGCGTGCGCCATGCGCCGTGTCGCCTGGGCAGCCACCATGCTGCCCGCCCTGGCCCTCGCAGCAGCGTGCAGCAGCGGCGGCGGCAGTGCCAAGCCCGCCGCACCGAGCCCGCCGGCCTCCTCGGCGCCGGCCCCCTCGACCAGTCCGCCCGCCAGCCCGCCGAGCACGGGCGGCACGACGGTCGCCGTCCACAGCAACAAACTCGGCATGATCCTCACCGACAGCCAGGGCCGCACCCTCTACCTGTTCGAGAAGGACTCGCCGACGATGTCCGCCTGCGACGGCGCGTGCGCGTCCGCGTGGCCGCCCCTGACCACCACGGGCGCCCCGCAGGCGGGCAGCGGCGTCGACGCCGCCCAGCTCGGCACCGTCACCCGGGCCGACCACAGCCTCGAGGTGACGTACCACGGCCACCCGCTCTACTACTTCTCCGGGGACCAGAAGCCGGGCGACACCAACGGCGAGGGCTCGAAGGCCTTCGGCGCCGGCTGGTACGTCCTCGACCCCTCGGGCAGCAAGATCGACAACGACTGACGCTCCCGACCGTGGTTGTCGGTGGGGCCTGCTAGCGTCCGGCCATGATGAAGACCGTGCCGTACACCGGCGAGGAGAAGGAGAGCCTGCACACGGCTCTCGACCGGCACCGCGACGTGGTGGTCTGGAAGGTCCAGGGGCTGGACGACGAGCAGCTGCGCCGGCCCATGACGCCGTCCGGGACGAGTCTGCTGGGGCTGGTCAAGCACCTCGGCGGGGCCGAGCTCTGGTGGTTCCGCGAGACCTTCGGCCGGGAGACCGGTCCGATGCCGTTCGACATCGAGGCCGACGAGACCTCCGACATGCGGGTCGAGCCGCACGAGTCGACCGCCGACATCCTGGCCTTCTACGCCCGGGCCAGGGCGGCGGCCGACGAGGTGATCCGCGAGCTCGACCTGGACGCCACCGGCACCTCGTACTCCGGCACGACCGTCTCGCTGCGCTGGGTGCTGATCCACATGGCCACCGAGACCGCCCGGCACGCCGGCCACCTGGACATCCTGCGCGAGCTGGCCGACGGCGCGACCGGCGACCACGACCGTAGCTGAGGAGTCGCCGGCCGACCGGGGTGGGCCGAGGGTCAGTAGTAGTGGCGCCGGCCGCCGACCGCGTGTCCGACCGCGCCTGCCACCCACAGGACGAGGCCGATGGCGACCAGGATGAAGCCGATGGTCCACAGGATCGGGATCCCGAAGAAGAACCCGATGAGGAGCAGGATGACGCCGAGAACGAGCACGGTGTCGTCCCTCGGATGACGGGGACGGTTGTCGGACGGGGCCCGGTCCCGGCTCCCCCGCGCCGCGGCCACCACCTGTCCGGGGTGGCGGCCGCGGCATCTCCTGCCGTGCCCACGTACCGCGTCTACCGCTTCCGGGCCGTACCAAACCCCGCGAGCGCCCGGGTGTCGGCCGCCGCGGTTCGGGCAGACGCCGGGGCATGAACCCGATCGAACGCGGACTGCGCGCGGTGGACGGCCTCCAGCAGCGCCACCGCGCGCCCGCCGTGGTCGTCGGCGTCGTGCGCAAGTACGGGGACGACCGGGGCGGCCTGCTCGCCGCCCTGATCACCTACTACGGCTTCGTCGCCCTGATCCCGCTGCTGCTCCTGCTCAGCACCGTCCTCGGCTTCGTCCTGCACGGCCACCCCGGAGCGCAGCGGTCCGTGCTGAACTCCGCGCTCGCCGACTTCCCGATCATCGGCGACCAGTTGCGCCAGAACGTCCACTCGCTCCAGGGCAGCGGTCTGGCCCTGGCCATCGGCGGGTTCGGCCTGCTGTACGGGGCGCTCGGCATCACGCAGGTGCTGCAGCACGCGATGGCCGAGGTCTGGAACGTGCCGGGGGTCCAACGGCCGGGCTACTGGCCGCGGTTGGGGCGGGGCCTGCTGCTGCTTGTGGTCCTGGGCGGCGGTCTGGTGCTGGGCACCGCCGCCGCCTCGCTGGTCGGTACGGCGCTGGGCGGGGTGCCCGCCCGGGTCGGCGGCCTGCTGGTCTCGGCGCTGCTGAACACCGCGCTGTGCCTGCTCTGCTTCCGGGTGCTGACGCCGCGCGAGGTCACCACCCGCGCGCTGTGGCCCGGATGCCTCGTCGCCGGACCGCTGTTCACCGCGCTCCAGGCCTTCGGTTCGCTGCTGGTGACGCACGAACTGCGGCACGCCACCCAGGTCTACGGCTTCTTCGCGACGGTGATCGGCCTGCTCTCCTGGCTCTACCTGGCCGCGCAGATCACCGTGTACGCGGCGGAGGCCAACGTCGTGCTGGCCCGGCGGCTGTGGCCCCGCAGTCTGCTGCAGCCGCCGCTCACGGCGGCGGACGAGGAGGTCCTGTCCTCCGTCGCCCGCCAGGAGGAGCGCCGCCCGGAGCAGCGCGTCGAGGTGCGCTTCGGGGAGGAGAAGGAAGCGGAGGGGAAGGAAGCGGAGGAGGAGGACGGCGACGACGACAGCGGCGCCGAGGCCGACCGCCCCCGGGCTCCCTAGCCGGCCTAGCCGGCCTGGCCGGCCATTCCGTCCCGGAGCCGCGCGGCGTCGAACTCGGCCCAGACCGTCTTGCCCGGGCCGTTCGGCTCCGCGCCCCAGCGGTCGGCGATCCGCTGCACGATGAACAGGCCGTGGCCGCCGGGCAGGGCGGGGTGGTGCGGTTCGCGGAGGGCGGGCAGGTCCGCGGTGCGGTCGCTGACCTCGATCCGCAGCCGGCCCGGGGTGAGGTCGAGGACCAGCTCCCGGGGGCCGCCGCCGTGCAGCATGGCGTTGCCCACGAGTTCGGCGACGACCAGGACGACGTCCTCGGCAATGCCCTCACCGGTGCCCGGCCGCAGGAAGGGCTCGCACCAGTCGGCGAACGCCCGGGCGGTGTGGGCCCTGGCCAGGGCGACCGGCTTGGGGAGCCCCGCGAGGGGCAGCCGGCGCCGCTGGCCGCCGGCGGGCAGCACCGGGCCGGTCTGGTGCGGGTCGCCGTCCAGGGCTCCCCGGCTCATCGTCATCTGAGGGCACCCTTTCGGATCGACGACGCTTTCGCAGCTCGGTTTCCCGGCGGCTCCGGGATTATGCCTGCCCCCGGTCCGCCCTCGGCGGACGGCAGCCGGGCGGGGCGGTCGGCCGCCCCGCCGCTCAGCCCGCCAAGGCCGCCTCGACCGACTCGCGGAGGGCGAACACCACGTGGGCGCCGGTCAGTTCGAGCACCCGCATCACGGTGGGTGCCACCGCCGCGAGGCGCAGCTCCGTACCCTCCTGCTCCGCCGCGATGCGGGTCTTGAGCAGGAGGTTCAGCCCGGAGGAGTCGCAGAAGGCGACTCCGCGCAGGTCGATGACCAGTGTGGGGGGCCGCCGTGCGACCAGCTCGGTGAGCGTCGCCGCGGCCGGGGCCAGGGTCTCGACGTCGAGGTCGCCCGCCAGCGCGCAGACCGCCGCGCCGGTCCCGGTGACGCGGGTGGTCACCGTCAGGCCGCTCCCGGGTGCGGGCGTCACCAGGGCGGTGTCCCCCAGGTCGTCGTCCGATGGCGTCATCGTCGCCCCCTCTGTGTCCGTGCCTTCCGACCATACGCAGCCCGGGCCCCTCGGCGGAACGGGTCGGCCGGACGGAATCGGGCGGACCGGCGGGGCGGGCGGGTCCGCCGGGTGGGTGGCGGCGCGCCCCCTCAGGTGTCCTCGGGTTCGAGCCCCTCCCGCAGCCGCCGCAGCGTGCGGCTCAGCAGCCGCGAGACGTGCATTTGGGACAGGCCGAGGCGCTCGCCGATCTGGGACTGGGTCAGGTCCTCGCAGAAGCGCAGCGACAGGATGAGCCGGTCCCGCTCCGGCAGCGCGGCGACGAGCGGCTTGAGCGCCACCAGGTCCTCCACCCGGGCGAGGTCCCGGTCCTCCTGCCCGAGGCGGTCGCCCAGCGGGCCGGGGCCGTCGTCGCCCTCCGCGCCGCCGAGGTCCAGGGAGCCCGCGGTGTGCCCGTTGGCGGCGGTCAGCCCCTCGACCACCTCGTCGACGGAGACGGCGAGGTCCTCGGCGAGTTCGGCCACCGTGGGGGCCCGGTCGAGGTCCTGCGACAGCCGGTCCTGGGCCCTGGCCAGCGCGATGCGCAGCTCCTGGAGGCGGCGGGGCACGTGGACGGCCCAGGTGGTGTCGCGGAAGTGGCGCCGCATCTCGCCGAGGACCGTCGGCATGGCGAAGGTGGTGAACTCCACGCCGAGGTCCGGGTCGAAGCGGTCGATGGCCTTGATCAGGCCGACCGCACCGGCCTGGAGCAGGTCCTCCCTCGGCTCGCGGTGCGCGGTGAAGTGGCGGATCGCGTACCGGACGAGGGAGAGGTTCATCTCCACCAGGGTGGTGCGGACGTACGAGTACTCCCGCGTGCCCTCCTCCAGCGCGGCGAGGCGTCGGAGCAGGACCCGGGTGAGTTCCCGCGCTTCGGCGGGCGCGATGTCCTTCGGGTCCGCGCCCCCGGTCAGCTCCGCGGGGAGCGGGTCCGCCGGGCGTGGCTCCGCGGCGACCGGGTCCGCGGGCCTTCCGCCGGGGACGGCCGCGGGGGCGAGCAGTTCACCGGTGGGCGTGGGCATGCGAGTCCTTTCCCTGACGACACGACGGGACTCCGGGTACCCCCGGTCGGCGGATGGATGCGACCGACCGTGGTGAAGGTTCCGTGAAGTCCGTTCCCGGCCCGCCGCACGGCGTCGCCGCCGCGCACGCCGGCGCGGGCGGGACGACCGCCGTCCCGCCCGCGCTGCCCGGGCCCGTCCCGCCGACCGGCGCGGGTCAGCCCGCCAGGAGTCGTGCGAGGTCGTGGTCCCAGTCGATCCGGCTGTGTTCCGACCCGGCGGGCACCAGCTCGTCCGTGGCGGCCAGGAACCGGTCGAGCTCCTCGGTCCGGACGGCGAGCAGCGCCACGCCCTCGACCCCGCCGAGCGCGATCAGCGTCCTGGTCCCGTCGAACGGCGAGACGTGGACGTCCCCCTCGCCGGCGGGCGTGCGCACGCCCGCCGCGAGCAGGTCGCGCGAGAGCTCCCACACCGCGTCCGAGCCGGAGCCGCGGAAGTCGAGGCTGATCACACAGGGGTCGTCGGGCCGGTAGGACCAGGCGACGTCCAGGTCCCGGGTGTGGCGTTCGCCGGTGATCAGTCGCATGGTGATCGGCGTGGTCAGCGCGTGCATGCGGTTCCCCTTCCGAAGTCTTCCGAGGTTCTTCCGAGGTTCGTCCGAAGTCCTTCCGCGGGCGCGGCGCGATCGCGGCCACCCGGTGCGGCGCGGTTCGCGGCGGGCCCGGCGGGCTCAGAAGATCCGGCCACCGTAGAACGGGTCGTAGTAGAGCCCGTAGCGGTCGCGCAGGTCGGCCGTCACGTCGTTCGACCCGTCCTCGCCGAGCCCGGGGCCCCTCTTGATGTCGTCCTTCGAGCGGTCGACGTACACCTTCTGCTCGCCGATCTCGATCCGGATGACGGTGTACGCGGGCAGCAGCACCCGCCGCCCGAGGAACCACGGGCCGGTGTCGACCACCAGGTACCGGGCGCCGACCTCCTCGGACAGCTTGTCGATCCGGCCGACCGGCCCGTCGATGGCCTCGACGTGGAAGCCGATGAGGTCGGTGCCCGCGGTGTGCCCGGCGGTGTCCCGGAACTCCCAGATGTTGACGCGCTCGTTCACGATCGTCTCCTTCCCTCCGTTGCCGTGCACCCGGCCCGGGGCCCCGCCCCCGGGCCGGGTGTCGGCTGCGGCTGCCCCCGATCCCGGGGTTCATGCCACCGAACCGCCGGCCGTCACCGGGGGCCGCGGCCGTCGACCGCTACCGGGACACGGCCGCCGACCGCCGGTGCGGGCCGCCCCGCCGGACGGCCCGCGGGGCCCGACTGCCCCGATCCCGGCCAGGTATGCGCCCGGCAGGCATGGATCCCGCCGAACGGGAAAACGGCGGACCCGGGACCGGCCCGGCTGCCGGGGCCGAGGAAGGAGAACGAACGTGTGGTGGATGCTGATCCGATTGCTCCTGGCCGGCGTGGGGGTGGCGCTGACCACCTGCGTGCTGGACCGGGTCGCCGAACGGCTGGTCGGCAGGCTCGCCGCCCGGCGGCCCGGCAACGGGACGCCGGACCTGCTGCACGGCTGCCGGCGCCCGCTGCTCGCCCTGGTCGCCGCCTCGCTGGCGCTCGCCGCGCAGCCCTGGGTCGGCGGTTCGCCGCAGACCCGGGACCGGCTGCACCACGCCCTGGTCCTGCTGGCGATCGCCTCCGGCGGGTGGGTCGGCGCCCGGGTCGTCGGGCTCGTCGTGGAGGGCGCCGTCCGGCTCGCCGTCCACCGCCGCGACCCGTCCTCCGCCGGACGCGCCCGCACCCAGGCCGGCCTGCTCGGCCGGATCTGCCAGGCGGTCATCGCGATCGTCGCGCTCGGGGCGATGCTCCTGACCTTCCCGTCCGTACGCGGCATCGGCACCAGCCTGATCGCCTCAGCGGGCCTGGTCGGCGTGGTCGCGGGCATCGCCGCGCAGAGCGTCCTCGCCAACCTGTTCGCCGGGGTGCAGCTGGCGTTCGGCGACCTCGTCCGGATCGGCGACGTCGTCGTGGTCTCCGGCGAGTGGGGCACCGTCGAGGAGATCACCCTCACCGCGGTGGTGATCGCCACCTGGGACCAGCGGCGCCTGGTCATGCCGATGTCCTACTTCGCGAGCCGCCCCTTCGAGAACTGGTCCCGCCGCTCCAGCCGGATCACCGGCACCGCGTTCCTCCACCTCGACCACCGGGCCCCCGTCCCGCTGCTGCGCAAGGAGTTCGAGGCGTTCCTGGCCGACCACCCGCTCTGGGACGGCCAGGGCAGCGCCCTGCAGGTCGTCGACACCACCCCGAGCACGATCGTGGTCCGGCTGCTGGCCACCGCCGCCGATGCCGCCGACGCGTTCTCGCTCCGCTGCGAGCTGCGCGAGCACCTGGTCAGCCACATCTGCGCGCACCACCCCGAGGCGCTCCCCCGGGTCGCCGTCGATCCGGGGCCCCGGCCGCCCGGTGACCACCCCGGGAGCCGGTGACCACCCCGGGAGCCAGTGACCGCCCGGGGGCGGACACGACGGGACCCCCGCCCCGGCGGACTCCTGGTCTCGCCGGGGCGGGGGTCGGGCCTCAGGCGGTGTAGCCGCCGTCCACGGCGAGGGCGGTGCCGGTGACGTAGCGACCGCCGGGGCCGGCCAGGAAGGCCACGGCGGCCGCGATGTCCTCGGCCTGCCCGTACGTCCCCAGCGCGGTGAGCGAGCGCTGGAAGTCCGCGGAGTCGCCGTCGGCCGGGTTCATGTCGGTGTCGATCGGGCCCGGGTCGACGATGGTGGCGGTGATCCCGCGCGGGCCGAGCTCCCGGGCCAGGCCCTTGGTCAGCCCGGTGAGGGCGGTCTTGGCGGTCGCCTGCAGCACGAAGTTCGCGCCGGGGACGCGCCCGTTGAAGCAGGACCCGATGCTGATGATCCGCCCGCCCTCGCCCAGGTGCCGGGCGGCGGCCTGGGCCGCGAGGAACACCGAGCGGATGTCGACGGCGAGCACCCGGTCCAGCTCCTCGACGGTCACCTCGGCCAGCGGGCCGTAGGTGAGGAAGCCGGCGTTGTTCACCAGGATGTCGAGCCGGCCCAGCTCCCGCACGGCCGTCTCCACCGCCCGCTCCGCGGCCCCCGCCTCGGCGAGGTCGGCCCGGACGGCGACGGCCCGGCCGCCGGCCGCCTCGATCTCCTTGACCACCGCGCGGGCCTGCTCCTCGGCCCGTACGTAGGTCAGCGCCACCGCCGCGCCCTCGGCCGCCAGCCGCTTCGCCACCGCGGCGCCGATCCCCCGGCTGCCGCCGGTCACCAGGGCCACCTTGCCGGTCAGCTCGCTCATCGCTCTTCCCCCTTCGTGGATGCCGCGTCCGCGGCTCATTCACGGTAGGAGTTGACACCGGTGTCAGGTTCAAGCGCTTTTCCGCGCGGCGGCCGGCCGGCGTGCCGGGCGGCACCGGCCCCGCCCCCGGGAACCCGTACGGAGGGGGTGGGGGCACCGGCCGGGGTAAGGCCCGCCTAGGCTGTAGGCCAAGCAAAACGGGCGAACCGGACCCATCCGTGGGGCCACGAGGACGGAAAGCAGGACCCGCCGATGGGCGACGGAATGTCAGGCATGCACCACCACGGCGGGATGACCCGGCTAGGCCCGTTCACCTTCGACAACGTCTGGACGTGGTCCCCCGACTGGGTCTTCCTGCTCGGCGGGCTGGTCGCCCTCGGCCTCTACCTGGCCGCCGCCGTCCGGCTGTACCGGCGCGGCGACAAGTGGCCGGTCGGCCGGGTGGTCGCCTGGGCGGCGGGCGTCGGCTCGATGCTGCTGGTCACCTGCACCGGGCTGAACGACTACGGCATGGTGCTGTTCAGCGCGCACATGATCCAGCACATGGTGCTGTCCATGCTGACGCCGATCCTGCTGCTGCTCGGCGCGCCGATCACGCTGTCGCTGCGCGCGCTGCGCCCGGCCGGCAAGGGGCGTCCGCGCGGCCCGCGCGAGCTGCTGGTGGCGCTGCTGCACAGCCGGTACGTCCGGGTGGTCTCGCACCCCGCGTTCACCATCCCGCTGTTCATCGCGAGCCTGTACGGGGTCTACTTCACCCCGATCTTCGACTTCCTGATGCAGTACCGCGCCGGGCACATCTTCATGATGGTGCACTTCCTGGCCACCGGCCTGGCGTTCTTCTGGCCGATCATGGGCGTGGACCCGGGCCCGCACCGGCCCGGCCACGTGATGCGGATCATCGAGCTGTTCATGGGGATGCCGTTCCACGCGTTCTTCGGCGTCGCCGTGATGATGGCCAGCCACCCGCTGGTGACCACCTTCACGGTGGACGGCGCGCCGCCCGGGACGAACCTGCTGGAGGACCAGAAGCTGGCCGGCGGGATCACCTGGGCCTTCGGCGAGATCCCGACCGCGATCGTGCTGGTCGCCCTGGTGTACCAGTGGATGGGCTCCGAACAGCGGCAGGCCCGGCGGCGCGACCGGGCCGAGGACCGCAGCGGCGACGCCGAGCTGGAGGCGTACAACGCCTACCTGGCCTCGCTCGACAAGCGCGGCCAGCGCCCGGCCCCGGCCGCCCCGGCTGCCGACGCGGGCTGAGCCCCGCCGGGCCCACCCCGCAGGACCCCCGTTCCGCCCCAGGAACGGGGGTCCTGTCGTACGCGTTCGACCAGACATGCACGTCCTGCTCCTGCCCGCCCTCCTGCTCACCGGCTACGTCCTGCTCTGGCTGCTCGGCTTCCTCGGCTGCGCGCTGCGCCAGCGGCGCCGGGCGCTGCCGGAGGGCGCCGACTACCTGGTGGTGCTGGGCGCGGCGCTGGACGGCTGCGAGCCCGGCCCGGCGCTGGCGGCCCGGCTGGACGCCGCGCTGGAACGCCTAGCCGCCGAGGAGGCCGCCGGGCACGCGCCGCTGCTGCTGGTGACCGGCGGGAAGGGCCCGCACGAGGAGTGCACCGAGGCGGCCGCGATGGCCCGCTACCTGATCGCCCGCGGCGTCCCGGCCGGGCGCGTGCGGCGCGAGGAGCGGGCCGTGAACACCGCCGAGAACCTGCGCTTCAGCGCCGCCCTGATGGCCGCCGAGCGACCCGGCTACCGCTGCACGGTGGTCACCAGCGGCTTCCACGCCGTCCGCTCCGCCCTCGCCGCCCGCCGGGCCGGCGCCCCCGGCCCGGTGCTCGGCGCGGACGGCCTGCTCGCGCACGGCCCGTACGCGCTGCTGCGCGAGGCGGTGGGCACCGCGCTGGCCTGGCCCCGGGCCAACGGCGCCGCGCTCGTGCTGCTGGCCGGCGGCGGGGTGCTGCTGGCACTGGCCTGATCCCGCGGCCGCCGCACGGACCTCTGGATCGCCTCGCGCCGCTGCATTAGTTTGAGAACGGAACCGAGCGCGGAGGGGGGCTCTGTGACGTACCGACCGACTGGCGGACCAACTGGCGGACCGACGGACCGGACCCGGGGCGAGTGGAGCACGCTGCAGCGGGCCTGCGTGCCGGTGGCCCTGGTGGCGACCGTGGTCGCCACGGTGGTGGGCGGGCTGGCCGTCTGGCAGTGGCTGGCCGACGACCGGGGGGTGCGGTCCGCCTACGCCTTGGCCCTGGGGGCGGCCGTGCTGGCCTGCGGCGTCGCCGCCGTGCCGTTCCGGCGGCGGGACGTCCTGGCCGACGCCGTGGGGGTCGTCGTGGTGTTCCTGCTCCTGCCGACGCTGGTCGGTGTCGGCGCGGTGGCGTCCGCGACCAGCGACATCCGGGAGTGGAGGCGCACCAGCCAGGCGGTGACGGCCACACTGAGCGGCTGCTACGTCTCCGGCTCGCAGCCGATCGACACGGACCGGGGCACGATCGGCTTGGACGACCTCTACAGCTGCACCTACCGCTGGACGGCGGCCGGCCGGGACTGGGAGCAGGTCCGCCGCTCCCCGAACGGCGACCACCCGGACGGTTACCGGGAGCAGGTGTGGGCGGACGGCAAGACCGGCGAGGTGGCCGAGCACCACCCGATCAGGATCGGCCTGTGCCTCCTGCTCGCCCTCGGCTGCCTGATCGTCGCCGTGCCGTCCTGGATCGTGCACCCGTGGATGCTCCTCGAGTACGGCCTGCTCGGCCGCCGCCCGAAGGCCGACGCCTGACCACGCCTGAACACGCCTGAACACGCCGCAGGCCCCGGGTCCGCCATCGGACCCGGGGCCTGTGTCAGCTCAACTCGACCGGTTTCAGCCGAGGTTGGCGAGCGCCTCGTTGAAGGTCTTGGACGGGCGCATCACGGCGGCGGCCTTGGCCGGGTCCGGCTGGTAGTAGCCGCCGAGGTCGACCGGCGAGCCCTGGACGGCGATGAGCTCGTCCACGATGGCCTGCTCCTGGCCGGTCAGCGCCTCGGCGAGGCCGGCGAAGGCCTGCGCCAGCTCGGCGTCCTCGGTCTGCTCGGCCAGCTCCTGGGCCCAGTACATGGCCAGGTAGAAGTGGCTGCCGCGGTTGTCGATGCCACCGAGGCGGCGGCTCGGCGACTTGTCCTCGTTGAGGAAGGTGCCGGTGGCGCGGTCCAGGGTGTCGGCCAGCACCTTGGCGCGGGCGTTGCCCGCGGTGGTGGCCAGGTGCTCGAAGCTGGCGGCCAGCGCGAAGAACTCGCCCAGGCTGTCCCAGCGCAGGTAGTTCTCCTTGACGAGCTGCTGGACGTGCTTCGGGGCGGAGCCGCCGGCGCCGGTCTCGAACAGGCCGCCGCCCGCCATCAGCGGGACGACCGACAGCATCTTGGCGCTGGTGCCCAGCTCCAGGATCGGGAACAGGTCGGTCAGGTAGTCGCGCAGCACGTTGCCGGTGACCGAGATGGTGTTCTCACCGCGGCGGATGCGCTCCAGCGAGAACGTGGTGGCCTCGACCGGGGACTTGATCTCGATCTGCAGGCCGGTGGTGTCGTGCTCCGGCAGGTACCGCTCGACCTTCTCGATCAGCACGGCGTCGTGGGCGCGCTGCGGGTCCAGCCAGAAGACGGCCGGGTCGCCGGTGGCGCGGGCGCGGGTGACGGCCAGCTTGACCCAGTCCTGGATCGGCGCGTCCTTGGTCTGGCAGGCGCGGAAGATGTCGCCGGGCTGGACGGCCTGCTCCAGGACGACGTTGCCCTCGGCGTCGACCAGGCGGACGGTGCCGGCGGCCGGGATCTCGAAGGTCTTGTCGTGGGAGCCGTACTCCTCGGCCGCCTGGGCCATCAGGCCGACGTTCGGCACCGAGCCGATGGTGGCCGGGTCCAGGGCGCCGTTGGCGCGGCAGTCGTCGATGACGGCCTGGTACACGCCCGCGTAGCTGTGGTCCGGGAGGACGGCCAGGGTGTCGGCCTCCTTGCCGTCCGGGCCCCACATGTGGCCGGAGGTGCGGATCATGGCCGGCATCGAGGCGTCGACGATGACGTCGCTCGGCACGTGCAGGTTGGTGATGCCCTTGTCGGAGTCGACCATGGCGAGGGCCGGGCCCTCGGCCAGCTCGGCCTCGAAGGAGGCCTTGATCTCGGCGCCGTCGGCCAGCGCGTCGAGGCCGGCCAGGATGCCGCCGAGGCCGTTGTTCGGGTTCAGGCCGGCGGCGACGAGCACCTCGCCGTACTGGGCGAAGGTCTTCGGGAAGAAGGCGCGCACGACGTGGCCGAAGATGATCGGGTCGGAGACCTTCATCATGGTGGCCTTGAGGTGCACCGAGAACAGCACGCCCTCGGCCTTGGCGCGGGCGACCTGCGCGGCCAGGAACTCGTTCAGGGCGGCGGCGCGCATCACGGAGGCGTCGACGACCTCGCCGGCCAGCACCGGGACGCTCTCGCGCAGCACGGTGGTGGTGCCGTCCTGGCCGACCAGCTCGATGCGCAGGGCGCCGTCGGCGCCGATCACGGTGGACTTCTCGGTGCTCGCGAAGTCGTTGTCGGCCATGGTGGCGACGTTGGTCTTGGAGTCGGCCGTCCAGGCGCCCATCCGGTGCGGGTGGGTCTTGGCGTAGTTCTTGACCGACAGCGGCGCGCGGCGGTCGGAGTTGCCCTCGCGCAGGACGGGGTTGACGGCGCTGCCCTTGACCTTGTCGTAGCGGGCGCGGGCGTCCTTCTCCTCGTCGCTCTGCGGGGCGTCCGGGTAGTCCGGCAGGTCGTAGCCCTGGGCCTGCAGCTCGGCGATGGCGGCCTTCAGCTGCGGCACGGAGGCCGAGATGTTCGGCAGCTTGATGATGTTGGCGGCCGGGGTCTTGGCCAGCTCGCCCAGCTCGGCGAGGGCGTCGCCGATCCGCTGGGCCTCGGTCAGACGCTCCGGGAAGCTGGCGATGATGCGCCCGGCCAGGGAGATGTCACGGGTCTCCACCCGCACGCCCGCCGTCTTGGCGTACGCCTGGACCACCGGCAGGAACGAGTAGGTCGCCAGGGCCGGAGCCTCGTCGGTGTGCGTATAGATGATGGTCGAGTCAGTCATCGGTACTCCGCTTCACGTCTCCAACGTCTTGACGTCAAGATATCTCGTCCCGGGCCTCTCGCTCCACCTCCCCCCGCCCCGGAGCGCGCGCCGGGCGCCCCGGGGGGCGCGAGCACGGCCGGCTCCACCGTCCCCCGGGGCGCCCGCCGCGGCAAGCCGGGCGGGCTCAGACCGAGGTCAGCCGGGCCGCCAACTCCTCCTCGTCGGTGAGGAACCAGAGCTGCCGGCCGCGGTTGCTCTCCCGGACGAAGTCGCGCAGGGCGTCGGAGGCGGCGATCTGCTCGGCGATGTCGCCGAGCACGACCAGGCCGACGCGGTAGTTGACGAACTTCTGCACGATGCCGCCGGCGACGCGGGTGCGCAGCGCGAAGAAGTCCGGGTGCAGCCGGGCGACGGGGGCGACGACCCAGGTGGCGCCGTGGCCGAAGGCGTCGCCGATGACGTCCATGGCGTCCTGCTCGGTGCGGATCGGCGCGCCCTCGGCG
Source organism: Streptomyces rubellomurinus (assembly GCF_000961885.1). Classification (GTDB taxonomy): domain Bacteria; phylum Actinomycetota; class Actinomycetes; order Streptomycetales; family Streptomycetaceae; genus Kitasatospora; species Kitasatospora rubellomurina. The sequence continues at coordinate 65,790 of NZ_JZKH01000010.1, forward strand.
GGCAGCCGCAGGACGGTCGGGCGGTCGGTCACGTCGGTCATCACGTTCTTCCTCAGCTGAAGGTGTGGACGATGGCGAGCAGTGCGGCGGTGTCGGCCGGGTCGCCGAGGAGGATCAGCCGCAGCGTGCGGCCCTGCGGGTCGTGGACGGCTTCGACGTGCAGCGGGCGGCCGCCGTCGCGCGGGCCGGCGACGGCGGCGAGGACGGCGGTGCTGAGCCGGTCGGCCTCGGCGCGGTCGACGTCCTCGATCCGGACGACGGCGGACACCTCGGCGCGCCGCCGGGCGGGGGCGACCGGGGCGCCGGTGAGCGCCTCCAGGTCGACCTGGGCGATCCGGTACTGCTTGCCGATCCGGGTGGCGGCGAGCCGCCCGTCGCGGATGTAGCCCCGGACGGTGCGCACGTGCAGGCCGAGGAGCTCGGCCACCTGTTCCACCGAGTAGTACTGCGCCACCTGCGGCCACCCTCCAAGGCTTCCCTATCCGCACACAAGATAGCACTCAGTAGGTGCGTTTAGGGAAGGATAAGGAGTGGTGTAGTCCATTCGAGGGACCCCGGCGTCAGGAGTGCGTCAACACATCACCCCATCAGGTCAACGCTGCGTCAGGACCGGCGACGGCCGGCCCGGGCAGGCCTAGCGTCGACTCGGAAGCAGTTCCGACAGGCACCACCACCCCACTCGGGAGCACTCGCATGGCCCGCGTCCTCTGGCACGTTCCGGTCACCGCCTCCGGCACCGGAAGCACCTCCGCCCTCCGCCTGTTCCGCCTGCGCGACGGCCGCCGCTGCGCGGTCGGCTTCTCCACCCCCGAGGCCCTGGCCGCCCTGCTCGGCCCGGACCAGCCGTACACCGAGCTCGCCGAGCCCGCGCTGCGCGACCTGACCGCGCCGCTCGGCGTGGACACCCTGGTGCTGGACCCGCGCCTGGTCGCCCCGCCCGTCGCGGCGGCGCCGCCCGCCCCGCTCGCCCCCGCCGGACCGGCCGCGCAGTTGCAGGCCCGGTGACCGCCCTCCACCTGGTCCCGGGCGGCCGGGAGCCGGAGCCCGAGCCGGCCCGGCCGCTGCACGCCGTCGCCCGGGTCAGCTACGGGCCGCTCCCGCTGGACTTCGACCGGCTGGCGGCGGAGTTCCCGGCCGTCCGCGGCGGCCTGGCGCTCGCCGGGGACGCCGACCTGGAGCTGCGCCTGGCCTGCACCGGGCCGGCGGAGTTACGGGCGGTGGCGGCGGCGCTGCACCGCGCGGGCGCGGCCAGCGTCCGGATCGACCTGGTGCTGCGCACCCTCACCCCGGGGCCGGTGACGCTGCGCCCGGTGAACTGACGAGGGATCAGTCCTCGTAGCCGGGGCGGGGGTTCGGGTTGACGCCCTGCCCGTCGATCGGCTGGCCCCAGGCGTCCTCCCCCTCCCCGCCCACGCAGTAGCCGCTGCCCTGCACCTGCCCGCCGGCGGCCCGGCACTGTTCGGCGGTGACGTCGCGGAGGCGGTCTGGCGCCGCCGCGGCCGGGGTCGCGGCGGCGAGGGCTATGACGGCGGTGACGGCGGCCGCGAGGGCCGCCCGGGCGCGCAGCGTTGTGGTCATGCGGCCCAGGACAGCACGGCCGCGCGGCACCGGCGACCACAGCGCGCCCGCCCGGGTGGACCGGCCGGCGGCCGCGCCCGGACCGGCCGCGCCGCATCGCTATGCGGTCGCCGCCATTCCCATGAACCGGAGCAGGCACCAATGGTGCCCGACCGGCGACCGAAGCTCAATTGCCGCTCAAATGCTGAACCTACTGGTCGGTCACGTAATAACCCGGAAAGCGGGGTGCCCCCTACCTGGGAGAATGTCGGGAAAAGAAAGTAAACATTCAGCAATGGAATCTGTGCAGAGGCCTATGAATAGCCCTACTGTGTGGCAACTCTCCGAGCTCCGCCCACCCCGGAGCCCCCACACACAGAGAGATCGCCCATGGCTTCCCTCAACCAGATCTCGCCGCCCGGCCAGAGCACCGGCACCGGCGCGACCACCCACCGGTCGCTCAAGCGCCACGTCGGCCTCGTCGGCCTCATGTGGGCCTCGGTCGGCTCGATCATCGGCTCCGGCTGGCTCTTCGGCGCCAAGAGCGCCGTCACCGCCGCCGGGCCCGCAGCCGTCATCTCCTGGGGCATCGGCGCCGTCGCGATCGTGCTGCTCGCGCTCGTCCACGCCGAGCTCGGCGGGCTCTTCCCGGTCGCCGGCGGCACCGCCCGCTACCCGCACTACGCCTTCGGCGGCCTGGCGGGCATGTCCTTCGGCTGGTTCTCCTGGCTCCAGGCGGCCACCGTGGCGCCGATCGAGGTCGAGGCCATGATCGGGTACGCCAAGGACGTACCCGGGTTCGGCGGTCTGCAGAACGCCGACAAAACCCTCACCACCAGCGGATTCATCGCCGCAACCCTGCTGATGGCCGTGTTCGTCGCGGTCAATTTCCTCGGCGTGAAGGTCCTCGCCCGGACCAACAGCATCGCCACCTGGCTGAAGATCTTCGTTCCTCTGCTCACGATCTTCATGCTGGCGATCACCAGCTTCCACGGCTCCAACTTCACCTCGCACGGCTTCGCCCCGTTCGGCGCCAAGGGCGTCCTCGCCGCGATCAGCACCAGCGGCATCATCTTCGCCCTGCTCGGCTTCGAGCAGGCCATCCAGATCGCCGGTGAGAGCCGCAACCCCAAGCGCGACATCCCCCGGGCCGTGCTCGGCTCCGTCGCCATCGGCACGGTGATCTACACCCTGCTGCAGGTCGTCTTCATCGGCGCGCTGCCGGTCACCGCCTTCGCCAACGGCTGGGACAAGCTCGACTTCCCCGGCATCGACGGCCCCTTCGCCGGTCTGGCCACCCTGGTCGGCCTCGGCTGGCTGTACTACGTGCTCAAGGTCGACGCGGTGATCTCCCCCGGCGGCACCGGCCTGATCTACACCACCTCCACCTCGCGCATCTCCTACGGCCTGAGCCGCAACGGCTACGCGCCGCAGAAGTTCGAGCAGCTGGACAAGAACGGCGTGCCGTGGGTCGGCCTGATCCTCTCCTTCGTCACCGGCGTGGTCTGCTTCCTGCCCTTCCCGAGCTGGCAGCAGCTGGTCAACTTCATCACCTCCGCCAGCGTGCTGATGTACGCCGGCGCCCCGCTGGCCTTCGGCGCGCTGCGCCGCCGCCTGCCGGACCGCGAGCGCTCCTACCGGCTGCCGCTGGGCGGGCTGATCTCCCCGGTCGCCTTCGCGGTCGCCAGCCTGATCATCTACTGGGCCGGCTGGGACACCCTGCTCCGCCTGGGCATCGCGATCGCCCTCGGCTACGGCCTGCTCGGCAGCTACGCCGCGTACGCGATCATCAAGCGCCTGCCGAACGCGCCGCGGCTGAACTGGAAGGCCGCCCAGTGGCTGCCGGTCTACCTGCTGGGCCTCGGCCTGATCTCCTGGCAGGGCGGCTTCGGCAACGGCGCCGGCCGGATCCCGCTGTGGGCCGACATGGGCATCGTGGTCGTGTTCTCCCTCGCCATCTACTACTGGGCGATCCAGGTCGCCCTGCCGGCCGAGGAGATCGAGCGCGAGATCGCCGACGTGGAGGTGGTCGACGCGGGCGGACACTGATCATCACCGATGCCTGACACGCGGACGGGCCCGCCGGTCATCACGACCGGCGGGCCCGTCCGCGCATGCCGGCCCTACAGGCTCAGCACCGTCCGCAGCGCCGCCGCCACCTCGGCCTCCGCGTCCCGCGCCGGGCCGGGCGAGCGCCAGGCGACGAAGCCGTCCGGGCGCACCAGCACGGCGCCCTGCGGGCCGAGGCCGTGCAGCTCGGCGAAGTCGGCGCCCGGCTCGGGTGCCAGGTCGTCCTCGGCGCCGGAGCCGATCCGGTAGGCGTCCAGCGGGACGGCCAGCCGGTCGGCGGCCCGCCGGGCGCCCTGCTGCCAGTCGGCGCCGCCCGGCCCGGTGAGCAGCACCATCGCCTGCTCGTACAGGTCCAGCGTGGACAGCCGCACGCCGGCCCGCAGGAGCCACTGGTGCGGGGCCCGGCTGCCCGGCTCGCCCGCCGACTCGAAGGCGTCCGGGACGACCGGCCCCGCCGGGTCGGTGCCGGCCACCGCGCCGACCGGGTAGCGGTAGCCGAGCGCCACCGCCAGCACCCCGGCCTGCCGGCCCACCCCCGGCACCACCGCGTAGCCCGGGTGGCTGTGCTCGGCCGAGCGGGCCGACGCGCGCTCGCCGGTCACCCGGGCGACCGGCAGCCGCTCCTGCCCGTACGTCTCCAGCAGGCCCGGGCCGGCCCAGCCGCACAGCACGGCGGCCAGCTTCCAGGCCAGGTTGTGGGCGTCCTGGATGCCGGTGTTGGAGCCGAACGCGCCGGTCGGGGACATCTCGTGCGCCGCGTCCCCGGCCAGGAAGACCCGCCCGACGCCGTACCGCTCGGCGACCCGCTCGGCCGCGTGCCAGGGCGCCCGGCCGGTCACCTCCACGTCCAGCTCCGGCAGGCCGACCGCGGTGCGGATGTGCCGCTCGCAGCGCTCGTCGGTGAAGGCCTCCAGCGGCTCGCCGTGCTCCGGGTGCCAGGGCGCGTGGAAGACCCACTCCTCCTGGTTGTCCACCGGCAGCAGCGCGCCGTCCGCCTCCGGGTTGGTCAGGTAGCAGGCGATGAAGTGCCGGTCGCCGACCACCTCGGCCAGCCGCTTGGCGCGGAAGGTGATGCTGACGTTGTGGAACAGCTCGCCCTTGCCGCTCTGCCCGATGCCCAGGCGCTCGCGGGCCGGGCTGCGCGGGCCGTCCGCCGCGACCAGGTACTCGGAGCGCACCACCCGCTCCTCGCCGCTCTCCCGGCTGCGCAGCAGTGAGGTGACGCCGTCCGCGTCCTGCTCGAAGGAGACCAGCTCGGTGCCGAAGCGGACGTCCCCGCCCAGGTCGCGGGCCGCCTGCAGCAGCACCGGCTCCAGGTCGTTCTGACTGCACAGGCACCAGGCGGTGGGGCTGAACCGGGCCAGCCGCCCGCCCGGGTCGATCTCCCGGAACAGCCACTCCTGCTCCTCGCCGGTCAGCGAGGGCGCCTGCAGGATGCCGTGGTTGCGGGCCAGCACCGAGGCCGCCGCGCGGATCGCGGGCTCGATCCCGGCCGTCCGGTAGAGCTCCATGGTGCGGACGTTGTTGCCCCGGCCGCGCGGGTGGTGCGAGGTGTCGGCGTGCTTCTCGACCAGCAGGTGCCTGACGCCCAGCCGCCCGAGGAACAGCGAGGCGGACAGCCCGACCAGCGAGCCGCCCACGATCAGGACCGGCACCCGGTCGTCGACCTTCGGATTCATCAATTGCTCCGCCCTGTAGGGGGATTCCGCGGCGCGGCGAATCGGCTCGGCGCCGCCCTCGACGGGCCCGCACGGCCGGGGCCCCGGTTCTCCATCCCCCGCCCGGCCGCCGTTGTGCCGCCCCTTCGCCCGGATGGCCCGCAAATCTCGCGGGCTCGCCGAGCGGCCGATGACGATCGACCTCAGGCCTGGCGCCGATCGCCCGGGCCGGTGTGGCCGAGAGCAGAAAGTGGATCATGACTACCCTGTCCGAACCGCAGCGGAAACAGCCCTCCGACGACAACGACTCCCGGCTGAGGGTGGTGCTGATGCTGGAGATCCAGGACGGCGCCCAGCAGCGCTTCCTCGACGTCTACGAGCAGCTGCGGCATCAGGTCGCCTCGGTGCCCGGCCACGTCAGCGACCAGCTGTGCCAGTCGATCAACGACCCGCGCCAGTGGCTGATCACCAGCGAGTGGCGGGACCAGGAGACCTTCCTGGAGTGGGTGGACAGCCCCGCCCACCGCGAGATGGTCAAGCCGATGCACGGCTGCGTCAGCGACAACTTCCGCTCCCTGCGCTACGCCGTGCTGCGCGAGACCTCGGCGGCCGGTTCCACCGGCACCCGCGCCCCGATGGAGGTCCCGCCCGGGCTGCCGCGCACCGAACCCGCCGCCGGGCAGGCCGGCCCGCCGAAGGCCGACCCGGGCCCGGACGGCGTCGTCCGCCACGCGCTCACCTTCACCGTCAAGCCCGGCAGCGAGCCCGAGGTGGCCCGCATCCTGTCCGGCTACGCCTCGCCCAAGGCCGAGGTGGACGAGCACACCCGGCTGCGCCGCACCTCGCTGTTCCTGCACGGCAACCGGGTGGTGCGGGCCGTCGAGGTGGAGGGCAGCCTCGGCGACGCGCTGCGGCACGTCGCGATGCAGCCCGAGGTACGGGCCGTCGAGGAGGCGCTCAACCCGCACCTGGAGGAGGCCCGGCAGCTGGGCGACCCGCAGTCCGCGCGCGCCTTCTTCGCCAAGGCCGCGCTGCCCGCCCGGCACCAGGCCATCGCCAGCGCCCCCTGCTCCGGGCGGCTGCACCGGCACGCCGTGCTGTACCCCGTCCGGCCGGGCTGCGGGCCGGCCGTCGCCGAACTGCTGGCCACCTACGACAACCTGGCCACCGCCGACCCGACCGGCCCGGTCGCGGCGAGCACCGTCTTCCACCGGGACGACGTGGTGGTGCGCCTGGTCGACCTCCGGGTGCCGGCCGAGGCCGACCCGGTGGCCGCGCTCGGCGTCGCCGGCGAGCGGGAGGCCGCCGCGCTCGGCGCGCTGCTCGACCTCGGCCCGCACGGGGACCTGCGCACCGTCGCCGGCCTGAGCGCGCTGCTCGCCGCGCGCGCCATGAGCCCGCTCACCGACCGCAGCGCGCAGGAATCCTGACGACACCCCGACCCATCGGAGGCAGCACACCATGACCACCACGCCGTTCCCACGGATCGTCTCCGTCCACGAGGCACCGGAGAACCGCCGCCACGGAGCCGAACTGCGCACCATGCTCACCCCGCCGAGCTGCGGCGCGACCAGCGGCTTCATGGGCCTGGCCATCGTCCGGCCGGGCGAGCGGATCAACGAGCACTACCACCCGTACTCCGAGGAGTTCGTGTTCGTCATCTGCGGCGACCTGGAGGTCGACCTCGACGGGAAGACCTACCCGCTCAAGCCCGAGCAGGGCCTGATGATCCCGATCAACGTGCGCCACCGCTTCCGCAACGTCGGCGCCACCGAGGCCCGGATGGTCTTCCACTGCGGCCCGCTCGCCCCGCGCCCCGACCTCGGCCACGTGACCACCGAGGAGGCCGACGCCGCCGGCCCGCCGGAACCCGCGAAGGTCGCCTCGTGACACGGCGCGTCGCCGTCACCGGGATCGGGGTGGTCGCGCCCGGCGGGGTCGGGGTTCCGGCGTTCTGGGAGCTCCTCACCGCCGGCCGCACCGCCACCCGGGGCATCACGCTCTTCGACCCCGCCGGATTCCGGTCCCGGATCGCCGCCGAGGTCGACTTCGACCCGGCGGCCCACGGGCTCGGCCCGGACGAGGTCCAACGGGCGGACCGCTACGTGCAGTTCGCGATGGTCGCGGCGGACGAGGCGATCGCCGACGCGGGCCTGGACCTGAGCGCCGAGGACCCGTGGCGGATCGCCGTCTCGCTCGGCACGGCGGTCGGCGGCACCACCCGGCTGGAGCACGACTACGCCCTGGTCAGCGCGCACGGCGCCCGCTGGGACGTCGACCACCGGCACGCCGAGCCGCAGCTGCACCGGGCCTTCGCGCCCAGCACGCTGGCCTCCACCGTCGCCGAACGGGTCGGCGCGCACGGCCCGGTGCAGACCGTCTCCACCGGCTGCACCTCCGGCCTGGACGCGATCGGCTACGGCTTCCAGGCCGTCGAGGAGGGGCGCGCCGACATCTGCGTCGCCGGCGCCTCCGACTCCCCCATCTCGCCGATCACCGTCGCCTGCTTCGACGCCATCAAGGCCACCAGCGAGCGCAACGACGACCCGCAGCACGCCTCCCGCCCCTTCGACGCCCACCGGGACGGCTTCGTGCTCGGCGAGGGCGGCGCCGTCCTGGTGCTGGAGGAACTGGAGCACGCCCGCCGCCGCGGCGCCCGGATCTACGGCGAGCTCGCCGGCTTCGCCACCTTCGGCAACGCCTACCACATGACCGGCCTCACCACCGAGGGGCTGGAGATGTCCCGGGCGATCGACCACGCCCTCGACCACGCCCGGGTGAACCGCACCGACGTCGACTACGTCAACGCGCACGGCTCGGGCACCAAGCAGAACGACCGCCACGAGACCGCGGCGGTCAAGCGCTCGCTCGGCGGACACGCCTACGAGACGCCGATGAGCTCGATCAAGTCGATGGTCGGGCACTCGCTCGGCGCGATCGGCGCCCTGGAGGTGGTCGCCTGCACCCTGGCGCTCGCCCACAACGTGGTGCCGCCGACCGCCAACTACGAGACTCCGGACCCGGAGTGCGACCTCGACTACGTGCCGCGCACCGCGCGCGAGCTGCCGCTGAGCCACATCCTCTCGGTCGGCAGCGGATTCGGCGGCTTCCAGTCCGCCGTCGTGCTCAACAGAACGGGGTGAGTTCCATGACGTCACGTCAGCAGGGCCGCCGGGCCGTGGTCACCGGCCTCGGCGTGGTGGCGCCGAACGGTGTCGGGGCCGACGCCTTCTGGAAGGCCACCAGGCAGGGCGTGAGCGTCCTCGACCGGATATCCCGCGAGGGCTGCGGCGGCCTGCCGCTCAAAGTCGCGGGCGAGGTACGGGACTTCGACCCGCAGGCGGTGATCGACAGCCGCTACCTCGTGCAGACCGACCGGTTCACGCACTACGCGATGGCCGCCGCCGACCTCGCCGTCGCGGACGCCCGCTTCACGCCCGACCCCGAACAGCCCTACGCGGTCGGCGTGGTGACCGCGGCCGGCTCCGGCGGCGGCGAGTTCGGCCAGCGCGAGCTGCAGCAACTCTGGGGCCAGGGGCCGAGGTTCGTCGGCCCGTACCAGTCCATCGCGTGGTTCTACGCGGCCAGCACCGGCCAGATCTCGATCCGCGGCGGCTACAAGGGCCCGTGCGCGGTCGTCGCCAGCGACGAGGCCGGCGGCCTGGACGCGCTCGCGCACGCCGCCCGCTCGATCGGGCGCGGCACCGACGCGGTGGTGGTCGGCGCCGCCGAGGCCCCGCTGGCGCCGTACTCGATGGTCTGCCAGCTCGGCTACCCCGAACTGAGCCTCGCCGAGCGGCCCGAGGCGGCCTACCTGCCGTTCACCGCGCAGGCCTGCGGCTTCTCGCCCGCCGAGGGCGGGGCGATGCTGCTGCTGGAGGACGAGCAGGCGGCCCGCCGCCGCGGCGCCACCGTCCGGGCCCACCTGGCCGGGCACGGCGCCACCTTCACCGGCGCCTCCCGCTGGGAGGAGTCCCGGGACGGCCTGGCCGCCGCCGTCCGGGCCGCGCTGGACCAGGCCAGGATCGCGCCCGAGGAGATCGACGTGGTCTTCGCGGACGCCCTCGGCGTGCCGGCCGCCGACCGGGCCGAGGCCCTGGCGCTGGCCGACGCGCTCGGCCCGGCCGCCGAACGGGTGCCGGTCACGGCGCCCAAGACCGGTACCGGGCGCGCCTACTGCGGCGCGCCGATGCTGGACGTGGCGGCCGCCGTGCTGGCCATGGAGGACGGCGTCCTGCCGCCCACCCCCAATGTCACCGAGGTCTGCCACGACCTCGCCCTGGTCACCGGCCGCGCCCGGCCGGCCGAGCTGCGCACCGCCCTGGTGCTCAGCCGCGGCCTGATGGGCTCCAACTCCGCGCTGGTGCTCCGGCGCGGCGAACGGCCCTGACCTCTCCGGACAACGCTCCCCGAAGGGACACCCCGTGAGCAACACCCTCAGCTACCCCGAGCTGGCGGACCTGATCCAGGCCCGGGCCGGCGTCAGCATCACCCCGGCCGACCTCGAACAACCCGGCGCCCACTTCGACGACTTCGGCGTGGACTCGCTCGGACTCCTCGGCGTCGTCGGCGAGTTGGAGAACCGGCACGGCCTCAAGGTCACCACCGGCGCCGAATCCGCCAAGACCCCGGCCGAGTTCCTCCAGCTGGTCAACTCCTCCCTCTCCGCGAAGGCAGGCGCCTGAGATGCCCGGACACACCGACAACGAGATCGTCATCAACGCTCCGCTCGACCTGGTCTGGGAGATGACCAACGACCTGGAGAACTGGCCGGACCTGTTCAGCGAGTACGCCTCCGTGGAGGTGCTGGAGCGCACCGGCGACAGCGTCCGCTTCCGGCTCACCATGCACCCCGACGAGAACGGCAACGTGTGGAGCTGGGTCTCCGAGCGCACCACCGACCGGCCCTCGCTGGCGGTGCGCGCCCGCCGGGTCGAACCCGGCCCGTTCGAGTTCATGGACATCCGCTGGGAATACGCCGAAGTCCCGGCCGGGACGAAGATGCGCTGGATCCAGGACTTCGCGATGAAGCCCACCGCGCCGGTCGACGACAACGGCATGGTCAACCACATCAACAAGAACTCCCGGATCCAGATGCAGCTGATCCGGGAGAAGGTCGAGAAGCGGGCGGCCGAGCGATGACCGGAACCGGAGGCGGGATCCACCGCGCCCTGATCGTCGCCCGGATGAAGCCCGAGGCGGCCCCCGACATCGCCGAGGTGTTCGCCGACTCCGACCGGGGCGAACTGCCGCACCTGATCGGCGTCACCGGGCGCAGCCTCTTCCAGTTCGGCGACGTCTACCTGCACCTCATCGAGGCCGACCGCCCGCCGGGGCCGGCCGTCGCCAAGGTCACCGGACACCCGGAGTTCCGGAGCGTCAGCGACCGCCTCACCGCCTTCGTCCAGGCCTACGACCCGGCCACCTGGCGCGAGCCGAAGGACGCGATGGCGCGCGAGTTCTACCGCTGGGACCGCTGACGCACCACGCGTCACCGTGTCCTCCATGGGCCCGCCCCCGGCCGTGCGCCGGGGGCGGGCCCAGGTGCGCGCGGGGCCCGCGCGGGCGTCGCGGCCGTCGCGGCCGTCGCGGGCGGTGTAACCCGGCATCACCCGGATCGCCGGGGCACCCGGGTGAACACACCCGGGACTCCACCCGAAGGGCGCACCGACCGTGGCGGCGCCGCCACGCTCCGGTGGCAGGCGGCCGCACGGTGGATGACGGTGGATCAGGCGCCCCTCCCCGCGACTCCCCTCGACCGGCACCCTGTCGGCGGTCGCGGCCCGTGCGCCGGAAGGATCATCCTCATGCGTTCTGCACGCACGCTGCTCGCCGGAGCCGCCGTCGCCGCCGTCCTCACCGCCGGAGCCCCCATGGCCTTCGCCGACGGCTCCGCCGACCAGGGCAAGAACCTCACCTGGCAGGAGAAGACGGACAAGCCCGCCGACGCCCCCAAGACCACCGACGACAAGAAGCCCGCCGCCCCGACCGAGGAGCACAAGGGCTCCGAGAGCAAGGGCACCGAGCACAAGGGCACCGAGAGCAAGGGCACCGAAGGCAAGGGCACGGAGAGCAAGGGCCTGGAGGGCAAGGGCACCGAGGCCAAGGAGGAGGAGCACAAGGCCCCGCACGGCGGCGTGCACACCGGCGGCGGCGGCCTGGCCCTGTCCGGCGGCGGGCTCGCCTCCGGCGCCGTCCTGCTGCTCGGCGGCCTCGGCGCCGGCGCCTTCGCCCTGCGCCGCGGCCGCCGCACCTCCGCCGCCCTCTGACTGCTCCCCCACCTCCTCCGCCGCCTCTGGGCGCCCCCGCTGCCGGGGCGCACCGGGGGCGGCGGGCCGTCCCGGAAGGGTGAACGATGGCCGGTCCCGGAATGCCCCGCTTGCTGCGCGCCGGCATGGGCGCGGCAGCGGTCGGCCTGCTGCTGATCTACAACTCGGTGGACACCACGCCGGCCGGCGACCCGGCGGCCGCCCCAGCCGCTCCCCCGGCCGCCACCGCGGCTGCGTCCCCGCCCCCCTCCCCGGCCGCCCCGGCCGCCGCGCCCGGCGCGCCGGTGCTCAAGCGCGCCAAGCCGACCCGGCTGCGCATCCCCCAGATCGCCGTCGACGCGCCGTTCACCGAGCTCGCTCTCGGCCCCACCGGCCAGCTGGACGCGCCGCCGCCGGACGACAAGAACCTGGTCGGCTGGTACCGCGACGGCGTCACCCCCGGCGAGCGCGGCAGCGCCGTCGTGGCCGGGCACATCGACACCAGCAAGGGCCCGGCGGTGTTCCTGCTGCTGAGCCTGCTGCTGCCGGGCAACAAGGTCGAGGTGAGCCGTGCGGACGGCACCGTCGCCGTCTTCTCGGTCGACTCGGTGGAGACCTTCGCCAAGAACGCCTTCCCCGACCAGAGGGTCTACGGCAAGACCCCCGACGCCCAGCTGCGCCTGATCACCTGCGGCGGCACGTACGACAAGCAGAAGCGCGACTACCTGGACAACGTGGTCGTCTTCGCCCACCTGGAGTCCTCCCACAAGGCCTGAGCGGGGCACACCAACGGCCGCCGCCCCGTCGAGTCGGGGAGCGGCGGCCGTTGGGCGCGGTGCGTGCGGGCGTCAGCGGACGGTGGCCTCGAAGGCGTGGAGGTAGGGGTTGACCGGGCGGACCTCGGTGACGGTCAGGCCGGCCTCGGTCATCAGGCGGACCATGCTGGCCTCGGAGTGCTTGGCGCCCCCGACGTTGAGCATCAGCATGAGGTCCATCGCGGTGGTGAAGCGCATCGAGGGGCTGTCGTCGACGAGGTTCTCGACGACGACCACGCGGGCGCCGGGGCGGGCGGCGGCGACGACGTTGGCGAGGGTGCGGCGGGTGCTGTCGTCGTCCCACTCCAGGATGTTCTTGATGATGTAGAGGTCGGCGCGCACCGGGATGTCCACCCGGCAGTCGCCCGGCACCAGGCGGGCGCGGTCGGCGAGGGCGCCGCCGTCGCGCAGCCGGGGGTCGGCGCCGGCCACGACCTTGGGCAGGTCGAGCAGGGTGCCGTGCAGGGCCGGGTGCTTCTCCAACAGGCTGGCGAGGACGTGGCCCTGGCCGCCGCCGATGTCGACCACCGTGTCGATGCCGGTGAGGTCGAGGTAGTCGGCGAAGTCCCGGGCGGACTGCCGGCTGGAGGTGGTCATCGCCTTGTCGAAGACCCTGGCCGAGTCGCCGCCCTCGCTGTGCAGGTAGTCGAAGAACTCCTTGCCGAACAGCTCGGGGAAGACGTTGCGGCCGGAGCGGACGGCCTCGTCGAGCATCGGCCAGGCCTCCCAGGTCCACGGCTCGGTGCACCAGAGGGAGATGTAGCGCAGCGAGTTGGGCGCGTCCTCGCGCAGCAGGCGGGACATCTCGGTGTGCTCGAAGCGGTCGCCGGCGGTCTCGGCGAAGATGCCGTAGCAGGTGAGGGCGCGCAGCAGGCGGCGCAGCGCGCGGGGTTCGGTGTCGAGGGCGGCGGCGAGTTCGTCGACGGTGGCCGGGGTGTCGTCGAGCGCGTCGGCGACACCGAGCCGGGCGGCGGCGCGGACGGCGGCGGCGCAGGCGGCGCCGAAGACGAGTTCGCGCAGCCGCATCGCGGCCTGGGGGTTGGCGGGGGCGGTGGTCATGGCGGTCCTTCGCGGTGAGGGGGGCGGCGGGCGTCGGGAGCGGGCGGGCGGTGGGCGCGGGTCAGCAGAGGCCGGACGGCTCGGAGACCGAGCAGGTGTTGCGGGCGAAGACGTTGCCGGCGCCGCTGTCGCGGTCGGCGAGGTCGGCCGGGGCGTTGCCGCTCAGGTGGTTGCCGGTGACGGTCGCCCGGGTGTTGGGGACGCCGACCGCGCTCTTGAAGAGGACGATGCCGCCGGAGAAGTCGGAGCTGCCGCGGTTGTCGTGGACCTCGTTGTCGGTGACCCGCGTGTCCTCGGTGCCGGTGAGCACGATGCCGGCGCCCTGGATGGCGCCGAGCCGGGGGTTGGCCGGGCAGAACTTGTTGTTGGCGACGACCCGGTTGCGGCGGACGTCGAGGTCCCCGGCGCGCGGCACGCCCTCGTCGCCGACCACGAAGACGCCGGCGCAGTTGCCGCTCATCTTGTTGTCCTGGACGGCCAGGCCGCGCAGCCGGCGGACGGTGACGCCGACCCGGTTGCCGCGCAGGTCGTTGCCCTCGACGACGGTGCCGCCGGTGTCGGGCGCCCCGCCCTCGCGGTAGGCGTAGTTGGCGAGGAAGACGCCGGACTGGCCGTTGTCGACGGAGCGGTTGTCGATGATCGTGGCCCGGGTGGACATCTCCTGGCTGATGCCCTGCTGGGCGTTGTCGTGGACGTAGGTCGACCGGACGGTCAGACCGGTGGTGCCGCTCGCGTCGATGCCGTTCTTGCGGAAGCCGGTGACGGCCAGGGCCTCGACCGTGACGCCGGCCAGCGGGGCCTGCTCGGTGCCGTCCACGCAGACGCCGTGCCCGGCGGCGGCGCAGGCGTTCTCGGTGCCCGTCCCCGGGGTGATCACGGTGGTCGGGCCGGCGCCGCGCAGGGTGAGGCCGGGGGTGGTGATGCGCACGCTGCCCGCGTAGGTGCCGGGCATCAGCTGGACGGTGTCGCCGGGGCGGGCGGCGTCGACGACCTGCTGGACGGACTCGCCGGGTTGGACGAGGTGCAGGGTACCTTCGGCGGCGGCGTGCGCCGGGGCGGCGGCGGTCAGGGTGGCGAGGACGGTGGTCAGGGCGGTGGCGGCGGCGGTGGCCGCGGCGAGGAGGTGGACCCGTCGCGTGGGCATGTGTGGTGACCTGTCTTTCCGGCGAGCCTCGTCGTGGACGCCGTGTGAGCGGGCGGTGACGGCCGGTGGGTGCGGCCGAATCGACGCTATGGGTGCCCGGGTGGGGCCGCCACCAGGGGTGGGCTGCGGGACTGACGGGGCGTCGGCCCCCGGGCGTGTCCTGCCGGACGGGGCGCCGTACGGGTGCCGCCCGGGCCCGTGGCATGCTCGGGGCCATGAGCACCGCGCCCGTTCCGTCCCTCGCCGACCTCCGCAACCCGATCGGGGCGCACGTCCCGGTCGCCGGGAAGGGACTGGTCGGAACGGGCCTGGCGTACGCACGGCGGGTCGGCGCCGAGACGGTGCAGGTGTTCACCGCCAACCCGCGCGGCTGGGCCACTCCCGCCGGCAACCCGGCGCAGGACGAGGAGTTCCGGGCCGCCTGCGCCGAGCTGGGAATGACGGCCTGGGTGCACGCCCCGTACCTGATCAACTTCGGCTCCGACAACCCGGCCACCCGGGAGCGCTCGGCCGCCTCGCTGCGGCACTCGCTGCGCCGCGCGCACGCGATCGGCGCGCTGGGCGTGGTGCTGCACACCGGCTCGGCGGTCGGGACGGCGCCCGGCGGCGGCTCGCGGCGGGCCGAGGCGATGGCGCAGGTGCGCGCCGACGTCCGGCCGCTGCTGGCGGAGCTGGACGGGCTCGGCGAGGACGCGCCGTGGCTGCTGCTGGAGCCGACCGCCGGGCAGGGCAGCTCGCTGTGCTCGCGGCTGGAGCAGCTGGCCGAGTACGTGGAGGCGCTGGACGGCCACCCGAAGGTGGGCGTCTGCCTGGACACCTGCCACGCCTTCGCGGCCGGGCACGACCTGGCCGTGCCGGGCGGGGTGACGGCCGCGCTGGACGCGCTCGCCTCGGCGGCCGGGCCGGGACGGCTGCGGCTGATCCACGCCAACGACTCGGAGGACGTGGTCGGGGCGCGCAAGGACCGGCACGCCAACATCGGCGCCGGGATGATCGGGGCGGAGCCGTTCCGGGAGCTGTTCGAGCACCCGGAGACCTCCGGGGTGCCGCTGGTGGTGGAGACCCCGGACCGCAAGCACGGCGGGGACGGCACCGGGCACGCGATGGACATCACGGCGCTGAAGGGGCTGCGGGCGCGGGCGGCCGTCGCCGTCTGAGGGCCGCCCGCGCCTGGAGCTGCCGGGTGGCGCGACCGGTGTCAGGCTGGAACGAGTCTCCGCCTCTGGGGGTAGTGCCGTGTCCTCGACCTGGAAACTCGCCTCGCTGCCGTGCGGGCGCCGGAGCAAGTGGGTGGTGCTCGCCCTGTGGTTGGTGCTGCTCGTCGCCCTCGGCCCGCTGGCCGGAAAGCTGACGGGCGCCGAGGACAACCAGGCGTCCAGCTGGCTGCCGGGCAGCGCCGAGTCCACCGTCGTCCTGAACGAGCAGCGGACCTTCCAGCCGGTGGACACCGCGCAGGCCGTCGTCGTCTACCAGCGGACCGGCGGCGTCACCCCCGCCGACCGGGCGGAGGCCGCGCGCGAGGCCGCCGGCTTCGCCGCCGTCCCGCACGTCGTCGGCCCGGTCGTCGGGCCGGTGGTCTCCGGCGACGGCCAGGCGATGCAGACCGTCGTGCCGATCGACATCAGCGGCAGCAACGGCTGGAACGCCCTCAAACCCGCCGTCGAGACCCTGCGCAGCACCGCCGCCGCGAACAGCCAGGGCATGACCACCCACGTCACCGGCCCCGGCGGGATCGGCGCTGACCAGGCCAAGGCCTTCGCGGGCATCGACAGCTCCCTGCTCGCCGCCACCGTCAGCGTGGTCGTCGTCCTGCTGCTGCTCACCTACCGCAGCCCGGTGCTGTGGCTGCTGCCGCTGCTCTCCGCGGCCGGCGCGCTGACCGTCTCCCAGGCGTTCATCTACCTGCTGGCCGAGCACGCCGGGCTGACCGTCAACGCGCAGAGCGCCGGCATCCTGATCGTCCTGGTGCTCGGCGCGGGGACGGACTACGCGCTGCTGCTCACCGCCCGC
Organism: Streptomyces rubellomurinus; assembly: GCF_000961885.1. Classification (GTDB taxonomy): domain Bacteria; phylum Actinomycetota; class Actinomycetes; order Streptomycetales; family Streptomycetaceae; genus Kitasatospora; species Kitasatospora rubellomurina. The sequence continues at coordinate 82,351 of NZ_JZKH01000010.1, forward strand.
TACCGCGAGGAGCTGCGCCGCCACGAGGACCGGCACGAGGCGATGGCCTTCGCCCTGCACCGGGCCGGTCCCGCCGTCCTCGCCTCCTCGGCCACCGTGGTCGCCTCGATGCTCTGCCTGCTGATCGCCGAGATGAACTCCACCCGCGGCCTCGGCCCGGTGCTGGCGATCGGCGTGCTGGTCGCCCTCGCCGCCATGCTGACCCTGCTGCCCGCGCTGCTGGTGATCGTCGGCCGATGGGTGTTCTGGCCGGTCAGGCCCGGGTACGGCACGCCGGAGCCGACCCGCAGCGGCCGCTGGGCGCACGTCGGGGCGTGGATCGCCCGGCGGCCCCGCGCGGTGTGGGTCGGGACGGCGCTGGCGCTCGCGGTCTGCTGCGTGGGGCTGGTCTCGCTGAACGCCTCCGGGGTCAGCACGGCCGGGACGTTCACCGGCAAGCCCGACTCGGTGGTCGGCCAGCAGGTGCTGGAGCAGCACTTCCCCGGGGGGACGGGCGCCCCGCTCAGCATCGTGTCCACCGCGGCCGACGCGCCGGCCGTCCGGGCCGCCGCCCGGTCCACGCCCGGGGTGGCGGACGCCTCGCCGCCGATCGTCCGGGACGGGCGGGCGCTGTTCCGGGCCACCCTCACCGACCCGCCGGACAGCCGGGCCGCCAAGGACACCGTCGACCGGGTGCGCGCCGCCGTGCACGCCGTGCCGGGCGCGGACGCCAAGGTGGGCGGCAACACGGCCGTCGTGCTGGACGCCGGGCGGGCGGCCGCGAACGACAACCGGGCGATCATCCCGCTGGTGCTCGGCGTGGTGCTGCTGATCCTGGCCGTACTGCTGCGGGCCGTCACCGCGCCGCTGGTGCTGATCGCGACGGTGGTGCTGTCGTACGCGGCGGCGCTCGGGATCAGCGCGTTCTTCTTCGCGAACGTCTTCCACTTCCAGGGCCAGGACCAGGCGTTCCCGCTGTTCGTCTTCGTCTTCCTGGTCGCCCTGGGGATCGACTACAACATCTTCCTGATGACCCGGGTGCGGGAGGAGTCCGCCCAGCACGGCACCCGGCAGGGCGCGCTGACCGGGCTGTCGGCGACCGGCGGCGTGATCACCTCGGCCGGGCTGATCCTGGCCAGCACCTTCGCCGTGCTGGGGACGCTGCCGCTGGTCGCCTTCGCCGAGATCGGCTTCGCGGTGGCGCTGGGCGTCCTGATGGACACCCTGGTGGTGCGCTCGGTGCTGGTCACCGCGCTGACCATGGACCTGGACCGGCACATGTGGTGGCCGGGGCGGCTCTCCCGGCGGTCCGCCGACGCCCAGGCGCCGGAACCGGCCGGTCGGCGGCCCGGACAGCCGTGAGCCCGGGGCCGCCGAGGCGGTCCCGGGCCCAGGGCCGGATCAGCTGGATCGGCCGGATCGGCCGATCAGCAGTCGCCGGCGCAGAAGTCGTCGGTGTACGAGTCGGCGTTGAGCCAGTTGGCGTGCGGGCCGAACAGGCCGACGCCGGCGGAGCCCGTGCTCATGCTCATGGCGGACTGCGCGTCCGACACGTGCCAGGCCGCCATCGCCGGAGCCGGCGCCGCGAGGGCGGCGGCACCCGTCACGACGGTGATCACGGCGAGCTTGCGGATCTTCCCACGAAGCGACATCCGATGTCCTTTTTTGTTCGTCTCTGGTCCTCAACCCGCGCCCCCGAACGGTCAGTTCGACCGCAAGACAGAACGGGCGGCGCCCCACCTCGGAGCGCCGCGCCAAGGTTGGCACACGAACGCGGACCGGCGGGCGCTCGCCGCAACCGCGCTGGGACATCCGGGTGACACATCTCCCCCGCGCGGACGAACACGGCCGCACGCCCGCATATCGGGTCGAACGGCCTCGCGAAGGGCGCCGGACGAGCGCCGGACGAGCGCCGGTGCGGCCCGGGTGCGACCGGAAATCTTGCGGTGATCGGCTCGCCCGGGCGAACAAATCCCATCGATTTGGTGCACAGTTCGCCCTGGTCCGAGCATGAACGGTCGCTCCACCGAGCGCGAGCAGGACCACGAAAGGCGCACCACCCTCATGCAGACCAGCCCGGCCGCACCCCGGCAGGCGACCCGACCGAGCGGACCGGACACCCCGGACCAGGTCACCCCCGGACCCGAGAAGGCCGGCTCGACGAGCGGCTCGAAGAGCGGCTCGAAGAGCGGCCGCTTCGGGCTGCCGACCGCCACCGCCCTGGTCATGGGCAACATCATCGGCGGCGGCATCTTCATGATCCCGGCGGCCGTGGCACCGTTCGGCACGCTCAGCCTGGTCTCCTTCGTCGTGCTCACCGTGGGCGCGATCGCCCTGGCGCTGGTCTTCGGGCAGCTGGCGCGCCGCAACCCGCGCACCGGCGGGCCGTACGTCTACGCCCGCGAGGCCTTCGGGGACTTCGCCGGCTTCCTGTCCGCCTGGTCGTACTGGATCACCACCTGGGTGAGCAACGCCGCGCTCGCGGTCGCCGCGGTCGGCTACCTCGACGTGCTGGTGCCGGTCGCGCACAACACGGCCGTCAGCATCGCCGTCGCGCTCGCCTTCCAGTGGCTGCCCGCGCTCGCCAACCTGGCCGGCACCCGGTACGTCGGAGTCGTCCAACTCGTCTCCACCGTCCTGAAGTTCGTCCCGCTGGCGATCGTCTCGGTGGGCGGCCTGTTCTTCTTCGACCCGAAGAACCTCGGCCCGTTCAACGCGAGCGGCCAGGGCGCGCTCGGCGGCATGAGCGCCGCGGCGGCGATCCTGCTGTTCAGCTACCTGGGCGTCGAGTCGGCCGCGATGAGCGCCGGCCAGGTCCGCGACCCGGAGCGCAACGTCGGCCGGGCCAGCGTGCTCGGCACCACCGGCGCGGCCGTGGTCTACTTGCTGGGCACGCTCGCGGTGTTCGGCACCGTCGCGCACGACACGCTGGTGCACTCCAGTGCGCCGTTCTCGGACGCCGTGAACGCCATGTTCGGCGGCACCTGGGGCGGCACCGCGATCGCCGTCGCCGCGCTGGTCTCGATGACCGGCGCGCTCAACGGCTGGACCCTGCTGGCCGCGCAGGCCCCGTACGCGGCGGCGAAGGACGGGCTGTTCCCGGCCGCCTTCGGCAAGGAGAAGCGCGGGGTGCCGACCTTCGGCGTGATCGTCAGCGTCGCGCTCGCCTCGGTGCTGACGGTGGCCAACTTCGCCAGCGGCGCCAAGGGCGCGTTCGACATGCTGGTGCTGGTCACCACCTTCACCGCGACCGTCCCGTACCTGCTCTCCACCGCCGCCCAGCTGTACTGGCTGGTGCGCGGCGCGAGCGAGAAGGTCGACGGCGGGCGGCTGGTCCGCGACGCCGTGCTGGGCGTGGGCGCGTTCGGCTTCTCGCTCTGGCTGCTCGCCGGGGCCGGCTACGCCGCCGTCTACCAGGGCGTGCTGTTCCTGTTCGCCGGCATCCTGGTCTACGTGTGGATGGCCGGGCGCCGCCGAGGCGCCGAGGACTGACCGCACCGGCCCCGCACACAAGCCGTCCGCACCGGGGATCGCCCCGGCGCGGACGGCTTGTTCGTGGCCGGATAGGCTCCCGGCCGGGAGGGATCATGACGGGTCGGAGCTGGTACGAGGACCGGGACGGCGACGCGGACGCCGAGCGGGTGGCCGAACGGGCGGCGCGCGCCGAGCGCTTCGGGTGGATCGCGATCGCCGGGGTCAGCGGGCTCCTCGTGGTCGCCGTGCTCGCCGCGGTGGTGCTGGCCGTGGTCGCGGTCGTCGCCGGCTACCTCCTCCTCACCGCCTCGCGGCCGTAGGGGCCGTAGGGGCCGTCCCGCTACGGCTGGCGGGCGGGGCCGTCCTGGCGCAGCCGGTCCAGCTCGACGGCCTCGTACAGGGCCTTGATGTTGGAGGATCCGAAGGTCTCGGCGCCGAGTCGCTCGATGACCTCGAAGAAGAGGGTGCGCCGCGGGTGCGTGGACCGGGTGAAGACCTGGAAGAGCTGCCCGCCGTGGTCCTCGTCGACGAGCAGGTTCAGCTCGCGCAGCGCCTCCAGGCCGTGCCGGCGCAACTCCACGCGTCGGGCAAGCAGTTCGTAGTAGGTGGCGGGGGTGCTCAGGAACTCCACGCCGCCGCCGGACAGGGCTCGGACCGAGCCGACGGCGTCCTCGCTGGAGAAGGCGATGTGCTGGACGCCCGAACCGCCGTGGTTCTTCAGGAAGTCGTCGATCTGGCCGGGGTCGGCGGCCGGGTCCGGCTGGATGACGGTGAAGGTGATGTCACCACTGCGGCTCTGCACCACCTTCGACAGCATCGCCTGCGATCCGACGGCGATGCGCTCCTCAAAGATCTCCCGGAACCCGAGGGCCTGCCGGTAGAACGCGACCGTCTCGTCGAGCTCACCGACGTTCACGCACACGGCGAAGTGGTCGATCTCCAGCAGCCCGGGTTCCGGACCGTCCGAGCCGGCGCCGGTTGCGGTGCCGGCGCCGGTTCCGGTGTCGACGGGCCGGAACCCGGGCGGGAGCCCGTCGTCGGCGGCGTCGCGTTCGACCAGGGTGTGGACGACGTCCCCGAAGCCGGCGAGCTCGGCGACGGCGGTGCCCCCGACCTCGCCGGCCAGCGGCCGGGCTCCGCGGTCCACCGCGTGGGCGAGGGCGGCCGACGCGTCGCCGGTGCGCAGGGCGATGCGGGCCACGCCCGAGCCGTGGCGCCGGACGTAGACGGCGGCCGGGTGCTCCTCGTCGGTGCCTTCGGTGAGCACCAGGAGGATCCTGCCCTGACGCAGGGCGAGGCTGCGGCACCCGTCCGCCGGCCCGCCCGCGGTGCCGACGACGGCGAAGCGGTACCGGCCGGTCCACTCGGCGGCCGCGCGCTCCAGGTCCTCGACGTAGAGCTCCACGTGGTCCAGCCGGAGGTCGTCGACCGGGAGGACGGCGGCGGGCCGGGGGGCCTGCCGGGGACGATCGTGGCGCTCGAAGTCTTCCGTGACGGTCATGCGTGAAGTCCGATTCCGGGTCGGATCCGGCGCGCACGGCACCGGATCACGACCACTCCCCCGTCGCCCGGTGCGAGACATTCGGCCGGGCGTTCCCTCGCCCCGTGAAACGGGTTACCCAACCCATTGCGGACGGAGCGGAAACCGCCCGATCGGCGGCTCGGAGATCAGTAGATGCGCTCGAAAGCGAGCGCGTCAAGTGACCCACGACACGGTCCGGCCAAGGTGGCAGGGTCCGGCCAATCCGGCGCGAAGGAGACGGATCCGGCGGCCTCTTTGTGTCACGGGCGGCGAATTCCGGAAAGTGAAAGAACGTAACAGAAAAAGCCCGGCAATGGCCTTCGCCCCAAGGCCCGCAAGGCCGGCGTCGGTTTCGTCGAGGCCGCCGTGTTCCGCATGCCGGACGAGCCGCCGAGGGCTGGCGTTCCGGCCCCGTCCCGTGCAGTACTGTGAGGGAGATCCCGGCGCAACCGCCGGTCGACCGCGTGCGTCTCAGTGCGCAAGTCGCTATCGCATGGATGGCGCTCGCGCGGAAAGGGTAACGTCCGAACCGGGCGCACGCGAATGCCGCAATGCGGCGGCGATGACTCCTCCCGGTCCGTGCGGGGCACGGCAGAACCGGGACGGCCGCGCGGCGATCGAACGAGCGACGACAATTCCAGAGCACACAGGCATTCCACAATCACGGGGGGACATCGTGGTTCCGATGGAAAATGAAAGTCACACACGGAATTCCACCGGGGGGCGTCACGGCATCGAAACGGTGCACGGGCTGGTCCGCCGGTGCGCGGAGGAACGGCCGTCCGCGGTGGCGATCGTGTCCGGCGACCGGCGGGTGACCTACCGCGAACTGCAGGCACTCGCCGACGACTACGCCGCCGAGCTCGCGCGCCACGGCGTCGGGCGGGGCGATCTGGTGCCGGTGCTCATGGCCCGCGGCCCGGAGCTCGTCGCGGCCCTGCTGGCGGTGCTCGAACGCGGCGCCGCCTACTCCGCCCTCGACCTCCGGTGGCCGCGGGAGCGGCTCACCTCACTGATCGCGGCCCTGGACGCGAAGCTGCTGGTGACCTCGGAGGCCGGCGCGTGGCCCGTCCCGGTGGTGGCGCCGCCCCGGGTGGCGGACCTGACGGACACCCACGTCACCGCGGGCCGCGCACCGCAGCGGATCGAGGTGCGCGGCGGCGAGCCGTTCGCCGTGTTCTTCACCTCGGGATCGAGCGGCACGCCCAAGGCGACCGTCGTCCCCCACCGCGGCATGGTCAGCCTCTTCGAGGAGTGCGACTTCGCCGACTACGGCCCCGGCAACGTGGTGCCGCAGCTCGCGCCGGCGACCTGGGACGGGTTCTGCCTCGACGGCTGGGGCGTCCTGATGAACGGCGGCACGTCGGTGTTCGTCGACGACGCGGTGCTGGTGCCGGCCACGCTCCGCCGACTGGTGGCCGAGCACGGCGTCAACGGCGCCTCCCTGACGGCCACGCTGTTCAACATGATCGTCGACGAGGACCTCGACGCGTTCGAGGGGCTGCGCTGGCTGATCACCGGCGGCGAGCGCGCCTCCGCCGGCCACATGGGGCGCTTCGTGGCGCGCTTCCCGGCCGTCGCCCTGCACAACATGTACGGCCCCGTGGAGACCACCGCGGTGGTGACCGCGCGCCGGGTCACGGCCGAGGACTGCGTCGACCCCGCCGGCGTCCCGCTGGGCCGGGTGCTCGACGGGACGACGATCCTCGTCCTGGACGGGGACCGGCCCTGCGCCCCGGGCGAGACGGGTGAACTGTGCATCGCCGGGGCCGGGCTCGCGACGGGCTACCTCGGCGACCCGGAGCTCACGGCGAGGAAGTTCCCCGAGGTCACCGTCGACGGGCGGACCCACCGGGTGTACCGGACCGGCGACCTCGGGCACTACTCGGCCGAGCACGTGCTGTACTTCGACGGCCGCCTCGACCGGCAGGTCAAGATCCGCGGCCACCGGATCGAGCCGGCCGAGATCGAGCGGGCCGCCACCCGCGTCGCCGGGATCACGGCCGCCGCGGTGGTGGTGCTCGACGGCCCGGAGGGGCGCGGCCGGAGCCTGTGCCTGTGCTACGCCGGGCGCGGCGAGAACGTGCCCGACGAACCGGCCGTGCGCGCCGAACTGGCCACCCGGCTGCCCGGCTACCTGGTGCCCGACCGGATCCGCCGGCTCGCGGCGATGCCCCTGCTGGCCAGCGGCAAGGTCGACCAGCGGACGGTCGAGCGGCTCGCCGCCGAGGACGAGCACGACGAGTACCCGGACAACGCGCCGGGGGCGCAGCACGCGCTGGACCCCGTCGAGACGCGCCTGGCGGCCGTGTTCGGCCAGATCCTCGGCCGTGCCGGTGTCCCGCCGGAGCGCTCGATCTTCGAGCTGGGCGCCAACTCGCTCGACGCGGCCCGGCTCTGCGCGAAGGTGGCCGCGGAGTTCGGGGTGGCGGTACCGGCCTCGCAGGTGTTCGTGACCTCGACCGTGCGCGACCTCGCCGTCGCGCTGAAGCCGCTGCTGGACGCCCGGGAGGCGGGTACGGGCGGTGCCGCGGCGCACGGCACCGCGGCGGAGCAGGCCGGCGGCCCGGTCGCGCTGCCCGTGCACTACGCGCTGGCCCTGTGGGAGGGCAGGTCCGAGGCCTCCGACCTCGCGTACCTCTGCTCGATGGCGTGGTGGCTCGACGGCACCCCGGACCTCGGGGCGCTGTCCCGGGCGATCCTCGACGTCCACGGCCGCCACCAGGCGCTGCACTCGCGGTACCTGATGGACCCCGGCCCCACCGCGGTGCCCTCCCCCGACCTGCCCGGACCGGAGCTGCGGCAGCTGCCGGACGAGCGCACCGAGGACGAGGCGGTGGCCGCCCTGCACGCCGCGCTCTACCGGCCGCTGTCGCTCGCCGAGGGGAGGATCTGGCGCTGCGCGGTGGTGCGGAGCACCGACAGCGGACGCCTGCTGTTCGGTCTCATCGTCCACCACGTGGCGTTCGACGGCGCGTCCCAGGAGCCGATGGCCGCCGACCTGGCCACCGCCTACCGGGCCCGACTGCTCGGCCGCGCCCCGGAGTTCGCGCAGCCCGCCCAGACCCTGGCCGAGATCGCCGACATCTACCGGCGGCGGCGCGCGGCCGCCGACGTGGACGGCCAGATCGGCTACTGGACGCGGGAGCTCGACGGCCTCCCGCAGCTCGCCCTGCCCGGCCGGCTGCCCTCCTCGGCCACCGACGGCCCCCGGGTGTCGGTGTCCCGGCAGGTCTCCGCCCGGGAGATGGAGCCCTGGGACGCCGCCGTCCGCCGGCAGGGGTCGACCAGGCTGGCGGCGCTGGCCGTCGCGTACTCCTCGATCCTGCGCGGGCTGTCCGGCCAGGACGAACTCGCCCTGCTGGTGCCGTTCTCCAGCTGGGCCGGCGACCCCGGCCGGTCGATGTCCACCCGGATGGACATGTTCTGCCTGCGGCTGCGCCCCGCGACCGCCGAGAGCGACGTGTGGGACGGCGCCGGGCGGGCGGTCGGCGCCGCGCTCGCCGCCCAGGACGTGTCCTTCGCCGAGGCGGCCATGCCGGTGCTCGCCGGGATGGGCCAGGAAGCGCTCGGCCGGCTGCCGGTGCTCCTGGTGGAGAACCTGAGCGATCCGGAGCTGCCGCTGCCGTCCTGCCGCTCCGAGTTCGTCCGCATGGACGCCCCGACCACGATGAGCGAGCTGGAGACCGAGGTCTGGTACGCCGCAGACGGCGGAGTGCGGCTCAACGTGTGGGTGTGGACGGACCGTTACCCCGTGGAGTTCGCCGAGCACCTGGCCGACGCGTTCCAGCACGTCCTGCGCGCGGGGCCGGCGGCCCTGGCCTGAGCCGACCCGCCGCGACCTGACGGAGCGTCACCAACTAGCGTGGGTCCCTCGGCATCCCGGAGGAAGAGAGGCACGATGTTCACGACTGACGTCGAGACCATGGACGGCGTCGTCCGCGGACGACGGGCCCCGCGCGCGGTGCAGTGGCGGTCGATCCCCTACGCGGCCGCACCGGTCGGGGAGTTGCGCTTCCGGGCGCCGCAACCGGTGCGGCCGTGGACGGGCGTGCGCGACGCCACCAGGTTCGGCGACGCGGCCGTCCAGCGCCGCAACCCGATGGTGGGCCTGCGCCCGACCGGCGAGGACTGCCTGACCCTGAACGTGACCGCGCCACCGGACGCCTCGACACGGCCACGGCCCGTCATGGTCTTCCTGCATGGCGGCAGTTACCTCTTCGACACCGCGGCCCGATACCCCGGCGACTCGCTCGCGGCGCGCGGCGACGTGGTGGTGGTGACGGTCAACTACCGCCTAGGGGCGCTCGGTTACGTCGACTTCAGCGAACTCTCCAGCGCCGACCGGCCGTTCGAGTCGAACCTCGGCCTGCGGGACCAGCTGGCGGCGCTGAAGTGGGTGCGCCGCAACATCGCCGCGTTCGGCGGCGACCCGGACAACGTCACCCTCTTCGGCGAGTCGTCCGGCGCGGACGCGGCGCTGACGCTGATGGCCACCCCGGCCGCGGACGGGCTGTTCCACCGCGCGATCGCGCAGAGCCCGGCCGCGGACTGGGCGGCCGTGGAGCCCGCGGAGGCCAGGCGGTTCGCCCGCCGGCTCCTCGGCCACCTCGGCGTCACCCCGGCCGCCGCGGCGCGGGCCCTGCCCGAGGCGGCCGCCAAGGACCTCTGCCGGGCCACCGAGCGGGCCGTGCGGGACACCGTGCGGGCCAATCCCGGCAGTTACCCGATCGCACCGGTGATCGACGGGGACCTGCTGCCGCAGGCCCCGCTGGACGCCCTCGCCAAGGGCGGCGCGCGGGCACTGCCGCTGATCATCGGCACCAACCGCGACGAGAACACCCTCGCCCAGTTCGACGCGACCGTGCCGACCACCGCGCCCGCGCTGCGCGCCGCGCTGGAACGCTGCGGCGCCGACCCCGACCGGGTCGCCGCCGCCTATCCGGGGTACCCGAAGCGGGCGGCCGCGATCCGGGTCAGCACGGACTTCGTGCTGTGGCGGCCCGCGCAGGCCGTCCTCGAAGGCCACAGCCGCCGCGCCGCCACGTACTGCTACCGCTTCGACTTCGCGCCCCGCGCGCTGCGCCTCGCCGGGCTGGGGGCCATCCACGGCATCGAACTGCTGCCGGTGTTCGGCGGCGTTGACAGCGCGCCGGTGCGGCTGCTGACGCTGGCCGGCGGACGGCAGGGCTTCCGCGCCGTGCAGGACGAGGTCCAGGACCACTGGCTGGCCTTCGCCCGCACCGGCCGGCCGCTGGACTCCTGGCCGGCCTACACGCCGGAGCAGCGGAACACCCGCGTCATCGACCACCCGTCCCGGATCGAGGTGGACCCGCAGCGCGACCGCCGGCTCCTCTGGGAGGGCGTCCGCGTCCCCGCCGCGGACTGAGCCGGCCCTCGGCGGCGGGCCGTTCGGCGGCGGGCCGGTCAGTCGCGTCCCGTTCGGCGGCGGGCCGGTCAGGGGCGGGTGGCGACGGCGGCGCGGCCGGGAGGCCCTGCGGTGGGACCGGGCCCCGGCCTGCGACCATGGAGCCGTCCGCAAGATCGTTTGCAGGGGGATCCATGGAGCTACGGCAGCTACGCTGCTTCGTCGCCGTCGCGGAGGAGTTGCACTTCGGGCGGGCCGCCGAGCGGCTGCTGCTGGGGCAGCCCGCGGTGAGCCAGCAGGTGCGGCGGCTGGAGCGGGAGGTGAAGGTCGAGCTGTTCGACCGTTCGCCCCGGTACGTCCGGCTGACGCCGGCCGGGGAGCGCTTCCTGCCCGCCGCCCGGCAGGTGCTGGCCGCCGAGGACGCCGCCCGGGCGCTCGCCGCGGAGCTGGCGGCGCCGGCCGTGCTGCGGCTCGGCACCGTCACCGGGCTCGGCGAGCGGCTCGACCTGATCCTGGACGCCTACCAGCGGCGTGCCCCGGAGGTGCTGGTCGAGCTCCGGGCCGAGCCCGTGCGGGAGCGGCTCGCGCAGCTGGCGGACGGGCGGCTGGACGCCGCCTTCGTCCGCGGTGCCGTCGCCGAGGTCAGCCCCGAGCTGCGCTTCCTGCCGGTCTGGCAGGAGGAGTTGGTGCTCGCGCTGCCCGCCCGGCACCCCCTCGCCGAGCAGCCGGCCGTCGACCTCGCGGACCTCGCCGCCCTGCCGCTCCGGTTGACCGAGCGCCACAACCACCCGGCGCTGGTGGACCTGGTCCTGGACGCCTGCGCGCGGGCCGGGTTCCGGCCGAGCCTCCTCCCGTCGCAGAGCATCCTCCAGGACACCCTGGCCTCGATCGGCGCCGGCGCCCCCTCGTGGACGGTGGTGTACGCCGCCAACACCCGGATGACGACCACCCAGCGGATCGTCTTCCGGCCCTGCCGGACCCCGCTCGCCCTGCCGGTCTCCGTCGCCGTGCGCCGCTCCGCCCCGCTGCCCCGACTGCTCCTGGAAGCCTGCCGAGCAGCCTGACCTGCGACGATCAGGATCCGTGATCGCTGCCAGAGCGATTCGGGTCTGGGTGCGGACGGGCCCGATCGGGTGAACTGGTCTCAGCCGGAGGAACCGGCGGGACACCCCCGAAAGAGGAGCCGAAGATGCCGATCGTCACCATCCAGCAGGGCCCGCGCACCGTCGAGCAGAAGCGCGAGCTGGTCAAGAAGGTCACCGACGCGTTCGTGGAGGCCCTGGAGGTCCCCGCGGAGAGCGTGATGGTGTGGGTGCAGGAGTACCCGGCGGAGAACTGGGGCGTGGCCGGCACGCTCACCGCGGACAAGTAGCCGCCGGACTCCGCGGACGGGCGGCGGCCGCTACCCACGCGGTAGCGGCCGCCCGTTCGCCGTGCGGGTGCTCAGGCCCGTCAGGAGTCGCGGGAGGGCGCGGCGGCGTCCGGCGCGTCGGCGCCCGGCCCGGCGGCATCGGCCGCGAAGCCCGGCATGCCCGCGACGGCCTCCGCCCGGTAGGGGATCCGGGCGCCCAGCTGGCTGAGCATCGCCATCTCGGCCATCCACACCCGCTGGAGCTGCACGTGCTCCGGCAGCATCACCATGCGCTCCCGAAGGACCTCCGCGTCCTTGGTGAGCGTGGCCCTGCGCACCGCCTCGCGCAGCCACGCGCGGTCGAAGGTGAAGACCTCCTCGGCCAGCGGCTGGACGAGCATCTCCAGCGAGCGGGTCAGCCAGCCCCAGTCCTCGGGCTCCCCGCTCCCCCCGCCCCGGCCGCCCTTGCGCTCCCTGAGGAGCCCGGCCTCGCGCATCAGCGCGACCATCCGCTCCGGATCGCCGTCGACGCAGGCCCGTATCATCTGGCCCATCGACGGGATCGGGCCGTCCGGCAGCCGGACCACGGCGCCGAAGTCGAGCACCCCGAGCCGGCCGTCGCCGGTGAGGCGGAAGTTCCCCGGGTGCGGATCGGCGTGCAGCAGGCCGCAGCGGTTCGGCCCGGCGTGGTTGAACCGGGCGAGCAGCAGGCCCAGCCGGTTCCGGTCCTCCTGGGTGCCGTCCGCCATGACGGCGGAGGCCGGTGTGCCGTCCAACCACTCGGTCACCAGGACGCGTTCGGTCGCCTCGACCACCGCGGGCACGAGGAAGTCCGGGTCGTCGGCGAAGGCCTTCGCGAACACGGCCTGGGACTCGGCCTCATGGAGGTAGTCCAGCTCCTCGATCGTCCGCGCGCGCAGCTCCGCCACGATCTCCTTGACGTTGAGCTCGCCGCCGGTGACCCGGTCGATGATCGGGCTGATCCGGATCAGGTGGCCGAAGTCCGAGGCGAGGGCCTCGGCGGCGCCGGGGTGCTGGACCTTGACCGCGACCTCCCGGCCGTCGCGCCAGCGCCCCCGGTGCACCTGGCCGATGGAGGCGGTGGCCACCGGCTTGTCGCCGAACTCCGGCAGCGACTCCCGCCAGTCCTCGCCGAGGTGCTCGCGCAGCACGGCGTGGACGGTACGGACCGGCAGAGCGGGCCCGCTCTCCTGCAGGCTGGTCAGCGCCGCCCGGTAGGGCCGCACCAGGTGCTCCGGCAGCGCGCTCTCCATCACGCTGAGCACCTGGCCGAACTTCTGCGCACCGCCCTTGAGTTCGCCGAGCACGGCGAAGAGCTGCCGGGCGGTGCGTTCCTCGATCTCGGTCCTGATCAGGTCCTCGGCACCGCCCGCGAGCCGCCGGGCCAGCCCGAACGCGGTGCGCCCGGCGAATCCGACCGGCAGTGACGCCATCTTCATGAAGCGCCGCGCCGTGCCCTTCGGCAGTTCACCGTCCACAGCCGCTTTCCCCTCCCGATCGGCGGGGATCCGGCCGCGACGGCAGCCACCCTCCCGGGGAGCATTGTCGAAAATCCCCATGGCTCAGTCAAAGCGCGGCCGGTAATCAACACACCGCATTCACCTGGCAGTTGCCACTGCAGACGGCCACCGGACCGGCCACGCACCTCCTCCGGCCTGCGGATCTCCGCACGGCCCGGCCTCCCCACGCGGGATTCGCCACCCGTGCCGGCGGCCGCCGAAGCATCGAATTCGGCCAATTCCGGCCCGAACGGTTTCGGTCACGATCCGCCCCGCGGACGACACCGGAGCGGACAAATGGCTCACTTGCACACGCTCCCGCCCCCTCCGCACCCCCTGTTAGCATCCCGACCATCCATCTCAGCCCACGACTCTCCGACCTGAATTCGTTTCAGCCAACGAGCACCGCCCTGCCGCTGACGTGCTGAGACACCGTCGAGCAGCGCGCCGGGCCGCTCGTGAAGACCGTCACGCATGGCCGCACCGGATCTCCAAGAGCAAGCCTCCCAAGACGCTTCGACCGTGAGGATGGATCGACTATGAGCACGTCCGCGCCCGCCGCCGGTGACAACGCCGTGGGCTCCCTGTACGACCAGCTGACCGACGCGCTGTCCGCGGCGCTCGGCGACAACATCCATTTCGGGTACTGGGACGACGAGCACGACGACAGTCCGATCGACCGGGCCACCGACCGCCTCACGGACCTGGCGGGCGAGCGGCTCGTCCCGGCGGACGGGATGCGCGTGCTGGACGTCGGCTGCGGCAGCGGCCGGCCGGCGGTGCGGATCGCCGACCGGCACCGCGTCCACGTGACGGGCGTCAGCATCAGCGAGCACCAGATCAAGGTCGCCCAGGACCGGCCGGAGGTCGGGCAGGAGGCCGGCCAGGTCGCCTTCGAGCTGGCCGACGCGACCGAACTCCCCTTCGCGGACGGCTCCTTCGACGGCGCCTACGCGATCGAGTCGCTGGTGCACATGGCGGAGAAGGAGGCGGCCGTCGACCACGTCGGCCGGGTGCTGCGGCCCGGCGCGCGGTTCGTGATCGTGGACTTCTTCCTGGACGGCGAGGTCTCCCCGGAGCACGCCGAGGTGCTGGCCACCGCCTGCGGGCTGCTCCAGTTCGCGCCGCTCATCAGCCGCGCCGACTACCAGCGGCTGCTGGACCGGGCCGGCCTGGACCTCGTCGAGTTCACCGACATCCGGACCAACATCGGCCGCTCCTACCGGGTCGCCTCCGACGCCTTCCACCAGGCCCTGCGCGCCATGGTCGGCGGCGAGCTCGGCCCCGAACACGAGGCCGCGGCCAAGCTGTTCGAGACCTTCGGGGCGCTCCCCCCGGTCGGCTACGCGCTGATCACCGCCGTGCGTCGCTAGGCCGCGGGGCCGGATCCGGGCCCGGTGGCCGGGGGGCCGCGTCCTCAGCCGGGGCCGCGGCCCAGCTCCGCCCGCACCCGGCGGCGGACCCCGGCCACGGCCGGGGAGCCGGCGAAGGCGTCCGCGACCCTGACCAGCCAGGCCACCTCCTCGTCGATGCCGACCTGCCCCTCGGCGGCGACGTACCCGGTCGACGGTCCCGCCGGGTAGCGATGCCCGGCCGCGGTCGCCTCCAGGGCGGCGGCGATGCCGGCCGCCTCCACCGTCACCGCGAGCTGGTCGCGCCCGGCCGCGTCCGCCGTGAACTCGGCGACCCACGACGGCACGTGCGGGTGCACGTACGGTCGCAGCGCGAGCTGCCCGTCGCGGATCTCGATGACGCGGCGGTACAGCGCGAACTGCGCACCGTGCGGCGCGCGCCGGCCCGTCCGCGCGGTGTCCGGCAGCAGTTCCACCGCCGGTACCGTTGCCCGCAGCGCCGACCAGAGCGGCTCCAGCCGGCGGTAGGCGTACCGGGCGCGCAGCGGCCGCGACCAGCGCGCCAGCCGGCCGCGCCAGAGCGGCGCGGTCGCCCCCGCGAGCATCAGGACGACGCAGGCGAGCGCCACCACCGCGGACGCCGCGCTCTCGCCGCCGGCCACACCGCCGGTGGTCAGCGCCTCCACCACGTCGATGACGTTGCTGGCCGTCCAGAGCAGCCCGATCACGGTGCCGAAGGCCATCATCCGCACGCCCGAACGCAGCGCGCCCGGCGGCATCCGGGCGGCGGAGCGGCCGACCAGCAGACCGAACACGACCAGGCGCCAGACCAGGTGGGCCGTGAGCAGCCCGACATAGACGACCAGCAGCGCCCGCCCCCGGCCGTCGTCGACGACCACCCGGTTGCCCACCTGGGCGGGGTCCGCCGCGACGTACGCGGTGACGCTCAGCAGCCCGGCCCCCGCCGTGACGGCCGCCTGCCGGCGCAGCCCGGCCCGGAGCCCGCCCCGGACCGCGTCCGGCGGCTGGATCGAGTGGGCCAGCATCGCCAGGGCGCCGACCGCGAGGAGCTCCAGCTCGTCGCCGACCAGCCGCAGGCAGCCGGACCCGAGCCAGGGCCACGGCCAGGCCCGGGCGCCGGGCAGGCTCGCCGCGGCGAAGGTCCCCGGCGCCGAGAGCGCCAGCCCCAGCGCCATGCACAGCCCGGCGGTGTAGACGTGGCGCAGCGCCGGATCCGAGCGCCGCCCCCGGTCCGACCAGGCCTTGCCGGCCGTGCCGACGAGGGTGACCAGGCAGGCGAGGTAGTCGGCCGCGTCGGCCAGCCGGTCACCCACGGTCCGCCGCACGGGGGTGCCTCGGGGCCGGGCCGAACACGGAGCCCAGCCGGGCCACCCGGTCGTCGGCTTCGCCGGCGTCCGGGCGTGGGGCCCGGGCCCGGTGCCGGGCGCGCTGCAGGACGAGGGTGGCGATCAGTTCGGCCTCCTGCTCCTGCCGGTCGGAGTAGGCGGAGCGGCCGAGCACCCGCCGGATCAGCTCACCGGACAAGTGGGGCATCAGCGCCTCGGACGCGGCGGAGCCGAGCGCCGTCGCCCCGGTGTGCCCGCAGAGCAGGTGGCCGACCTCGTGGAGCAGGATGTGCTGCTGGTGCAGCACGCTGGTGTCGGAGGGGTACCCGATGTAGTCGGCCCGGTCGGTGCTGGCCAGGATCCCGCACGGGCCCCGGCTCCGCCCGGGCAGCGGCACCAGTTCGAGCGGCCGGCCCCGGGCCTGCGCCAGGGTCGCGGCGAGGGCCGTCACCTCGAACGGCTCCGGCAGCGGCAGCGCCTCCGCGATCTCCCGGCACCTTCGCCACAACTCCGCGTCCCCACCACGGTCCGCCCGCCTCACGGTTCCTCCCCCCGGCGCTTCCACAGCGCGCCGAGGAATGATCTCAGGCGTGGATGACGGACCGCCAGGATTCAGGCCGGTTCGGAGCCGTCCCGGGCGGCGGACAGGCGCAGCTGGAACGGCGACCCGGGGGCGTCCGGCCGCCAGCCCCGCGACCGTGCGGCCCGGATGCCCGCGGCGACCTCCCCCGGCAGGACGAGCTCGGCCGGCAGCAGGCGCGGTTCCTGGACGAACGGGCGGCCGGTCTCCACGACGAGCGTCGTCCCGGGGCGGTCCGCGTGCTCCACCGCGTACGCGAGGGTGCCGCCGTCGTAGTCGCAGCACCAGTGCTTCCGGCTCGTCCGCCAGCGGTACGCGACGCCGTCGACGACGATGCGGCGGGAGCCCTTCTTGACCAGTGCCACGCCGCTGCCCCTCGCCCTTCGACCGTCCGCCGGGCCGCCGGCCCGGTCACCGCTGTGCAGTCTCCTCGCGCGGGCCCCCGGTGTCACCGGGTTTTGCCCACTCCGTCACCCCCGTGGTCGCGTACGCGCGGACGGTGCCGACCGGGGGCATCGGGTGCGCGGCGTCCACGGGCGGGGCGGGTGGCACGGGAGGGGTGGCGCTACCGCGCCAGTGGCGGTGTCCCGCCTGGTCAAGGCTCGGTCATGCCGGTCAAAGCCTCGGTCATGGCATGGACACCATGCTTGTTCGCCGGTGCGGGCCCCGCTACCTTTCTCGCACTGGAGCCGCCAAGGCTCGGCACCACACCCCTGGCATGTCCTGGACACCCCCAGCTCCGCCCGGCCCCCGTCGCCCCATCGGGCTGACGCCCCCGGCCGCGCCGAGCCCCCGGGCAGCCGTCTGCACGTGCGCGTCTCCCCTCACCCCGGGCCTGCACACGGGCGGCCGCCTCACCTCGGCGCGCCCGCACGCCCGGGGCCCGACCCCCAACCGGGAGGGCTCCGTTGCACCAGCTCATCCGCTCCGTCCTGCGTCACGGCGGACCCCGTGCGAGCAGACTCCGCGCGAGCACCGCGACGCTCGCCGTCGGCGCCGTGGTCGCCGCCGGCCTCGCCGTCGCCGCGCCGGCCGACGCCACGGGCGCCACGGGCACCACCGCGCCCGGCGCGAGCGTCAGGCACGCCTGCGCCAAGCCGACCCAGCGTCACCAGATGGCCTGCCAGGCCCTGGTGCGCACCGACGTGGTGCAGCCGCACGCGTTCTCCCTCCACGCGGTGTCGCCCGACGCCACGCCGTCCGGCTTCGGGCCGAGCGACCTGCAGAGCGCCTACGGCCTGACGGCCAACGGCGGCGCCGGGCAGACCGTCGCCATCGTGGACGCCAACGACGACCCCAACGCGGAGTCCGACCTGGCGACCTACCGCGCGCAGTACGGGCTGCCCGCGTGCACCACCGCGAACGGCTGCTTCAAGAAGATCGACCAGAACGGCGGCACCAACTACCCGGCCGGCGACACCGGTTGGGCGGGCGAGATCTCGCTCGACGTCGACATGGTCTCCGCCGCCGCGCCGAACGCCCACATCCTGCTGGTCGAGGCCAACGCGGCCACCATGAGCGACCTCGGCACCGCCGTCAACCAGGCCGTCGCCCAGGGCGCGAAGTTCGTCTCCAACAGCTACGGCGGCTCCGAGGACTCCACCGACACCACCTCGGACAGCCAGTACTTCAACCACCCCGGCGTCGCCATCACCGTGTCCTCGGGCGACTCCGGCTACGGCGCCGAGTACCCGGCCGGCTCCCAGTACGTCACCGCGGTCGGCGGCACCTCGCTGAACCGCAACTCCAGCGCGCGCGGCTGGGGCGAGACGGTCTGGGGCTCCAGCGGGGGCGGCAACGGCGCCGGCTCCGGCTGCTCGGCCTACGACCCCAAGCCGAGCTGGCAGAGCGACAGCGGCTGCTCCAACCGGACCATCGCCGACGTGTCCGCCGTCGCCGACCCGGCCACCGGCGTCGCCGTCTACCAGACCTACGGCGGCAGCGGCTGGGCCGTCTACGGCGGCACCAGCGCCTCCGCGCCGCTCATCGCCGCCGTCTACGCCGACGCGGGCACCCCGGGTGCGTCCGATTACCCGGCCAAGTACCCGTACCAGCACACGAGTTCGCTGAACGACGTGACCAGCGGCGCGAACGGCAGCTGCTCCCCGTCCTACCTGTGCACCGCGGGCGCCGGCTACGACGGCCCGACCGGCCTGGGCACCCCCAACGGCCTGGGCGCCTTCAAGTCCGGCACCAGCACCGGCAACACGGTGACGGTCACCAACCCGGGCAACCAGAGCACCACCACGGGCAGCGCCGCCTCCCTGCAGATCCACGCCAGCGACTCCGCCTCCGGCCAGACCCTGACGTACAGCGCCACCGGCCTGCCGACCGGCCTGTCCGTCAACTCCTCCACCGGCCTGATCAGCGGCACGGCCTCCACGGCGGGCAGCTACAACGTGACGGTCACCGCGAAGGACACCACCAACGCCACCGGGTCGGCCTCCTTCACCTGGACGGTCTCCACCTCGGGCGGCGGGGGCGCGATCGTCAACGGCGGCTTCGAGACCGGCAGCCTGAGCGGCTGGACCGGCGCCGGTTCGTCGGCGGCGAACACCGCGGCCGCCCACAGCGGCGGCTACGGCGCCCAGGTCGGTTCGGACAGCCCGGGCACGGACTCCTCGATCGCCCAGACCTTCACCGCGCCGGCCGGCTCCAGCAAGGTGTCCTTCTGGTACAGCAACACCTGCCCGGACACCGTCACCTACGACTGGGCCACCGCCACCCTGAAGGACAACACCACCGGCACGACCACCACCGTCCTCGCCAAGACCTGCGCCGCGTCCGCGAGCTGGGTCAACAGGACGGCCACCGTCACCCCCGGGCACTCCTACACCCTCACCCTGAGCAACCACGACGACGACTACCCGGGTGACCCGACCTACACCTACTACGACGACGTGACCGTCTCCTGACCCGCACCACGTCGACCGGTGGGGCCGCGGACCGACCGCGGCCCCACCGCCGCGTCCGCCGTCAGGCCGGCTCGACCGTGACGGTGCACAGCCGCTTGGTGGCCCGGGTCAGCGCCACGTACAGGTCCCGCTCCCCGCCGGGGCGGGCCGCGACGATCTCCTCGGGGTCGAGGACGACGACCCCGTCGAACTCCAGGCCGCGCGCCTCGGACGCCGGCACGACGCGGGCGTGGCGGGCGACACCCCCGGCCGTCAGCTCGCCCGCCCTGGAGTCCGCGCAGACCACCCCCAGCAGCTCGCCCGGGTGCGCGGCGCTCTGGGCGCGGAGCTCCCGGAGGACGGCGGCGACCAGCCCGTCCGGCGGTGCGGTCACGGTGCGCGGGCTCTCCCCGCTGCGCAGTGACCGGGTGGGCCGCTGGTCCGGGGCGATCCGCGCGAGCAGGGCCCGGACGCTCTCCAGGATCTCCTGCGTGGTGCGGTAGCTGACGGTCAGCTCGTGCAGCTTGAACCGCGGTCCGACGTGCGGGCCCAGCGCCTCCTTCCAGTCGCGGGCCGTCGTGACCGGGCCCGCCTGGGCGAAGTCGCCCACCAGCGTCATCGCCCGCGCCGGGCAGCGGCGGACGATCATCCGCCACTGCATGGCGGTCAGTTCCTGCGCCTCGTCGACGACGACGTGCCCGTACGTCCGCCCAGGGGGGCCGTCGACCAGGCTCGCCGCCTCGTCCAGCAGCGGCACGTCGGCCTCGGTCCACGGGTCGTCCGGGCCGCCCAGCAGCAGGGACCGCTCCGGCGCGGTCAGGCGGGGCAGGTGCTCGGCGAGGGCGTCGGCGTCCGCCAGGAGCGCCCGCACGAGCTCGCCGGGCTCCAGCCGCGGCCACAGCGCCTCGACCGCCCGGTCGACGCCGTCGTCCTCGAGCAGATCGGCCCGGACGGCGTCCAGGTCCAGCTCGTGGGCCGGCCCCGGCTCGGCCGCGCCCTCGGCCCGGCGCCGGTCGGCTCCCGTGAACCGGTCGAGGTCGAGGCCCGTCATCCGCTCGGCGTCGGCGTCGATCTGCTCCAGGACGTCGCCCATGTCCCGCTGCAGCGCGTCGGCGACGGCGTCGACCAGGAGCTCCCTGAACACCTGGCGCGCGGGGTTGTGCCCCGGTACGGCCGCCACCGCGGCGTCACGCGCCTCGGCGACCTCCTCGCCCGACAGGTGGACCAGGTCCCGCCCGACCCGCACGGTGAAGTCGCCGGCGGGGGCCTGACGGACGCGCAGCAGGCCGGCCAGCGCCTCGGCGAGGTCGGAGCCGCCCTTGAGCCGGGCCGCGTCGGACGGGCCGACCGCGCCCGGGGTCACTCCGGCCAGCTCCCGGCAGGTCGCCAGGACGACGTCGTTCTCGCCGAGCGAGGGAAGGACCTGGGAGATGTAGTCGAGGAAGCGGGCGTTCGGGCCCACCACCAGCACGCCCTCCTCCGCGGCGCGCGGGAACGCGTACAGGACGTACGCCGCCCGGTGCAGGGCCACCACCGTCTTGCCGGTGCCGGGCCCGCCCTGCACCACCGTCACCCCGCGGTGGGCGGAGCGGACGATCTCGTCCTGCTCGGCCTGCAAGGTCGCGACGGCCGCCTGCATCCGGCCCGTCCGCCGCGCCGACAGCGCCTCGACCAGCGGGCCGTCCCCCACGACGTCCTCCTCGGTCGGGGCCGTCCCGTCCAGCAGCTCGTCGCTCACCGAGACGACCGTGCGCCCCTCCAGGCCCAGGTGCCGGCGCCGCCGCAGGCCCATCGGGTGAACCGGCGTCGCCTCGTAGAAGGGCCGCGCCGCGTTCGCCCGCCAGTCCACGAGCAGCGGCAGCTCGTCCTCCTCGGAATACAGCCCGATCCGCCCGATCCGCAGGGCCGAGCCGTCCGCCCGGTCGATCCGCCCGAAGACCAGCCCCTTTTCGGCGCCCTCCAGCCGGCCTATTTCCCGGCCCAGCCGCTCGGCGGCGATTTCCCTCTCGTACGCCTCACCGGCGCTTTCCGCCGGAGCCTTCAGCACACCCGCCCGCTGCGCCCGTGCCTCGGAAAGCCTCTCCGCGAGCAGCTCGTACAACGAGGACACGTAATCCCGCTCCGAGTCAAGAGCGCCACGCATTCCGTCGTTCCGCATATTGCAGTCACTCCCCCGACGCCCCACCGAACTTGACCGACTGGAATATAAGTAAGCCCCACAGCACTGTCAAGCCCGGAATTCCCCGCCAAAACCATTGCGCCCGGACGAACGCTATGCCTCTGCCGAATGTGCGGAACGAGCGGTTTTTGTGCCCTGGCGGGATTTGCGGGTCGACGGAATTCATGCCTCTGCGGCACCGGTCGGTCGGGGCGTGCCGCGCGGCCCGACGTCGTTCACCCGTTTGCCCCGCCGCCACCCGCCGCCACCCGGCGCCGCCCCGTCCGGCCGTCGTCCGGCCCGCTCGCCCGGGGGCGGGCCGCCCGCTCCGGACGTAGGTTGCGGGGCATGACCAGTGACGAGACGACGACCCCGGCCGTGGGGGTGCGCCCGCTGGCCGAGGTGTTCGACGCGATCGAGACGGCCAACCGGCGCCCGCAGCCGTGGACCGGGTTCGAGCACGGAGTGCTGGGCGCCTACCGGTGGGCCGCCGGAGCCCAGGTCGCGGCGCCGGTCACCGCCGCTGCCGCGCTCGGTGCCACCGGCCCCTGCCGGGCCCAGTTGCTGGCCGAGTGCCAGGCCGCCGCGGTCCGCCTGCGCGAAGCCCTGGCCGCGGGCGCGGACGGCGTGGGTGCCCTGGGTGCCTACCAGGCGCTGGCCTGGCTGTGCGGCCACCACGACGACCGTCCCTGACCACCGCACCGCCCGTAGCCGGGGGAGGAATCGTCCGTGAGCAACGACGGCGCACCGGGCCGCGACGAGACCGCGCAGGAGCGGGCCGACCGCCTGTGGACCGACATGCTCCAGGAGGTGCGCGTCTGCCAGACCGGCGCGCAGATCCTCTTCGGCTTCCTCATCGGCGTCGCGTTCACCCCGCGCTTCGCCGCCCTGCCCGACTTCGACAAGAACCTCTACACCGCCACCGTGATCCTCGGCGCCGTCGCCACCGGCGCCCTCGTCGCGCCCGTGGCCTTCCACCGCCTGCTGGCCGGCCGCGGCATGAAACCCGAACTCGTCCACGTCGCCGGCCACCTCATCGCCGCCGGCCTCGTCACCCTCGCCCTCACCATCGCCGCGGCCCTGCTGCTCCTGCTGCGCACCGCGACCGGTAGCCCGACGGCCGCGTGGATCATCAGCTCCGTCGTCCTCCTGTGGTTCACCACCACCTGGCTCGTCCTGCCCCACGTCGTGCTGCGGCGCGCGGCGGCCCGCCGGTCGGCCACGGACGACGACGGACGGCAGCGGTGAAGCGGGACGGATCACTCCGCGTCCCCGCTTAGGACCGGCCGACCCGGGCAGGCGCGAGGTCCGGAACATCCCGCTACCCGTGAGAGAGGCCGACTCCCATGCTCCTCCTCGTTCTCGTCCTCCTGCTCGCCCTGGTCCTGGGCGGCGCCGGCTTCGCGATCCACATCCTGTGGTGGATCGCCCTGGCCGTCCTCGTCGTCTGGGCGCTCGGCTTCGTCTTCACCGCCGGCGGAGCCTCCGGCGGTCGCCGGTGGTACCGATGGTGACCGGCCACCACACGTCCCCCGATCCGACCGTGAGCGGCTCCACGAGCGCCGTCGGTTCCTCGCTCCGCCGTGAGCGCGGGGCGTACGAGCCGGAGGGCGATCAGCCGATCGGCGGCTACCTCGCCGTCATGGCCGCCTACCTGGGCTGCGTCGGCGCGCTCACGGCCTTGGCCCGGCGGACGGGACGGCCGCTGCCGACACCCGGCCCGTGGGACGTGCTGCTCACCGCCGGCGCCGTGCACAAGCTGTCCCGGCTGGTGACGAAGGATCCGGTGACCAGTCCGCTCAGGCTGCCGTTCACCCGCTTCCGCGGCCAGGCCGGTCCGGCCGAACTCGCGGAGGACGTCCGGGGACAGGGGGTGCGACGCGCCATCGGCGAGCTGGTCACCTGCCCGTTCTGCACCGGCCTGTGGATCTCCACCGGCCTCACGGCGGGTCAGGTCCTCGCTCCGGAGGCGACCCGGCTCGTCAGTTCGGGGCTGTCCGCGCTCGCCCTCTCCGACCTGCTGCACTTCGCCCGGGTGGGGCTCCAGGACGTCGCGTCACGGTAGGTGCCCTGCGCGGCTTGCCGGGCGGTGCGCTCGCGGTGTCCCGGGGAGATGATGGGAGCCGGACGGTCGACGAAGCATCGGAGTCCCATGTCCGACCAACCGGACCGGCACGACACGGCGGGGCAGGCCGACGTGCGACTGCGGGTGACCGCGCGGGAGCGCGCCGTCCGGGCGCTGGTGTGCCGGCTCGCCGGTGAGGCGGACCACGAGACGAGGGCCGCCCTGGACGAAGCCCTGGCCGAGGCCGTGGCCGCCGGGCCCGACCTGCTGGTGGTCGACCTCGCACCGCTCACGTTCTGTGACTCCAGCTGCCTGAACGCGCTCCTCCGGGCCCGTGAGGACGCCGAGGCCGCGGGCGTCTGGCTGGTCCTGGCCGGGCCCGGGCCGCAGATCAGGCGGCTTCTCGCGATCACGGGAACCGATCAGGTCTTCACGGTGCGCGCGAGCCTTCAGGCCGCAGTGGGCGTCAGCAGGCTCCCGCACGGGTGATCCCGACCGGAGGCGGCCGCGGCGACCGGCGTGAGCGGGACGGCCGAGCCACGAACCCGGGCTTCTGGCACCGCCCGGGGCGTGACATGCTCGTTGCATGGCGGACCGCGAGCAGGTGGAAGAGCCCGTGCCGGGCGGCGGCCCCGCCGCGGAGGCCGGCCTCGCGGTGGTGCGGGAGGTCCTGGCCGGCCTTCCCGGTTCGGTGGTCTTCCTCCGGCCGGAGTTCGGGCCGAGCGGTGAGGTGGTGGACTTCCGGATCGCGGCCGCCTCGCCCGACGCGGTCGACATCGGCGGACGCGACGGTGCGCGGCTGGTCGGGCGCAGTGTGCTGGGCACGTACCCGGGCATCGACACCACCGACCTGTGGCGCGGCTACCTGGACGTGCTGGCGACCGGTGCCGTCCACGAGGGGGAGCTGGAGTACGAGGAGGCGGGGGCCGGTATTCCGCACCGGTCCCGGTTCGGCGTCCGGGCGTCCGCCTGTCAGGGCGGGCTGATCGTCTCCTGGGACCGGCTGGACGCCGGAGAGCGTGAGCAGCGCCGGCTGGCGCTCATGCAGCGGCTGGGGCGGATGGGCTGGGTGGATCGCGACCTCGTGAACGGCACGATCGTCTGGTCGGACGAGGTGTACTCGATCTTCGGCAGGGACCGGGCGCTGGGCCCGATGACGTTGGAGGAGCTGTCGGCCCGCGCCGAGGGCGAGGACCGTGCGGCGATGGAGGAGGCGGTGCGGCGCCTGCTCAAGAGCGGGGAACCGATGGACCGCACCTTCGGTGTCCGGCTGCCCGGTCCGGAGGTGCGCCAGGTGCGGGTGGTCGCCGAGACCGAGACGGATGTGCACGGTGACCCGGTGCGGGTCCACGGTTTCTTCCAGGACGTCACCACCGCCAAGCACGCCGAACAGCTGCTGCTCGAACACCGGCAGGCCGCGCTCGCCCAGCAGAGCCTGCTGGCCGCCGAACGCGATCTCGCCGCCCGCCTCCAGGACACCCTGCTTCCGGTGCCCCAGCAGACGCTGGAGCTCGCCGGCCTGTCCGTCGACGTCGCCTACCTGCCGCTCCAGAAGGGCCTCAGGCTCGGCGGCGACTGGTACAGCGCCATCGAACTGCCCGACGGCAGCGCGCTGCTCGTCGTCGGCGACGTCGCGGGCCACGGGCTGGACGCCGTCGCCACCATGGCCCTGCTGCGTTTCACCGCCAAGGGCATGGCCATCACGGGCACGCCGTTGCCCACCGTCCTGGCCAACCTGAACACCCTCCTGCTGCACACCCCGGACCGCACCGGGTCGACGGCCACCATGATCATGGCCGTGTACCAGCCCGCCGTCTCCCGCCTCACCTGGGTGCGCGCCGGCCACCCGCCGCCCCTGCTCGTCCGCGATGACCGCGCCCGGTTCCTCCCCACCGCCGGCGGCATCCTCCTCGGCGCCACCCCGTCCCCCCGCTACGAGGCCTCCACCGTCGACCTGCTTCCCGGCGACCACCTGCTGCTCTACACCGACGGCCTGGTGGAGAGGCCGAACGAGCCCATCGACGAGGGCCTCGCCCGCCTGGCCGCCACGGCCCTGGCCCACGCCCGCACCCCACGGCCCCTCGACGGCATCGTGCGGTCCCTGGTCGCCCCGCACGCCCGTCGCGACGACGTCTGCGTCCTGCACATCAGCCGATGACGCGGCCCCGTGAGCTCCGCCCGCCCGGCCGGCGCCGGGCTCCGCAACTCGAATGGCCGCCACCCGACTAGGTCAACTGGACGGCGAGGCAAGGGATTTGACCCTACTCTGCGACGAGGGGGTCACCTGAGCGAGAGGTACGCACTGACATGGCTGGGAAGTTCGAGCTGTACACGGACGAGAGCGGGATGCACCGGTTCCGGCTCAAGGCGAGCAACGGGACGATCGTGGTCACCGGTGACCCGCAGGAGAGCAAGGACGACTGCCTGAAGAGCATCGAGTCGATCCGCAAGCTCGCCCCGTACGCCGAGCTCAAGGAGACGGCCGGATCGGCCTGACCTCGCGGTACGTGTGCGCGGGCGGGTGGTGCGAACCACCCGCCCGCGGCTGTTCGCGGGGCTCAGGGCCGGCTTTCGATCCAGTCCACGACCTGCCGCCGCGCCCGGGCGTCGAGGGCCTGCTCGTGGGGCTCCGCGCGGTCGAAGCGGTGGAAGTACGCGCCGCGCACGCCGGCGAGTTCGGTGTCGAGGGCGACCCGGAGGACCGCCAGCGTCCCGTCGTCGAGCGTGGAGACGACCGGGAGGCCGCTCTCCCTGACCAGGGGCGTGGGCATCTCCCGTGCCGGGTGGACGACGTTGACCGGAACGCCGTCGCGGGCCAGCTCGATCGCGGACATCACCAGCGCGACCTTGCTGCGGCAGTAGGCCCGGATCCCGTCGTAGCCGCGCTCGAAGTTCAGGTCGCGCAGGTCGAGCGGCAGCTGGCCCATGCTGCCCACCTGCACGATCCGCCCCGCCGGGGACAGCGCGGCGGACAGGTCCCGGGCGATCAGGTGCGGAGTGACGGCGTTCACCGCCATCCTCAGCTCGACCCCGGCGGCGTTGGTCTCCCGGACGGTGGTGTCGGCACCGCCGCCGGCCGCGGCGTTGTTCACCACGAGGTCCAGCGGGCCCTCGCCGGCCAGGGCCCGGCACATCCGCCGGACCGCGGCGTGGTCGGACAGGTCGCACTCGACCACCCGCGGCGCGGGGGCACCCGTCCTCCCCGCGGCCGCCACCAGCTCGTCCGCCCGCGTCGAGGTGCGCACGGGCAGCACCAGCCGCCAGCCGCGCCGCGCCAGGTCCAGGGCGATCTCGCGCCCGAGCCCGGAGGCGGCGCCGGTCACCACAGCAGTCTTCACGTCATTCATGTCTTGAAGACTATCAAGACCTTGATGATGCTCAGGGCCTGTAGGATAGCGGGCATGGCACTGGCGGCGAGCGAACGGCTCGGGTACGACATCAAGGCCGCCGAGGCCGCGTTCATGGCGGCGAAGGCCGAGGCACTTCGGCCGATGGACCTCACGGTGGCCCAGTACGCCACCCTGCTGGCGCTTCGCGACAACCCCGGGATCAGCGGCGCGGGTATCGCCCGGGCCTGCCTGGTCACCCCCCAGGCATCGGCGGCCACCCTGAAGACCCTGGAGGCCAAGGGGCTGGTCGTGCGCGAAGCGGACGACTGGAACCGCAACAGCCGGCCCAACCGCCTGTCCGAGGAGGGCCGGCGGCTGGTCGACCGCGCCGACCGCGCCGCCGGCGCCGTGGAGCAGCGCATGCACGACGCGCTCTCCCCCACGGACCGCGACACCCTGCGCCGGCTCCTCGGCCGGTGCCGCGCCGCGGCCGCCTCGACCTCCTGACCCGGACGGCCCGGGCGCACGCCCGTCTGCCCGCCTGACGTGCTGCGGCCTGGGACGTTCTGGTTCGATGGGGGCGCCGTCACCGCCGCCCGCAAGGAGCAGGACCCTGAGCACGTCGTTCGCAGAAGCGCTGTCCGTCGGACTGCTGGTCCTGGTGCTGGTCTGCGCGGTGGTGCGGCCGTGGGGCTGGCCGGAGGCGGTGGTCGCGGTGCCGGCGGCGGGACTGGTGGTCGCCACCGGCGCCATCCCGTGGGCGCACGCGGTGGCCGAGGCGGAACGGCTCGGGCCGGTGATCGGGTTCCTCGCCGCCGTGCTGGTGCTGGCCCAGCTGTGCGACGACGAGGGGCTGTTCCACGCCTGCGGGGCCTGGATGGCCCGCACGTCGGCCGGGAGCCCGCGGCGGCTGCTGGCGCAGGTGTTCGCGGTCGCCTCGGTGATCACGGCGGTGCTCAGCCTGGACGCCACCGTGGTCCTGCTGACGCCGGTGGTGTTCGCCACCGCCGCCCGGCTCGGTGCCCGGCCCAAGCCGCACCTGTACGCCTGCACCCACCTGTCGAACACCGCCTCGCTGCTGCTCCCGGTCTCCAACCTGACCAACCTGCTGGCCTTCGCCGCCAGCGGGCTGAGCTTCACCCGCTTCGCCGCGCTGATGGCGCTGCCCTGGCTGGCGGCCATCGCGGTGGAGTACGCGGTGCTGCGCCGGTTCTTCGCCGCCGACCTGGACGCGGGCGCCCGGGCCGAGGGCGAGGTGGCGGCGCCGGAGATGCCGGTGTTCGCCCTGGTCACGGTGGCGGGCACGCTCGCCGGCTTCGTGCTGACCTCCGCGATCGGGGTGGATCCGGCCTGGGCGGCGTTCGCCGGCGCCCTGGTGCTGGCCGTCCGGGCCCTCGCCCAGCGCCGTACCGCTCCGGCCGCGATCGTCCGCTCGGCCGCCGTGCCGTTCCTGGCCTTCGTCCTCGCGCTCGGTGTCGTGGTCCGGGCCGTGGTCGACAACGGGCTGGCCTCCGCGCTCGGGCACCTCGTCCCGCACGGCACCTCGCTGGCCGCCCTGCTCGGCGTCGCGGCGCTGGCGGCCGTGCTGGCGAACGTGATCAACAACCTGCCCGCGACCCTCGTCCTGCTCCCGCTGGCCGTGCCCTCCGGGTCGGGTGCCGTCCTGGCGGTGCTGCTGGGGGTGAACATCGGCCCCAACCTCACCTACGCGGGCTCGCTGGCCACCCTGCTGTGGCGGCGGATCGTCCGCGAGCACGACACCGAGATCGGATTGGGCGAGTTCACCCGGCTCGGACTGCTCGTCGTGCCCGCTGCCCTGACGCTGGCCGTGGTGGCACTGTGGGGGTCCCTGCACGTCATCGGAGGCTGAGGAGGCCGACGCCCGTGACCGTCGTCGTCTGGATCGCCGAGGGCACCTGGCCCGCCTGTGTCGACGCCGCGCGCGTCCACGCGCCGCAGGACGCGGAGATCGTCCTGCTCCACGTCAGCGACCAGGACGTCCCCGGCGTCGCGCACGGCGCCTTCGCCGGCCTGCTCGGGCGCGGCCACCGCGAGCGCGACCCCGGCAACCGGGTGGAGCACCTCGCCACCGCCTCGGCCCGGCACCTCCTCGCCGCCGCCGCCGACCGCCTCCAACGGCCCTGCGCCCGCCTGGAGCGCACCGGCCGCACCGAACGCGAGGTCGTCGCGGCGGCGGCGGGGGCCGAGCTGCTCGTCCTCGCCCGCGACGGCGACCGCACCCGCCTCGGGCCGCACAGCCTCGGCCCCGCCACCCGTTTCGTCGTCGACCACGCCCCCTGCCCCGTCCTGTTGGTCTGGCCGGAGCCGGCACCGGGCGCCGAGACCCTCCCTCCTCCCCCGCCGCACCACCACCGGTGACCGACGATCAGCGCCCGGCGTCAGCATGGTGTCCATCCGATCGGGAGCGTCACGCGGCGGTGTCGAAGCGCTTCGACTCGAACATTCACCAAATGATTCGGGTTTCCTGATGGCGTGTCAGTGAAGAAATCTGCGCGCGGAGAATTCCGAGGAATTCATCGAATCGGTGTCGAATATCCGGCGAATCAAAGGCGTGCGGTCGAGCCGTCGAGCCTCGGTCGAGCGTCCCAGGACGAGGGAGGGCGGGCGGCCGGCTCGCCGCCGACCGCCCGCCCTCCGTGGGACCTCCCGCGAGGCCTGCCGCTCAGGCGCCGTGGCGGCGCCGGACGGCGGCGTACAGGACGACTCCGCCGAGCAGCACCAGCGCGCCGCCCGCGCCGGCGAGCAGGAGTGCCTCGCTGCCGGTCGGGGGCAGTTCGGGCAGCCGGTCGTTGTCGACGGTCAGCACGACCTCGCCGGCCTCGCCGATCCGGATCTCCGC
Organism: Streptomyces rubellomurinus; assembly: GCF_000961885.1. Classification (GTDB taxonomy): domain Bacteria; phylum Actinomycetota; class Actinomycetes; order Streptomycetales; family Streptomycetaceae; genus Kitasatospora; species Kitasatospora rubellomurina. The sequence continues at coordinate 112,149 of NZ_JZKH01000010.1, forward strand.
CTCGGTGACGGGGTCGCCGGGCAGCCGGTAGCCCTTCGGAGCCTCGGTCTCCTTGACCAGGTACCGGCCGGGCCGCTGGGCGCCGAAGTCGCAGACGCCGTCCGCCCCGGTGGTGCAGGGCGGGCCGATCCGCGCGTCCCCTCCGTCAGCGCCGCCGGCGCGGTGCCAGAGCTCGAACACGGCGCCGGGCAGCCGCTGGTGGCTCCTGCGGTCCTGCTTGACGACGCGCAGGGCGCCGGGAAGCGGCCGGTCGACGGCGGTGGTGCCGACGCCCTGCCGCCAGTTGTCGGCGGTGAGCACCAGCGGGCCGAGGACCGCCGGATCGGGGAGCTGGTAGCCCCGGGGCGCCCGGGTCTCCTGCCAGTAGTAGGTGCCGAGCGGCACCGCCGCCGCGCACCGGCCGTCATCGCCCGTGGTGCACGGGCCGCCCGACTTCGTGCCGCCGCCCGCCGGATCGCCGTTCCACAGCTGGAACTCGGCGCCGGGCAGCGGCCTGCCCTGCGGGTCGGTCTTCAGCACCGAGACCTGGCCCCGGGCGGGCTGGTCCACGGCGGTGACGGTCAGCCCGGCGTCCGTGGCCGCCTCGGTCAGCGCGAGCGGCCCGGACACGGCCGGCCCGGGCAGCTGGTACCCGGCCGGGGCGGCGGTCTCCTCCCAGTAGTACGTGCCCGGCGGTACGGTCGCCGAGCAGCGGCCGTCGGCGCCGGTGGTGCACGGCCCGCCGACCTTCGTGCCGCCGCCCGCCGGGTCCCCCTGCCACAGCTGGAACACGGCCCCGGCCAGCGGCCTGCCGTCCGGATCCGTCTTCAGCACGCTGACGGCGCCCTCGGCCTGGTGGAAGCCGAAGTCGACGGTGTGGTCGTTCTCGCCCGGTCCGCCGGTGGTGAGCGCGTACTCGGGGTACCGGCCTCCGGGCGGGACGACGCCCTTGCTGTCGACGAACCGGTTGTCGCCCGCCCGGGCGACGGTCGGCACCCAGCGGTACAGCGGTCCGCCGCTCGCGTAGTCGGCCGGGTCGTCGACCCGGACGGTGTACGCGGTACGCGGCTTCAGGCCGCCGGGCACGTTGGTGTCGTCGAAGTAGTACTCGCCGCGCGCGGTCGTCCTCGTCGTCGCGATCCGCTGGCCGTCGGCGTCGTACAGGTGGACGGTGGCGTCCGGGACGGGCGCCTCGCCCGGGTCCTGGAGGCCGTCGCGGTCGACGTCGTACCAGAGCCGGTTGCCGATCTGCAGCGGCGCCTGGTCGCACAGGACTTCCAGGTCGGCCATCGAGCCGGCCTTGCCGAAGGAGGTGGTCAGCTGGTTGCCGACGCCGTCGCTGTGGGCGCCGGTGCGGGGGAAGAAGCCGGTGCCGCCGGTGTAGACCGTGGCGAGCGGGTCCATCGCGGAGGACGCGATGGTGGACTCGACCTTGGACAGGGCGATGCCGGCGAAGGCCGCGTTGTAGTGAAAGACGGTCCGCTGGGTGTCGTAGAACTTGTTGCCGCGCCCGGTCAGTCCGCAGCCGCCGTTGGCGTCCAGCACGAAGGTCCCGCCGGGGCCCGGGCACGCCCGGTCGAGGTCGCCGCCGGAGGCCACCGAGGAGATCCTGGGGTCCGTGGCCGAGTTCCGGGCGTTCACGCCCATCTGGTCGGCGAACCGGTCCCGGAAGCCGAGGATCATGCTGCCGTCGGTGTCGATCACGATGTCGCCGAGGATCGGCTGCGGGTAGCCGTTGAGGTACCCGGAGCAGGTGTGGCCGTCCTGGGTCTCGCGCCACACGTCGGACCAGGTGTACCAGCCGGCGCCCGGGCAGGCGGTCAGCGTGTACGTGGGCGGCCGGGGGAAGTCCAGCTTCTGGTCCAGCACGGTGCCGGTGAAGGCCCCGGCGGCCGGGGCGAAGGTCTGGACGACGGCCCGAAGGTCGGCCCGGTCGCCGGTGCTCTCGCCCGAGCAGACGCCGCCGACGTACACCGTGCCGTCCTGGACCCCGAGGCCGTACGGACGCCAGTCGCCGGCCGCCGGGCAGCCCGGGTCCGGGACGGCGTAGCTCGCCTCGGGGGCGGCGGCGGTCGGCCGGGTGGCGTCGTAGCGGTACAGCTTGCGGTCCACCAGGTTGACGACGTACAGGGCCCGGCCGTCCTCGCTGACCTCGACGTCGCCGAGCGACTCCTTCGCGACGGTGCCCATGAAGTTCACGTCGCCCGCGGTGGCGAAGTCGTGCCGGGTGGTGCCCGCGTTCGGGACGGTGGTGAACAGCGTGGTGGCGCCGGTGGTGCGGTCGGTCAGGTAGATCGCGCCCGGGCCGCCGGGGCCGTAGTCGGCGCCGCGGTGGGCGGTGGCGCCGGAGAAGATCCACTTCTTCTGCTTGCTCCACCCGATGCCGTACAGCGCGCCGGTCTGGGCGGCGGTGGCCCGGTCGGTGGTCCGGTCGTCGACCCCGCGCGCGCTGTACGGGAACTCCACCAGGGTGCGGGCGCCCGCCCCGGCTTCCGGGGGATGGATGCAGGCGGTGGCCAGCGGGGCGTTGCGCTGGCAGTAGTCGCCGGGGTTCCACAGCCCCGTGGTGAACGAGACGTTCTTCCCGCCGGACAGGTCGACGAATTCCTCGTTGCTGCTGAGCCGGCTCGGATCGCCACTCAGGCCCTGCCGGGAGGCGAAGGCGGGGAACAGCAGGCCGGGCCGGGGGTTGACCACCTGGACCCGGTAGCTGCCGCCCTTGAGCGCGCTCCCGTTCGGGTCCAGCGTCACGGTGCCGTCTGCGGCGGTCCGGCCGGTGAGGGTGGTCCCGGCGTCGTCGGTCAGGTCGACCGTGACGCCGGCCATGCCCGGCTCCAGCACCGGGTCGTAGACCCCGCCGGTGTCCACCGCACGGACCACCCGGACGGTGACCGCGCCGTCGCCGGTGCCGGCGGCGGCGCGGGTCGCGACCAGGCCGGGCACGGCCGCGCACAGGGCCAGGGCGGCCGCTCCGGCGAGTGCCGGGCGCAGCCGTGGGCGCGGGCGGGCGCCCGGTCCGGCGCCCGGTCCGGGGCTCGATAGGTCGCTCGGTGGGTCACTCGGTCGGTCGGGGTGCAATTCCACGCCCCCGTCATTCTTTCGCACTTGTATCACCATTCAATTCCCCGGGCGGAAAACCCAACGCGATACAAAATGCCGCAGGAATTCGGCCGTACGTCACCGCACGATGACCCGCCGTCAAGAGCGGGCGGAATTTCACTCACTCGGACGGAGGGCGCGCGCCTTCGGGGCGCAGCGCCCGGCAGGGCCCGCCCGCCGGAGCGCGCGGCCAGCGCGGCCCGCGCCGTCCGCGCCGCCGTGAAACTTTCACCGGCGGAATCGCTCCCACCGGCCGTGTCCCGGGGCGGCCGGGAAGGCCGGCCGGCCACTCCTTGACGGCCCGCGGTCACTGATGCAGCGTCATCAGCCCGAAACCCGTTCGAGACGAGAGAGCAGGTTCCATGCCGCGTTCCCGGTACCTGAAGTCCCGCCTGATCGCCGTGCTCCTGGCCCTCGCCGCCGCGTGCGGCGTGAGCCTGTCGGCCGCGCCCCCGGCCGGTGCCGCCTCGCTGACCCGGATCGCGGACTTCGGCAACAACCCGACCGGCCTGCAGATGCACCTGTACGTGCCGAACGGCGCCAAGGCGCACCCGGCGATCCTGCTGGCGCTGCACGGCTGCCAGGGCTCCGGCCCGTACCTGTACTCCAGCACCGACTTCGCGGGGCTGGCCGACCGGTACGGGTTCGTCGTCATCTACCCCTCGACCAACCCCGGGGGCAGCTGCTGGGACGTCTCCTCCGACCAGGCGCTGACCCGGGGCGGCGGCAGCGACCCGGTCGGACTGATGTCGATGATCACGTACGTCGAGCGGCACTACGGCGGCAACCCCGACGCCGTGTACGTCACCGGCGAGTCCTCGGGCGGGATGATGACGAACGTCATGCTCGCGGACTACCCGGACGTGTTCAAGGCGGGCGCGGCGTTCATGGGCGTGCCGTACCACTGCTTCTACACGGGCACCGTGCGCGGCTGGAACGGCCCCTGTGCCGGCGGCCAGGTCTCGCTGTCCGGGCAGCAGTGGGGCGACCTGGTGCGCCGCGCCTACCCCGGCTACACCGGGCCGCGCCCGCGCGTCCAGCTGTGGCACGGCACCGCCGACCCCATCCTGAACCACCGCGACCTCGGCGAGGAGGCCAAGCAGTGGAGCAACGTCCTGGGCGTGGACCGGACCCCGCCGACGAGTGACACCCCGGCCGCCGACTGGAACCGGACCCGGTACACCGACCGCTCCGGCACCACGCAGGTCGAGACCTACAGCATCGCGGGGGCCGGTCACCAACTGCCGGTCCAGGGCACGCCGATGGCCGCCTACGCCGTCCACTTCATGGGCCTGGACCGCAGCCGGTGACCGACCGGCCGCGGGCCCGGTCAGGGGACGGCGGCCGGCGGGAGGCTGTGGACGGTGACGGTCGGGTGCAGCCGGCGGGTGTGGTCGAGCGCCCGGGCCGGGCCGGTCAGACGCAGCGGCACGGTGAGGCGGGGGTCGGTGCTGGAGGCGGAGATCCGCAGTTCCAGTGCTCCGGGCTCGACGACCCGCCCGCCGTCCCGGCCGGTGAAGCCGGCCAGGTCGGCGGGGAGGGTCAGCTCCACCCGGCAGGCCGCTCCGGCCTCCAGCGGGATCCGGCGGTAGCCGACCAGACGCTGCACCGGCTGGACGACGCCGGCCACCGGGTCGTGCAGGTAGAGCTGCACGACCTCGGTGCCCGCCCGGGTGCCGGTGTTGCGGAGCCGGAAGGCGAGCCGGAACGCGCCGTCGGTTCCGGTCTCGGCCTCCCGCACCTCCAGGTCGGACCAGGCGAACTCGCTGTAGCCGAGCCCGTGTCCGAAGCCGAAGGCGGGCGTCGGGTCGGTGCTGGAGACCTCGCCGGCCTGGGCCAGGCGGGCGGCCAGGTAGGTGGAGGGCTGGATCCCCGGGTGGGCGGGGACGGAGACGGGCAGCCGCCCGGACGGGTTGACCCGCCCGCTGAGCACGCCGGCCAGCGCCCGCGTCCCGGCCTCGCCCGGGAAGAAGCACTGGACGATCCCGGCCGCCCCGGTGACGGCGCGCCCGAGCGCGTACGGCCGCCCGGCCAGCAGGGTGACCACCGCAGGCGTCCCGGAGTCCACCACCGCCTCCATCAACTGCCGCTGCCTGCCGGGCAGTTCGAGCGATTCGACGTCGCAGCCCTCGCCGCTGGTGCCGCGCCCGAACAGTCCGGCGCGGTCACCGAGGGCGAGCACCACCACATCGGCCCACCGGGCGGCGCGGACGGCCTCGGCGATGCCGGCGGTGTCCTCGCCGTCGACCGTCACGCCGCGCACCGTGCGCAGCTCGCTGCCCTTGAACTCCGCCGCCAACGCCTCGCGCAGGGTGGGCAGTTCGATGCCGAGCGGGGTGCCGGGGTGCTGTCCGCCGACGTGCACCGGGAAGGAGTAGCAGCCGAGGACGGCGGTGGGTTCGTCGGCGTTCGGGCCGATCAGCGCGATCCGGGCGGGGTCGCGCAGCGGCAGCAGGCCGTCGTTGCGCAGGAGCACCACGGCCTGCTCGGCGAGGTCGGTGGCGAGTGCCCGGTTGGCGGGCCGGTCAAGGTCGACGAGACCGCGCAGCGCCTGCGGATCGCTCAGGTCGGCGCCGGCCAGGGCGGCCGGTACGGGGCTCCAGTCGGCGTCCAGCAGCCCGAGTTCGGCCTTCTGGACGAGGACGCGGCGCAGCGCCCGGTCGATCAGCCGCTCGGGCACGGCGCCCGTGACGACCGCGTCGAACAGCGGCTGTCCGAAGGCGTCGACGGTCGGCAGCTCGACGTCGACTCCGCCGGCCAGTGCCTGCCCGGCGGCGGCGGAGCGGTCCTCGGCCACGCCGTGCAGGGTGGCGAGGAACGCGATGGCGAAGTAGTCGGCGACGACCGTGCCGGTGAACCCCCAGGTGTCCCGGAGCAGCCCGGTGAGCAGGGCCTGGTCGGCGGTGGAGGGGAGGCCGTCGGTGTCGGTGTAGGCGGGCATGACCGAGCGGGGCCGGCCTTCGCGGACGGTCATCTCGAAGGGCGGCAGGATGACGTCGGCGCGCTCGCGCGGGCCCATCGAGACGGGGGCGAGGTTGCGTCCGGCGCGGGAGGCGGAGTACCCGGCGAAGTGCTTGAGGGTGGCGACGACGCCGGCCGACTCCAGGCCCTGGACGTAGGCGGTGGCGATGGTGCCGACCAGGTACGGGTCCTCGCCGATGGTCTCCTCGACCCGCCCCCAGCGGGCGTCGCGGACCACGTCGAGCACCGGGGCCAGGCCCTGGTGCACCCCGACGGCCCGCAGGTCGCGGCCGATGGCGGCGGCCATCGCCCGGACCAGCTCCGGGTTGAAGGCGGCGCCCCAGGACAGCGGCACCGGGTAGGCGGTGGCTCCCCAGGCGGCGAAGCCGGCCAGGCACTCCTCGTGGGCCAGCGCCGGGATGCCGAAGCGGTTGGCGGCGGCGATCCTCTGCTGGGTGCGCAGGAGCGAGAGCGCGCCGAGCGCCGGGTCCACCGGGGCGGTGCCGAACGGTCGGGTGAGCTGGCCGAGGCCGTACGGCAGGAGGGTGGCCAGGTCGGGTGCCGGCCCCATCTCGTGCTGGTGCGGGGCGACTTCGTCGCCTCCGGCGTCGGCGCCGACCCAGACGCCGACCAGTTGGGCGGTCTTCTCCCGCAGGGTCATCGCGGCGATCAGGGCGTCGGCCCTGGCCTCCGGGGTGAGTGTGGTGTCGCGCCACGCGGGCGCGGGTTCGGGAGCCGTGTGAGCAGCCATGTGATCCATGTGAGCGTTCACTTTCCTCCCACCCCCGTCAGGCCCTGGACCAGGGCGCGGCGGGCGAACAGGTAGACGACGAAGACGGGGAGCATGGACAGCACGACGGCGCTGAGCAGTCCGGGCACGTCCACGCCGTGTTCGGTCTGGAAGTCGTACAGGCCGAGGGTGATGAGCTTGGTGGATTCGGACTGGGTGAGGATCAGCGGGAAGAGGAAGCCGTTCCAGGCCTGGAGGGCGGCGAAGACCGTGATCGAGGACAGCCCGCCCTTGGACAGCGGGATCACCAACTGGCGGAACATCCGCGCCGGGGAGGCCCCGTCCATCGCCATCGCCTCGTACAGCTCGGGGCTGATGTCGCGCATGGACCCGGTCAGCACCAGGGTGCAGACCGGCAGGCAGAAGGCCGCGGTCGGGAGGATGACGCCGAGCAGGTGGTCGTACAGGCCGGTCTTGCTGATGACGAAGAACATCGGCACGATGACGGCCTGGGCGGGGATCGCCAGGCCCAGCAGGAACAGCCGGAACACCCAACCGGTCACCCGGCCGCGGGCGCGCACGATGGCGTAGGAGAGCGGCGGGACGACCAGCAGGACGATGGCGACCACGCCGGCGGTGACGGTCAGGGTGTTGAGGAAGTCCCGGCCGAAGCCGGAGGAGAGGTCGGTCAGGTAGTTCTGCAGGGTCCACTGCCGGGGCAGGCTGAGCGGGCCCTCGGTGGAGTAGTCGGAGCGGGTGCGGAAGGTGGCGATCAGCAGGACGTACAGCGGCAGGCCGACCAGCACCAGCCACACCAGGGAGCCGAACCCGGCCAGGATGTTGGGGCGCCGTCGCATCACAGGCCCTCCGTCGTGCCGCGCATCTTGTCGTAGCCGGAGATCCGGACCACCGCGAGCGAGATCAGGGTGGCGACCACCACGAGGACCAGCGCGACGGCCGACCCGGTGCCGAAGTCGAAGCTCTTGAAGGCCTTCTGGTACATGTAGTAGGAGGTGACGGTGGTGTCCGTGCCGGGGCCGCCCTGGGTGAGGATCAGCACCGTGTCGAAGGTGGTCAGTCCGCCGACGACCATCAGGATCACCGAGGTGATGATGGTGTTGCGCAGCTGCGGCAGGGTGATGTGGAGGAACTGCCGCACCCGGCCCGCCCCGTCGACGGCCGCGGCCTGGTAGAGCACCTGGGGGATGGCCCGGGCGCCGCCCTGGTAGATCAGCGCGTGCAGCGGGGTGAACTGCCAGACGCCGACGAAGGTCAGCACCCCGATCGCCCCGGCCTTGCTGCCGAGCAGGTTGCCGTCGCCGAACAGCCAGGTGAGCTCGGCCGGGACGCCGAAGTTCGGGTCGAGGACGGCGCGCCACACCACCGAGACGGCGGTCGCCGAGAGCAGCAGCGGCACGAAGTAGACGGCCGAGAGCACGGCCCGGTTGCGCTGCTTCCCGGCGGCCCAGACGCCGAGCAGGATGCTGATCGGCGTCTGGGTCACCACCCCGAGGGCGGTGAGCAGCAGGGTCGTCCAGACGGACTGGAGCATCACCGGGTCGTCCGCCAGGGCGGTCCAGTTGTCCAGGCCGTTGAAGCGCAGGTCGCCGATGCCGTCCCAGCTGGCGAAGGAGAGGACGGCGACCAGCAGCAGCGGTGTGAGCGCGAACATCAGGAAGAACACCGCCGCCGGGAGCGCCCACACGACGCCCGGGCGGGTCGCCTCCGCGCCGGCCCGTACGCGACGCGTCGTACGGCGCGTCATGCGGCGCGTCATGCGGCGCGTCATGCGGCCCGTCGTGCGGCGCGTCATGAGGTCGGCAAGGCCCGCATGGCCTTGATGAAGCCGTCGGCGTCGAGGGCGCCGTTGAAGAACTGCTGGACGGCGGTGTGCATCGGGGTCATGGCGCTCGGCGGGTACGCCTGGTCCCAGGAGAGCTGGAACGAGGGGGCGGCCTTGACCATCTGGTACTGGTCCTTGGAGTAGGCCGGGCTGGCGGAGAGGTCGAGGTGGTCGGGGGTGTTGGTGGTGGTCGGCAGGTTGCCGATGGACAGCTGGGCCTTCACGAACTCGTCGGAGTACATCAGCTTGAGGAAGGCCGCGGCGGCCTCCGGGTGCTTGGACTTCTTGAGCACGGAGTAGAAGTTGTTGGTGTTGCCGACGACGTCGGCCGCGTCGCCCTTGCCACCGCTCAGGGACGGGAAGCCGGTGTAGCCGAGACCCGACTTGGCGAAGTCCGGGTTGGCGTCCTGCTGGGTGGAGTAGTACCAGGAGCCCATGAGCTCGAAGGCGGCCCTGCCCTTGGCGACCAGGGCCGGGGAGCCGCCGTCGGTGAACTTGACGGAGTCGAAGTTGCTCCCGAAGGCCCCGGCGTCGACGAGTTGCCTGATCGCGGCCAGGGCCTTGCGGCTGTCCTCGCTCCCCCACGCCTCCTGGTCGCCGCCGAGCGCCTTCTGGAACAGGCCGGGGCCGGCGATCCGGTCGTAGAGGTACTCGAACCACATCAGGGTGGGCCACTGGTCGCCGCCGCCGAGTGAGATCGGGGTGATGCCCTTGGCCTTCAACGCCTGGACGGCGGCGAGGAGTTCGTCCCAGGTCTTCGGCGGCGTCAGCCCGGCGTCCGCGAGGACCTTCTTGTTGTGGAACAGCAGCACCGGCTGGGTGCCGCGCATCGGCACTCCGTACGGCTTGCCGTCGACCACGGCCGAGTTGAAGACCGAGGGGAGGAAGTTGTCCTTCAGGCCCGGGTCCTTGGCGATGAAGTCGTCCAGCGGCAGCAGCAGGCCCGCCTTGACGAACGGCTGGATGGAGCCGCCGCCCCAGTTGAAGAAGACGTCCGGGGCCCGCGAGGTGTTGATGACGGTCTGGAGCTTCTGCTGGTAGTCCGCTCCGGGGATGGTGTCGAGCACCGCCTTGACCTTGGAGGTCTTGTTGAACGTGTCGACGATCTGCTTCTCGACCTTGTTCCCGGCGTCTCCGTAGACCAGCACGTGGATCGTCCCGCCCCCGGCGTCGGAGGAGCCGTCACCGGAGCCGCAGGCGGCGGACGTTCCCAGGACGAGTGCGGTGACAACGGTCATCGCAGCGAGTCTCGATCGCATATCCTGCCCTCAGTTCGAATGTTTCGAGCAAGTTGCCGAATGTTGTGGGAAACCTAGAGCCGACCTGACCGCCCGTCAAGAGTGCGGACGGGATCGGCTCCGGCCCGCCGGCGGGCTAGCATCCGTGCGGTACGGACCGCCCCCGGGCCGTGCCCGACAGCCACCCACGACGGAGTTCGCCCTAGCAGGGGCAGTGCAGGAGGAACCCGTGGACAGAGCGGCCACGCTGGCCGAGATCGCGCAGGAGGCGGGGGTCTCCGCGCCGACTGTTTCGAAAGTCCTGAACGGACGCGCCGACGTCGCCCCGGCCACCCGGGAACGGGTGGAGGATCTGCTCCACCGGTACGGCTACCGGCGGCGGCGCGGCAACCGTCAGACGAGCCCGCTGCTGGAACTGGTCTTCCACGAGCTGGAGAGCGCCTGGGCGGTGGAGGTGATCCGCGGCGTCGAGAACGCCGTCCGCGACGAGGGCCTGAGCATCGTGCTCTCCGAGTCCGCCGAACGGCACGGCCCCGGCCAGTCCTGGGTGGACGGGGTGCTCGCCCGCCGCCCCACCGGCGTGGTGCTGGTGCTGTCCGACCTGGACCGCTCGCTGCGCGAGCAACTGGCCCGCCGGGACATCCCCTTCGTGGTGCTGGACCCGGCCGGCGACCCCGGCCAGGAGGTGCCCGCCGTGGGCACCACCAACTGGGACGGCGGCCTCGCCGCGACCCGGCACCTGCTCGACCTCGGCCACCGCCGGATCGGCCTGCTCGGCGGCCCCGCGCGGATGATGTGCAGCCGGGCCCGGGCCGACGGCTACCGGGCCGCGCTCGACATGGCGGGCATCCCGTACGACCCGCGGCTGGTCCGCGAGGGCGACTTCCACCACGAGTCCGGGCGCCTGCTCGGCCTGGAACTGCTGCGCCTGCCGGAGCGGCCGACCGCCGTCTTCGCCGGGAACGACCTCCAGGCGCTCGGCCTGTACGAGGCCGCCCGCGAGCTGGGGCTGCGCATCCCGGAGGACCTCAGCGTGGTCGGCTTCGACGACCTGCCGCTGGCCCGCTGGGTCGGCCCGCCGCTGACCACCGTGCGCCAGCCGCTGACCGAGATGGCCGAGACGGCGACCCGCCTGGTGATCGACCTGGCCCGCGGGGTGCGGCCCGGCACGCTGCGGGTGGACCTGGCCACCAGCCTGGTGGTGCGCAGCAGCACCGCCGCGCCGCGCGCGCAGCCGGCGGCCTGACTGAGGGTCAGGCCGCCCGGTCGCCTGGTCGCCGGGCCGGACAGCGGTGCGGCCGGGCGGTCCGGGAGTCCCGGTACCGTCCGGCCGCACCGTGCTGCGGTGTCAGTGTCAGTGTCAGTGTCGGTGTCAGCCGAGGGTCCACTGCTGGTTGCGGCCGCCGCCGCAGGTCCACAGCTGGACCAGGGCGCCATCGGCGGTGGAGGTGCCGGACACGTCCAGGCACAGACCGGACTGGGCCCCGGTGACGGTGCCGTCCGCGTTCAGGTGCCACTGCTGGTTGGCCTGGCCGTTGCACGACCAGACGACCACCTTGGTGCCGTTGGCCGCGCCCTGCCCGGAGGCGTCCAGGCACATCCGGCTGCCACCGTCGTAGACGCTCAGCTCGCCGGCCGAGGTGCGCGTCCAGGTCTGGTTGGTGCCGCCCCAGCAGCTGTAGATCTGCACCTGGGTGCCCGCCGTGGTCGACGCGTTCGGCACGTCCAGGCACTTGCCGGCACCGACCGCGCGCAGCGCGCCCGTGGTGCTGCCACCGCCGCCGGGGGTCGAGCCGCCGAGGGCGGAGAGCGCCGCGTAGTAGGCCGGCTTGGGCTGGTCGTTGCCGTCGTACATGGTGGCGGCGCCGGTGCCGGGGAAGGTGCCGGGGATCCAGGAGTGGGCGTCGTCCACGCCCCACTGGCTCACGCCCACGCAGCGGGACACGGCCGTGCAGGCCTTGACGACGGCGGCGTAGTCGGCGGCCTGCTGCTGGAGCGCGGCGCCGGAGGCGGGGAGCTGGATGCGGTCGTCCAGTTCGGTGACGGCCACGTCCAGGCCCAGGTTCGCGAACCGCTGGATGTTGGCCTGCAGGTCGGCGGGGACCTGGCCGAGGACGAAGTGGCTCTCAAGGCCGATGCCGCCGAGCGGCACGCCCTGGGCGAGCAGCGACCGGGCCAGGCGGTAGAGGGCGTCGCTCTTCGCGTTCACGCCCTCGATGTTGTAGTCGTTGATGTAGAGCTTCGCTCCCGGGTCCGCGGCGTGCGCGGTGCGCAGCGCGTCGGCGAAGTAGCCCTCGCCCATCGCCCGGTAGAACACGTCCTGGACGTAGGAGCCGTCGCCGTTGAAGGGCTCGTTGATCACGTCCCAGGCGTAGACCTGGCCCTTGTAGTGGGTGGCCTCCGCCGTGATGTGGGACTCCATCGCGGAGCGCACCTGGTTGAGCGGCAGGTTCGCGGCCCAGGAGGGGAGTTGGTTCTGCCACACCAGGTTGTGGCCGCGCACGCGCATGCCGTGGGACTTGGCGAACTGGACGATCCGGTCGCCCGGCCCGAAGTTGTACGCGCCCGGGGACGGCTCGATGGTGTCCCACTTCATCTCGTTGGCCGGGGTCAGCATGTCGAACTGCGCCGCGGCGACGGCGGTCTCGCCGGGGGCGCCGAGGTCGCCGCCCTCCAGCGCGGTGCCGAAGTACCGGCCGTTCGCTTCCGCGGCCGCCTTGAGCGTGGTGCCGGCGGCCGCGGCCGGGCTCGTCGCGGCCAGCGCGCCGGTCGCGAGCACCAGCGCCAGGACCAGGGCGGCGGTCCAGGCGCGGTGCAGTCCGGTCAGGATCCTGCGAAGGGGCATGGTCGACCTCCGGGGTCGTTCCGTGGGGGGTGGGGGGGTGAACACCCGCGTGGTCAGCGGGCGTTGGCGCGCGAAGGAGGACGGTGGTGGGGCCGTCGGTTCGGGGGGCGGGAGCAGCGCGGCGGTGGGTCGCGCTCCCGCGGCTAGGTAACTCGGGGTGTACGGGACGCGTCAATACGCGGTTGAATGTTTCGACGATGTTTCGGAAATATCCGCGGCTCCCAGGGCCGCCCGGGGACCCCGACCCCGCGGGTGCGCGGGGCCGGGGCCGGGGCCGGGGGGACGGGCTCAGCTGCCGGGGGCCGCCGGGGGCCGGACCACGGCGGCGACCAGCGGCGGAGCCCGGCACCCCGGGCCGTGCGCCACCCGGCGCGGCGGCCTGTAAGTTTCAGCCTCTCGTGGGAGCGCTCCCGCGCCTCTTGACGGTGTTTCACCGGCCCTGGCTTGATGTGGGGGGATCGCCGCGCCCCGATCTGGGCGCGCTCCCACCCCATTAGGCGATCCCGTCAGGACTCCCACCCCCCGTGAAAGGACCCGGACGTGTCCCGTTCCGTCCTGCGCCGGCTACGCACGGCAGCGGCCGCCTCGCTGCTCGGCGTCACCGGACTGCTGCCGAGCATCGGCGCCGCCACCCCCGCGCACGCGGCCACCCCCGTCCACGTCACCAACCCCTTCGCCGGCGCGACCGGCTACCTCAACCCCGACTTCGCGGCCGAGGTCAAGGCCCAGGCCACCGCCGACGGCGGGGCCCTGGGCGCGCTCGAAACCCAGGTCGCCGCCAACCCGACCGCCGTCTGGATGGACCACATCGGCGCGATCGCCGGCGACGGCGGGCGGCTCGGCCTCCAGGCCCACCTCGACCACGCCCTCGCCCAGCAGCAGGCGGGGAGCACACCGGTCGTCCTCCAGGTCGTCATCTACGACCTGCCCGGCCGGGACTGCGCCGCCATCGCCTCCAACGGTGAACTCCCTGCCACAGCAGCAGGGTTGACCACCTACGAGACGCAGTACATCGACCCGATCGCGGCCGTCCTGGCCAACCCGAAGTACGCGGGCCTGCGGGTCGCGGCCATCATCGAGCCGGACTCCCTGCCCAACACCGTCACCAACCAGTCCAAGCCGGCCTGCGCCACCGCCGCGCCGTTCTACGAGTCGGGCGTCGAGTACGCGCTCAACAAGCTGCACGCGATCCCCAACGTCTACAACTACCTGGACATCGGCCACGCGGGCTGGCTCGGCTGGTCCACCAACATGGTCCCGGCGGGCAAGGAGTACGCCAAGATCGCCCAGGCCACCACCTCCGGGTTCGCCAGCGTCGACGGCTTCGTCAGCGACACCGCCAACACCACCCCGCTGACCGAGCCGTTCCTGACCAACCCGGACCTCACCGTCGGCGGGCAGCCGCTCAAGTCGGCCAACTTCTACCAGTACAACCCCGTGTTCGACGAGTACCACTACAACACCGCGATGTACGCCACCCTGGTGTCCAACGGGTTCCCGAGCAGCATCGGCATGCTGGTCGACACCTCGCGCAACGGCTGGGGCGGCCCCACCCGGCCCACCGCGCTGAACTCCAGCCCGACCACGGTGGACGCGTACGTCGCGGCCAACAAGGTCGACAAGAAGCCCTTCCGCGGCGACTGGTGCAACATCAACGGCGCCGGCATCGGCGCCCGTCCGCAGTCCCTGCCGTACGGCGCGGGCAGCCCGATCATCGCGTTCCTCTGGGTCAAGCCGCCGGGTGAGTCGGACGGCGACTACCCCTCCGCCACCCACCCCCACGGCGACCCGCACTGCGACCCGAACGGCACCCAGAGCGACGGGAACGGCAACACCTACCCGACCGACTCCATGTCCGACGCCAACGTCCCGGCGGGCCAGTGGTACCCGGCCCAGTTCCGGCAGCTGGTCCAGAACGCCTACCCCGCGTTCGACGGCTCCGGCGGCACCACCACCGGCCCGACCGCGCCGAGCGGCGTGACCGTCACCGGCACCACCAGCAGCAGCGTGTCGCTCAGCTGGACGGCCTCCACCGGCCCGGCCGCCGTGACCGGGTACTCGGTGTACCGCAACGGGGTCAAGGTCGCGACCGCGACCGGCACGAGCTACACCGACTCCGGGCTCTCCGCCGCCACCGCCTACCAGTACACCGTCACCGCGCAGGACGCGGCCGGGAACACCTCCCCCGCCTCCCTCGCGGTGACCGCCACCACGGCGGCGTCCGGCGGTGGCGGCGGCAGCAGCGGCTGCTCCGCCACCTACGCGGTCGGCAACGACTGGGGCAGCGGCTTCACCGCCGGCGTCACCGTCGCCAACACGGGCACCACGCCGACCAAGTCCTGGACGGTCACCTGGAGTTGGGGCGGCAACCAGCAGATCACCAACAGCTGGAACGCCACCACCGCGCAGAGCGGCGCCGCCGTGACGGCCGCCAGCCAGGCGTACAACGGCGCCCTGGCGCCGAACGCCACCACCAGCTTCGGCTTCCAGGCGACCTACGCGGGCGGCAACACCGCCCCGACGCTGACCTGCACCGCGAGCTGACCTCCCCCGGCCGGGGCCGCACCGGCGGCCCCGGCCCCCACCCCCGAGGAGTTCGGCATGCCCAGAGCCGCCCGTGCCCGTACCGCCGCCTTCGCCGCCGCCACCGCCGCGTGCACCGCCCTGGCGGTGCTCCCGCTCACCGCCTCGGCGGCGCCCACCGCCAGCAGCCTTTCCTGCGGCGTGAGTTACGCCGTCAACGACTGGGGCAGCGGGTTCACCGCCAACGTCACCATCACCGACACCGGCACCACCCCCATCAACGGCTGGACCCTCGGCTACGCCTACACCGGCAACCAGACCCTCCAGAACGGCTGGAACGGCACCTGGACCCAGACCGGGCAGAGCGTCACCGTCACCAACCCCGCCTACGCCCCCACCATCAACCCCGGCGCCGGCTACACCACCAGCGCCAACTTCTCCTACACCGGCCCCAACAC
>NZ_JZKH01000091.1 GCF_000961885.1 Streptomyces rubellomurinus
CAGCAGGCCGGCCGCGGCGGGGATCAGCGGGCCGTGGCAGATCTGGGCGACGGGCTTGTCGGCGGCGAAGAAGTGCTGGGCGATCCGCTGCACGTGCGGATCGTTGCGCAGGTACTCGGGGGCGCGGCCGCCGGGGATGACGAGGGCGGCGTAGTCGGCCGGTTCGACGTCGGCGAGGGCGATGTCGGCGGGCCAGGTGTAGCCGGGCTTCTCGGTGTAGGTGTCGTAGCCGTCGACGAAGTCGTGCACCACGAACTGGAGGCGCTTCTTGGTCGGGGCCGCGATGTCGACCTGGTAGCCCTCCTCGCGCAGCCGCTGGTACGGGTAGAACACCTCCAGCGACTCGGCGGCGTCCCCGGTGACGAGCAGGATCTTGGTTGCCATCGCCGACATTCCTCCACGTGGTCGTGCCCGTGATCGGGCCTTCGGGCGGGCCTGCCCGGGGCCGGGTCCAACCTTGCGTACCGGCGGGCCCGTTGGCAACAGGGCGCACCGGGTGCGACACGGCGCGTGGTCGCCCGTGCGCGCTGGCGGCGGGCGGTGCGCGCCGGGTGGGTGACCGGCTGCGGCGGCGGGCGGGGGCGCGGCCTAGACTCCAGGTGCCCGACCGCGGCCCAGCCGCGGTACGAACGATCCGCTCCCGGAGGACCGTCTTGCCGGACCGCACCACCTACCTCGTCCTGCCCGGCTACCAGAACTCGGGGCCCGAGCACTGGCAGTCCCGCTGGGAGGCGGCCGAGCCGGCGGCCTTCCGCCGGGTCGAGCAGGCCGACTGGGACCACCCGGAGCCGGTGGACTGGGTGGCCCGGGTGGACGCGGCGGTGGCCGGGGCGGCGGCGCACGGGCCGGTGGTGCTGGTCGCGCACAGCCTCGGCTGCGTGACGGCGGCGCGCTGGGTGGCGGGTGCCTCCGCCGAGCGGACGGCCGCCGTGCGGGGCGCGCTGCTGGTCGCCCCGGCGGACGTCGACACCGCCGAGGTGCCGGAGCTGGTCGGTTTCCGTCCGGTGGCGCTGGCGCCGTTCCCGTTCCCGACGGTCGTCGTGTCCTCGACGGACGACCCGTGGGTGCGGCCGGAGCGGGCCCGGGCGTTCGCCGCGGCGTGGGGTGCCCGGTACGTCGAGCCGGGGGCGTACGGGCACCTCAACTCGGCCTCCGGGCTGGGCGACTGGCCGGAGGGCCGGGCACTGCTCGCCGAACTGTGACACCGTGACCGGGGGGATGAAGTGATCGGAACAGGTGGGGAACCCGGGCGGCGCCGCGCCAGGCGCGTCCTGGTCCGGGTGCTGGCCGCGACCGGGGTGGCCGCGGTGCTGTTGTACACCGAGGGGCAGTGGGAGAGCCGTTCGGGCGGGCGGATGCTGGTCGCTGACCTGCTCAACCAGCCGGAGCTGCTGCTCGGTTCGGCGCTGGCCGCGCTGATCGCGGCGGCCTGGCTGGGCGACCGCCGCACCGCCGTCCGGCAGGCGACCCGGGCGGTCACGGTGACCGCCGGGGTGGTGTTCCTGCTCGGCGTGCTGACCGCGCACAAGGTGTCGGCCGCCGAGACCCGCAGCCGGGAGGACGCCCCGGCCGTGCCGGCGCGCACCCTGGTCGTGGTGCACCGCGAGTTCCCGGCCGGGCCGGGCGGCGGGGAGCGGTGGCAGGTGCTGCTGGAGGCCGGGGAGGGCTGGTCGGCGCGCCGCTGGTCGCTGGCCGAGATCGGCGGCGGGCCGGACGGTTCCCGGCTGGTGACGGCGAGTTGGACGGACCGGGACCAGATCACCGTGGTGACGGACTCCTACCGGCGGGTGTTCAACCTCGACCAGGACAGCGGCGAGCCGATCGAGGCACGCTGACCCCCGCCCGGGTGTCCGGACGGGGTCAGCGGAGGATCACTGCCTCCCGTCGTCCGGCTGGTCGGCCGGCGGGGCGGACGGCGCGGAGCGGCCGACCGGGTCGCCGCCGCGCGGCTTGCCGGTGCCGCCCGGGGTGGCCCCGCCGGTGCAGCCGGCGCCGGAGGTGGGGCCGGTGGTGGGGCAGTTGGGGTCGCGCTTGGGCGGGTCCGGGATGTAGACGGTGGTGAAGTTCTTCTCCGGCAGGCCCTGGACGGCGTCGCTCATCGCCTTCCGCCAGATCGGGCCGGGCCCGGTCGCGCCGAACACCTCGGCCTGGTACTCGCCGCCGATCCGGATGTTGCGCATCGGCACCTTGGTGCCGGGGCTGCCGAGCCAGACGGAGCCCGCGAGGTTGCCGGTGTAGCCGGTGAACCAGGCCGACTTCTTCTCGTCGGTGGTGCCGGTCTTGCCGGCGATCTGCCGGCCGTCGTCCAGGCCGAGGTCCTTACCGGTGCCCTTCTCGGTCACGCCGAGCAGCACGGTGTTGATCACGTCGGCGGTGTTCTCGGACATCACGGCCTCGCAGCGCGGAGCCGGCACCGGGACGTCCTTGCCGTCGACGGTGCTGATCCGGCTGATCGCCAGCGGCGCGCAGTAGGTGCCCCGGGCGGCGAAGGTGGCGTACACGTTGGCCATGGTCAGCGGGGTGACCTCCTCGGTGCCGAGGCCGAGGCCGGGCAGTTCCTCCAGCGGGTCGCCGCTCGCCTTGGCCGTGACGCCGAGCTTGTTGGCCATCTGCTTGACGGCGCAGAGGCCGATCTCCTGCTCCATCTGCACGAAGTAGGTGTTGACGGAGAGCGCCATCGCCTCCTTCAGCTGGTACGGGCCCTTCTCGCGCGGGCTCTCGTTGGGGATCACCCCGTCCTTCTTGCCCTTGTTGACGTTCTTCCAGGTGCCGCCGCAGGTGGTCATCGTCGGCCAGTCCATCCGGTTCGGCGAGTCGTAGCTCTGGGTGGGCGGCAGGCCCGCCTCCAGGGCCGCGGCGGCCACGATCGGCTTGAAGTTGGAGCCGGGCTGGAAGCCGATGCCGCCGCCCATCCCCGCGTCCACGTTGTAGTTGACGACGGTCTCGTTCTTCTCCTTGGCCAGGCCGTACGGGCGGGTCTGGGCCATCGCCAGGATCTTCCCGGTGCCCGGCTCGACCATGGTCATCGCGGCCGAGACCGGGTCGGTGACGTACACCTTGGTGGAGACGGCGTTCTGCGCGGCGGCCTGCTTGTCCGGGTCGAGCGTGGTGTAGATGTTCAACCCGCCGGTGTCCCACAGCTTCTTGCGCTCGGCGGCGCTCTTGCCGAAGGCCGGGTCCTGCTTGACCACCCGCCGCACGTAGTCGCAGAAGAAGCCCACGCCGGCCCGGGCGGTGATGCAGCCGTTCTGCGGGTCGCGGTAGTTGAGGCCGAGCGGGGCCGCCTTCGCCTCCTTCGCCTGGTCGGCGGTGATGTGCTTCTGCTCCAGCATCTTGTCGATGACGGTGTCCCGGCGCTTCTGCGCGGCCACCGGGTGCAGCTTGGGGTCGTACTGGGAGGGGTTCTGCACCAGCCCGGCGAGCATCGCCGCCTCGGCGAGGGTGAGGTCCTTGGCGTCCTTGGCGAAGTACCGCTGGGAGGCGGCCTGGATGCCGTACGCCTGGTGGCCGTAGAAGGTGATGTTGAGGTAGTTGGTGAGGATCTGTTCCTTGGTGAGGTCCTCCTCCAGCTTGATGGCGTACCGGAGTTCCTGGATCTTGCGGCCGAGGGTCTTGCGCTGGGCCTCGCGCACCGCGTCCGGGTCGTCGCCCGCCTTCTCGACGTTGACGTTCTTCACGTACTGCTGGGTGAGGGTGGAGGCGCCCTGGACGGCGGATCCGCTCTCCGCGTTCTTGGTGATCGCGCGCAGCACGCCCTTGAGGTCCACGGCGCCGTGCTCGTAGAAGCGGGCGTCCTCGATGTCCACCTGCGCCTTGCGGATCAGCGGGGACATCTGCTCGGCGGGGATGACGGTGCGGTCGCGCTCGTACACCTTGGCGATCAGGCCGCCCTTGGCGTCGAAGATCTGGGTGGCCTGGGTGAGCGGCGGGGTCTTGAAGTCGTCGGGGATGCTGTCGAAGCTCTCGGCGCCGCTCTTCGCGCCGAGCCCGATCGCGCCGGCCGCCGGGAGCACGATGCCCGCGAGCAGGATGCCGCCGAGCACGCTGCTGCCGAGGAACTTGCCCGCGTGGCCGAGGAGTCCGATCGGGGTCTCACGGCGTCGGGGGCGCGGCACCCAGGTGTCGCCCGGGTCCTGGGCAGGTATGCGGCTCTTCGGTGACATAGTCGGAAGATTAAGGCCGCGAAACGCCTGCGTGGGCGGCCTGTTGGCGAACGATTGTCACAAAATCGCGACAGCTTCGACGCATTCGCGAGCGTCGAACGGTCGTCCACGGAGGGGCAAGGGCCGTTCGTCCACCACCCTTGCCCCTCCCCCGCGGGTCGGCCGGCCGGGTCAGCCGGCCGGGCAGGACACGTCCTCGGCCGGCCGGCGGCCGGTGACCAGGAAGTCCGTCACCACCGCGTCGCCGCACGCGTTCCCGTTGGCCCGGTACACGTCGTGGCCGCCGGAGTCCACGGTGACCATCCGGGCGCGCTCGCCGAACGCCGCCGCCAACCTGCGCGCGCCGGTGTACGGCGTGGCCACGTCGCGCAGGTTCTGCGCCAGCAGCACGTTGGCGGGGCCGCGGTCGGTCACCCGCACCGGCGGCTCGGCGGGGGCGAACGGCCAGAAGGCGCAGGGCATCACGTTGACCGGCATGCCCGCGGTGAGCGGGCGGGCGGCGCGGTCGGCGGCGACGTCCTTCGCGTAGGCCGCCGGATCGGCCGGCCAGGACACGTCGTTGCACAGGGTGGCGGCGGAGGCGGCGATGTGGTTCTGCGCCACCGGCTCGGCCTGCGGGGGCATCACGTCCGGCGCGGGCAGCGGGCGGCGGCCCAGACCGGCCAGCATCAGGCGGGCGAGGTCGGGGAAGCGCGCGTCCGCGTACAGGCTCTGCAGCATGGCGCCGCGCAGCACGTTGCCGTTCAGCTCGGCCGGGTCGGCGCCGGGCCAGGGCAGCGGCGCGCGGTCGAGGCGGGCGGCGAGGTCGAGGAAGAGCGGGCGGACCTCCTCGGGGGTGTCCGCGACCCGGTCCGGGTTGCCGGGCGCCGCGGCCCACCGGGCGAAGTCCGGGAAGCGGTCCTCGACGCCCTGCCCGTACGCGGCCAGCCAGTTGCGGCCGACCTTCGACGGGTCCGGGTCGTCGTTGCTGTCCAGCACGATCCGGTCGGTGTTCCGGGCGAACATCGTGGCGTAGACGGCGCCCGCGTACGACCCGTACGAGGTGCCCCAGGCGGAGATCCGGCGCTCGCCGAGGGCGCGGCGGACGCGGTCGATGTCGCGGGCCTCGTTCGCGGTGGAGATGCTGCGCAGCACCGGGCCGCCGTTGCGGGCGCAGGCGTCGGCGAAGCGGTGGGCGAGGGCGAGGTTCCCGTCGATCGAGCCGTCCGGGGCGGGCCAGGGGCGGAGCCTGACCGGCGCCAGGTCGTCGTGGTCCAGGCCGCAGCTGACCGGGGTGGACGCACCGACGCCGCGCGGGTCGAAGCCGACCAGGTCGAAGCGGTCCTTCACCTCCTGCGGCAGTTGCTGGACGGCCCGGCTCGGGCGGTCGAGGCCGTCCTCACCGGGGCCGCCGGGGATGATCAGCAGCACGCCCTGGCGCAGGCCCGGCTTGGCGGTGGCGATCCGGGAGACGGTGAGGGTGAGCTGCTCGCCGTCCGGGTCCTGGTAGTCCAGCGGGACGGCGAGGGCGGCGCAGCGCTGGGCCGGGTCGTGCGGCGGGCCCGGCTTGCTCGGACAGTCCGTCCAGGCGAGGCCGTCGTGGCGGCCGTGCCGCTGGTCGGCGGCGGAGGCGGGGGCGGCGGTCAGGGTGCCGAGGACGGTGGCGGCGAGGACGGCCGCGGCTGCGGCGGTGAGGGTGCGCTGGGGAATCGACATGCCCAAGAGTCTGCTGGGGCTGGTGACTTGGGCCCATCCGGACAGCCGGTCGAGCGGGGGTGGGGGTTTCCCCCCGACTCGCCTCCGGCTCACCCCCGGCCGGCCGCTCAAGCGGACCGACAGGCCGTCAGAGCAGGGTGAGGATGCGCGGGCCGTCCTCGGTGATCGCGACGGTGTGCTCGACGTGGGCGGCGCGGCTGCCGTCGGTGGTGCGCAGCGTCCAGCCGTCCGGGTCGGTGCGGTGGTCGTCGCGGCCGCCGCGGGTGAGCATCGGCTCGATGGCGAGCACCAGGCCGGCGCGCAGCGGGTAACCCCGGCCGGGGCGGCCCTCGTTGGGCACGTGCGGGTCCTCGTGCATGCGGCGGCCGATGCCGTGGCCGCCGAAGTCCTCGGGCAGGCCGTAGCCGCCGGCCCTGGCGACGGTGCCGATGGCGTGGGCGATGTCGCCGGTGCGGTTGCCGACGACGGCGGCGGCGATGCCGGCCTCCAGGGCGCGGCGGGCGTCCGCGATCAGGGCGGTGTCCTCGGGGCGGGCGGTGCCCACGGTGAAGCTGACGGCGGCGTCGCCGGCCCAGCCGTCGAGGACGGCGCCGCAGTCGATGCTGACCAGGTCGCCGTCGCGCAGCCGGTAGCCGTCCGGGATGCCGTGGACGACGGCGTCGTTGACGGAGGCGCAGATGACGGCCGGGAAGGGGACGGGCGCGAAGGACGGGCGGTAGCCGAGGAACGGCGAGGTGGCCCCGGCGGCCCGGAGGACGGCGCGCGCCGCCTCGTCCAGCTCCAGCAGGCTGACGCCGACGTCGGCCGTCTCCTGGACGGCGGCCAGTGCCCGGGCCACCACCCGTCCGGCTTCGCGCATCGCGGCGAGTGCGGTGTCCGACTTGAGTTCGACCATGACGGCCCCTCCCCTGGATCCAATTCTTATACCGGTATTTGTATCACGGTCGATGGTGAACGGACGTCACCGGCGGCGGGCCGGGCGCTCGGCGGGGACGACGCACGGCGCGGCCGCAGGCCGCTCACCAGGGAATTCGTGACGCCTGACGGCCCGGGATCCGCTAGTGTTCGGCCGCACACTCTGATGATCTGAATTTCAAGGACCTGCCGTGACCACCCCGCCGCTCGACTCCGCCGACGCGACCCAGCCCGCCGCCCAGCAGCCCGAGCACCCCGCACTCCCCACCCCGGCCCAGCCCTCCCGGCTGCGCCGCTTCGGCCGCCGCGCATGGGGCCCGGCCCTGTTCGTCGTGCTGGTCGCCGGCGCCCTGACCGTCGCCGGCTTCGCCGAGAAGTCCGAACCGGCGGCCGCCCAGGCCGGCGACTGCGTGCACGACCTCGGCAACGGGACCAAGCCGAAGATGGAGCTCGTCGACTGCACGAAGCCCAACGCGGACTTCAAGGTCACCAAGGTCGTCCACGACGAGCACGACAAGCACCCGTGCGACTCCGAGCCGGACGAGGTCTTCGGCTCGTACACCGAGGAGCGCCGCTCCTCCATCGTCACCCTCTGCCTGGCCGTGAACACCGCCCGGCCCGGCGGCCCGATCAAGGACCTCCCCTCCTGGCCCGCGGAGCACTGACCCGGGCACTGGCCCTGGACACTGGCCCTGGGCGCCGACCCCGGTCACCGACCGCCCCGCCCGCCGGGCGTCGATGGCCGTAGACTCCTCGCCATGGTGAGGACTCCGCTTTCCCCGTGGGAGCGCGAGCGCGGCGAGCGCTTCGGGGCGCTGCTGCGCGAGGCGCGTGGCGAGCGCAGCATGGTCGAGATCGCGGCGGTGGCCGGGGTGTCGGCGGAGACGCTGCGCAAGATCGAGACCGGCCGGGCGCCGACGCCCTCGTTCTTCACGATCGCCGCGCTGGCCTTCGCGCTCGACCTCTCGCTGGACGAGCTGGCGGCGGCCTGCGCCCTGCCCGAGGACGCCGGCGGCGAGGCGCTGTCGGCGTGACGGAGCCCGCTCCGCCCGACCGACGACGGCCCGCCCGGCACGCAGCAGCGTGCCGGGCGGGCCGTCACTGTTCACGGGCCGGCAGCGGTCACCCCACCGAGCTGTTGTAGCTCTCGATCGCGGGCTGGATCTCCTTGGCCGCGTCGGCCAGCGCCTGCTTCGCGGGCTTGGTGCCGGCGATGGTCTGCTCGATGGCGGTCTCCACGCCCTTGCGGGCCTGCGGCATGACGCCGAGCAGGCAGCCGGCCGTGGCCGGGGTGGGCTTGGTGGCCTTGAGCTGGTCGATGGCCGTCTGGAACTGCGGGTACTTGGCCACCCACTCCTTGTCCTTGGGGTCGTCCAGGGACTTCTTGTTGACCGGGAAGTAGCCGGTGCCGGTGTGCCAGGCGGCCTGCTGCTCGGGCGAGGTGACGAACTTCTCGAACTCCCAGGCGGCGCGCTTCTCGGCGTCCGAGTGGCCGGGGCCGCTGATCCACAGCGAGGCGCCGCCGATCACCGGGCCGCCCTGGTCGGCGGCGGAGGTCTTCGGGAACGCGGCGGTGCCGACCTCGAACTTGGCGGCCTCCTTGTAGCCGCGCAGCACGCCGGTGGACTCCAGGTGCATCGCGACGGTGCCGGCCTTGAAGGCGGCCTGGGCGTCGTCGGTGTTGCGGCCGGTGTTGGCGGCGTACCCGCCCTTGACCAGGTCGGCCCACCACTGGACGATCTCGGCGCCCTTGTCGGAGTCGAAGACGACCTTGCCCGCCTTGCTGGTGCGGCCGTTGTCGTTGTCGCAGTACATGGTGCCGGACTCGGCGAGCAGCTGCTCCACGAACCAGCCGTAGATCGCGGCGCCGAAGCCGTACCGGACGGTCTTGCCGTCGGCGTCCTTCTTGGTCAGCTTCTTCGCCAGCTCGCCCAGCCCGGCCAGGTCCTTGGGCGCCTGCGCCGGGTCGAGGCCGGCCTCCTTGAACGCGTCGTCGTTCAGGTAGAGCAGCGGCATCGAGGAGTTGAACGGCATCGAGACGAGCTTGCCGCCGGCCGAGTAGTAGTTGCGGATGTTGGCGTCGAGGTCGTCCAGCGAGTAGCCGTCCTTGTCGGCGAAGGCCTGCGCGGGAACGGTCTGCTGGGAGTCGATCATGAACCGGGTGCCGATGTCGTAGACCTGCACCAGGGCGGGGGTGCCCTTCTGCTGCACCGCGGCCTTGTACTTGGTGACCAGTTCGTCGTACTTGCCCTGGAACTGCGCCTTGACCTCGATCTTGCCCTGGTGGGCCGCGTTGAACTGGCTGACCAGGCCGTTCAGCACGTCGGCGTTCTTGCCGGTCATCGAGTGCCAGAACTCGACGGTGGTGACGCCCGAGGCCTGGTCCAGCGCCTGCGCGCCGGGGGCGCCGTCGGCGGCGCCGGAGCCCGAGTCGGAGCCGGAGGAGCTGCAGGCGGTGACGGCGGTCAGGGACAGGCCGGCCACCAGCAGGGCCGCGAGCGCGCGGGCACTCTTCTTCACGGGGGTTCTCTCTCTACTGGAGGGAAGGGGACGACTGGACGGGAGGGGACGACTGGCGGGAAGGGACGACAGGCGAGAAGGGACGACGGGCTGCCCGGTCACCGGACGGCGCCCGCGGTGAGGCCGCGGACGATGAAGCGCTGGCCGAAGACCACCAGGGCGAGCGTGGGCAGCAGCGACAGGACGGCGCCGGCCAGGATCAGGCCGGGGTCGGCCATCTCGGAGTCGCGCAGCGAGGTCAGACCGATCTGCAGGGTCCGCATCTCCGCCGTGCGGGTGATGATCAGCGGCCAGAAGTACTGGTTCCAGGCGGACAGGAACACGTAGATCGACAGCGCCGCGAGGGCCGGCTTGTTGAGCGGCACGACCACCCGCCACAGGAAGCGCCAGTGGCCGGCGCCGTCGATCCGCGCGGCGTCGCGCAGTTCGCCGGGCAGCTGCCGGAAGGACTGGCGCAGCATGAAGGTGCCGAAGCCGCTGGCGAGGAAGGGCAGCACCAGGCCGAAGTAGGTGTTGCCGAAGCCCCAGTCCGACAGCGTCAGGTAGTTGGGGATGATGATGGCCTCCCACGGGACCATCAGCGTGGCCAGGAACACTCCGAACACCACGGCCCGCGCCTTCATCGGCAGGAAGACGAAGGCGTACGCGGCGAGGATCGAGGTGACCAGCTGGGCGAGCGTGATGACCGTCGCCACCAGCGCCGAGTTGGCGTACTGGCGCACCAGCGGGATCGCGTCGACCGCCCCGGTGAAGTTCCGGCCGGTGAGCGAGTGCGGCACCAGCGCGGGCGGGTAGCTGGAGAGTTCGGACGGCCCCATGAAGGCGCCGGCGATCGCGTAGTACACCGGGAAGACCACGGTGAGCACGGCGACGGCGAGCAGCAGGTAGACGACGGCGCGGCCGAGCAGGTCGCGCGGGGAGCGGCCGGCGAACGGGCGCGGGCGGACGGGCGCGGGCCCGGCCTGCTCGGGGGCCTCGGTGGTGGTCAGACTCACGCGTAGTGCACCTTCCGCTCCAGGACGCCGAACTGGACGGCCGTGCAGGCGAGGACGACCAGGAGCAGCACCACGGCCTGGGCGCTGGCCCGGCCGAAGTCGCTGGAACCGTACGCGAAGGCCTTCTCGTAGACGGAGTAGACGAGCGTCTTGGTGGAGCTGTCCGGCCCGCCCTTGGTGAGGATGTGGATCTGGCCGAAACTCTGCAGTGAGTGGACGGTGGAGACCACGGTGAGGAAGAACAGGTTCGGGCCGAGCATCGGCACGGTGATCGAGCGGGCCAGGCGCAGGCCCGAGGCGCCGTCCAGCCGGGCCGCCTCGACGATCTCGGTGGGGATCGAGCCGATGCCGGCGGAGAGCACCAGCACGTTGTAGCCGAGGTTCATCCACACCGTGGTGGCGGCGACCGACACCAGCGCGTACCGGGAGTCCGTCAGCCAGCCGATCGGGCCGAGGCCGACCTGCGAGAGCAGGCCGTTGAGGACGCCGCTGGCGGGGTTGTAGAAGACCGCGAAGACCACCGACGCGCTCGCCACCGAGAAGGCGAACGGCAGCGCGAAGGCGGAGCGCAGCAGCCGCACGCCCCGGATCCGGTTCTCCAGGAGCAGCACCAGCACGAGCGCGCCCAGCACCCCGGGGACCACGGTGAGCAGCGTGAACAGCGCCGTGGTGAGGAGGGTGTCGGCGAAGTCGGCCGAGCTGAGCAGGTCGGTGTAGTGCTTCAGCCCCACGTACTTCGAGGGCGCGCCGAACAGGTCGTTGGCGTGCGCGCTCAGGTAGAGGGTCCGGCCCAGCGGGTAGCCGATGAAGAGGGCGAAGACCACCAGGGAGGGCAGCAGGAAGGCCCAGGCGAGCCCGTGTTCGCCCCAGCGCCGCCCTCGCTGACGTGGTGACGGGGTGCGGCCCCGGGGGGCCGCGGCGTGCGGTGCGGTCGGCATGGGTTGCGCGTCCGCCTTTCGTATGTCGGTTCCGGCCGAAACCGTGTCTTGCCCGAACGACGGCGCGGAAACCCCACGATGAGCAGCGGGTGTCAGCGGGATTACGCGTTCGCGTCAGATTCGGCCGGTCGTGCGCGGACGGGCCGCGGCCGCGACGGCTGCGCCTGCGTGGCGGGCGCGGGGGCGCGCCGGGGAACGCGGAACGGCTCAACACCCCTGTGATGCGGGGGTGTTGAGCCGTGTTCGAGGTGCGGCGGGCTGCGGTCAGGCGGTGACGCCGCCGTCCAGCACCAGGTCGGCGCCGACCGTGTAGCCGGCCTCCGGCGAGGCGAGGTAGAGCACCGCGGCCGCGATCTCCGCCACCGCTCCGGCCCGGCCGACCGGGACCTCGGCCTTCATCCGCTCGGCCTTCTCGGCCTCGCTCTCCCCCGCCCGGGTGGACATGTCGGTGGCCACCGGGCCGGGGCTGACCAGGTTGATCCGCACGCCGTCTGCGATGTGGTCGCGCGCGGCGGAGCGGGTCAGCGCGGTGACGGCGGCCTTGCTGGTGACGTACGCGCCGGCGCCCTCCATCCGCCGGTGGACGCCGAGGTTGGACGAGACGTTGACGATCGCGCCGCCGCCGTTGGCCCGCATGTGGCCGATCTGGTGCTTCATCGCGAACAGGGTGCCGGTCACGTTGGTGTCGAACAGCCGCTGCCACTCGGCCTCGTCGATGTCGGCGATCGGGCCGGGGGCGGCGAACACCCCGGCGTTGTTGACGGCGACGTCCAGGGCGCCGAACTGCTCGACGGTCTCGCGGACGAGGCGGGCGGCGTCCCGGCTGTCCGTCACGTCGCCGGTCAGCGCGACGGCCTTGCCGCCGGCCCGCTCGATCAGCTCGACGGTCTCGGCGAGCGGCGCGGCGCTGCGGCCGGCCACGGCGACCCGGGCGCCCTCGGCGGCGAAGGCCAGGGCGATGGCCCGGCCGATGCCGCTGCCGCCGCCGGTGACCAGGACGGAGCTGTCGGCGAAACGCGTGGTCATGAGGTGAACTCCTTGATGCGGTCGATGCGTTCAGGTGTCGTGCTGGTGGTCGTGGTCGTGGTGGTCGTGGTGGTCGTGGTCGTGGTGGTCGTGGTCGTGGTGGTTCGGGGCAGGGCGGCGACCGCGAGGGCGGTGAGCGCCAGCCCGGCGGCGGCCGCCGCGAAGGCCGCGGCGTAGCCGCCGACGACGGTCGGGCGGGTCGCGGCGAGCGCCATCAGGGCTGCCAGGCCCGCGGTGGGCCCGAGCTCCATGGCGGTGTTGAGGACGCCCGCGGCGAGGCCGGTCCGCTCGGGCGGCACGCCGCCGGTGGCGAGGACGGCCGCGCCGGCGAAGGCGGCCGCGGCTCCGGCGGGCAGCAGGAGCAGTCCGGGCAGCAGGTCGGCGGCGTACCCGCTGCCGGGGGTGAGCCGGGCCAGCAGGCCGAGTCCGGCCGCCGCGAGGGCGAGGCCGCCGGCGGTGACCGCGGCCGGGCCGTACCGCGCGGTCAGCGGCCCGGCGAGACGGCCGGCGAGCAGCAGGACGGCCGCGTACGGCAGGAAGGCGCCGGAGGTGGCCAGCAGGCCCCAGCCGCGCACCTGCTGGAGGTAGAGCGCGAGCAGCACGAAGGTGAGCCCGGTGCCGGCGGCGGTCGCCATGACGGCGGCGAGCGCGGTGGCGCGGCGCCGGTCGGCGAGGAAGCCGGGCGGCAGCAGCGGGTCGGGGGTGTGCCGTTCGGCGGCGGCGAAGGCGAGCAGCAGGACGAGCCCGGCGGCCAGCGGGGCGAGCGTCGCGGGGGTGCGCCAGCCGTGTTCGGTGGAGCCGACCAGGCCGTAACTGGCCGCGCAGACACCGGCGGTGGCGAGCGCGGCGCCGCGCAGGTCCAGGGCGGGGCGGCGGCCGGCGGGTGCGGCGGGCGGCAGCGAGCCGGAGCGCAGCAGCCCGGTGAGCGCGACCAGGACGGGCACGGCGAACAGCCAGCGCCAGGAGGCGACGGCGGCGACCGCGCCGGAGGCCAGGCTGCCGGCCGTCGCGCCGAGCACCGAGAGGCCGCCCCAGGTGGCCATCGCCCGCCGGTAGGCGGCGGGTTCGGGGCGCAGCTCGCGGACCACCGCGACGGCCGCCGGGGCGGTGAGGGCCGCGCCGACACCCTCGGCGAAGCGGCCCGCCAGCAGGACGGCGAAGCCGGGCGCGAGGGCGCAGGCGATCGAGGCGGCGGCGAGCAGGGCCAGGCCGGCGCGCAGCGTCCGGCGCCCGCCGTACCGGTCGGTGAGCCGGCCGCCGAGCAGCAGCAGCGCGCTGAAGGAGAGCCCGTAGGCGGCGTTCAGCAGCAGCACGCCGGACGGGCCGAGCCCGAACTCCCGGGCCACCAGGGGCAGCGGCACGGAGAGGATCATGATGGTGAAGATCAGCGCGGCCTGCACGCCGCCCAGCAGGGCGAAGCCCGGCTGGCCGGGCGTGGTCGTATTCGCAGTCGTAGTCGCAGTCGCGCTCGTGGTTGTGCCCATGGAACCCCCCTCTCATTTAAACGACCGTTCGATCCAGTATCGGGACAGCAGAAAACCGCGAACGTACCCGGCCCCCCGCACGGATCAGTCGAGCAGCACCAGCGCCTGCTCGGCCGCGTCCCGCACCCGCGCGGCGCCGTCCGCGGTCTTCCCCATCACCCGCATGCCCTGCATCAGCACCATCAGCATCCGGGCCAGCGCCCGGGGTTCCCGCCCGGCGGGCAGCTCCCCCTGCGCCCCGGCCCGCACCAGCGCGGCGGTCAGCGCCGTCTCCAGGTGGCCGAGGCTGGCGTCCACCCGGCGGGCCGCCGAGGGGTCGTGCGGGGCGAGCTCGACGGCCGTGTTGGTGACGAAGCAGCCGCGCTCCCGCCCGTCCTCGGTGGAGGACGTCGCGTACCGGCGCACCATCGCCCGCACCGCCGGCAGCACCGGCCCGGGCTGGGACAGTTCGGCCAGCAGCACCGGGTCGGTCTGCTCGGCGTACCGCTCCAACGCGCGCAGGTAGAGCTCGTGCTTGCTGCCGAAGGTGGCGTAGATGCTCGCGCGGGCGATCCCGAGCTCCTCGACCAGGTCGGCCATCGAGGTGGCCTCGTAGCCGCGGCGCCAGAACAGCTCGAGTGCCGCCTGCAGCGCCGCGTCCGGGTCGAATTCCTTCGTTCGCGCCATGAGGGAACACTAAGCCTTTCGAGACCGATCGGTCAAGATCGATCGGTCACTCAGCCCTGTGCTCAACCCTCCGCGAGGTGCCGCTCGACGGTGGCCACCTTCGCGGTCAGGCCATCGGTCACCCCCGCCCGGTCGTCGATCTTGATGACCGTGCTCACCCGCCCGCTGTACGCCTTCACCGCCTCGATCGCCGCCCGGATCACCGGCATCACCTCGTCCCACTCGCCCTCGATGCTGGTGAACATGGCGTCCGTGCGGTTCGGCAGCCCGCTCGCCCGGACCACCCGCACGGCGGCCGCCACCGCCTCCCCCACGTCCTCGCCGATGCCCAGCGGGGTCACCGAGAATGCTGCGATCACGGCTCTGCTCCTTGTGTCGACGGCACTGGTCGCGGCCCGGGTCACCCCGGCCGCGACCAGGCTACGGCGCGGTCCGCCGTCGACGGCGGGTGCGGCTCCGGCTCGGGCCAGCCGGTTGTGACGACCAACGACGGCAGGCCGCACGACTGGTGGGTGGGCGGACTGCTGAGGTCCTGACGCTCGGGCCGGTGCTCGGCCGGCCGCGTCCGCCCCTCCGCAGGGGAGTCCGCACCTCAGTCGCGGGCCATACCGTCGGTGACGGGCGGGCCGGCTCAGGCGATCGTCGGCAGCGGCGGTTCGACGGCCAACGGGGCGGTGGAGCGGGCCCGGTGCTGGGCCGCCCAGGAGGTGAGCGCCACCGTGCAGGCGTGGTCGAGGTGGCGCAGGCCGGACCAGTCGAGCTCGACCGGCCGGTCGGCGGGCAGCCGCTCCAGGGTGTCGAGCAGCCGGGGCAGCCGCAGGAAGGTGGCGTTGCCGCTGAGCCGGACGCGGTGCAGCGGCTGCCCGGTCGTCAGCACCACCTCCTCGACGGCGATCTGGAGGGTGGAGGTCTGCCAGGCGGAGGTGACCACCGCCAGGCCGATGCCGATCAGCACCCCCTCGAACAGGTCGGTGGCGATGATCGCCACGGCCGTCACCACCAGCACCGCCGCCTCGCTGCGGTGCTCCCGGCACAGCGCGACGATCCGGCGCACCGGGACGAGCTTGGCGCCGGCGTGCACCAGGACGGCGGCCAGCGCGCAGAGCGGGACGAGCCCGAGCGCGCCGGGCAGCAGCGCGGTGAACAGCAGCAGCCACAGGCCGTGCAGGAAGCGGGAGGCCCTGCTGCGGGCGCCGGCCTGGACGTTGGCGGCGCTGCGCACGATCACCGCGGTCATCGGCAGCGCGCCGAGCAGCCCGCAGACGGTGTTGCCGAGCCCCTGGGCCGTCAGTTCGCGGTCGTAGTCGGTGCGCGGGCCGTGGTGCATCCGGTCGACGGCGGCGGCGCTGAACAGCGTCTCGGCGGAGGCGATCAGGGTGAAGGCGACGACGGTGCCGAGCCCGGCGGTGCCGGCCAGGGCGCCGAGCGAGTCCGGTTCGGGCAGGTGGACGACGTCGAGCAGTCCGGCGACCCGGACCCGGGCCACCGGCAGGTCGGCGGCGGCGGTGACGGCGGCGGCCAGTCCGACCGCGGCCAGCGGCGCGGGGACGGCCGTGGCGAGGCGCTGCGGCAGGTGCTTCCAGCCGATCAGCACCGCCAGGGTCCCGATGCCCAGCAGGACGGCGCTCGGGTGGGCGGCGCCGGTGAGGGTGTCGCGGAGCAGGGCGGGCAGCCGGGCGAGCTTGTCCGGGCCGGTGGCGGGGGCGCGGCGGTCGGCGAGCGCGTAGAGCTGGCCGGTCAGCAGGGTCAGGCCGATGCCGGCCAGCATGCCGTGCACCACCGAGGTGGAGATGGCGCGGAACCAGCGGCCGAGGCGTAAGGCCCCCATGGCCAACTGGAGCAGGCCGGTGCCGAGCACCAGCAGGCCGAGGGCGCCGGCGCCGAAGCGCTGGACGGCGTCGGCGACCAGCACGGTCAGCCCGGCGGCGGGGCCGCTGACCTGCAGGGTGCTGCCGGGCAGCAGGCCGACGACCAGGCCGCCGACGATGCCGGTGACCAGGCCGAGTTCGGCCGGGACGCCGGAGGCGACGGCCACGCCGACGCACAGCGGGAGGGCGACCAGGAACACCACCAGCGAGGCGGGCAGGTCGTGGCGCCACGGGACGGCGCGCAGCGCGGCGAGCGGGGGCCGGCGGCGGCCCTTCGGGGTGCTCGTGCGGGGGTGGCCCGGCGGGCTCTTGCGACGGCGGGGGTACGGGTTCACCCGGTCACCGCCGGCAGGGCAGGGGGACAGCGCATGGGGTGCTTCTTTCCGCGCACCCGCGACCGCGGGCACGCCGTTGCAGGCCGAGGAGAGTGGTGTTGACCGCGGCGGGCGACAACGGTACGCCCGCGCGTCCGGCTGGACCGGAGGGCGGCGGCGGGTGTCGGGTCGGTGCGGTCAGGGGGTGCGTCCCTCGCTCGGGTGCGGCGGACCGGGCGCGCTGGTCCTGGACGGGGCCACCCCCGGAAGCTCCCCCGCTTCCCGGACGGCCTCAAACCCCCCTGCCGCGGCCTCAGTTGGACGTCACGGGCCCGGCGTGGCACCGACGGTACCCGGGCGCGCGGGGTGGGCCGACCTCCGGCACCGGGCCTTCACCCGTGCTCCACACCGGACGCGCTTTCGAGGGCGGAGCGGCGGGTTCCCCGGGTACACGCGCGCGAACGGCGAGCGCCCGTACGAACCGGAAGGTCAAGAGACCATCCCGAGCATCCCGCCCCGAACACCGGGCCGACGTTCCACATTCTGCTGAAGTCCCCTTGACGGCCCGCCCGGCCCGCCGTACGTTCCTTCCACATACAGAAACCGTTCTTCCGTATGGTGGAATTCTGGAGATGAGCCCTCCGACCCACTGCGGGCCGACGCAGGAGAGACCCGATGCCCCGAATGACAGCCGCCCGCGCGGCCGTGGAGATCCTCAAGCTCGAAGGCGTCGAGGCGGCCTTCGGCGTGCCGGGCGCGGCCATCAACCCCTTCTACGCCGCGCTCAAGGCGTCCGGCGGGATCCGGCACACGCTGGCCCGGCACGTCGAGGGCGCCTCGCACATGGCCGAGGGCTACACCCGGGCCGCCGCCGGGAACATCGGCGTCTGCATCGGCACCTCGGGCCCGGCCGGCACCGACATGATCACTGGCCTGTACTCGGCCATCGCCGACTCGATCCCGATCCTGTGCGTCACCGGCCAGGCGCCCGTCGCCCGGCTGCACAAGGAGGACTTCCAGGCCGTCGACATCGCCTCGATCGCCGCGCCGGTCACCAAGAAGGCGACCACCGTGCTGGAGGCCGCGCAGGTGCCCGGCGTGTTCCAGCAGGCCTTCCACCTGATGCGCTCCGGCCGCCCCGGCCCCGTCCTGATCGACCTGCCGATCGACGTGCAGCTGACCGAGATCGACTTCGACCCCGAGGCCTACCAGCCGCTGCCGGTCTACCGGCCGACCGCCAACCGGGTGCAGATCGAGAAGGCGATCGCGCTGCTCCAGGAGTCCGAGCGCCCGCTGATCGTCGCCGGCGGCGGCGTCATCAACGCCGACGCCTCCGCGCTGCTGCTGGAGTTCGCCGAGCTGACCGGCGTGCCCGTCGTGCCCACCCTGATGGGCTGGGGCGTCGTCCCCGACGACCACGAGCTCAACGCGGGCATGGTCGGCCTGCAGACCTCGCACCGCTACGGCAACGAGACCTTCCTCGCCTCCGACTTCGTCCTCGGCATCGGCAACCGCTGGGCCAACCGGCACACCGGCGGCCTGGACGTCTACACCGCCGGCCGGACCTTCGTCCACGTCGACGTCGAGCCCACCCAGATCGGGCGGATCTTCGCGCCCGCCCTCGGCATCGCCTCCGACGCCAAGGCCGCGCTGGAGCTCTTCGTCCGGGTCGCCCGGGAGCTGAAGGAGGCCGGCGCCCTCAAGGACCGCACCGCCTGGGCCGCCTCCGCCCAGGAGCGCAGGGCCCGGCTGCAGCGCCGCACCCACTTCGACGACGTCCCGCTCAAGCCGCAGCGCGTCTACGAGGAGATGAACCGCGCCTTCGGCCCGGAGACCCGGTACGTCACCACCATCGGCCTGTCCCAGATCGCCGGCGCGCAGCTGCTGCACGTCTACAAGCCGCGGCACTGGATCAACTGCGGCCAGGCCGGCCCGCTCGGCTGGACCATCCCGGCCGCCCTCGGCGTCGCCAGCGCCGACCCGCAGGGACAGGTCGTCGCGCTCTCCGGCGACTACGACTTCCAGTTCATGATCGAGGAGCTGGCGGTCGGCGCCCAGCACCGGATCCCGTACATCCACGTGCTGGTGAACAACTCCTACCTGGGCCTGATCCGGCAGGCGCAGCGCGCCTTCGACATCGACTTCCAGGTCAAGCTGGAGTTCGAGAACATCAACGCCCCGGAGCTGGGCGTCTACGGCGTCGACCACGTCCGGGTGGTCGAGGGCCTGGGCTGCAAGGCGATCCGGGTCACCGAGCCGGACCAGCTGCTGCCCGCCTTCGAGGAGGCCAAGAAGCTGGCCGCCGAGTTCCGCGTCCCGGTGGTGGTCGAGGCGATCCTGGAGCGGGTCACCAACATCTCGATGGCGGCCGCCGACATCGACAAGGTCAACGAGTTCGAGGAGCTGGCCACCCTCCCGGAGCACGCGCCCACCGCCGTGCGCCCGCTCGCTCGCTGAGCACCCCGGGCGCGGGGGTGCCGCACGCCGTTCGCGTACGCCCCCGCGCCCGCGGAACAGCCGCGGCGTCGGCGCGGTTGACCCGTCCGGGGCCGCTACCGTGTTGCCGGGCACGGCCCCGGGCCCCGCCCGTCCCGACCCGACCCGCTCCACGACCCGCCGGAAGGACCACCACCGTGAGCCTGTACGACATTCCGCTGCGCACCCTCGCCGGTGAGCCCGCCTCGCTCGCCGACCACAAGGGCAAGGCGCTGCTGATCGTCAACGTCGCCTCCAAGTGCGGCCTCACCCCGCAGTACGCCGGCCTGGAGCGGCTCCAGGAGCGGTACGCCGGGCGCGGGTTCACCGTGCTGGGCTTCCCGTGCAACCAGTTCGCCGGGCAGGAGCCGGGCAGCGCCGAGGAGATCGCCACCTTCTGCTCCACCACCTACGGCGTGACCTTCCCGCTGTTCGAGAAGATCGACGTCAACGGCGAGCAGCGGCACCCGCTGTACGAGGTGCTGACCCGGCACGCCGACGCCGAGGGCCAGGCCGGCGACGTCACCTGGAACTTCGAGAAGTTCGTCGTCTCGCCGGACGGCGCCGTCACCGCCCGGATCCGCCCGGCCACCGACCCGGAGGCGGCCGAGGTGCTCACCGCGATCGAGGCGGTCCTCCCGGCCTGACCTCCTGGAGACAGGCCCTGGTCAGAGCAACAGCCGTGTCCCGGGCGGGAGTTCACCCGCCCGGGCCGCGTCGCGCAGGTGCGCCAGCAGGGTGTCGCGCAGCGCCTCGGCGGCCCGGGTCGGCCGCAGTTCGGGCCCGTGCGCGACGGCGATGGTGCGGCCCAGGCCCGGCGCGGCGAAGGGCGTCACCGCCAGCCCCGAGCGGGCGGCGACCATGCCGGGCACCACGGCGGGCCCGAGCCCGGCCCGGACGAAGCCGAGCACCGCGTCCATCTCCCCGCCCTCGACGGCGAATTCGGGCTCGAACCCGGCCTCCCGGCAGGCCGCCAGGGTGGCCTCGCGGACGTCGTAGCCCTCCCGGAACATCACCAGCGGCCGCCCCTCCAGCTCCGCCACCCGCGCCTTGCGCCGGGCCGGCTGCCCGGCCGAGACCAGCACCAGCTCCTCGTGCAGTAGTTCGGTGACGGCCGGGTCCGGCGGCCCCTCCCCGCCCGCCGGGGTGATCACCAGCGCGAGGTCCAGCTCCCCCGCCGCCAGCAGCTCGACGAGGTCGCGCGAACCGCCCTCGCGCACCCCGAGCGCGACGCCCGGGTAGCGGTCCCGGAAGACCCGCAGCACGTCCGGCACCAGGCTGGTGCACAGGCTCGGCGGCGCGCCGAGCCGCACCCGGCCGCGGCGCAGCTGCACCGTCTCCTGGACGGCGAGCCGGGCGCTCTCGGTGTCCGCCACGATGCGCCGGGCCAGCGGCAGCAGCGCCGCCCCGGCGTCGGTCAGCGCGATGTTGCCCCGGGTGCGGTGGAACAGCTCGGCACCCAGCTCGCGCTCCAGTGCCCGGACCTGCTGGGAGAGCGAGGGCTGGGCGACCCGGACTGTCTCAGCGGCCCGGGTGAAGTGACAGGTTTCGGCCACGGCCAGGAAGTAGCGGAGTTGCTGGAGCTGCATAAGCCCAGCGTAAAGGCCTTCCATAGGCTGCGGCTATCGTCACGAGCCGGATCATGTCTTGGACAGGGCTTGGAACGCGTCCCTACGGTTGCCGCCATGACAACCGTGACGCGGACGGGCCGCCCTCCGTCCCTGCTCTTGAACCTGTGGCGGTCGACCGTCGGCAAGAAGGCCGTCATGGCCGTCAGCGGACTCCTCATGCTGCTGTACCTGGTCTTCCACATGCTGGGCAACCTGCAGATCTTCTTCGGGCCCGAGGAGATCAACCACTACGCCCACTGGCTGCGCACCCTCGGCATGCCCTTCCTGCGCTACGAGTGGCTGCTGTGGATCTTCCGGGCCGGCCTGACCGTCTGCGTCGTCGCGCACGGCGTCTCCGCGTACCAGCTCAGCCGCCGCGACATCGCGGCCCGGCCGACCAAGTACGCGCACCAGCGCCAGCGGGCCACCTACGCGACCCGCACGATGCGCTGGGGCGGGGTGATCCTGGGCCTGTTCGTCATCTGGCACATCCTCGACCTCACCACCGGCACCGTGAACCCGGTCGCCGAGCACGAGCACCCGTACCAGAACATCGTCGCCTCGTTCGACCGCTGGTACAGCTGCGTGTTCTACATCCTCGCGATGCTGGCCCTCGGTCTGCACATCCGGCACGGCTTCTGGAGCGCCGCGCAGACCCTCGGCGCCAACAACGCGCGGCTGAACTTCTTCCTGAAGCTGGCCGCCAACGGCCTGGCGCTGCTGCTCAGCGTCGGCTTCGTGTCCGTCCCCCTGGCCGTGATGTTCGGAGTCGTGAAGTGACCACCTACCCCGAGTACTCCGTGGGCGAGCCGATCGCCGACGACAAGGCCCCGGCCGGGGCGATCGAACAGCGGTGGGACGAGCGCCGGTTCCAGGCCAAGCTGGTCAACCCCGCCAACCGCCGCAAGCACACCGTGATCGTGGTCGGCACCGGCCTGGCCGGTGGCGCCGCCGGCGCCACCCTCGCCGAACAGGGCTACCACGTCGTCCAGTTCTGCTTCCAGGACTCCCCGCGCCGGGCCCACTCGATCGCCGCCCAGGGCGGCATCAACGCGGCCAAGAACTACCGCAACGACGGCGACTCGATCCGCCGGCTGTTCTACGACACCGTCAAGGGCGGCGACTTCCGCGCCCGCGAGTCCAACGTGCACCGGCTCGCCCAGGTGTCGGTGGAGATCATCGACCAGTGCGTCGCCCAGGGCGTGCCCTTCGCCCGCGAGTACGGCGGCCTGCTCGACACCCGCTCCTTCGGCGGCGTCCAGGTCTCCCGCACCTTCTACGCCCGCGGCCAGACGGGCCAGCAGCTGCTGCTCGGCGCCTACCAGGCGCTGTCCCGGCAGATCGCCGCCGGGAACGTGGAGATGCACGCCCGCACCGAGATGCTGGACCTCGTCGTGGTGGACGGCCGGGCCCGCGGCATCGTCGCCCGCGACCTCGTCACCGGCGAGATCCGCACCTACACGGCGGACGCCGTCGTGCTCGCCAGCGGCGGCTACGGCAACGTCTTCTACCTCTCCACCAACGCCAAGAACTCCAACGCCACCGCGGCCTGGCGGGCCCACCGGCGCGGCGCCTACTTCGCCAACCCGTGCTTCACCCAGATCCACCCGACCTGCATCCCGCGCTCCGGCGACCACCAGTCCAAGCTCACCCTGATGAGCGAGTCGCTGCGCAACGACGGCCGGATCTGGGTGCCCAAGGCCCAGGGCGACACCCGCCCGCCGGCGGCGATCCCCGAGGACGAGCGGGACTACTACCTGGAGCGGATCTACCCCTCCTTCGGCAACCTGGTGCCGCGCGACATCGCCTCCCGGGCTGCCAAGAACGTCTGCGACGAGGGCCGCGGCGTCGGCCCCGGCGGGCAGGGCGTGTACCTGGACTTCGCCGACGCCATCCGCCGGCTCGGCCGGGACGCCGTCGAGGCCAAGTACGGCAACCTGTTCGAGATGTACGAGCGGATCACCGCCGAGGACCCGTACAAGGTGCCGATGCGGATCTACCCGGCGATCCACTACACCATGGGCGGACTCTGGGTCGACTACGACCTGCAGACCACCGTCCCCGGCCTGTTCGCCATCGGCGAGGCCAACTTCTCCGACCACGGCGCCAACCGGCTCGGCGCCAGCGCGCTCATGCAGGGCCTCGCGGACGGCTACTTCGTGCTGCCGCCCACCCTCAACGACTACCTGGCCCGCAACCCGCTGCCCGCAGTGGCCGCCGACCACCCCTCGGTCACCGAGGCCGAGTCCGAGGTCACCGACCGCCTCGAGCGGATCCTCGCGGTGAACGGCGACCGCACCCCGGACTCCTTCCACCGCGAGCTCGGCGAACTGCTCTGGGACAAGTGCGGCATGGCCCGCGACGAGGCCGGTCTCAAGCAGGCCCTCACCCGGATCCCCGAGCTGCGCGAGGAGTTCTGGCGCCGGATCAAGGTGCCCGGCACCGGCCAGGAGCTCAACCAGTCGCTGGAGAAGGCCAACCGGCTCGTCGACTACTTCGAGCTCGCCGAACTCATGTGCCTGGACGCGCTGCACCGGGCCGAGTCCTGCGGCGGCCACTTCCGCACCGAGAGCCAGACGCCCGAGGGCGAGGCCGCCCGCCGCGACGAGGACTTCAGCTACGCCGCCGCCTGGGAGTTCACCGGCACCGGCACCGCGCCCGTCCTCCACCGCGAGGCCCTCGACTTCGAGTACGTCCACCCCACCCAGCGGAGCTACGCATGAACCTCACCCTGCGCATCTGGCGCCAGGCGGGCCCGGACGCCCCCGGCTCGATGACCACCTACCAGGTCAGCGGCATCAGCCCGGACATGTCCTTCCTGGAGATGCTCGACACCCTCAACGAGGAGCTGATCACCCGCGGCGACCAGCCCGTCGCCTTCGACCACGACTGCCGCGAGGGCATCTGCGGCGCCTGCGGCATGGTCATCAACGGCCAGGCGCACGGCCCCGAGCGCACCACCACCTGCCAGCTGCACATGCGGCACTTCAAGGACGGCGACACCATCGACGTCGAGCCGTGGCGTGCCTCGGCCTTCCCGGTGGTCAAGGACCTGGTCGTGGACCGCACCGCCTTCGACCGGATCATCGGCTCGGGCGGCTACATCACCGCGCCCACCGGCAGCGCCCCCGACGCGCACGCCACGCCCGTCCCCAAGGAGGCGGCCGACACCGCCTTCGAGCACGCCGAGTGCATCGGCTGCGGCGCCTGCGTGGCGGCCTGCCCGAACGGCTCCGCGATGCTGTTCACCTCGGCCAAGGTCGTCCACCTCAACGTGCTGCCGCAGGGCGCGCCCGAGCGCTCCTCCCGCGTGCGGAACATGGTCGCGGCGATGGACGACGAGGGCTTCGGCGGCTGCACCAACACCGGCGAGTGCGCCACCGCCTGCCCCAAGGGCATCCCGCTCACCAGCATCGCCGCGATGAACCGGCAGTTCCTGCGGGCGTCGCTCGGCTGACGCCCCCTCGGTACGGAAGGCCCCTCGCGCTGGTGCTCATCGCGGGGGGCCTTCGCCGTACGGGCGTGCGGGCGTACAGGCGTGCGGGCGTGCGAGGGCGCGTGCGGGGAGCGCGTGGGGAGCGTGCGGGGGTGGGGCGCGCGGTGGCCGTTCGCGCTCCCCGTACGGGTGGCGGATCGTCAAGAGCGGTGCTGCGACACGGAGAATCGCGCTACGGTGGTCCTCCGCTAGGGAGGGACGGCATATGCCCGAGGTTCAGTCCTGTTCCGGCTGCGGCGGGTCCGGGGGGACCCAGAAGACCGAGGCAACGGTCGAACTGGACGAGGAAGGAAGCATGGCGCCCAGGATCCACGAGTTCTGGTCGCCCTGCGGTCGGTGCCACGGGTCAGGGACGGTGATCGTCGGATGAGGCTGGTCTTCGAGTGCGTCGAGTGCGGTGGGCATTACCTGCCACCGGAGGGCATGGCCTACCCGGACGGGCCCGCCTCCCCGCTCTGGTGCGCCACCTGCCAGCACGCCAAGCACGCGGCCGGGCTCCGGGAGGACCCGCTGCTCGCCCGGGTCGCGCTGGCCGCCGCCCGGGCCGCGCTCGCCCGCCGGGCCGCCGACACCGCCGACCCGGCCCCGGCCGGGCGCGGCGACGTCCGGCCGTCCCGGCCGCCGCTGTCCCGCCGCGCCCGCAAGGGGCCGGGCGGGGTGCGCGGCAAGCTGGGCTGAGCTGAGCAGACCCGTCTAGAACAGCGCCTCCTGGGTGTCCGGCTCCGGCGGGCGGACCCGCTCCTCCAGGGTGAGGCCGGCGCTGCGGCGGCCGGTGACGGGCGTCAGCGTCCAGCCGGTGAGGCGCCGGGTGTCCAGCAGCAGCGGGCCGGAGCCGTCCGGCTGGTCGAGGAAGAGGTGCCGGCCGACCGGCGGGCGCAGTGCCCCCGCCAGGACCGCGCCGTCCGCCAGGCCGGCCACCTCCTGGTACGCCTCGGGGGCGCCGCCGGCCAGGCCGAAGCGGTCCACGTGGTCCACCACCGGGCGGTCCGTGAGCCGTTCGACGGCGTGGCCGTCCAGGAGGCGGTGCGCGCGCCCGCGGGCCTCGGTGAGGACGGCCCGGCGGTGTGCCGCGTCGCCGTGCGCCCACCAGTGGTCGGTCTTGATCCGGGACTTGAAGCGCTCGCGGGCCATCCCCGAGGCGGCCACGGTGAGTTCGGCGCGGCGCACCGCGGGCAGGGCGCCGCGCGCGGTGAACGCGTAGGCCAGCGCGCCCTGTTCGAGCAGCCGGCTGTCACCGCGCTGCTCGGCGGTCAGGCCGACCTTGAGCAGGCCCTCGCCGAACCAGGCGAGGTAGAGCAGGTAGGTGCGGCCGTCGTCGAGGATCTGGTCCCGGGCGAGGGCGAGGCCGCGGTCCACGCTCTGGCAGGCCGGGCACTGGGTGGCGCCGGCGCCCGGGTCGATCACCGCCCGGTGCGGGCAGGGCGTGCGCTCCGTCGCCCCCGCCAGCCAGGCGCCGGTGCAGCGGCGCGGGCCGCCCAGCAGCCAGCCGACCTCGGCGCCGGGCGTCACGGCGCGTTCGTGCACCCGGGTGCCGGACACGGCCCCGAGCACGGCGCGGCCGTCCTGCCAGCTCAGGCCGGTGGAGATCCAGCCGGCGGGCCGGTCGGAGCGCTGCGGTGCGATCGTCACGTGGTCCTGCCTCCCTTCGGGTCCAGTGAGGCTACCTCGTGGCACTGACAGTAGATTGTCGGCGGCGGACCGTCGCCGGTTGATCCGCCGCCCTGTCGCTCCACCGACCAGGCAAGGAACCCGAGTTGGCCACCGACCCGTTCCCGCTCTCCCCCACCCCGGTCCACCTGCCCGACGCCGTCCTCGACGACCTGCGCGACCGCCTCGCCCGCACCCGCGCCCCGCT
Source organism: Streptomyces rubellomurinus (assembly GCF_000961885.1). GTDB lineage: Bacteria > Actinomycetota > Actinomycetes > Streptomycetales > Streptomycetaceae > Kitasatospora > Kitasatospora rubellomurina. Next base: position 26,021 of record NZ_JZKH01000091.1, read on the forward strand.
CGGCGACCCCGACGACTGGTCGTACGGCGTCCCGCGCGGCTACCTCACCGAGCTGCTCGCGTACTGGCGCGAGGGCTTCGACTGGCGCCGCGCCGAGGCCGCGATCAACGCCTACGAGCACTACACGGTGACCGTCGACGGCGTGCCCGTGCACTTCCTGCGCCGCGCCGGCGTCGGCCCGCGCCCGGTGCCGCTGATCCTCAGCCACGGCTGGCCGTGGACGTTCTGGCACTGGTCGAAGGTGATCGACCCGCTCGCCGACCCCGGCGCGCACGGCGGCGACCCGGCCGACGCCTTCGACGTCCTGGTGCCCACCCTGCCCGGCTTCGGCCTCCCCGGCCCGCTGACCGGCGAGCCCGACCTCACCTTCGTCCGGGTCGCCGACCTCTGGCACACCCTGATGACCGACGTCCTCGGGTACCGGCGCTACGCGGCCGGCGGCTGCGACATCGGCGCGCTGGTCTGCGGCCAGCTCGGCCACAAGTACGCCGACTCGCTGTACGGCATCCACATCGGCTCCGGCCAGCGGCTCGACTTCCTGAACGGCGACCGCGCCTGGGACGTCGCCCAGGGCCGCCCGATCCCCGCGGACGCGCCGGCCGACGTCCGCGAGCGGACGATCGAGCTCGACCGGCGCTTCGCCGTCCACGTCACGGCCCAGATGCTCGAACCCGCCACCCTCGCCCCCGGGCTCAGCGACTCGCCCGCCGGCCTGCTCGCCTGGCTGCTCGCCCGCTGGGCCAAGTGGAGCGACCACGGCGGCGACGTGGAGAGCGTGTTCACCAAGGACGACCTGCTCACCCACGCCACCCTGTACTGGGCCACCAACGCCATCGGCAGCTCGATCCGCTACTACAGCAACATCAACCGCCACCCCTGGCGGCCCTCGCACGACCGCCGGCCCGTCGTCGAGGCGCCCACCGGGATCACCTTCGTCGGCTTCGAGAACCCGCCGGGCGTGACGACGGACCAGCGCGTCCGGAGCTTCCTCGCCGGCGACCGGGCCGACTGGTACCACCACGTCAACCTCACCGCCCACGACCACGGCGGCCACTTCATCCCCTGGGAGAACCCGCGGGCCTGGATCGACGACCTGCGCCGCACCTTCCGCGGCCGCCGCCCGTGACGGCGGACGGCCTACCGCCGCCCGGCCTACCGCTGCCCGGCCGACCCGACCTGCGGCGTGACCGGGTCACCGGCCGGTGCCGTGAAGGCGCCGTAGGTGTTGCCCGGGTCCGGCGACGCCAGGCTGTTCCCGGACGGCCAGTCGGCGTGCGCGGCCCCGGCCGTGAGGACGGTGATCCCGACCGCGGCGACCGCCACGGCGGCGCGCCGGAGCCCGGTGCTGATGCTCATGAACTCTCCCCCTGAGTCGACTCGTTGATGATCCTCGCCCACCCCGTGCCCGGTGTCCACCCTCCGGGCGCGAGGCGCGGGGTGGGGCGGGCCGGGCGGTGGCGCGCGCGTGGCCGCCCCCTCCCCGCGCTTCGCCCGGTGGGCCGCGCACGTTCTATTGTGGCGGGCGCGGTCCGCGCCGACGCCGGGAGGCGGGTGGTGCGGCCGGGACGGCGCGTGAGGCGAAGGGGTGGCTGGTGGCGGGGCGGCGGAACAGCGGGGTGCTGGCGGTCTGGGCGGAGGCGCAGCGGCAGCAGCAGCGCCGGGAGGAGGCCCGCTGGCGCGCCGAGGAGGCGGAGCTGCGGCGGCACGAGCGCGCGCAGCGGGAGGCGCAGCGGGCGGCGGCCCGTACCGAGCGGGAGGCGAAGGCCGCCTACCAGCAGTCCCGGGAGGCGGAGGCGGCCCGGCGGACAGCCGAACTGGCGGCCCGGGTGGAGGAGTTGCGCGGTCTGCTGACGGCGGGTCTGGCGGCGCCGGCGTTCGGTCCGCAGGCCTTGCTGGTGCGGCGCGAGGTGCCGCCGTTCGATCCGGGGCCGCTGGGCGTGCCGGTGGCGATGCCGGACCAGCACGCGGCGGCGTACCACGTGCCGGCGCCGGACGCCGCCCAGGCGCGCAACGCGGGGGTGCGGCGCCAGTACGAGCAGTACGTGGCGCAGGCGCGGGCCCGGTTCGAGCGGGACTGGTACGCGGCGCAGGCCCAGGAGGCGGAGCGGCAGCAGCGGTTGGCCGCGTACCACCGGGAGTACCTGGAGTGGGCGGAGCGTTTCCGCCGCCAGGAGGAGGAACGCGGGGCCGGCACCCAGGAGTTGCTGCGCCGGCTGCGGGCGGGCGATCCGGAGGCGGTGCAGGAGTACTTCACGGCCGGGTTGTACGCCTCGGCGGCCTGGCCGGAGGGCTTTCCGCACCGGCTGGTGGCGGCCTGGGAGGCGTCGAGCCGCCAGTTGGTGGTGAACTGGGAGCTGCCGGGCCCGGACGTGGTCCCGGCCGCGGCGCGGGTCCGGTACGTGAAGTCGGACGACCGCGAGGCCGAGGTGGCCCGCCCGGCGACCGAGCGCAAGGCGCTGTACCGGGAGGTGCTGGCGCAGTCGGCGCTGCGGGTGGCGGCGGAGCTGTTCCGGGCGGACCGGGACGGGATGCTGGACTCGGTGGTGCTGAACGGCTTCGTGCTCGGCATCGATCCGGCGACCGGCCGGGAGGCCGAGCGCTTCCTGTCCACGCTGACCGCGTCCCGGGCCGGCTTCGCCGCGCTGGCGCTGGACCGGGTGGCGCCGGTGGAGTGCTTCCTGGGCCTGGGCGGGAAGCTGTCCGCGCGCCCGGAGCGGCTGGACGAGGTGCGGCCGGACCGGCTGCCGGAGACGGTCGGCGGGGTGCCGGCCGGGCAGGGCGGCGAGGACGAGCCGGACCTCTTCGAGATGGACCCGCTCGACTTCGAGGACCTGATCGCCGAGTTGTTCCGGCTGCGCGGCTTCCGCGTGATGACGACGGCCCGCAGCGGTGACGTCGGGGTGGACGTGGTCGCCGAGGACCTGGACCCGGTGACCGGCGGCAAGATCGTCATCCAGGCCAAGCGCTACAAGAAGACCGTGCCGCCGACCGCCGTGCGCGACCTGGAGTCCACCGTCCGCCACCACGGCGCGATCAAGGGCATCCTGGTCACCACCGCGGGCTTCGGCAGGGGCTCGTACAGCTACATCGAGGGCAAGCCGCTGACCCTGGTGAGCGGCCCGGAGCTGGTGGAGCTGCTGGCGGAGCAGGGGCTGCGCGGCCGCCTCGGCGGCGGGAGCGCCCCGACCCCGGCCGCCGCCGAGCCCCGCGAGGAGCCGGCCGGGGCGCGGAGCAGCCTGACGGTGAGCTGGCAGAGCCGTACGGCCGGCGGGGATCCGGTGGACCTGGACGTCACGGCCTTCCTGTGCGCGCGCGGCCGGGTGCTCAGCGACGAGCACTTCGTCTTCTTCAACAACCCGCAGGACCCGGACGGCGCCGTGCGGCTGCACCCGACCCGCTCGGTGCCGGGCGAGCCGACCCGGGCGGCCCGGCTGACCCTGGACCTGCACCGGCTGCCGGCCGCCGTCGAGGAGGTGGTGGTCGCGGTCTCCACCGAGGAGGAGGAGCCGCCGGCGCTGCCGCTGGGCCACGTGTACGGGCTCGCCGTCACCGCCTCGTACGGGCCCGGGGCGGGCGGGCCGGCCCGGTGGCCGGGCGCCAACGGCGGCGTCCCGGACTCGGCGATGCTCCTCGGCGCCTTCCAACGGGCGGACGGCGGCTGGCAGTTCGCGCCGTCCGGCCGCGCGGTGACGAACGGCCTGGCCGGCCTGGCGACGGCCTTCGGCGTGGCCGTGGAGTAGCGGCTGAGGGGCCGTCCGCGCAGCGGTGGGGACCTTGGTCCTCAGGGCGCCGGGTCATACCTGAGGAGGAGCCCGCCCCCGCCGCGCCGCCGGGTCGGCGGGGGCCGACCCTCCCCGCGGCATACGGATCGGACTCGAACGGCTTGGGAGGATGGAACGGAATCAGCACATCCGTTCCATCCCTTCCCACCCTCGGAGGATCTCTCGTGACGTCGACCGCGACCGCCGTCCGCACCGGCCGGGCGGCTGCCCGCGCCACCGGCCTGAACAAGGTCTACGGGGAGGGCGAGACCAGGGTCGTCGCCCTGGACGACGTCAGC
>NZ_JZKH01000092.1 GCF_000961885.1 Streptomyces rubellomurinus
CCGCCGAGGGCGGCGGTGAGGTCGGGTGGGAGGGGGGCGGCGGGGCCGGGGGCGGGGAGGTCGTAGGTGTGCAGGAAGTCGCCGAGGCCCGGGTCCTTGCCGCCGGCGAGGCGGTAGTGGAGGTAGGCGACGGGGGCGCCGTCCGAGGTGTGGGTGTAGACGGCGCCGACCGGGGTGTAGCTGCGGTCGGCGCCGGGGTGTTGGGCGGGGTGGAGGCCGGCGAGGCGTTCGGCGCGGTCGCGGTCGGTGAGGCGGCCGGGGGTGCCGAGGGTGAGGGCGTTGACGCCGCGGACGGCGAGGGCGGCGAGGACGGCGACGAAGAGGACGAGCCCGACCGCGACGGTGCGGCGCAGCACCGGGCGGCCGTGCAGGACGGGCCAGGAGTCGGTCACCGTGCGCTCGGGCGGGATGCCGTCCATGGTCGTTCGCTCCCCCGTTCGATCGTCCGGACGTCACTGTGCCCGACGAGGGACGGCGGCCGGAAGTTCCTCACCCCAGGTAGGCGGGTGCGACGGCCGCCGTGGTGACGCGCGCGGCGCTGCCGGTGCCGTCCGCGGGGACGGTCCACAGGTCGGCGCCGTAGTCGCCGGGCAGGGCGTAGAGGAGGGTGTGGTCGTCGGACCACAGGGCCTGGTCGTCGATGTTGCGGTGTTCGGCGGTGGCGGTCTCGGTCATGGTGGCGAGGTCGAGGACGTAGAGCCGCCAGGGCGCGTCGGCGGAGAGGCCGGGGACGCGCTTCTTGTAGGCGACGCGGGTGCCGTCCGGGGAGAGGGAGGGGCATTCGACGTTGTCGTGCAGGGTGGTGAGGGTGCGGGCGCCGAGGTCGCCGCGGACGAGGTGGGTCTGCCCGCCGGTGGCGACGGTGGCGTAGAAGGTCGTGTCGTCGGCGAAGGTGACGCCCCAGATGTTGATGTCGTGCGCCTGCAGCGGGTGGCCGTCCTGGAGGACGGTGAAGTCCTCCAGGTTCTCGCGCAGGTTCCAGTCGCGGACGTCGACGACGGAGGTGCGGGTGGAGAAGTTGGTGCCCGCGTAGGAGTCGCCGCTGACGAAGACCGTCCAGGCGGCGAGGTGCCCGGACGGGGAGACCCGGGAGCGGGTGGGGATCCCGGCGGCGGGGAAGGAGCGCCGTTCGCGCAGGTGGTCGTCGAGGACGACGGCCCGGTAGGTGTCCTCCAGGGCGCCGTGGACGGCCTGCAGGCAGATGCCGGTGCCGGCGGCGGCGTGGAAGCGCAGGCACTGGACGCCGGAGGCGGTGCGCGGGCCGTCCGGCCGGTCGGCGGGGACGGTGGTGATCTCGTCCCGCTGCGGGCCCCAGGCCATGTTGCGGAAGAGCAGTTGCCGCCCGCCTCCGCCGTCGGTGAGCGTGACCCGGCCGGAGTGGACGGCGGGCCCGCCGGGCTGGGCCCGGTCGCGTTCGGCGGTGCGGTCGGCGGCGTACAGGACAGCTCCGGTGCCGACCGCCCCGAGCAGCAGGACGGCGACCAGCAGCACGATCACCCTGGTCCGGTTCTGGAGGTTCATTCGGCTTCCTCGACAGCGGGGGCGGGGGCGGGGGCGGCGACGGGTTCGGTGGGGCGCAGCACGGCGGCCGCGGCGGCGACGCACAGCGCGAGCGCCCCCGCCGACCAGGCGAGCGCGCCGGTGCCGCCGACCGCGCTCCACAGCGCGCCGAACAGCAGCGAGCAGGCGAACCGGGCGAGCGCCTGCCCGGTGCCGACCAGGGCGAGCCCGGCGCCGCGCTGTTCGGCCGGGACGGTGTCGGCCGCGGCGGCGGCGAGCACGCCGTCGGTGGCGGCGTAGAAGGCGCCGTGCAGGACGAGCACGCACAGCACGACGGGCAGCCCCCGCAGCGGCGAGAGCAGCAGCCCGTACGCGAGCAGCAGGACGCCGTGCCCGGCGAGGAACAGGGTGCGCCGGCCGATCCGGTCGGCGAGCAGGCCGAGCGGGACGGCGAGCAGCAGGAAGGCGGCGGCGGTGCCGAGCGGCAGCAGCGGGAACAGGGTGACGGACAGGCCGAGGCGCTTCTGGATCAGCAGGTAGAGGAAGGAGTCGCTGACGGTGGTGAGGCCGAGCAGCACGGCGCACAGGGTGAGCCGGCGCAGTCCGGGCAGGCGCAGCAGGGTGAGGCTGTCGCGCAGCGTGGGGGCGGGAGTCGACGGGTCGTCACCGCTCGGGCGGTTCGGCACGAACAGCAGCAGGATCAGCACGCCGAGCACCGCGACGCAGGCGCTGACCGTGAACACCGCGTCGTAGCCGTGCCGTTCGCCGCCGTCCGCGAGCAGCGGCCCGCCGGCCAGGCGCAGCACGAGGAAGGCGGTGAGCGGCCCGAGCAGGGCGCCGGCGGTGTCCATGGCCCGGTGGACGCCGAACGCCCGGCCGCGGTGGGCGGGTTCGCAGGCGAGCGAGATCATCGCGTCGCGCGGGGCGGTGCGCAGGCCCTTGCCGGTGCGGTCGACGGCGATGACGGCGCCGATCAGCGGCACGGTGTGGACGATCAGCAGCAGGGGCTTGCAGAGCGCGGAGAGCCCGTAGCCGACCGCGGCGACGGCCTTGTGGCGGGCGGAGCCGTCGCGGCCGCGCCGGTCGGCGAGGTGGCCGCCGACGAGCCGGACGAGGGCGCTGAAGCCGTTCTGCAGGCCGTCGAGGAGGCCGAAGCCGAGCGGGGAGAGGCCGAGCCCGGTGAGCAGGTAGAGCGGCAGGACGGCGGTGACCATCTCGGAGGAGACGTCGGTGACCAGGCTGACGGTGCCCAGGGCGAGCACCGCGCCCGGTACGGCGCGCAGGGCGGCGCCCCGCCGCGCCGGCCCCGTGGTGGGGGTCGGCGCGGCGGGGGCCTTGGTGCTGCGGGAGTCCGCGACGTACACGGGCGTCAGTTCCAGATGCCGGTGATGTCAGTGGCCCCGGCGGACTTGCCGGCGTGGGCGTTGACGCCGGCCAGGTCCTCCAGGGTGTGCAGCACGTCGTAGTGGTTGTAGCGGGTGGCGGTGCTGCTGCCGGGGGCGACGTGGGCGCCGTAGACCAGGGTCGGGATGCGGTTGCCGGACAGCTTGTTGTCCTCGTCGAAGGTCATGACGAGCAGGCTGTTGTTGGCCTTGGCCCACTGCGCGTAGGCGTCGAGGTTGTTCTGGATCCAGCTGTCGCCGGTGCCGACCGAACAGTCGTGCATGTCGCTGCACAGGTTCGGGATGACGAAGGAGACCTTCGGCAGGGTGCTGAAGTCGGTCGGGAAGGCGTCCATGCCGACCGCGCTGTCGGTGGGGACGTTGCCGAAGCCGAACCACGGGTTGTGCTTCTGCGCGTAGTCGCCGACGCGGCAGTCGGTGGCGCCCACGCCGGGGATGTCCTCGTTGTAGCTGCCCCAGGTCTGGCCGGAGGCGATCAGCTCGGAGGCCAGGTTCGGGCCCTGGAAGGCGCCCGGGTCCACGCAGCTGTCGTCGGTGACGCCCTGGGCGCTGCCGGAGAACAGCATGTAGTAGTTGGGCTGGCTGGGGTGGGTGAGCGCGTAGGACTGGCTGAGCGTGGCGCCGCCGGCCACCAGGGTGCCGTTGATGTACGGGGCGTTGGAGCTGCCGATCACCTGGTTGTAGGCGTGGTTCTCCATCACCACGACGACCACGTGGTCGGGGCTGGGGAGGCCGGCGGCGGCCGTGGTGTCGGCGGCGGCGGTGCCACCGGCGGCCCAGAGGCCGAGCGAGCCGGCCACCAGGCCGAGGCCGGCGGCGAGCGCGGTGACCGGGCGGAGCTTGCGCGAGGTGCGGGGGCGTGCGAAGGCCATGGGGTCCTCCGGTGTCGGGGGCTACGAGCGGAGCCGGACGGGCTCCGGGCTGGAGCGCCGAACACAGTAGGAGGGACGGGGTGTCGTGTACCCCACAAGAAAGGTAAAGAACAGACGAACAGCTCCAGTGTCCGCGGCGGCGGACGTCACACGCATCCCGATTGACCCGCCCGTCCGTGCGTGGTGGGATCGCGTGGGCCCGAGCGGGGCCGAGCGCGAAGGGGTGGGCACGGATGATCGGGATCGTCTCCCTCGGCGGGAGCTGCCGCCCGCTCGCCGAGGAACTGCACGCCGCCTGGCCGGAGAGCAGCGAAGTCCGGCACGCCTCGAACGGCAACTGCTTCCAGGCCCCGGACGTGGTCGACTACGCGGTCGGCCGGTACGAGCGGGCGGTCGTCGTTGGGCCGGTCGGGTACATCGTCCGGTCGCTGGCCCTCCGGGGCCGGCTGCCGGACGGCGTCGAGCTGCTCTGCGTGGACCCGCACGGCCGCTGGGTGGTCCAGCTGGCCGGCGGGGAGCGGGGCCGGGAGCTGGCCCGGGAGGTGCAGGCCGTCCTCGGCACCACACCCGTGCTCGACGAGGCGCCGCCGCGCCCGGAGGGCCCCCTCGACGCCCTCACCCCGCACGCCGTCCGCTACCACCGCGCGGGCTCCGCCGCGACCGTCCGGGCGGCCGAGGACGGCGACCCGGTGCGCCTGGTCGCCGACGTGCCGTACCCGCTGCCCGCGCTGCCGCCGCACATCCGCCCGGACGCTCCCGAGGACGCCCCGGCGCTGCGGATCACCGACCGGGAGGACCCGGGCGGCAGCGACCTGCTGGTCGTCCCCCGCACCCTGGTCGTCGGCATCGGCGCGAGCGGCGGCGCCGAGCCGGAGGAGGCGATGCGGCTGCTGATGACGGTGCTGAAGGAGACCGGCTACCTGCGCACCGCGATCGGCCGGCTGGCCACCGTCGAGGGCAAGGCCGACCACCCGGCGGTGGCCTGGGTCTCGCGCTGCCTGAACCTGCCGGTGGACGAGCACCCGGCGCCGGAGCTGGCGCGGCTCGCCGTACCGAACCCGTCCGCGGCGGTCGGGACGGCCGTCGGCACCGCGAGCGTCGCCGAGGCGGCCGCGCTGGCGAGCGCGGACGGCGGCGAACTCGTCGTCCCCAAGCGGAAGTCGGCGGCGGCGACGGTCGCGATCGCCCGGGCGGCGGTGCGCGGACGGCTGGCGCTGGTCGGCCTCGGGCCCGGCGAGCCGGACCTGCTGGTGCCGCGCGCGCTGGCCGAACTGCGCCGCGCCTCCGCCGTGGTGGGCCGCCCGGCGGCCGTCGAGGCGGTGGCCGGGCTGCTGCGGCCGGGCACCCGGCTGATCCCGGTGGCCGCCGGAGCGGCACCGGACGCCGGAGCGGCACCGGACGCCGACCTGCCCCGGGACGCCGCCGGGCGCCCGCTCGACCACCTGGCCGCCGCCGCCCACCTGGCCGCGCACGGGCACGCCGTCGCGCTGGTCGCCCTCGGCGACGGCGCCGACCTCACCGTGCCGCCCGGCCGGTACGACCTGCACCGCGTCCCCGGACTTCCCTCGTGAGGAGCCACCGCATGACCGCCCCCGAACCCGACCTGCGCCACCACGGCGACGCCGAGGTCCGCGCCGACGGGCTCGGCCTGGTCGACCTCGCCGTCAACGTCCGCACCGGCACGCCCCCCGGCTGGCTGCGCGACCGCCTCGCCGCCACCCTCGGCGACCTCGCCGCCTACCCCGACCAGGGCGCCGCCCGCGCCGCCGTGGCCGCCCGGCACGGCCGGCCGGTCGACGAGGTGCTGCTCACCTCGGGCGCGGCGGAGGCCTTCGTGCTGCTCGCCCGCTTTCTGACGCCACGTCACATCGTGGTCGTGCACCCGCAGTTCACCGAACCGGAGGCCGCGCTGCGGGACGCCGGGCACCGGGTGCACCGGGTGCTGCTCACCCCCGAGGACGGCTTCCGGCTCGGCGCCGTCCCCGAGGAGGCGGACCTGGTGGTGCTCGGCAACCCGACCAACCCGACCTCCGTGCTGCACCCCGCCGCCGCCGTCGCCGCCCTCGCCCGGCCCGGGCGCACCCTGGTGGTGGACGAGGCGTTCATGGACACCGTGCCGGGCGAACGCGAGTCGCTGGCCGCCGTCCGCGACCTGCCCGGCCGGGTCGTGGTGCTGCGCAGCCTCACCAAGACCTGGGGCCTGGCCGGCCTGCGGATCGGCTACGTGCTCGGCCCGGCCCCACTGCTCGCCGAGCTCGGCGCCGCCCAGCCGCTGTGGCCGGTGTCCACCCCGGCGCTGGCCGCCGCCGAGGCGTGCAGCACCCCGGCGGCACTGGCCGAGGCCGAACGGGCGGCGGCCGAACTGGCGCTGTGGCGCTCCTACTTGCTGAAGGGGCTGGCGGCCTTCCCCACCGTGCGGGTGTACGGCGAGCCGGCCGCCTCCTTCGTCCTGGTCCGGCTGCCGGGCGCGGCGGCCGTCCGGGAACGGCTGCGCGGGCACGGCTTCGCCGTCCGGCGCGGGGACACCTTCCCGGGGCTGGGCGAGGAGTGGCTGCGGATCGCCGTCCGGGACGAGGCCACCACCGACCGCTTCCTGGACGCCCTGGCCGCCGTGCTCGGTTGAACCGGACCGCGCCCGGTTGAACCCGACTGCCGCCGCGCTCAGTTGAGCCTGAGCTCGTCCCCCACCTCGATCCGCCCGGGCACCAGCACCTGCGCGTACACGCCCGCGCAGGGCAGCGCCGGCATCCCCTCCAGCGGCACCAGCCGGTTCCGTTCGGCGGGGGTGCGCAGCGCCTCCGGGCGGCGCGGCAGCGGGCCGTGCCGCAGGGTGGGGACGGCGCAGCGCGGGGTGGGCACCAGGACGCGCAGCCGCAGCGTCGGGCCGATCGCCAACTCCCGTCCCACCCAGGCGTTCTCGACGAAGCCCTCGCCCTCGGTGCGGATCACCAGGTTCGGCCGGTAGCGCTCGGCCTCGACCCCGACCGCGTCCAGCGTCGAGCTGGTGATCAGGTGCAGCGGGGCGAAGTCGAAGAATCCGCCGTCCGGCGCGGCGCGCCCCAACTCGTTGACGGTGAAGTCGACTTCGGCCTCTATGCCGTGCGCCAGCACCTGCTCGGGCACGGCCCGTTCGACGGCGGCGCCGGGCGGCCGCTCGGCGATCAGCGTCACCTTCCGGCCGAGCGCCTCGGACAGCTCCGCCTCGTCGACGGCCCGCCCGTCCGGCCCGGCGATAGCCACATCGCCGCCATCGGCCGTGCTCGCGGCGTACCCGAGCAGACCCGCCCACAGCCGCGGGTGCTTGGCGCTGGCGACCTTGCCGGTGGCGACGTCGAGCAGCGCCCGCGCCCGGTCGCCGGCCAGGCCGCGCCCGTCCGCCTCGGCCCGCGAAAGCTCCTCCCCCAGCAGCGACTTCACCGGGTAGCGGCGCAGCCGCTCCACCGTACCGACGCGCATCAGTCCTCCTCCTCCGCCCACTCGCGCAGCGCCGCGAAGTGCAGCTCCTCCAGGCCCGTCCGCGGGTCGACCCACAGCGGCAGCGCCGGGCCGGGGTGGTGGGCCGCGATCCACTCGATGTCCTGCGGCCCGAGCTCGTCGTCGAGCCAGACGAAGGGGCGCCCGCCGGCCCAGGCGACCACGTCCCGGGTCTTCCAGTGCAGCCCGTCCGGGTCCTCGCCGAACAGGTCCGACCACGCGATGTACGGGAGCTCGGGCAGGCCTATGCGCGGGCCGATGAAGGTGTTCGCCTCGTCCATCCAGGTGGTCGCCCACGCCAACTCGTACGGCAGCGAAAGCAGTTCGGGGCCGTGCGCGGGGTTCAGCCAGACCCGCAGCGGCTTCACCTTCGAGCGCGGCGTGGGCGCGTTGCGGGCGACCCAGGACTCGGGCAGCAGGTGGTGCGTCCCGTAACCCTCGGGTCGGCGGGTCGCGGGCGCGGCGTAGGGGTTGAGCGGGCCGTCCACGTCGATCAGCAGCAGCGGCGGCGTCACGCGGCGGCTCCCGCGGCGGCCGCCCAGTCGCGCAGGACCGCGAAGTCCTCGGCGCGCAGGCCGAACCGGGGGTTGACGTGCAGGGTGAGCGCCGGGGCGGGGTGGTGGGCCGCGATCCACTCGGCGTCCTGCGGGCCGAGTTCGTCGTCCACCCAGACGAAGGGGCGCCCGGCGGCCCAGGCGACCACGTCCCGGGTCTTCCAGTGCAGCCCGTCCGGGTCCTCGCCGAACAGGTCCGACCACGCGATGTACGGGAGCTCGGGCAGCCCGAGGCGCGGGCCGACGAGGGTGTTGGCCTCGGCCATCCACGTGGTCGCCCAGGCCAGTTCGTACGGCAGCGCCAGCAACTCCCGCCCGTGCGCGGGGTTCAGCCACACCTTGAGCGGCTTCACCTCGCCCGGCGCGAGCCGGGCCTGCCGCTCCGCCCACCAGTGGGGGGTCAGGCGGTGGGCCTGGTAGCCCCTGGGCCCGCGCAGCCCGGGTGCGGCGAAGGGGTTGAGCGGTCCGTCCACGTCGAGGAGGAGCAACGGTTGCGGCGTCATCCCTGAATTCTCGGGCGGCGGTACCGGATTGACCAGTGATTTGCGGCCGTCCCCGCGGGGGAGCAGCGCCACGGAACGCCGAAGGCCCTTCCCGGTGGGGCGGGAAGGGCCTGGGCACGTGCACCCGGGGGGGCGGATCAGACCTGGCCGGCCTTCTCCAGCGCCTCGCAGCAGGTGTTGATCAGGAGGCGGGTGACGACGTAGGGGTCGACGTTGGCGTTCGGGCGACGGTCCTCGATGTAGCCCTTCTTCTCCACCTCGACCTGCCACGGGATGCGGACCGAGGCGCCGCGGTCGGAGACGCCGTAGCTGTAGACGTTCCACGGGGCGGTCTCGTGCTTGCCGGTCAGGCGGGACTGGATGTCGTCACCGTACTGGTTGACGTGCTCCAGCACCTTCTCCTGGGAGGCGCCGAGCGACTCGCAGGCGGTGATGATGGCGTCGTAGCCCTCGCGCATCGCCTTGGTGGAGAAGTTGGTGTGGGCGCCCGCGCCGTTCCAGTCGCCCCGGGCCGGCTTGGCGTCCAGGGTGGCGTCGATGCCGAACTCCTCGGCGGTGCGGTACAGCAGGTAGCGGGCGATCCACAGGTCGTCGGAGACGGTCAGCGCGTCGACCGGGCCGATCTGGAACTCCCACTGGCCGGGCATGACCTCGGCGTTGATGCCGCAGATCGCCAGGCCGGCGTCCAGGCAGCGGTCCAGGTGCAGCTCGACGATCTCGCGGCCGAAGACCTCCTCGGCGCCGACGCCGCAGTAGTAGCCGCCCTGCGGGGCCGGGTAGCCGCCCTCCGGGAAGCCGAGCGGGCGGGAGCCCTTGAAGAAGGTGTACTCCTGCTCGATGCCGAAGATCGACTCCTGGGCGGTGTACTTGCTCTCGACCTCGCGCAGCAGGGCGCGGGTGTTGGACTCGTGCGGGGTACCGTTCGTCTCCAGGACCTCGCAGAGGACCAGGATGTTGTCACCGCCGCGGATCGGGTCCTTGACGACCTTCACCGGCTCCAGCACGCGGTCCGAGGCGTGGCCCTCGGCCTGGTTGGTCGACGAGCCGTCGAAGCCCCAGGTGGGGATCTTGTCGGCGTTCGGCAGGACGCGAGTCTTGGAACGGAGCTTCGCGGTCGGCTTGGTGCCGTCGATCCAGATGTACTCGGCCTTGATTGCCACGGCTTGTCCCTCGCATTGCTGGGTGGTGGGTGCCCGCGTAGCGTCGCAAGCCGCCGTTTCCCGGTTGTTCCTCTCGTGTAACGCGCATGTGAACCAACCGTCCGCGTCGGCACGGTCACGGTGCGGGAGTGCCGGGCGCGGCACTCCCGCCGCGACGGGTGCCGCCAGGGCGCCGACGGGTGCCGTCAGTGGCGCCGGGCGTGCGCCGCGTGACGCCGCCGGGTGGCCCACAGCGCGGCCGCCCCGCCCGCGACGAGGGCGGCGGCCCCGGCGGCCAGCGGGCCGGTGGCGTCGCTGCCGCCGGTGCTGGCCAGCCGCTCCTTCTCGGCCGCGGCCCGCGGCACGGCGGCCCGCGAGGTGGTGGTGTCGGCGACCGGCTGGGCGGCGGGCGCGCTGGTCGGCACGGCCGTGGCGGGCGCGGAGCCCGATGCGGCCGCGGTGGGCTTCTCGCAGCTCACCGAGGCGACGGTGACCGTCCCGGTGACCTTGGCGACGTTCAGGTTGAGCGGGTTCACCTCCACGTGCACCTCCAGCGCGGAGGCGGCGGCGGTGGTCGTGGTGGTGGCCTTCTTGGAGAACTCCACCGAGACGCTGCCGACCGCCGGCACGTCCACCTTGGTCGGCCCGTACAGGCCGAGGGTGACGGGCTTGCCGAGCACGGTCAGCTTGGCGGGCGCGACGACGTTCGCGGTCGGCGCCCCGTCGACCGGGCAGGTGACCTCGGCGCTCATCGCCTCCAGGCCGAGCAGCGCGGTGGCGGTGAGGCCGGGGGCGTTCACGTCGGCGTTGACCAGCTTGACGGAGGCGGCGGCGCCCTTGTCGTCGGCGCGGGTGACGGACTTGCCGATGTCGGCCTTGACCAGGGTGACCGGGCGCTGCCCGTCGACGCCGTCCACCGCCGCGGTGAGCACGGAGCCGTCGCGCTCGGCCGGGGACTCGACCTTGTTCAGCGCGATGTTCACCGGGACGTCCACCGCGCTGTTCAGCAGCTTGACGTCCAGGGCGAGCTCGGCGGTGACGGCGCGGGCCTTGCCCGGCGAGGCGGGCGCCGCGGCCGGAGCGGCCGGAGCGGCCTGGACGGGCGGGGCGCTGAGCAGTGCGCACACCACCGTGGCTGCAGCGGCGGAAACGATTCGGCGCGAAGACCGAGACGAAGACGAGGACGAAAACGACAGGGACGACAGGGACGGCGAAGACATGGCGGTACCCCCACACACACGGCTGAAACGATGAGCCGCCAGTCTTCTCAAACGATCCGTCACATGAGTCACACAGAACGTCATTTCACCCGTTGGAGTGAGATTGACGTTCCGCCCTGACCCACGTCTGCTACGGCAGCCGCCAGTCCACCGGCTGCGCCCCCTGCCGCACCAGCAGCTCGTTCGCCCGGCTGAACGGCCGCGAGCCGAAGAAGCCGCGGTCCGCCGACATCGGGCTCGGGTGCACCGACTCGACGGTCGGGACGTTGCCCAGCAGCGGGCGCAGGTTGCGGGCGTCGCTCCCCCACAGGATCGCCACCAGCGGGCCGCCGCGCGCCACCAGCGCCCGGATCGCCTGCTCGGTGACCGCCTCCCAGCCCTTGCCCTTGTGCCCGCCGGGCTTGCGCGGCTGGGTGGTCAGCGCCCGGTTGAGCAGCAGCACGCCCTGCTGCGACCAGGGCGTGAGGTCGCCGTTGGCGGGCTGCGGCAGCCCGAGGTCGGTGCCGTACTCGCGGAAGATGTTGACCAGGCTCGGCGGGATCGGCCGCACCTCGGGCGCCACCGAGAAGCTGAGCCCCACCGCGTGGCCGGGCGTCGGGTACGGGTCCTGCCCGACGATCAGGACGCGGACGTCGGCGATCGGCTGCTGGAAGGCCCGCAGGATGTTCGGACCGGACGGCAGGTAGGTGCGGCCGGCGGCCACCTCGGCGCGCAGGAAGTCACCCATCGCGGCGATCCGCCCGGCGACGGGCTCCAGGGCGGTGGCCCAACCGGGCTCGACGATCTCGTTCAGTGGACGCGGTGCCATGGTCGTCACCCTATCGGCCCAGACCGACAGCCCGTCACCTCGGATGATCATGCTTCCGGGGCGCGCTCGCCGCGCCCCGCCTCACCCCACCACGCGCCCCCGCAGCACCACCAGCGCCGGGTCGGCCAGCACCCGGACGTCCGCCCGCGGGTCCTCGGCGTACACCACGAAGTCCGCCGGCGCACCCTCCTCCAGGCCCGGCCGCCCGAGCCACGCCCGGGCGCCCCAACTCGCCGCCGACAGCGCCTCGGCCGGGCTCAGCCCGGCCTTCACCAGCTCCGCCACCTCGTCCGCGACCAGCCCGTGCGCGAGCGAGCCGCCCGCGTCGGTGCCGACGAAGATCGGGATGCCCGCGTCGTGCGCGGCGCCCACCGTGTCGTAGCGGCGCTCGTGCAGCCGCCGCATGTGCGCCGACCAGGCCGGGAACTTGGCCTCGCCGCCGGCCGCGAGCGAGGGGAAGGTGGCGATGTTGACCAGCGTCGGGACGATGGCGACGCCGCGCTCGGCGAAGGCCGGGATCAGCTCCTCGGTCAGCCCGGTGGCGTGCTCCACGCAGTCGATGCCGGCCGCCAGCAGGTCCGGCAGCGACTCGGCGGCGAAGCAGTGCGCGGTGACCCGCGCGCCCTCCTCGTG
The DNA here is from genome assembly GCF_000961885.1 of Streptomyces rubellomurinus. GTDB lineage: Bacteria > Actinomycetota > Actinomycetes > Streptomycetales > Streptomycetaceae > Kitasatospora > Kitasatospora rubellomurina. Next base: position 12,107 of record NZ_JZKH01000092.1, read on the forward strand.
CGCCGCCGCGATCGCCTCGGCCAGCGCGTCGCCGGGCCAGCAGGCGGCGAGGTCGCCGCGCTCGCGGTCGATCCAGTCGCCGACCAGCTTCACCCAGCCGTCCCCGCGCCGGGCCTCGGCCCGGACGTACGCGGCCAGGTCGCCGGGCTCGATCTCGTGGGCGTAGTTGCGGATGTAGCGGCGGGTGCGGGCGATGTGCCGCCCGGCCCGGATGATCCGGGGCAGGTCCTCGCGCTCGTCGATCCAGCGGGTGTCGGCCGCCGAGCCGGCGTCGCGGATCAGCAGGGTGCCGGCGTCGCGGTCGGTGAGCGCCTGCTTCTCGCTGGTGGCGGCGTCGACGGCGCCGTGCGCGTCCAGGCCGACGTGGCAGTGCGCGTCCACCAGGCCTGGCAGCACCCAGCCGGTGACCGTCCGGACGTCACCGGCGGTCGGCGGGCGGGTGAAGCTCACCCGGCCGTCCACCACCCAGAGTTCGTCCCGGACGTCCTGCGGACCGACCAGCACCCGACCCCGCACGTGCAGCACCGCGCCATCGCTCATGCCCGCACTCTAGCGGCGGACGGGTTCCCTGTAAGCAGCGTCCATGCGGCAGACTCGTTGCGGTACCCACCACCCCCTGCGGCGAAAGGCCAGACGTGAGCCCGTACCTCGACCTCCCCCCGCTCAGCGCCGCCGAGTTCGCGGCGATCGAGGACCAGGTGGCCGCGCTGCTGCACACCGAGGCCGACGTGATCGTCACCCAGGGCGAGGCGCTGCTGCCGCTGGAGGCCGCGATCCGCGGCGCCGCGCACCCGGGCTCCACCGCGCTGAACATCGTCACCGGCCCCTACGGGCAGACCTTCGGCAACTGGCTGCGCTCCTGCGGCGCGCACGTCGTCGACCTCGCCGCCCCCTTCGACGGCGCGGTGAGCGCCGCGCAGGTCGCCGAGGCGCTGGAGGCGAACCCGGGCATCGACTTCGTCTCGCTGGTGCACGCCGAGGCCGCCACCGGCAACACCAACCCGGTCGCCGGGATCGGCGCCGTGGTGCGCGAGCACGGCGCCCTGCTGATGCTCGACGCGGTCGCCTCCGTCGCCGCCGAGCCGCTGCTCACCGACGCGTGGGGCGTCGACCTGTGCGTGATCGGCGGCCAGAAGGCGATGGGCGGCCCGGCCGGGGTCTCGGCCGTGTCGGTGTCCGAGCGCGCCTGGGAGCGGATCGCCGCCAACCCGGCCGCCCCGCGCCGCTCCTACCTGTCGCTGCTCGACTGGAAGGAGCGCTGGACGGACGCCGGCCGCACCGTCCTCCCGCACGCCCCGGCCCAGTTGGAGATGCTCGCGCTCGGCGCCTGCCTGGACCGGATCGCCGCGGACGGCCTGTCGGCCGTGATCGCCCGCCACCGCGCCGCCTCCGCCGCCACCCGGGCCGGCGTCCGCGCCCTCGGCACGCTCAGCCCCTTCGTCCACGAGGACGCGCACGCCGCGCCGGTCGCCACCACCCTGCGCACCCCGGACGGCGTGGACGCCACCGCGCTCGCGGCCCGGCTCGACCCGGCCCTGCCCGTCCAGCCCGGCGGCGGCGCGCTGGCCGGCTCGATGCTGCGGGTCAATCACTACGGCCCGGCGGCCTCCCTGGAGACCGTCCGCGCCTGCCTGGACGCCCTCGCGGCCGCCACCGGCGCCGACCCCGCGCCGGCCCTCACCGCCGCCGACGCCGCCTGGGGCGCGGCCGTCTAGACAGCGGAACGGCCCCCGAGTCACCTCGGGGGCCGCTCTCGCGGGGTGTTCAGTGCCCGCCCGCGTCCAGCACCTCGACGCCGCGGATGTTCCGCTCGATCTCCTCCGCCGGCAGCGCGACCGCCAGCGCCCAGTAGTAGATCACCAGCGCGAACACCACCACGACGCCGATGTCCCACCACAGCGGCAGGTTCCCCTGGGCGCCCACGCCGAAGGTGCCCTGCCAGGAGACGATCCCCATCCCGACCAGGTAGACCGGCAGCCACTGCCCGGCCTTGAAGTCCATCCGCGGCGCGTTCGGCACGCCCTTCGAGGCCGCGTACATCGAGTACCCGCCGAGCAGCACGTACCCGATCAGGATCGCCAGGCCGAGCCGCCACAGGGTGTCCCAGCCGGACCAGTAGATGACCAGGCTGGCCACCGCGAAGGCCAGCGGCGAGATGATCGTGCCGCCGGGCAGGTGGTACGAGCGCTCCATCCCCGGCAGCCGCTTGCGCAGCACCCCGAAGGCCAGCGGCGCGCCCGCGTACATCAGCACCACCGCCGAGGTGATGAAGCCGACCAGGCGCTGCCAGCTCGGGAACGGCAGGAAGCAGAGCACCCCGGCGATCCAGGCGATCAGCAGGCCCAGCCACGGCACCGAGCGCTTGTCGGTGTACTGCAGGGCCTGCGGCGCGTAGCCGTTGCGGCTCAGCCCGTACGTGACCCGGGAGCTGGAGGTGATGTAGACCAGGCCGGTGCCGGCCGGCGAGATCACCGCGTCGATGAACAGGATGGTGGCGAGCCAGCCGAGCCCGATCAGGGTGGCGAGGCCGGCGAACGGCCCGCTGATGCCCGGGTAGTCGAGCTTGCCCCAGCCCGCCGCGAAGGTGTCCGGCGGCAGGGCCCCGATGAACACCACCTGGAGCATGACGTAGACGATCGTGCCGATGACGACCGACCCGAGCACGGCCCGGGGGATGTCCCGGCGGGGGTTGCGGCTCTCCCCCGCCCACTGGATCGCCTGCTCGAAGCCGAGCAGCGCGAAGATCACGCCGCTGGTGCTGATCGCCGCCAGCACGCCCTTGGCGCCGTCCGGCGCGAAGCCCCGCAGGTGGAAGTTGGAGCCGTGGAACTCGGTGAGCCCGAGGGCGAAGATGGCCAGGATCGGGACGAGGACCTTCCACACGGTGGCCACGCTGTTGGTGTGCGCGAGCAGCCGCACGCCCAGGAAGTTGACCGCGACGAAGAGGCCGAGCAGCACGGCCGCGATCACGAAGCCGGTGCCCGTCAGCGTCAGGTCCTTGTTCAGGAAGCCGTCCGCCCAGGTCCAGTGCCGGGCGTAGTTGATCATCGCCTGGACCTCGATCGGGGCGATGGTCGCCGCCTGCAGCCAGGTGAACCAGCCGAACGACATGCCGGCGAACCCGCCGAAGGCGTAGTGCGGGTACCGGGCCGTCCCGCCGGCCACCGGGAACAGGCCGCCCAGTTCGGCGTGGATCAGCGCCAGCAGGATGATCGCCACCGCGCCGATGCCCCAGGACAGCAGCGCGGCCGGCCCCGCGGCCACGGCCGCCTTCTGCGCCCCGAACAGCCATCCGGAGCCGATGATCGCCCCGACCGAGGCCCAGAGCAGCCCGGCGAGCCCCACCTCCCGCTTCAGCCCGGTGTGCCCCGAACCCGGCGGGCTCGTGGTCGTGGAATGCGCCATGGCGGGACCGCCTCTCACCTCGGGGAATCCCCCCGACAGTGCCGCAGCCCGCGCGCCGCCCCCGCGCCGAAACGCGCTGCGCCCGCCTCCGCTCACCCGAACGGCGGGCACGCGGCAGAGGAGGGCGCGGCTCGGCTCAGGACGGGACTTCGGCCTGCCGGCGGAAGTCCCGGGCGTGGGCGGCGACGGCGTCGACGTCCTCGGCGGTCTCGCTGTACATGCCCCACATGCTGCCGTCCGCCCAGTCGCAGACGGCGATGGCGTGCCCCTCGGCGTCGGCGCGGCCGCACTTCATGACGCCGCCCCGGTCGCCGGGGTCGACCTCGTGCAGGTCCGCGATCTCCTCGCCGTTGGAGCGCTGGCGGGAGAGCAGGTCGTCGAGTTCGGAGGAGGGCAGGAAGATGTGCCGCTCGCTGACGGTGAGGAAGACCATCCGCTGCTGGTCCCCGGCGAGGTAGGTGGTGGCCGAGACGCCGGACTCGGAGCCGACGCGGCTCTGCTTGGCCTTCGAGGCCTCGGGGACGAGCGGCAGCCCGTCGAAGGTCTTCGGCGGGTCGTACCGGTACGCGCCGAGGTCGGCGAAGTTGTCGGCGAAGGCCACGCCGAAGGCCGCCGCGCCGAGGACGGCGACGGCGGTGACGGTGAGCCACAGCCTGCGGCGGGAGCGCGGCGGCGGGGCGACGGGCGTGACGTCCACCAGGACGTCCTCGGGCTGATCGAGTTCTGGCACGCGCAGATCAGAGCAGGTCTGGACCAGTCTGCGCAATGCTTTTCGGCCACCGGCCCCGGCACAGTTCCCCCAGCGTTCACCTCGCCGGCACGCAGAACTCACCGCCGCCCGGCAGGCTCCCGCCCAAGGGGGTCGAGTTGGCTATACAACTCCCCCAGGGACCCCCGTCCAGGAGGAGAACCGCCATGACCGAGCCGTCCCCGTACTGGCTGCGCGACAACTGCCCGTGCGGCGAATGCCGCGATCCGCGCAACGGCCAGAAGCTGTTCCAGATCGCCGACCTGCCGGACGACCTCACCCTCGCGGCGCAGTGCGAGCTGGACGGCAACCTGGAGGTGCTCTGGTCGGACGGGCACCGCTCCCGCTACCCGCTGGCCTGGCTGCACGAGGAGCCCGAGGGCGACGGGCGGACGGAGGAGGGCAAGCGGCTCTGGGCGGCGGCGGACTTCGCGCGCGGCCTGCCCGAGGCCGACTGGGCGGCGTACCTGGCCGACCCGGCCGAGCGGGCCGCGGTGCTGGCCGCCGTGCGCCGCAGCGGCTTCGCCGTGCTGCGCGGGGTGCCGGCGGTGGAGCGGCAGGTCCTGGCGGTGGCCGAGAGCTTCGGGTACGTCCGGGTCACCAACTACGGCGAGCTGTTCGACGTCCGGGTCGAGCCGGACCCCAACAACCTGGCCTTCACCAGCGCCGCCATCGCCCCGCACACCGACAACCCCTACCGCGACCCGGTGCCCACCCTGCAGCTGCTGCACTGCCTGGAGAACTCCGCCACCGGCGGCGACTCCGGCCTGGTGGACGGCTTCCGGGCGGCCGCGATCCTGCGCGAGGAGGCCCCCGAGGCCTTCGCGCTGCTCACCCGCACGCCCGTCCCCTTCGTCTTCCGCGACCGCCGCACGGAACTGCGGGCCGAGCGGCCGCTGATCGACGTCGACGGGCTCGGCCGGATCCGCGAAGTCCGGTTCAACAACCGCTCGTTCGGCACGCTCCGGGGCGAGGGCCGGGACGCCTTCTACGCCGCGTACCGCCGCTTCGCCGCGATCACCCTGCGCCCCGAACTGCAGCTGACCTTCCGGCTCGACCCGGGCGACTGCCTGGTCTTCGACAACACCCGCCTGCTGCACGCCCGCACGGCCTTCGAGCAGGACGGCCGCCGGCACCTCCAGGGCTGCTACGCCGACCTCGACGCGCTCGGCTCCACCCTCGCCGTGCTGCACCGCGGCACCGCCGCGCTGGACGAGCTCGCCGAACTGTTCGCGGGCGAGGGCGCCGGGGAGTACCTGGGCGAGGAGGTGACCATGGCCGAGCACATGCTGCAGGCCGCCGCGGCCGCCGAACGGGCCGGCGCCGCACCGCACCTGGTCGCCGCCGCGCTGCTGCACGACCTCGGCCACCTCGTCGACGAGCACGGCCGGGAGGCCGTCAGCGGCCGCGACCTGATGCGGGGGCAGGACAACCGGCACAGCGACACCGGCGCCGCCCGGCTGGCGCAGTGGTTCGGCCCGGAGGTCACCGAGCCGGTCCGGCTGCACGTCGCCGCCAAGCGCTACCTGTGCGCCGTCGAACCGGGCTACCGCGAGAAGCTCTCCGAGGCGTCCGAGTACACCCTCACCGTCCAGGGCGGCCCGATGAGCGAGCGGCAGGCCGCCGAGTTCGCCGAACTCCCGGGCGCCGCCGACGCGGTGGCCGTGCGCCGCTGGGACGAGCAGGCCAAGACGGCCGGCGCCGAGGTGCCCGGCTTCGAGCACTACCGGCCGCTGCTCGCCGCCCTGATGCGCTGACGGGCCCGGGGGCGGGGGCGGTCAGTCCCCGTCCCGGGCGTGCCGCGAGAGCGCCGACGTGGCCAGCGAGTTGTGCACGCTGAACGCCACCGTCCCGGGCAGGTAGCGGTCCTGGGACCACTCCACCGGGGTGCCGGTCGGGTCCGTGGTGCGCCGCCGCTCGCGCAGCAGCGGGCCGCCCCGGCGGCAGCCGAGCAGCCGGGCGTCGACGGCGTTGGCCGTCACCACGTCGATGGTGTGGTCGGCGTCGGTGAACAGGATGCCGTGCTCGCGCAGCACCTCGGTGTGCGAGACCACGTCGGTCGGCAGCTCGGCGACGATCTCGCCGACCCGCGGCGGGTAGATGGTGCGCTCGACCATCACCGGCGTCCCGGACAGCGTGCGCAGCCGCACCGTCACGTACACCTCGGCGCCCGGCTCCAGCCGCAGCTGCTCGCACTCGGCCGCGTCGGCCGGGCGGCGGACCAGCGAGTCGAGGATGCCGCCGGGCTCCTCGCCCATCGAGTACGCCCAGTGCGTGAAGCTCAGCAGCTCGGAGAAGCTCTGCACCCGGGCCCCGCCGAGCACCACCCGCCGGGTGCCGCGCCGCGACGTGACCAGCCCGTCCGAGCGCAGCACCGCGAGGGCCTGACGGACCGTGCCGCGCGAGACGCCGTACTTCTCGGCCAGCGCGCCCTCGGCGGGCAGCCGGCCGGCCTCCCCGTACGCCCCGGTGGTGATGGCCTCGCGCAGGTCGGCGGCGACCTTCCGGTACAGGGCGGCGCCGCGCTCCGCGGCCGGGGCCGGGCGCCCGGGCTCAAGTGCCACGTCAGTCAATGTCCCTCCTGGGGCGGTGTCCTGCGCAGCCGTACCGGCGCGGACAGCCCGACCTTATCCCGCTGCGCGATTCGAGCATCGCACCGAACGGATCGCGCTCGGATGGCTGGATTCCACCGTTCCCGCAGCCGACCCCGGCGCTGAGCCGTCCGTTCACCTTCCCGTCACCGGACTCCGGGTTACTTACCCCCGTCAGCGAAGTTGGCTAGTCAACTCGGACGACTCCGAACTCACCTCGGACCGCACCCGGACCGCCGCTCGCCGGATCCCCCGATCCCGACGCCCTCCCTTGCTGCAGAACCCAGCAAAGCCCCCTTCTCAGGAGACTGACCCGTGACCGTGCACCGCGCCCGCACCGCCGCCATCGCGGCTGTACTGACCGCCGCCGCACTCTCGCTCACCGCCTGCGGTTCCGCCGGCTCCTCGTCCACCAAGGCCGGCTCCAACGACGTGTCGGGCGGCGGCAAGAGCGCCAAGACCGCCACCTCCGCCGCCGACCTCGGCGGCATGGACGCCCTGGTCGCCGCCGCCAAGAAGGAGGGCAAGCTCCACGTCATCACGCTGCCCCGCGACTGGGCGAACTACGGCAAGCTGATGGACGACTTCAAGGCCAAGTACGGCATCGAGATCGAGGACGAGAACCCGGACGGCTCCAGCCAGGACGAGATCAACGCCGTCACCTCCCGCAAGGGCCAGGACCGCGCCCCCGACGTGGTCGACCTGGGTGCCGCGTTCGCCACCTCCGGCGCCAAGCAGGGCCTGTTCGCCCCGTACAAGGTCGCCGACTTCGACAAGATCCCGGCCACCATGAAGGACGCCGACGGTCTGCGCTACAACGACTACGGCGGCTACATCTCGATCGCCTGCGACGCCAAGAAGGTCGGCACCTGCCCGAAGACCTTCGCCGACCTGCTGAAGCCCGAGTACAAGGGCATGGTCGCGCTCAACGGCAACCCGACCAAGGCGAACGCCGCGTACAGCGCCGTCATGGCAGCCGCCCTCGCCAACGGCGGCTCGCTGGACAACATCCAGCCCGGCATCGACTTCTTCGGCAAGCTGAAGCAGGCCGGCAACTTCAACCCGGTCGAGGTCACCCCGGCGACCATCGAGAAGGGCGAGACCCCGATCACCATCGACTGGTCCTACCTGAACGCCGGCTACGCCGTGAAGTTCAAGGACAAGGGCATCGACTGGCAGGTCAGCATCCCGTCCGACGGCAGCTACGCCAACTTCTACAACCAGGCCATCAACAAGGACGCGCCGCACCCGGCCGCCGCCCGCCTGTGGGAGGAGTACCTCTACAGCGCGGAGGGCCAGAACGGCTTCCTGGGCGGCTACGCCACCCCGGCCCTGTTCGACGCCATGAAGGCCGCCGGCACCCTGGACGCGGCCGCCGCCGCCAAGCTCCCGCCGGTCGAGAAGCCCTTCACCACCTTCCCGACCGACGACCAGACCACGGCGGCCAAGAAGGTCGTCACCGAGAACTGGGCCAAGGCGATCGCGGGCTGACCTGAGATGACCACGGCTCCCACCCCGGTGCCGGCCAACGCCTCCGCCGCCCAGCGCGGCGGGGGCGTCCCCGGCTCCGTCTCCCCCGCCCCGGCCTCGGCCCGCACCGCCAAGGCCCCCCGCCCCGGCCGCCGCCGGGCCGGCGGCAGCCGCGCCTGGCTCGCCGCCCTCCCCCTGCTGCTGTTCTTCGTGATCGGCTTCGGCCTGCCCGCCGTCGCGATCGCCATCGGCGCGTTCACCACCTCCACCGACGCCCCGGACGGCGGCGGCACCTTCACCACCGACAACCTCACCAACTCCCTCCAGGGCGCCTACTGGACGGCCCTGTGGGGCAGCGTGAAGCTGTCGCTGCTGACCGCGCTGATCGCCACCGTGGTCGGCCTGCCGCTGGCCCAGGCGGTGGCGACCTCCCGCTTCCGGATGTTCCGCGAGGCCGTGATGTCCGCCTCCGGCGTGCTCGCCAACTTCGGCGGCGTACCGCTGGCGTTCATGTTCGTCGCCACCCTCGGCAACGCCGGCGAGGTCACCACCTCGCTCGGCCTGACCAAGCACGGCTGGAGCCTCTACACCTTCTCCGGCCTGTCGGTGGTCTACCTCTACTTCCTGGTCCCGCTGATGGTCATCACCATCACCCCGGCCCTGGAGGGCCTGAAGACCCAGTGGCGCGAGGCCGCCGCCAACAACGGCGCCACCTCGGTGCAGTACTGGCGGCACGTGGCGCTGCCCGTCCTGCTGCCCTCGCTGCTCGGCGGCTTCGTGCTGCTGTTCGGCGCCTCCTTCGCCGCGTACGCCACCGCCGAGGCCATGGTGGGCAGTTCGGTGCCGCTGATCTCGATGCAGATCGGCGACGCGCTGTCCGGCAACGTCCTGGTCGGCCAGGGCAACCTCGCCCTCGCCCTCGGCCTCGACATGATCGTGGTCGCCTGCCTGGTGATGGCCCTGTACCTGCCCCTTCAGCGCCGGAGTGCCAAGTGGCTCGCCTGATCAATCGCATCCGCTTCGGCCGCGGCCTGGTCCTGCTGGTCTGCGGGATCTACTTCGCGGTGCCGATGGCCGCCTCGCTGTGGTTCAGCATCGACGACAACAAGGGCGGGACCACCTTCCGCGCCTACACCGAGCTGCTGAACGCGCCCGGCTTCAGCGACAGCCTGGTGCTCAGCCTCGAACTCGCCGCCGTCACCGTGGCCGTGCTGCTGCTCCTGCTCGTGCCGGCGGTGCTCGCCGCCCGGCTCGGCGCGCCGAAGCTGCGCCCGGTGATCGAGGTGATGTGCTCGATGCCGCTGGTCGTCCCCGTCGTCGCGCTCACCACCGGCATCATCGGCGTGCTGCGCTGGGGCCCCGACTACCTGCAGGACACGCCGTTCTTCCAGACCATCGTGGCGATCCAGGACCCGGACTTCCCGATCGTGCTGGTCATCGCGTACGTGCTGATGGCGCTGCCGTTCGCCTACCGGGCGATCGACTCCGGCCTGCGCGGCGTGGACGTGGTCACCCTGGTCGAGGCCGCCCGCAACTGCGGCGCCGGCTGGCTGCGCGCCGTCTTCACCGTCGTCCTGCCGAACCTGCGCAGCGCGCTGCTGAACGCGGCCGTGCTCACCGTCGCCCTGGTGCTCGGCGAGTTCACCACCGCCTCCATCCTCGGCTTCGCCCCCTTCTCGGTGTGGATCAACACCAACGGCAAGAGCGACGGCCAGATGTCCGTCGCGGTCTCGATGCTCAGCCTGCTGATCGTCTGGCTCGTCCTGCTGCTGATGTCCGCCGCCGGCCGCGGCCGCAGGACCGCCCGGTCCTGAACCGCCCGGTCCTGAACCACCCCACGCTTTCCAGGAGTTCCCAGTCATGACCACGGCCACCGCCACCGCCGGCGGCGTCGCGCTCGCCCCCGGCAGCGCCACCGTCGAGTTCCGCTCGCTGCGCCGCTCCTTCGGCGCCACCACCGCCCTCGACGGCCTCGACCTGACCGTCCACCCCGGCGAGCTGCTCGCCCTGCTCGGCCCGTCCGGCTGCGGCAAGACCACCGCGCTGCGCATCCTGGCCGGCTTCGAGCAGCACGACTCCGGCGAGGTGCTGGTCGACGGCAAGGACATCACCTCGATCCCGGCGCACAAGCGCGACGCGGGCATGGTGTTCCAGTCCTACAGCCTCTTCCCGCACCTGACCGCGCTCGACAACGTCGCCTTCGGGCTGCGGATGCGCGGCACCGGCAAGGCCGAGCGCCGCAAGCGCGCCCAGGAGCTGCTGGAGCTGGTCGGCCTGCCGCACCGCGCCGAGCACTACCCGCACCAGATGTCCGGCGGCCAGCAGCAGCGCATCGCGCTCGCCCGCGCCCTCGCCCTGCAGCCGCGCGTGCTGCTGCTCGACGAGCCGCTGTCCGCGCTGGACGCCAAGGTCCGCCTGCAGCTGCGCGAGGAGATCCGCCGCCTGCAGCAGGAGCTGGGCATCACCACCCTGTTCGTCACGCACGACCAGGAGGAGGCACTGTCGATGGCCGACCGCGTCGCGGTGCTGCGCGCCGGCAGGCTGGAGCAGTGCGCCACCCCGTCCGAGCTGTACGGCCGGCCGGCCACCGCGTTCGTCGCCGAGTTCGTCGGCACCATGAGCCGCATCCCGTGCACCCGCACCTCGGAGGGCGTCGAGGTGCTCGGCCGCCGGCACGCCGTGGACGGCGCCGTCCCGGCCGACGGCGAGCTGCAGGTGCTGGTCCGCCCGGAGAACGTCCTCCTGGCCCCGAGCGAGGACGGCCCCGCCCTGGTGGTCAACGCCTCCTTCCTGGGCGCCGTCACCCGGCTCACCGTCCGCCTCGACGACGGCACCGAGGTCAAGGCCGACCTGCCCACCGAGGCCACCGCCGCGCTGCCGGTCGGCTCGCGGGCCGAGCTCACCCTGCCGGAGCGCCCGGTGCTGGTGGACCGCCGTCCCGCCTAGAGACCCGCCCGCAGACCCGCGCAACGCGCTCTGCGAGAATCACCCGAGCTGAACCACCCCGAAGGTACCGCCATGCCTGAATCCGCCCTGCCCCCCTCCGAGGGGCTGCCCGCCGCCGTCCTGTTCGACATGGACGGCACCCTGGTCGACACCGAACAGCTCTGGTGGCAGGCCGCCGCCGAGCTCGCCGAGGAGCTGCGCCACCCGCTCACCGAGCAGGACGCCCCCGAGGTGCTCGGCCAGGCCGTCGAGCACACCGCCGCCCACCTGCACCGGGTCAGCGGCACCGAGCTGAGCGAGGCCGAACTCGCCGCCCGGCTCGGCGAGTCCTTCGCCGGGAAGGTCGCCGCCGAAACGGTTCCGCGCCCCGGCGCGCTCGCCCTGCTGGCCGCGCTGCGCGACGCCGGCGTGCCGGCCGCGCTGGTCTCCGCCTCCCCGCGCCGGGTGGTCGACCTCGTCCTCTCCGCCATCGGCGGCGACTGGTTCGCCACCACCCTGGCCGCCGAGGACACCCCGCGCACCAAGCCCGCCCCGGACCCGTACCTCGCCGCCGCCGAACGGCTCGGCCTGGACCCGGCCGTCTGCCTCGCCGTCGAGGACACCCCGACCGGCGTCACCTCCGCCAGCGCGGCCGGCTGCGCCGTGCTCGCCGTGCCCTCCACCGACGTCGCGATGCCGGCCGGCGGCCGGATCACGCTGCTCGCCAGCCTGGAGCAGGCCGACCTCACGCTGCTCGGGAAACTCTCCACCGCCCCCGTCGATTGATCCGGCCATGCCCTACGTCCTGCTCGCCCTCGCCATCCTGAGCGAGGTCTGCGCCACCAGCTGCCTCAAGCTCACCGAGGGGTTCACCCGCCTCTGGCCCAGCCTCGGGGTGGGGATCGGCTACGCGCTGTCCTTCTTCCTGCTCGGCCGGGCGCTGAAGCACATCCCGGTCTCGATCGCCTACGCGGTCTGGTCGGGGGCCGGGACGGCCGCGGTCGCCGGGATCGGCGTGGTCGCCTTCGGCGAGCAGCTGGGCCGGCTGCAGTACCTGGGGCTCGCGCTGGTGATCGTCGGCGTGGTCGTGCTCAACCTCAAGGGCAGCCACTGACGGCAGCAGGTCGATTCCCCTGCCGGGGCGGGAAGTCGAGCAATTCGACGGCCCGCCCCGGCGCTTTCGCCTACCGTGGCCGCATGACCGACCCGCGCCCGCACCACTACCGCTTCGCGCACCGCGAACTCGCCCGCCAGGTCCTGGAATTCGGCCCCCGGCTGGCCTCGCCCGCCCCGGACGGCGGGAGCCTGCTGCCCGTCCTGGTCGGCATCTGGGACGACTACGGCCGGACCCTCCCGCCCGAGCACCGCCTGCCCAGCCACGGCCTGGACTGCCGCCACCTGCAGGTCGACGGCCACCGCGTGCTGCTGGTCACGCTGCCCACCCCGACCGGCGCCGCCGAGGCGCACTTCGTCGCCGCGGTGCACCCCAAGGGGTCCAAGAAGGTCCGCTACCTCACCCTCGAACACGCCCTCAGCCCGTTCGACGGCAGCCCCGGCACCGTCCTCGGCGAGTGGGACACCAACGGTCACATCAACTACGGCCAGGGGCCCTCGCCCGTCGCCGAGCTGTTCGTCGCGGCCGTGCTGGAGAAGGTCGCCCCGAAGAAGCGCGGCTTCTGGCGCCGCTGACGCCGCCCCGGCGGTGAGCCGCCCCCCCCCGCTCGGAGGCCGTCACGATCCCGGCGTACGCTTCCGCCCCGTCGCACGAAGGAGCGGGGGAAGCATGGCGAGGACGGGAGGCCGGCGCGGGACGGTCGCGCTGGCGGTCGCGCTGGTGGCGGCGGTACCGGCCGGGACGTTCGGGCTGGTGGCGGTGAGCACGTACGTCAGCGGGGGTCTGGCCGTGCTCCTCGGACTGGCCCTCGGGATCGGCTGGATCGTGGGCCTGGTCCGGCTGGTCGGGGCGGGGGCGGGCTGCTGGCTGGGGGCCGTCGGCGCGCTCCTGTGGCTCGCCGCGCTGGCGTCGGTGTACTCCGCCCGGGACTCGATGATCCTCGGCGCCTCCGGGCTCACGACCACCGGCCGGGTCACGGCGACGCACGACCGCCCGCAGGGCAAGCACCCCGACTCGACGTACGACGTCGCGGACGAGCACGGCGTGCCGATCCCGAACGGCACGGTGGCCGCGCGCCTGCGCTCGCACGCGGTCGGCGACCTGCTGACCGTCCGCTACGACCCCCGGGGCGTCGCCGGGGCGCGCCTCCCGGAGAACGTCGACCTCCCCCGGGACCTGGCCGGCGCGCTCGGCGTCAACGCCTTCCTGATGGCCGCCACCGCCGGCCTCGGCGTGGCGGTCGTCCGCAACGGCCGCCCGCGCCGCGTCCCGTTCCCCCGGCCGGGCGGCGGACCCCGGCCCCAGTGAGGAGCTACCCCCGCAGCACCCGCGCCCGCAGGAAGTTGCGGCGGCCGAAGTTCGGCTCGTCGACGGCCGTCAGCTCGTCGACCTGGAAGCGGTAGAGCGCCGCCGCGCCGCCGCCGGTGAGGAACTGCCGCCGGACGTCCTCGTCCTGGGCGAAGCTCGGGAACCGCCCCTGGTACGCCGCGAGCGCGGCCTCCGCCTGCCGCCCCCAGGCCTCGCCGGCGCTGCCGGTGAGCTGGAGCCCGCGCAGCTGCTCGCCGAACACGGGCGGCGGGAGGAAGACGGTGGCGGCGGCCCGGGCCTCCTCGGCGAGGTGGTGGCTGTGCCGGGTGGAGCGCTCGCTGACGAAGTACAGGACGAGGTCGTCGTCGTGGGCGAAGAAGGCCAGGTTGGCGTGCGGCCCGCGCTCGTGGCCGGCGGTGGCGAGGGTGAGCACGATGGCCTCGCCGAGCAGCGCCTCGACGCCCTTCTCCGGGGAGCCGCCCGGCCAGTCCCCCTGCGTGATGTCTAGTCGGTACGGCATACGGCGCTCCCTCCGCTGGCAGGCCCGGCACCCGCGCCCCGGGCACGACTGAGCCGGGCGGGCACCCCCGTCGAGGGGGCGCCGCACCCGGCTCACATGCTCCACCCGCCGTCCGAAACCGGACAAGGCGAGCGGCGGAATCAGTACGACCGCGTCCCGGGGGCCGCGTACCCGCGCGCCATCACCGGCAGCTCGCCGGGACCCAGCAGCGGGCGCAGCGCGCCGGCCCGCATCCGGTCCACCAGCGGCCCGCAGCGCCCGGCCAGCGGGGCCAGCACCAGGGCGGCCAGCGTGCCGACCAGTGCGCCGACCACGACGTCGTGCGGGTAGTGCACGCCGACCCAGACCCGGGAGGCGGCCATCAGCGCGGCGAAGACCGTGGCGACGACGCCGAGCCGCCAGGAGACGAACCAGAGCGCGATCGCGGCGGCGAAGGCGATCACCGAGTGGTTGCTCGGGAAGGACCAGTCGCCGGCGGCCGGGCAGGTCTCCAGGGAGACGCTGCCGCGGATCTGGGCGCAGGGCCGGAGCTCCTCGATCTGTCCCTTGAGGACGGAGTTGGCGGCGTAGGCGACGACCACGATCACCGGCGAGGCCAGCACCTTGGCCATCGTCGCCGAGTCGGCGCCGCGCGCCCGCCACCAGGCGTAGAGCATGAAGACGGCGAACAGGCCGAGTCCGAACGCCGACCAGACCTTGATGACGTCGTTGAGCCAGTGCGGGGCGGACTGCACCCACTTGTTGACCTGCGTGTAGACGCTGCCGTCGATGCCGCTGCCGTCGTACACAGCGAGAGCCCGGGCGGGAATCACACGTCACCTCCGTGACGGCGCGCCGAACGGGCGCGGAACAGTTCGATAACGAGGGGGAGCACGGAGACAACTACTACCAGACCGATGATCGGTAGCAGATATCGGTCGATGCTGGGCACCGACGACCCGAGCCCGTACCCGGCGAGCACGACCCCGACCGTCCAGAGCGCCCCGCCGGACACCTGCCAGAGGGTGAACGAGCGAGCGGGCACTCCGAGCACGCCGCAGAGCGGGTTCAGCACCGTCCGGACCACCGGGATGAACCGGGCGAGCACGATCGCCTTGCCGTGCCCGTACGTCGCCAGCAGTTCCTCGGCCCGTCCGACGCCCTCCAGCAGGCTCCGGCGTTTCGTCCGGGCCAGCAGCGCCCGCCCGCCGCGGCGGCCGATCACGTAGCCGACCTGGGCCCCGGCCAGCGCCCCGACCAGGGCGGCGGGCAGCACCTGCCACAGGTGCAGCTGCGGGCCGCTGGTGGCACCGGGCACGCAGAGCAGGCCGGCGGTGAACAGCAGCGAGTCGCCGGGCAGGAAGAAGCCCACCAGCAGGCCGGTCTCGGCGAACAGCACGGCGGCGATGCCGAGCGCGCCGAAGGCGGTGAGCAGCGAGGACGCGTCCAGGGGGTTGACCGCGAGGTGAACCGCGTCGACGGGGAACTGGAGCAAGGCTGGCGGACCTCCCGTACGTTGGAGGGCGGTCCGCCGCAGTTCCCGGCCGGACCGACCCTGACCGTCTACAGTGACGTAGACGGTCTACATGACTGTAGACGAAACCTGGAGGAAGCGCCGCCATGTCCGACGTACCGTCCGCCCGCCGGCCCGCCGGGGAGCTGGAGGCCGAGGTGCTGGCCGCGCTCTGGTCGGCGAGACAGCCGATGACCCCGCAGGACGTCCAGGCCGCCCTCGGCCGCGACCTCGCCCGCACCACCATCGCGACGATCCTGGCCCGGCTGCACGACAAGGGGACGCTCGAGCGCACCCGGGCCGGCCGCGCCTACGCCTACACCCCGACCGTCCAGGACACCGCCGGCCTCGCCGCCCGCCGGATGCACACCGAGCTCGGCCGGGAGGCCGACCGCTCCACCGTGCTCGCCCGCTTCGTCTCCGACCTCTCCGCCGAGGACGAGCAGCTGCTGCGCGACCTCCTCGGCGGCGACGGCCCCGGCCCCGGAACGGCGGCCGCACCGTGATCTTCGCCGTCTGGGCCCCGCTGCTGCTGCCCTTCCTGGCCGCGCCCCTGGCCCGCCGCCTCGCCGAGGCACTGTCGCCCCGGGCCGCCGCCTGGACGCTGGCCGGCACCACCGCCGTCCTGGCCGGCGGCACCCTCTGCTCGCTCGGCCTGCTCGCCGCCGCCGGGCTGCTCCACCTGCCGCCGGTCGCCGCCCTCGGCCACCTGTCGCTGCCCTGGCTCACCGCGGCCGCCCCCGACGCGCCGCTCGCCGCCGCCGCGGCCGGGCCCGTCCTGGCCGCCCTCGCGGCGCTCGCCGTCCGCACCGCCCGGCGCCGGCAGCGGGACCTGCGCACCGCCCGGGCCGCGCTCCCCGACCACCCGGGCTCCGCCGAGGCGCCCGGCCTCCCCGCCGCCGACGCCCCGGCCGTGCGCTCCCGCCGCGCCTCCGTGCGCCGGGCGCGCACCGCGCGCGAGAGCGTCAGCCGACAGCTCCGCGCGCTGCTCCGGCCGGCGGAGCCCCCGCTCGTCGTCC
>NZ_JZKH01000093.1 GCF_000961885.1 Streptomyces rubellomurinus
GGGCGGGGGCGGGGGTGCGGGTGGACCTGCGGGCGGGGCGACTCAGGCCTCGGTTTCGGCCCCGGCCCCGGCGTTGGCGTTGGCGTCGGCCGGGGCTCCAGCGCCGGCTTCAGCTTCGGCGCCCGCGCCGGCTGCCGAGTCCGCGGCGGCCGCGAAGGCGCCGTGGGCGAGGGCGTGCAGCAGGGCGGCCATGCCGTCGCGCTGGAGACCGGCACGCTCGCCCTGACCCGGGTTCGAGCCGAGGCTGTGCGGGGTCGAGTTGATCAGGCCAAAGACGGCGTGCACGGCCGCCCGGGCCACCGGCTCGGCGCCGGACACGGCCAGCGGCGGGTAGGCCTGCCGGACCACGTCCACCCACAGTTCGACGTAGCCGCGCTGGAGGCGGCGGACGGTGCGGCGGTCCTCCTCCTTGAGATTCAGCAGCTCGCGGTCGTGCAGGGTGATCAGGTCGCGGTCGTCGAGGGCGAACTCGACGTGGCCGCCGATCAGTGCGTCCAGGGCGGCGTGCGGTCCGCCCCCGCCACCGGCCCGTCGCCGGCCCTCCTCCAGCAGGCGCTCGCTGATGCCGATCAGCAGATCGGCGAGCATCGCGTCCTTGCCGGCGAAGTGACGGTAGAGGCCGGGGCCGCTGATGCCGACCGCCTTGCCGATCTCGTCCACGCCCACGCCGAGGAAGCCCCGGGCGGCGAACAGCCTCGCGGCCTCGCGGCGGATCTGGTCACGGCGCGTGAGTGCGGAGGCGGTCGGGGCGTTCGGCATGCCGTCCATCGTAGACAGTCGGGTTATCGACCGTTAACCTGGCCGCGTAAGTTAACGTTCATTAACGTGGGGACCGTGGCCGCACCGCACCCGGCCGCCGTCCTGGTGCCGAGGGCAAGGGAGCTCTTGGGAATGGTCATCTCAACCGCCGGAACGCCCACCGGCGTCCAGCTCAGCGCAACCACCGGCACCGCTGCCGTGCCGGGTGCCGCAGCACCGGGAGCAGCCGCCCCGGCGCCCCGGCTCGGTACCTCCGCGGACCCGGGCTCCGCCGCCTACCAGGCCAACGCCGAGGCGCACCGGGCCCTGGTCGCCGAACTGCGGGCGAAGCTCGACGCGGCCGCGCTCGGCGGCGGCGCCAAGGCCCGCGCCCGCCACACCTCGCGCGGCAAGCTCCTCCCCCGCGACCGGGTGGACACCCTGCTCGACCCGGCCTCGCCGTTCCTGGAGCTGGCCCCGCTGGCGGCCGACGGGATGTACGGCGGGGCGGCGCCCGCCGCCGGGGTGATCGCCGGCATCGGCCGGGTCGCCGGCCGCGAGGTGGTGGTGGTCGCCAACGACGCCACCGTCAAGGGCGGCACCTACTACCCGATGACGGTGAAGAAGCACCTGCGCGCCCAGGAGGTCGCGCTGGAGAACCGCCTCCCCTGCGTGTACCTGGTGGACTCGGGCGGCGCCTTCCTCCCCATGCAGGACGAGGTGTTCCCGGACCGCGACCACTTCGGCCGGATCTTCTACAACCAGGCCCGGCTCTCCGCCGCGGGCATCCCGCAGATCGCCGCCGTGCTGGGCTCCTGCACGGCCGGCGGCGCGTACGTCCCGGCGATGAGCGACCAGGCCGTGATCGTCCGCAACCAGGGCACGATCTTCCTGGGCGGCCCGCCGCTGGTGAAGGCCGCCACCGGCGAGGTGGTCACGGCCGAGGAGCTGGGCGGCGGCGAGCTGCACTCCCGCACCTCCGGCGTGACGGACCACCTGGCCGAGGACGACGCCCACGCCCTCTCCCTGGTCCGCACGATCGTGGCCGGGCTCGGTCCGCGTGAGCCCAGGCCGTGGCCGCTCGCCCCGGTCGAGCCCCCGGCCGTCGACCCGGCCGGCCTGTACGGGGCCGTGCCGGTGGACCCGCGCACGCCGTACGACGTCCGCGAGGTGATCGCCCGGCTGGTCGACGGCAGCCGCTTCGCCGAGTTCAAGGCCGAGTACGGTTCGACCCTGGTCACCGGCTTCGCCAAGATCCACGGCCACCCGGTCGGCATCGTCGCCAACAACGGCGTGCTGTTCGCCGAATCGGCCCTCAAGGGCGCGCACTTCATCGAGTTGTGCGACCAGCGCGGCATCCCCCTCCTCTTCCTGCAGAACATCACCGGCTTCATGGTCGGCCGGCAGTACGAGGCGGGCGGCATCGCCAAGCACGGCGCCAAGATGGTCAACGCCGTCGCCTGCACCCGCGTCCCGAAGCTGACCGTGGTGATCGGCGGCTCGTACGGAGCCGGCAACTACTCGATGTGCGGTCGGGCCTATTCACCTCGCTTCCTGTGGATGTGGCCGGGCGCCAAGATCTCCGTGATGGGCGGCGAGCAGGCGGCCTCCGTCCTCGCCACCGTCCGCCGCGACCAGTTGGAGGCGCACGGCGAGCAGTGGCCGGCGGAGGCGGAGGAGGAGTTCAAGCGCCCGGTCCGCGAGCAGTACGAGCACCAGGGCAACGCCTACTACGCCACCGCACGGCTCTGGGACGACGGCGTGATCGACCCGATGGACACCCGCACCGTGGTCGGCCTCGCCCTCACCGCCTGCGCCAACGCCCCGCTGCCGCCCGCCGGCCCGTACGGCGTCTTCCGGATGTGACCCCCGGCGCCGGCGAACCGCGTTCGCCGGCGCACCTCCCCTTCACCTCCACCTCCTTCGTACGGCCCCCTCGACCCGGAGGAACGCCTCCCATGTTCGACACAGTTCTGGTCGCCAACCGCGGCGAGATCGCCCTGCGGGTGATCCGCACCCTGCGGCGGCTCGGCGTCCGTTCGGTCGCCGTGTTCAGCGACGCGGACGCCGACGCCCCGCACGTCCGCGAGGCGGACGTCGCGGTCCGGCTCGGCCCGGCCGACCGCAGCGACAGCTCGGCGGCCGAGACCTACCTGCGGACCGACCAGATCCTCGCCGCCGCCCGCCGCACGGGCGCCCAGGCCGTCCACCCCGGCTACGGCTTCCTCGCCGAGAACCCCGGCTTCGCCCGCGCCTGCGCCGACGCGGGCCTCGTCTTCATCGGACCACCTCCCGGTGCCGTCGAGTTGATGGGTGACAAGATCAACGCCAAGGAGGCCGTTCGGGCCGCCGGCGTTCCGGTGGTCCCCGGCAGCCAGGCCACCGCGCCCAGCGACGAGGACCTCGTCGCCGCCGCCGACGAGATCGGCTACCCCGTACTGCTCAAGCCGTCCGCCGGAGGCGGCGGCAAGGGCATGCGCCTCGTGCGGGACCGCGCCGACCTGCCCACCGAGATCGCCGCCGCCCGCCGCGTCGCCCGGACCGCCTTCGGCGACGACACCCTGCTCCTGGAGCGCTGGGTCGACCGGCCGCGCCACATCGAGGTGCAGGTGCTCGCCGACGCCCACGGCACCACCGTCCACCTCGGCGAGCGCGAGTGCAGCCTGCAGCGCCGCCACCAGAAACTGATCGAAGAGGCTCCCTCCGTTCTCCTCAATGCCGAGACCCGCGCCGCGATGGGCGCCGCGGCCGTCCGCGCCGCGGAGTCCTGCGGCTACACCGGGGCCGGCACCGTGGAGTTCATCGTCCCCGGCATCGACCCGGACTCCCCCGCCTCCGCCTCCACCGAGGGGGTACGGGACTTCTTCTTCATGGAGATGAACACCCGCCTCCAGGTGGAACACCCCGTCACCGAACTCGCCATCGCCATCGGCGAGGACTCAGCCCGACTCGACCTGGTCGAGTGGCAGCTGCGCATCGCCGCCGGCGAACCGCTCTCCTTCGATCAGTCCGACGTCTCCTTCCAGGGCCACGCCATCGAGGCCCGCATCTGCGCCGAGGACCCGGAACGCGACTTCCTGCCCACCGGCGGCCGCATCCTCACCCTCGAAGAGCCCCGGGGCGAGGGCATCCGCGTCGACTCCGGCGTCGCCCCCGGAACCGTCATCACCAGCGCCTACGACCCGATGCTCGCCAAGGTCATCGCGTACGGGCCCGACCGCCCGACCGCGCTGCGCCGGCTCCGCGCCGCGCTGGCCGACACCCGCGTCCTGGGCGTCACCACCAACACCGGCTTCCTGCGCCGACTGCTCGCACACCCCGAGGTCGTCGCCGGCCGACTGGACACCGGCCTGGTGGAACAGACGGCCCAGCAGCAGCCGGCCCTGCTCGCCTCGCCCTACTCCCCGGCGAACGCGTCCCCGGCGAACGCGTCCTCAACGGACGCGGCCACCCCGGTGGATCCCGCCGCCCCCGCGGCGACCGAACCTCCGTCATCTGCCCACCTCCTCTACTACGCGGCCGCGCTGGCGCGGCACCTGGACCTGACCCCGGCCGCCGACCCCGGCGGCTGGACCGACCCGTTCTCCCTTCCCTCCGGCTGGCGCCTGGGCGGCACCCCCGCCTGGACCGCCCACCGGCTCCGGGCCCCCGGCCAGGACCCGGTGTCGGTGCGCATCCGTTCGATCACTGCGGGCAACGTAGCCGACACCACTGACAATTCCGCCGGGCGCATCATGGAGGTGGAGCTCCGCCTCGACGCCGGGCCCGTCCACCGCGCCCGCGCGGCCCGGGTCGGCGACCGGCTGCACCTGACCGTCGACGGCCTGCAGACCGCCTTCGCGCTGGCCACCGACACCGACCCCGGCCTCGCCGCCGGCCCGGTGACCTGGCTCGGGATCGAGGGCGATGCCTGGCCGGTGCACGCCCACGACCCGGTCGGCGAGAGCGCCGCCGCGGCCGGCGCCCACCACGGCGCCCTGACCGCCCCGATGCCCGGCACCGTCACGGTCGTCAAGACCACGACGGGCGAGACGGTCCGCAAGGGCCAGCCCCTGCTCGTGCTGGAGGCCATGAAGATGGAACACGTGATCGCCGCGCCGCACGACGGCGTGGTCGCCGAGCTGCGGGCCACCGCCGGCGCGACCGTCGCGATGGAGGACCTGCTGGTCGTGGTCACCCCGACCGAGGACGCTGCCGGGCCGGCCGCCGCGGAGGTGCGGTCGTGACCGCCGCGACGCACGAGCCCGACGCCCTCGACCTGGGCCTGCCCGACCCGGTCCGCGCCGCCGACCTGCCCGAGGAGGTCCGCATCCACGAGGTCGGGGCGCGCGACGGGCTGCAGAACGAGAAGTCCCTGGTGCCCGTGGAGGTCAAGGCGGAGTTCATCGCCCGGCTCGCGGCCGCCGGACTGCGGACCGTCGAGGCCACCAGCTTCGTTCACCCGAAATGGGTACCGCAGCTCGCCGACGCCGAGGAGCTGATGCCCCGGCTCGCCGACCTGCCCGAGCGTCACCCCGGCCTGCGGCTGCCGGTGCTGGTGCCCAACGAGCGCGGCCTCGACCGCGCGCTCGCCCACCGCGCCACCGACATCGCGGTCTTCGCCAGCGCCACCGAGACCTTCGCCCGGCGCAACCTCAACCGCTCCGCGGACGAGGCCATGGCGACGTTCCGCCCGGTCGTGGCCCGGGCCACCGAGGCCGGGACGGCCGTCCGGGGCTACCTCTCGATGTGCTTCGGCGACCCGTGGGAGGGGCCCGTCCCGGTCGAGCAGGTGGTCCGGTACGGCGCCGAGCTGCTGGACATGGGCTGCGCGGAGCTGAGCCTCGGCGACACCATCGGCGTCGCCACGCCGGGCCAGGTCGACGCCCTGCTGGCGGGCTTCGCGCGGGCCGGCGTGCCGGTCGACCGGATCGCCGTGCACTTCCACGACACCTACGGCCAGGCGCTCAGCAACACCCTGGCGGCGCTGCGCGCGGGCGTCACCACGGTGGACGCCTCGGCCGGCGGCCTGGGCGGCTGCCCGTACGCCAAGAGCGCGACCGGCAACCTGGCCACCGAGGACCTGGTGTGGATGCTGCACGGGCTCGGCATCCGGACCGGCGTCGACCTGCGCGCGCTGGTCGCGACCAGCGGCTGGATGGCCGAGCGGCTGGGCCGACCGAGCCCGTCCCGAACCGTCCAGGCCCTGCTCGGCGCCGCCCGGGGCTGACCCGCCCCGGCGGCGGCGCCCCCGCTCGGCGCCGGCTCCCGCACCGGTTCGGCGTCGGCCCCGGCCCCGGCCGCACGGCCCGGCCGGCACCGAGCACCACGTTCATCCCTCAACCACACCGTGCGACTGTCACACCGTCAGACAGGAGCCGGTCATTCCGCGAATGCCCGCGGCCACCCCGGCCGGGCACCAGGAGGATCAGATGCTCGACCACCGACTCAGCAGCGAGTACGAGGAACTGCGGCGCACCGTCGCCGAGTTCGCCCAGGACGTGGTGGCCCCGAAGATCGGCGAGTTCTACGAGCGGGAGGAGTTCCCGTACGAGATCGTCCGGGAGATGGGCCGGATGGGCCTGTTCGGCCTGCCGTTCCCGGAGGAGTACGGCGGCATGGGCGGCGACTACTTCGCGCTCGGCCTGGCCCTGGAGGAGCTGGCCCGCGTCGACTCCTCGGTGGCCATCACCCTGGAGGCCGGCGTCTCGCTCGGCGCGATGCCGATCTACCGCTTCGGCACCGAGGAGCAGAAGCGCGAGTGGCTGCCCCGGCTGACCTCGGGCGAGATCCTCGGCGCCTTCGGCCTGACCGAGCCCGAGGGCGGCTCGGACGCCGGCGCGACCCGCACCACCGCGCGGTACGACGAGACCACCGACGAGTGGGTCATCAACGGGACGAAGTGCTTCATCACCAACTCCGGCACCGACATCACCGGGCTGGTCACCGTCACCGCCCTCACCGAACCGATC
This sequence comes from Streptomyces rubellomurinus, assembly GCF_000961885.1. Classification (GTDB taxonomy): domain Bacteria; phylum Actinomycetota; class Actinomycetes; order Streptomycetales; family Streptomycetaceae; genus Kitasatospora; species Kitasatospora rubellomurina. Next base: position 6,690 of record NZ_JZKH01000093.1, read on the forward strand.
GCTCGTTCGAGTGAAGAAGGCGAATTCCGCTCGCCCACGCGGGAGATCTCGTCCATCATCGTGCCCACCGGGACCCCGGGGTTCCAGGTATCGAAGAAGTACTCGAAGGTCGGGTGGAACGCCTCCGACACCCGCGAACTGTCCTTTACCGACTGCCGCGTTCCCGCGGCCAACCTGCTGGGCGAGCGTGGCCGAGGCTACGCCCAGTTCCTGCGCATCCTCGACGAGGGGCGCATCGCGATCGCCGCCCTGGCCACCGGCCTGTCCCAGGGGTGCGTGGACGAATCCCTCAAGTACGCCGGCGAGCGCCGGGCCTTCGGCCGGCCGATCGGCGCCAACCAGGCCATCCAGTTCAAGCTCGCCGACATGGAGCTGCGCGCCCACACCTCCCGCCTGGCCTGGCGGGACGCGGCTTCCCGGCTGCTGCACGACGAACCGTTCAAGAAGGAGGCCGCGATCGCGAAGCTGTACTCGTCCGAGGCCGCCGTCGACAACGCCCGCGACGCGACCCAGATCCACGGTGGGTACGGCTTCATGAACGAATTCCCGGTCGCCCGGTTCTGGCGCGACTGCAAGATCCTGGAGATCGGGGAGGGGACGTCCGAGGTGCAGCGGATGCTCATCGCCCGGCACCTCGGCGTCGAGTCCTGAGAGTCGATTCCTGAGAGTCGATTCCCGAGGGACGTCACCGAGTGGTGTCCCTGAGGAACCTGCCTGAGGAACCTGCCTGAGTCGTCCGGCCCACCCGGTCGGCCGGCTCAGGGGATCACGATCACCGGGCGGTTGGCCCGCCGCGCCAGCCGTCCGGAGACCGAACCGAAGATCTTGCCGAGCAGGCCGTGCGTCGTGCCGACGACGATCGCGTCGGCGGCGTACTCGCGGCCGACCTCCTCGATCTCGTGGCAGATGTCGCCGCCGCGCTCGATCAGGATCCAGGGCACCCCGCTGAGGAAGTCCGCGCAGGCCAGCTCCAGGCCCAGGACCTCGGTCCGATGGTCGGGAAGGTCGACGAAGACAGGAGGCTCACAGCCCGCCCAGACCGTGGCGGGCAGGCGGTTGGCGACGTGCACGATCACCAGGCCGCACTGGGAGCGGCGCGCCATGCCGACCGCGTAGGCGAGGGCGCGCTCGCTCGACAGCGAGCCGTCGAAGCCGACCACCACGCCGTGCTGGAACACCGGGTCGGGGGCGCCCGTCTCGGTCTCCTGCGCCGAGGGCTCGCCGTGCGCACCGCCGGGCACGCCGGGCCCCGCCTCCGGGCGCTCGGCGCCCGGGCCCAGGCGGCCCGTCACCGGACGTCCCCCAGGGTCGGCCGGGAACTCGCCACGCCGCTGGCGGGGCCCGGGGCGGTCACGGCGGTCGGCGCCGACGCGTCCGGCCTCGCCACGTCCCGCGAGACCACGCCCGGCAAAACCGCGCGGGACGAGGCCACGCCCGACGAGACCGCGCAGCGCTCGTGCCAGGCCTCGGGGGCCGGCTCGCTCGGTGCCCGCCTCGCCAGGGCCCGCGTCGCCGGGAGCAGGGGTGTCGGAGGCTGCGGTACCGGGGCGCTCGTCGCCCGCTTCGCCGTCCGCCTCGCCGGCCGGTCGGCGGCGGTTCGGGACGCCGGGGCGCTCGTCAGGGCGCTCGCCCGTGCCGGGCCGGTCTCCGGCCTGCCCCCGGTCGTCGCCGAAGGCGCCGTCACCGCAGACGTCGGCCAGGTCGTCGCCGCGTGCCTCGTCGGCATGCCCGCCGTCACCGCGATTCCCGTGGTCGTCGGCCGGGACGAGGTCCGCGCGGCCGCCGTCGGCGCCGGTTCCTGCGCCGGTGCTGCGGGACGCGTCCGGTTCCACCGGTCGGGAAGGCTCAAAACCAGCCATGGCTCACGGCTCTTCGAGGGAGAGGGGCCGACAGGAGTGGACAACGCTGCCCGGGCAGCAGGCCCGCCCACGGGATGACGTCGGTCTGCGCCGCGCAGCACCGTATGTGACCTGTTCCTTTCAGAGTACGACGGGCGCGGGGCCCGGCCCACCGGCCGAGCCCCGGAGCGACGTTGTTCCCGCGAAAGGGGGATGCGCCCGCCGCGGCGGTGCGCCCTGCCCGCGAGCGGTCGCGCCCCCTCCGGAATGGAGGTTCCCTGGAGCTTGACTGAGCGGACCGGGCGGCGCAACAGGCCCACGGGACACCGTGACCGGACTGTCATGGATCGGCGACGATCCGTTGCCGGTTGTCGCGAACCGTGACGTCACACGCGCCCCACCAGCCCCGGGCGGCTCCTCCGGCCCACCCGCCCAACTGGTGCCACAGTCCGTTTCGGCCACTTCGTACGGCTTCGCGACGGCGTCTGGCATTTGCCACATGCATAGGCGCCGACGCTGGCACCATGCTCGGCATGCCCCTGCTGCTGTTCGACCTCGACAACACCCTGTTGCCCCGGGACGCCGCCTTCCGGGCCTGGGCGCAGGACTTCCTGTCCGAACACGACCTACCGCCCGGCGACGTGGAATGGTTCGTCACCCTCGACGGCAGCGGCTACGTGCCGCGCAGCACCGTACTGTCCGCCGTCCGGCGCCGCTACGGCCTGGACGCCTCCGTCGAGTTCCTGCTCGCGCACTTCCGACGCGGCATCAACTCGCACATCCGCTGCCCGTCCGGGCACGTCGCGGCGCTGGAGGCCGCGCGGGCGGCCGGCTGGACGCTGGGGATCGTCAGCAACGGCGGCACCCGGCCGCAGTTGGAGAAAATCCGGCGGACCGGGCTGGGGGCACTGGTCGACGGCTGGGTCATCTCCGAGGAGGCCGACTGCGTCAAGCCGGACCCGCTGATCTTCGAGATCGCCGCCCGGCGGTGCGGCGTCGCGCCGACCGGGGACTGGACCGCGCACACCTGGATGGTCGGGGACCACGCCCCCGCCGACATCGCCGGCGCCGAGCTCTCCGGACTACGCAGCGTCTGGTTGCACCACGGGCGGCCGTGGTCGGAGATCGGCTACCGGCCGACGTTGAAGGCGGCCGGCCTGCCGGAGGCGGTGGGCCAGGTGCTCTCCGCCCGCACCGCGCCCTCCCTCCGGCCGGGCATCCGAGCGGGTGGAGCGGCCAAGCGGCGGATCGCGGGCGCGCCGGCACGGGCGACGGCGCCGCTCGGCGCGCGATCCGGCGCGCACTCGGCGACGGCCGCCCCGGACGGCCCGGGTGCGCCCGTTGCCGCGAACGCCGGACCGGGCGGCGCCCCGGGCGCGGGGGCCGGGTCGGGTGTCCGAAACCGCTCCGGCGGGTTTGCCGTGCTCGCGGACAAGCTCCCACGCGCGGGCGCGGGCGCGGGCGCGGGCTCCGACACCAGGGCGGGCGCGGCGACGGGCGCCGCGCCGGAGGCGGGGCCGCAGGGGCATCGCGCTGCTGCGGCCGTGCGCCCAACTCCCCTCCGCGCGACGGGCGATGGAACGGGCTCCACCCCCACCACCGGACCGGCCACGGCACCGGTCACCGCCCCCGCCGCCACCCCCGCCACCCCCGCCACCGCAGCGGTCGGCGGGCGCAGCGGCGCCCCGCGCACCTCGCCGATCAGCGCCGCGCGCCCCACCCCGATCACCGAACCGGCCGCTGTCGCCCAGTAGTTACGGCAGCCGCGACGACGGCCCGGGAGCCGGGCCGACCGTCGCGCTCACCCGCCCGCGACGGCGAGGGACCACCGGCAGGTGCGGGCCGATTCGGTGAAGCCCAGCTTCCGGTAGACCGGTTCGCCGAGCGTGGAGGCGACCAGGGTGGCCGGGCGGTCCGGGTGGGCGTGGGCGAGCGCCGCCCGCGTCACGGCGGCGCCCACCCCCTGGCCGCGCCGGCCGGGCAGCGTGGCGACCCAGTAGACGCCGGTCATCAGGCCGTCGTCGTAGGTGAGGCAGGCGCCCACCGGGTCGCCGTCGATGCTCCCCAGCCAGCCACGGCAGCCGGGTTCGGCCAGCAGCCGCCACGGGAGCGCGTCGCCCCGGACCCAGGGCTGCCGGGCGGGCAGCGGGAATCCGTCCACGATCACCCGCTCGACCTGGGCGAAGGTGTCGGCGTCCAGCGCCTCGACGACCGTCAGAAGGCTGCCGTCACGGGTCCGCGAAGTCGCGGGCGGCACAACCGCCCCGTGCTCGGCCGCCCCGTGCTCGGCCGCCCCGTCAACGGCCGGTCCGGGTTCGCGGAACATCACCGGCATCACCGAGACCCGGCCGGGCCCGAAGGGGTGCAGGTCGAGCCCGCCGTACAGGTCCTCGACGGCCAGGCTGACGGTCGACCACTCCGCCACGAGCTCGGTCAACTCCCGTTCCACTAATCCTGGTTCGGCGTACGGGCGGGTGATCACCACGCGGTGGACGTCGTCCGGGGTGCGGGCTCCGCGCACGGCCGTCCAACCGGGGCGGACGCGGGTCTGCCAGCCGTGGACGCGGGCCTGGGCGAGCCAGAAGGATGCTGAGTTGTCGTTGGCCTGTTCGAGCCGGCGGTCTGTGTTCACGGCAGGACCGTAGCCCGGCCGCCGGGGTGCCGGTTCCGCCGCCCCGGCCATGGCCGGATGAAGCCTGGGAGGCGCACGGTCCGGGCGCGTGCGCCCTCGCGTGCACCGCCGATTTTCGGTCAATTTCGCGCGGGCGACTCCCGCTTGGACATATCCGCAGCCCAGACCCGCCGCTCGGGCGCGCGGAGGCCGGGCGCCCCGGGAACCGCCCCGCAACAACCGGCCACCCTTGCACCCGCCCTCTTCCCAGAAAGGTCGACGGGTGCCACGCTTCGTGATCGAATGCATCACGCCAAATTGCCATGTCGACATAGCGTCGGATGGTGAACTTGTCACAACGGCAATGGTCCACCGGATAGATTTCGATCTTGGCTAGCAGTGCCGCACCACCCACACCACACCACCGAGGGGGCTTGAGCGCCTTGAGCAGGGTGAGCAGGAGCGACGCGGGTCCGGACAGCGGCCAGGCGGTGGCCGGTATCGCGGCTCGATCCGCGAGAAGCACTGGCACCTCCGCGATCGCCGCCACCCGCAGCTCCGGCGCCCCGGGCACCTCCGGCCCGGCCTCGCACTCCCCCTACGCCTCGGCCCCGTCCGCCGCCGGCCCCGCTCCGGCCGAGCACGGCGGCAGCCCGGCACCGTACGGCGCGCAGCCCGCCCAGGGCGGCCACCCGGGCTTCGCCGGACCACCCGTCAGCCGAGGCACCGTCAACCAGGCCCAGGGCTACGGCGGCGACCACGCCACCGCCCCCGGCCACCTCGGCGCGCCGGGTCACCCCGGCCACGCCCCCTACCCCGGCCACCCGGGCACCGGCACCGCCCCGTTCCCCGGTGGCGCCGGTGGCACCGGTGCCACCGGCGCTCTGGGCGGTTCGCTCGCCGGCCTGGCCGGCGGCACCACCCTCGGCCACCCCCCGCTCGGCCACAGCCCCCTCGGCTACGGCGGCGGCAACGGCAACGGCACGAACGGCTCCCCCGCCTCGACCACCACGGTGGTCGCCCCGCGCAAGCTGTCCGGCCGGCGCCGCCGGGAGACCGTCGCCGTCCTGATCTTCGGCGGCGCCCCGATCTTCGAGAGCTCGATCCCGCTCTCGGTCTTCGGCGTGGACCGCCAGGACGCCGGGGTGCCCCGCTACCGCCTGCTGGTCTGCGCCGGGGAGGACGGCCCGCTGGCCACCACCGGCGGCCTGACCCTCTCCGCCCCGTACGGCCTGGAGGCCCTCGCCCGGGCCGGCACGATCGTCGTACCGGCCTGGCGCTCGATCTCCCAGCCGCCACCGGTCGAGGCGATCACCGCGCTGCGCAAGGCCCACCACGAGGGCGCCCGGATCATCGGCCTCTGCACCGGCGCCTTCGTCCTCGCCGCCGCCGGCCTGCTGGACGGCCGTCCGGCGACCACCCACTGGATGTACGCGCCGACGCTGGCCAAGCGCTACCCCCGGGTGCACGTCGACCCGCGCGAGCTGTTCGTCGACGACGGCGACGTGCTCACCTCGGCGGGCACCGCCGCCGGCATCGACCTGTGCCTGCACGTGGTGCGCACCGACCACGGCGCCGAGGCGGCCAACGCGCTGGCCCGCCGGCTGGTGGTGCCGAGCCGCCGCGGCGGCGGAGGACAGGCCCAGTACATCGATCAGTCTTTACCGGAGGAGATCGGCAACGACCCGCTGGCCGAGGTGGTCACCTGGGCGTTGGAGAACCTGAACCAGCAGTTCGACGTCGAGGTGCTGGCGGCCCGGGCCTACATGAGCCGGCGCACCTTCGACCGGCGGTTCCGCACGCTCACCGGCAGTGCGCCGCTGCAGTGGCTGATCACCCAGCGGGTGCTCCAGGCGCAGCGGCTGCTGGAGACCTCCGAGCTGTCGGTGGACGACGTCGCGCGCCGGTGCGGGTTCCGCTCGCCGGTGGCGCTGCGCGGGCACTTCCGGCGGCAGCTCGGGGTCTCCCCGGCCGCGTACCGGACCAGCTACCGGGCACGCCGCCCCGGCCAGCAGGCGCCTGCGCCGGTCGGCGGGCACGTCGGCGACCTGCGGCTGCCCGGCGCGCTGCCGCACCCGGTGGGGGCGTCGATCGGCGCGGCGGCGGGCGGCGCGGTCTTCGCCGGGACGGCGCACGGCGGTTCCGGCGCGCAGCCGGCGCACCCGTTCGCGGCCGGGCCCGGGGCGTCGACGCAGGTCGGCCCGCACGGCCAGCCGGTCGGGCCCGGTCCGTACCCGCAGCAGGGCCAGCACGGTCAGGGCGCGCCCTTCGCTCCGGGGCAGCCCGGGGCGCCGGCCGCCCAGGGCTTCCACCCGCGGACCGGTCAGCCGTACCCGCACCAGCAGGCCGCCCAGCAGCCGTACCCCGCGCAGCAGGGTCAGGGCGCGGGGCGCGGTCCGGCGCGGCCGCCGGTGGTGCCGCCGCAGGTCGGGCCGGGTGCCGGGCGCCCGCCGCGGACCGCCGAGCACGCGGCGGCCGAGGACGGCCACCCGCAGCCCGGTGTGCGCGGCCAGGGCCAGGGGCACCGCAGTGCGGCCGAGCGGCCCTCGGACGAACCGGGGGTGCCCGGCTCGGGCGCGGCCGCGCGCGGTCACGGCGCTGCCGCCGGACGGATGCCGGCCACCGCCGCCGGGCAGCCGACGGCCGGGGCGGGCGACCTCCGCGGCCGTCCCGTCCGGGCGCCGCAGGTCCGCGCCCAGGCCGCCCAGGGTCTCCCGGGCGCTCCGGGTGGCCGGGCGGCGGCCGAGGGTGGCCGGGCGGCGGCCCGCGAGGCCCGTCCGGGCCGGGACGGCCGGCTTCCGCACGAGGCCGGGGACGAGTCGGACGGCTCCGGCCCGCACGGTGGGGCCCAGGAGCACCGGGCCGAGGCCTGCCCGCCGGACGCCCGCTCGGCTCCGCCGGTGCCCGCGGCGCGTGATCGCGCCGTAGGGTGAGGTGCGTGAATGACCGCTTGGTATGGATCGACTGTGAAATGACCGGCCTCGACCTCGACCGGGACGCCCTGGTCGAGGTCGCGGTGCTGGTGACGGACTCCGAGCTGAACATCCTCGGCGAGGGCGTGGACGTCATCATCCGCCCGCCGGCGGAGGCGCTGGCGAACATGCCCGAGGTGGTGCGCACGATGCACACCGCCTCCGGGCTGTTGGACGAGCTGGAGCAGGGCGTGACCCTGGCCGAGGCCGAGGAGCGCGTCCTCGCGTACGTGCGCGAGCACGCGCCGGAGGCCGGGAAGACGCCGCTGTGCGGAAACTCGGTGGCCACCGACCGCGGCTTCCTCGCCCGGGACATGCCCGCCCTGGAGAAGCACCTGCACTACCGGATCGTGGACGTCTCCTCGATCAAGGAGCTGGCCCGCCGCTGGTACCCGAAGGCGTACTACAACAGCCCGCCGAAGGGCGGGAACCACCGGGCGCTCGCGGACATCCGCGAGAGCATCGACGAACTGCGGTACTACCGCGAGGCGGTGTTCGTCCCCCAGCCCGGGCCGGACGCCGACACCGCGCGGGCCATCGCGGAGAAGTACCGGGCCGCGGCCGACTGAACCGGAGCGCCTCCCGGCGCGGCCCCGCTCCTCCGGCCCCCGCTCCCCTCGTCCCCGTTCCGGGACGTCGGGGCGGGGGCCGCGTCGTCGTCGGAGCGGGGGCCCGGGTTCACCGGAACGGAACCCTGGCGCGAGCACCCTCTCGGATCCTGTAGAGTTCTTCCTGTCGGAACGGGAACGCGAGAGCGGGAACGGACCGGACAGATGGTGGGTGTAGCTCAGTTGGTAGAGCACCTGGTTGTGGTCCAGGTGGCCGCGGGTTCGAGTCCCGTCACTCACCCCAGAGCCTGAGGGGCCGATCTCTTCAAGAGATCGGCCCCTCAGGCGTTTTCGCGCGCCCTCCCGGCGAGGCCTCAACTGCGGCCGGTGGTCGGGCTTTTCCGCTCCGCCCCTGCCGCCGGAAGCTACCGGCTAGTAACATCGTCGCCATGACCACACCTACGATCGGCCAGATGCTCGACGCCACCGTGCCGATGGCGCACACCCTCAAGCTCGAGTACCTGGAGACCACCCCGGAGCGCGCCGTGCTCCGGCTGCCCGACCAGCCCGCGTACCACAACCACGTCGGCGGCCCGCACGCCGGCGCGATGTTCACGCTCGCCGAGTCCGCCAGCGGCTGCATCGTGCTCGCCGCCTTCGGCGACCAGCTGTCCCGGGCCGTGCCGCTCGCCGTGAACGCCGAGATCGCCTACAAGAAGCTCGCCATGGGCGAGGTCACCGCCACCGCCGTGCTCGGCCGCCCGGCCGCCGAGGTCGTCGCCGAGCTGGACGCCGGCGGCCGCCCCGAGTTCCCGGTCACCGTCGAGATCACCCGCGCCGACGGCGCCGTCACCGGTGTGATGACGGTCACCTGGACGCTCCGCCCCAACTCCTGACCGCCGCACGGCCGGTGGCCCCGGACGCGGGACCCGCGGGGCCACCGGCGCGATGACCGCCCGCGACGGCGCGCGTGACGGGAGGCGGCACGGCGGCCGAGACGGCAGGCGTGACGGCAGGCGTGACCTGGCCGCCCATCGGCTCGTTCTCGATTCACGTGCGAGCCAATCACGCGACCGATCCCCAGGAACCCGCCCCCCGCGGCGTCACCGGTGCGGCCGCAGGTGCGGCCACCGGTGCGCGGCACACGATCGGCCGGTGGCTGCCCCGCCCGCGCGTCGCCGCGGCCGGCGGGGCCCTGCTCGCCCAGCTCTGGGGCTTCGGCACCCCCGCGGCCTACGCGGTGACCGCCGACCCCGCCGCCGATCAACCCCACCCGGCCGTCCGCCGAGCCCCCTACGGCGGGACCGCTCAGCACGGGACCGCACCGGGCGGGACCGCGCCGGGCGGGGACGCGCCGGGCGGAGGCGTACGGAACGGGGACGGGCGCGACCGGGCCGTTCACGACGGGACGGCGCGCGACGGGCAGTCAGCCGGACGGTCCGCCGGGCAGGGGCCGGCCGCCGGGAACGGAGCGGCCAACGCCCCCGGACCGGTCGGGCCCCCGGACGGCGACGGCCTCCGGGAACGCGTCCGGGCGGGCGGGCTGCCCCTGCCCGGCGAACGGGCGGCCCTGCCGGACGCGTTCGCTCTCGCCTCCGGCCTGCTCGGCGGCATCCCCGCCCAGACCCGGCCCGCCGAACCACGCGCCACCCGCGCGGGCGAACCCACCGACCTGCCCACCGTCCCCCGACAGCGGGCCGCCACCACCCGGCCCGCCGAAGCGCAGCTGCCGTCCGGAGCCGCCACCGCGCGCCCGGCCCGGGACGCCACGGGCACGACGGACGGGCCCGGCGCCCCGGCCGCACCGGACGGGGGCGCGAACCCCGCGCGGAGCGCCACCGCGCCCACCACCACGCCGGTCGGTGCCGCGGCGCCCGAGGAACTCGCCCTGGCCGACACCGCCACGGTGACGACGGTGGACGGCTCCGCCACCGCGACCGCCGTCCTCGCCCCCATCGCCGCCGGACTCCTGCTCACCGGCGCCGCCATGTGCAAGCACCGCGGACTGCCGCGCGGACACTGAGCGGGAGGATGCGGGGAGGACGGCAGGCTGACGCGCGGGCACCGGGGTCGGCCACGGCGGCTCAGCCCGCCGGGGCCAGCTCCACGACCAGCAGCGGGAGTTCCCGCCCGGGTATCGAGCCGGAAGGCGTGGCGCCGACGCGGACCGCGCCCATCGCCAGGTAGAAGCGCTCGGCGTTCGGGTCGGAGTCGATGGTGAACCGGCGCAGGCCAAGCGCCACGGCCCGGCCGCGCACGTGCTCGAACAGCGCCCGGCCGACACCCCGGCCGATCGCCGGCGGGTCGACGAACAGCATGTCCAGCGCGCCGCCCGGCGGGACGGCGGTCAGCGCGACGAAGCCCAGCACCTGGCCGTCCTCCTCGGCCAGCTCCACGAAGCCCCGCTCGATCGCGGCGGCGTCGACGGTCAGCTCCTCGCGGCAGGCGGCCATGAACGCCTCGTCGTAACCCCAGTGCGCCTTGGACCGCAGGGCGAGGTCGGTGAGCTGCGCGGCCTCGCCCGGCCGAGCCGGTCTGATCTGCATGACGCCCCCTCCGATCGGTGACGGCGCCATTGTGAGCCGCAACTCGGTCGCCTGCAAACGGTTTTCGGGAGCAGCGCGGCTGCGTACGACCCGGCGGCGGAGGCGACCGGCCGCAGCGGCCGCGGTGCGCGTCAGCGGAAGACGCCCGGCGGTGGCGCCGGGGACGGGGCGGCCGTGGCGTCGGTGGCCGGGGTGGCGCCGGCGGCGAAGTCGGTGAGGGGGCGGCCGTGTTCGACGCGGGCGTGGGCGGGGTCGGAGGCGACCCGGCGGGTGAGTTCGGCGATCGGGAGGGGGGTGTGGGCGGCGGCCAGGACGAGGTTGCCGAAGCGCTTGCCGCGCAGGACGGCGGGGTCGGCGATCAGGCACAGTTCGGGGAAGACCGCGCCGAGGGTGGCTATCTGGGAGCGCGCGAAGGGCAGCGCCGAGCCGTCCGCGATGTTGGCGGCGTACCAGCCGCCCGGGGCGAGGGCGCGGGCGGCGAGGGCGGTGAACTCGACGGTGGTGCAGTGGGCCGGGGTGCGGGCGCCGGAGAAGACGTCGGTGATGACGAGGTCGACGGCGCCTTCGGGGGTGCGTTCCAGCACGCTGCGGGCGTCGGCGCCGCGCACCTTGATCTGCCAGCCGCGTTCCAGCGGGAGTTCGGCGCGGACGAGTTCGGTCAGCTCCGTGTCGATCTCGGCGACCTGCTGCCGGGAGCGCGGCCGGGTGGCGGCCACGTAGCGGGCCAGGGTGAGGGCTCCGCCGCCGAGGTGCAGGACGGTGAGCGGGCGGCCGGGCGGGGCGACGAGGTCGATCACGTGGCCGAGCCGGCGCTGGTACTCGAAGCCGAGGTGGGTGGGGTCGGCGAGGTCGACGAGGGACTGCGGGGCACCGTCGATGAGCAGCGACCAGGCGGCGGGGCGGTCCCGGTCGGGGCGCAGCTCGGCCAGCCCGGAGCCGACCTGGCGGCTGAGCGGCCCCTGTGCGTGGCTGCGGCCCGTCGAGCCGGTCGCGCCCGCCGAGCCGCCCGCGCCGGTCGCGGCGGTCGGCGCCGCCGCCGGCGCACCGCCGCGGCCGGATCTGCTGCTTCGGCTGCTTCGTCCCATGGCGGCCATTATCGCCGCAGAACCGAACACGCTCTCGATCGGGACGGGCGGCCGCGCAGCTCAGGGGCGTGCCGGGTGGATCCGGCCGGAGGTCACGCCCGGCTGGTGGCCGAGGCGCGCGAACCCGGCGGGATCCGCGGGACACGCTCCGGGAACGCCTAGAACGGCCCGAGGCCGCCTGCGGTGAGCGTGCAGGCGGCCTCGCAGAGGGCGGAGCGGAGCACCCAGGCGTCGGTGGGACGGGCGGCGCAATCGGCGCCGGCCGGGGGGATCACCCAGCGCGGGTCGGTGGCGGCGGGGAGCAGGGCGCCCGCCGTACAGGTGCTGCCGGGCAGGTGCCAGGTCTCCCGGGTGCCGGCCGGGACGAGGAAGGCGACGGTGCTGCCGCTGCGGCTCTGCAGGACGGCTCCGCAGGCGCGGCGCAGCCGCAGGATGTCGACGGCCTCCAGGCCGTGCCGCAGGGCGACCGTCACGGTGTCGCAGCTGGTGACGAGGGCGCCCTCGGGGGGTGCGGTGCGGTCGCGGCGGGGGCCGCCGCAGGGGGCTCTGCCGCCCTCGACCGGGCCCCGGCCGGGGATCCGGTCGTCGGCGGGGTCGGGCAGCAGGGCCGGTGCGGCGCCGGCGGGGGCGCGCCCGGCGACGGGGCGGTACTGCGGCAGTCCGGTGGCCATCACGGGCCCTCCTCCATACCTCGCTCTATACCTCGTCCGTACCTCGCCCGGGTGCCGCGCACGGACACCTCGTGCGGGTACCTCGTCGGGTCGGAAGCTCCTCCGCCGCGGGTGGGGGCCGGCGGGGGCGGCGGCCGGGGCTTCCACGTACCAGGACAACGCGGCGGAGGCACCCGAGGCCACGGGGCGCCTTACAGCAAGGCATGGCATTTCATGGCGGATTACCCACAACATCGTCCGTTTCCTCCCGAATTGACAGCAGACCTCCCGCAAACCCGCTGTGTCCGGTCGGTGACTCCGAGTACTGTCGCCCCCATGGCAGCCACCCCACCGGCCGAGCCCGACCGACCGTCCCCCAACACCGTGATGCGCACCCTCCGCGGCGACCGCTCCCCCGGCGAGTTCGCCATGGCGGTGCGCCGGGCCGCCCGCGAGATCGGCGAGCACGTGTCCTGCGACGCCCGGTACGTCGGGCGGGTCGAGTCCGGTGAGATCCGCTGCCCCAACTACGCCTACGAGCGGGTGTTCCGGCACATGTGGCCGGGCCGCACGCTCACCGACCTCGGCTTCGCGCCCCGGTCCGCCGTCCGCCGCCGCCCGGTGGACGGCGGACCGGGGGGCGGCGAGGCGGCTCCGCTCCATCCGCCGTTCCCGCCCCTGCCCGCCCCGCGCTCACCGCTCTCCACTCAACTCCCGTACGCTGCCTCGCCGTACGCGGATTCCGCCGCTCCGGACGGGCCGTCGCGGCCGGGTGCCGGCGCGGGGCCCAGGGGGCCCGGCGGATCGCCCCATCTCGACGAGGAGAACGACGACGTGCGTCGCCGTACGTTCCTGGCCGGCGGCACCACCGCGCTGGCCACCGTGATCGGCATCGACCGGCCGGCCGCGGCCGCGACCGGCCCCACCGCCGGCCGCTTCCCCGCGGTGGGCGACGGCGCCGCCGCCCGGGCCGCCCTGTTCGACGCCGGCCCGATGTCCGACGCCGGCCGGGCCGGCTTCGTGCCCGGCCGCCCCGGGCCGGTGCCGCCGCCGCGCCGGGTCGGCACCGCCGAGGTGCTCGGCGTCGAACAGGCCGTCCGGGACATCCGGCTGGCCGACGACGCGCACGGCGCCGACGCCCTGTACGAGCTCGCCGGCCAGTCGCTGCGCCACGCCTACGTCCTGCTCAACGACGGCGAGTACGGCCTCGAGACGGAGCGCCGGCTCCAGGCCGGGGCCGGCGAACTCGCCATCTCGGTGGGCTGGTTGGCGCACGACTCGAACCGGCTCGCGGACGCCCGCTCGTTCTACGCGGAGGCGCTCGCCACCGCCCGGATGGCCGGCGACTCCGCGCTGGAGGCGCACGTCTTCTGCAACAGCGCGTTCCTGGCCCGGGACGCGGGGCGCCCGCGCGAGGCGCTGCGCGCCGCCCAGGCCGGGCAGGCCGCCGCCCGACAGCTGGACTCCGACCGGCTGCTCGCGCTGCTCGCCATGCGCGAGGCCGGCGCCTGGGCCGTGCTGCGGGACCGCGCCGCCTGCGAACGGGCGCTCACCCGGGCGTACGTGCTGTTCGACCGCGGCCCCTCGGAGGCCGACCCGGAGTGGATGTCCTTCTTCGGCGAGGCCGAGATCGCCGGGCTGCAGTCCCAGTGCTGGTCGGCGCTCGGCGACTGGGACCGCGCCAGCGAGCAGGCCCTGCTGGCCATCGACCTCCAGGAGCCGCAGTTCGTCCGCAACCGGGCGCTGTACACCGCCGAGCTGGCCCACGACCGGCTCGGCCGGGGGGACTTGGCGGGGGCGGCGCACCACGGCGACACCGCCGTGGTGCTGTTCGAGCAGGTCCGCTCGGCCCGCGTCCGGGGCATGCTCGCGGACACCGCCGAGCGGCTGCGCGCGCACGCCGCGGTGCCGGAGGTCCGCCGCTTCCTGGCCGGGTACGACCGGTCCGCGGCGGCCTGACGGGCGGACGAGCGGGGCGGGCCGACGAGCAGACGAGCCGCCACCGGCCGGGTCAGTGGCCGGGTCAGTGGCCGGGCCAGAGGCCGGGCCAGAGGCCGGGTCAGAGTCCGGGTCAGTGGCCGGAGTTCAGCCCGTCCAGGTGGGAGAGGTCGTTCCAGACCTCGACCGCCGGCGCGCCGTACTCCCAGGACAGCACGCACAGCGCCGCCGTGCCGAGCTTGAACCGCTGGGCGAACTCGGGCGGCAGGCCCAGCCAGCGGGCGGCCAGGATGCGCAGCAGGTGGCCGTGCGCGAACAGGACGACGTCCCGGTCGGCGCAGTGCATGGTCGTGGTGTCCGGCGCGGGGACGCCGTGCTCGTCGTTGAGTTCGGCGAGGAAGCCGTCGACCCGGGCGGCGACCTCGGAGAGCTTCTCCCCGCCGGGCACGCCGTCGCGCCAGATCAGCCAGCCGGGCTGGTCGGTGGCGCGGATGTCGGCGCCGGTGCGGCCCTCGTACTGCCCGTAGTCCCACTCCAGCAGTTCGGGGCGCTCGACCGCGCGGTCGCCGAAGCCGGCCAGCTCGCAGGTCTCCTTGGCGCGGCCGAGCGGGCTGGTGTAGACGAGCGCGTCCGGCAGCCCGTTCCACGGGGCCTCGGCGAGCCGGACGCCGAGCGCCCGGGCCATCGCGCGGCCCTCCTCGGTCAGCGGGATGTCGGTGCGGCCGGTGTGTTGGCCGGTGGCCGACCACGCGGTCTCGCCGTGGCGGACCAGCACGATTCGGGCGGGCATGGGGGGCTCCTCGCAGCGGGGCGGTCAACGGTCGGTCTCACCCTTGAGCACCGGGCTCCATGATCCCCCACCCGCCCGCGCCCTGCCCGGCGCCCCCTCCCGCTGCCCGGTTCCGGCCGGAACGGGCCGGTCCGCACCGCGTTGTCGGACCCGGATGCGACACTGGGCCGCACCATGAACGTCTCGACGAACGTCCCGCTCGGCGGGCCCGCTGAGCCGCTCGCCCAGCGGCTCGCCGAGCTGCGCGGACCGGCCCCCCAGCGCAGCCTGAACGCCCGCTCCCTCGCCGCGCTCGCCGCCAATCCCGGCTGCCACCGCCGTGCCGTGCTCGACGCGGCCGGGGTGGACAAGACCGCGCTGGCCGCCCGGCTGGGCCGCCCCGCCCCGTTCGGGCAGTCCCCGTTCGCGATCGCCCGCGGCGTGATCTTCGAGTCCCGGCTGAAGGCGGACGACTACGCCGCGCTGCTGGAGCCGCTGCGCGCACACCTCGGACTCCCCGCCGGCGACGGCGCCCCGCTGGAGGTGCCGGACCTGCTGCACCGCTCCGGCCCCGCCGTCCGGGCCGACCGGACGGCCGAGGCGCTGGCCCGGGCCGCCGCCGAGCCCGAGGCCTGGACCCTGCTGGACCACCCGATGCTGCGGCTGGAGGTGGCCGGCAGCGCCGCCTACCTGGAGCCGGACGCGCTGGTGGTGCACGGCGGGCGGTGCACGGTGGTCGAGATCAAGTCCTTCCCGGTGCTGGACGGCAGCGCGGACCCGGCCAAGGTCGGCGCCGCCGCCCGCCAGGCCGCCGTGTACGTGCTGGCGCTCCAGCAGCACGCCGCCGCGGCCGCCGGCCGTCCGCTCGCCGCCGACCCCTACACCGAGCAGCGGCTGCCGGGCAGCCCCCGCACCAGCGTGCTGCTGGTCTGCCCGAAGGACTTCGGCAACCGGCCGACCGCGGTCGCCGTCGACGTCCGGCGCGAACTCGCCACCACCCGCCGCCAGTTGAGCCGGATGACCGACATCGGCCGGCTGCTCGCCGAGCTGCCCGCGGGTACCGACTTCGACCTCGCGGCCGACCAGGACGGTGTGCCCGCCCGGACCTCCGAGCAGCTGACCGCCGCCGTCGAGACGATGCCCGCCGCCTACAGCCCGGACTGCCTGTCCACCTGCGAACTCGGCTTCCACTGCCGGGCGCGGGCCCGCTGCGACGACCGGGTCGAGCAGCTCGGCCGGGGCGTGCGCGGCGAGCTGGGCAGCATCCGGACGGTGTCCGCCGCGCTGGCCGCCGCCACCGGCGCGGACGGCACGGACGACGCCGCCGAACGCCTGGCCTACGCGGCCGCCCTGCGCGCGGAAGCGCTCGGCGTCGCGGTGGGCGCTGGGGTCGGGGCCGGTGCCAGCGCCGAGGCGGGCGCATGAGCGAGCGAATCGTCGAAAGGCGCGCGTGGGCGAATGCCCCTGCCGAGCGAAGCGGGGCGGGCGCATGAGCGAGCGCAGCGAGCGAATCATCGAAAGGCGCGCGTGGGCGAATGCCCCTGCCGAGCGAAGCGAGGCGGGCGCATGAGCCTGCTGACCACCCTCGCCCGGCTGCAGGCCGTCCGCAGCGGGCGGGCCGAGCCGCTGGCCACCGTCCGGCACCGGCACCTGTCGGACCGCCCGATGGTGCTGGTCCCGCTGACCGCGGCCGGTGAGTCCGGCGCCCCGCTCGCCGTCATGCTGGGCACCGACCGGGACGCCCCCCGGCTGCACCTGGTGCCGCAGCCGCTCAACCGCACCCTGCGGTTCGACTTCCTGGCCGAGCTGGCCGCCGACCTGCTGCCCTACCTGGAGTCCTTCGCCGGCGACGTGGAGCAGATCGAGGGCTCCGAGAAGGACCCGGAGACCGGCGAGAAGACCCAGGTGTTCCGCGAGCTGTGCGCCGACGCGCCGCAGCTGATCGTGCCGAACGGCGCGGGCGTGCGGCACCTCGCGCTGATCGGCCGCTCGACCCGGTTCCGCCGCACCGTCGAGGACGAGGAGCCGGGCCCGTACCCGGCGCCGGCCCGGGTGCCGCTGCTCGGCCGCTGGCTGACCCACCTCACCGACCGCGCCCAGGTGCCCGGCTCCAGCCTGCTGCTGCCGATGACCGGCCTGCTCGCCCGGCACTGGGCCACCGGCCAGAGCCACCTGGAGGACCAGCACCTGGCCGCGCTGCTGGCCTGGCACGCCCCGCCGCCCGGGCTGACCGGCGCGCAGGCGGCCGAGCGGGCCGAGTCCGCCCGGGACGGGCAGGGGCAGCTGCTGCACCCGCCGGCCGGGCCGGCCACCGACCCGCGCTTCGACGAGTTCGTGCTCGCGCCCGCGATCGCCCGCTACGACGCGGCGGTCGCCGCACTGCAGCACAGCGCCGAACAGCGGGACGAGGCCGCCGCCGAGCGGGCCCGCACGGCCGTCAAGGACGCGGTCGGGCAGCTGGAGCAGGTGCTCGCGGCCGTCCTGCTGCCCACCTGGCGGGACGTCTGGCACGGCCTGGACCTGCTGCGCGCCCTCCCGCCGGCCGGCCATCTGGAGGAGCGCTGGACCGGCGACCGTTGGTCCTACACCGGCCACCGGGACCGTCTGGCGGCCGGCGAGCCGCCGCAGCCCCGGCAGGACGACGCCGTCACCGCCGCCCGCAAGCTCGCCCAGCGCGAGCGCGAGCAGACCCGGCTGGACGTCCAGGAGGCCCTGGACGACCCGCTGGCGATGGCCGAGCACCGGCTGGCCGGCGAGGCGTTCGCGGGCGTGGTGACCGAGGTGGTGCCGGACTACGACACCACCGGCCGCTCCCCCAAGCCCCGCCCGCTGGTCACCCTGCGCACCGCCGACCGCCCGCACGCCGACCTCGGCCGGGAGGCGCACCGCGTACACGGGCCCTCCGCGCAGAAGGCCGAGATCGTCGCCGTCGACCCGGCCGAGGGGACCGTCACCCTGCGGGTGCTGTCCGGCATGGGCCGCAGGAAGGAGCCCGAGCCGGGCAGCCTGCCCGAGCCCGGCGAGTCGGTCACCTTCACCCTGTTCGAGCTGACGGCCCGCCAGTCCGCGCCGCTGCCCGAGCCGGACGACACCCCGTGGACGCACGGCGGCCCGCCCGGCGGCGCGCCCGTGCCCGCCGTCCCGTCCGCCTCCGAGGAGTGGGAGTGATGACCGAATCGATCAGCGGGCAGCACCCGGGCGCGGCCGCCGACGCCGCTGTGGCCCGGATCCTGGCGGCCACCGTCCGCCCGCCGGCCGGCGCCCCGCGCGGCGTGGTGGTGGACTCCCCGCCCGGCGCGGGCAAGTCCACCCTGGTGGTGCGGGCCGCCCGCGAGCTGGTGGCGGCCGGCGAGCGGCTGATGATCGTCGCCCAGACGAACGGCCAGGTGGACGACTTGGTCGGCCGACTGGCCGAGAAGGCGCCGGAGTTGACGATCGGCCGGCTGCACGCGGCGGACTCCCGGCCGGGCCCGGAGGTGCTGGCGCACGCCAACGTGACGCCCTCCGACAAGGTCGCCGACCTGGTCGAGCACGACGTGGTGATCTCCACCTCGGCCAAGTGGCAGTGGGTGCGGGCCGAGGCGCCGTGGCGGCACGCGATCGTCGACGAGGCGTACCAGATGCGCTCGGACGCGCTGCTCGCCGTGGCCCGGCTGTTCGAGCGGGCGCTGTTCGTCGGCGACCCGGGCCAGCTGGACCCGTTCACCGTGGTCGGCACCGAGCAGTGGGCCGGCCTGTCGTACGACCCGTCCGGCAGCGCGGTGGTCACGCTGCTGGCGCACAACCCGCAGATCGAGCCGCACCGGCTGCCGGTCTCCTGGCGGCTGCCCGCCAGCGCGGCGCCGCTGATCTCGCGGGCGTTCTACCCGTACACGCCGTTCCGCTCGGGCACCGGCCCGGACGACCGCCGGCTGGCCGTCGCCGTCCGCCCGGACGGCTCGGCGCTGGACGCGGTGATCGACCGGGCCGCCGAGCACGGCTGGGCACTGCTGGAACTGCCCGCCCGGCACACCGTGCGGACCGACCCGCAGGCGGTGGCGGCCGTCGCGGCCACCGTCCGCCGGCTGCTGGAGCGCGGGCTGACCGCCCACTCCGAGCAGGGCGAGGGCCCGCTCACCGCGGACCGGATCGCGGTCGGCACCGCCCACCGGGACCAGGCGGCGGCCGTCCGCGCCGCGCTGGTGGCGGTGGGCGTCCCGGTGGACGGCGCGGCCGGGCCGGCCGTCACGGTGGACACCGCCAACCGGCTGCAGGGCCGCGAGTACGACGTCACCGTGGTGCTGCACCCGCTCTCCGGCCGCCCCGACGCGACCGCCTTCCACCTGGAGACCGGCCGGCTGTGCGTGCTCGCCTCCCGGCACCGGCACGCCTGCATCGTGGTGGCCCGGGCCGGGATCGCCGAGCTGCTGGACGAGCACCCGGCCACCGAGCCGGTGCAGCTGGGCGTCCCGGTGGCCTTCCCGGACGGCTGGGAGGCCAACCACCAGGTGCTCCAGCACCTGAGCGGCCACCGGGTCCACCTGCGCTGAGGGTCAGTCCTCCGTCTCGCACACGGCGAAGGCGACCACCGAGCCGTGCTCGGCCTGGGCGCTCCACCCGGTGGCGTCGGTGGTCGGCCCGCTGGCGCGGACCGGGCCGGCGGCGTCGGGCTGGAGCCGGTAGCCGCCGCCGGTCAGGTGGGTGCCGAGCGGGCAGGTGGCGGTGGAGACGCCGCCCGGGCTGCTCGGCGGCCCGCTGACCACCTTCGCGGTCTCGGCGGCGGCCGCCGCCGGGGCTCCGGCGAGCAGCAGGGCCGACGGCAGGGCGAGGGCGGGCAGGACGAGGACGGGCAGGGCCTTGAGCAGACGCATGCATGGCTCCCGGTGCGGTGGACGGCGCGGACACCCGGGACAACCGGTTCGCGTGCGATCCGGATGCGCGGCGCCCGGAGCGACGGACCGGCGCGCTCCGGGAAGTCCGGCGCGCGGCCCGGGAATAGCGCCCGCACGCGCACCGTTCCGCTACCGGCCGTCTCCGCGAGACAATGGACGACGGCCACGACCGGGCGGGCCGGCCCGGAACCCCCCGCCCACCCCACCCTCAGACCCCGGAGGTGTCCGTCCATGCCCGACTCCCGTGCAGAGTCGACCGAGCCCACCAGGCGCCTGCGCCCCGCGGAGCTGCGGTTCGAGCCGCAGGCTGCCGAGGCCGAGCCGGAACGATTCTTCGACCTGGAGTCGATCGAGGACCCGGCCGAGCTGCTGCGCCGCTCCACCGAGTTGGCGCTGGCCTTCCGGGCGGCCGCCGAGCGGGCCACGGACTTCCAGGCGGTCGCGGCCGCGCAGCTGGCCGACCCTCGCCGCTTCGACGCGCTGCCGCCCGCCGAGATCGCGCAGCGGGCGGACTGGACGCCCGACTACGCCGCCAAGATGATCGAGTACGGCAGGGGCCTGCTCCAGCCGCGCCGCCACGAGGACTGACCTCTGGCATATGCCAGCGGCGGATGGTACGCGATGACCCGCCGCCGTGTCCGGCGAACCGCGCTTTCCGCCCCGCCGGGCCCGCCCGCCGCGCAGGCTGCTGTGCGTGGACATCTGGACGCACCAGTCGGTGGAGTACGTGACCGTGGCCGGGGAGGCCTGGCTCGCCTCCGCCAGTGAGTACCCGCGCAGCATGCGCGCCCTCTGGGAGGACCGCCCGTGGGCGCCTTCGGTGCTGCCCTGCGGGCGCGCCTTCGACGTGATCAGCATGCCGGGCCTGTTCGGCCGCCGGGTGCTGGACGAGCTGTGGGCCTCCGGCCCCGGCTGCGGCCCGGTGGCGGCCTACCGCGGCCGGACCCTGCTGTTCGTCCAGCCGGGCGCGGCGCCCCGGCTGCGCCGGCTGCTGGCCTGGGAGGAGTGGGCCAGGGACGTGCCGCCGCTGCTGTGCCACGGCCGGGGCGACACCGTGACGGTGCCGCCGGTCCAGCGGATGGTGCACGGCCCCGAGTCCCCCGGGCAGGGCTCCGGGCGGTGGATCGTCGCCCCGGAGGAGCGCGAGCCCTGGCTGCCCGGCGCCTCGGTGGTGCTGTGGGCCTGCGTCCGGGCGGCGCGCGAGGCGGACGCCCCGCCCCTCGCCGACCCGGCCGCGCTGACCATCGGCTGAGTTGGCCGGGGGGTGAACGGCGGGCGGCCGGTATTCGATTTTGGCCCGGACGCACGGCGCTGCTAGAGTCTTCTCTGTCAGCAGGCGCCGCTAGCTCAGTTGGTTAGAGCAGCTGACTCTTAATCAGCGGGTCCGGGGTTCGAGTCCCTGGCGGCGCACAGACAGCCGGAAGGCC
>NZ_JZKH01000094.1 GCF_000961885.1 Streptomyces rubellomurinus
CTCGACGAACTCCTCGCCCACTGCGAGCAGTCGGAGATCCGCGCCCGCCGCATCGACGTCGACTACGCCTCGCACTCCCCGCACGTCGAAGCCATCGAGGCCCGCCTCGCCGAAGCCCTCGCCGGGATCACCCCGAAGGCCGCGGACGTCCCGTTCTTCTCCACCGTCACCGGCGAGTTGATCGACACCACCGAACTGGGCGCCGCCTACTGGTACACCAACCTGCGGCAGACCGTCCGCTTCACCGACGCCACCCTCGCCGCGCTCGCCGCCGGGCACCGGGCCTTCGTCGAGGCCAGCCCGCACCCGGTGCTCACCGCCGCCGTCCAGGACACCGCCGACAGCGCCGACCGCACCGCCGCCGTCGTCGGCACCCTGCGCCGCGGCGAGGGCGGCCCGCGCCGCCTGCTCACCTCGCTCGCCGAGGCCCACGTGCAGGGCGCCGCCGTCCGCTGGCCGGGCCTCGGCCCCGCCGGCCGCACCGTCGATCTGCCGACCTACGCCTTCCAGCGCGAGCGGTACTGGCTCGACGCGCCCGCCACCGGCGCCGACCCCCGGGCCGCCGGCCTCACCGCCACCGGGCACCCGCTGCTCACCGCGCTGCTGCCGCTGCCGGACGGCGACGAGCTCGTCCTCACCGGCCTGCTGTCGGTGGCCACCCACCCGTGGCTGGCCGACCACGCCGTCTGGGGCACCGTCCTGCTGCCCGGCACCGCGCTGGTCGAACTCGCCGTCCACGCCGGCGACCAGGCCGGCTGCGACGTCCTCGACGAGCTCACCCTCCAGGCGCCGCTGATGCTGCCCGAGGACGGCTCCGTCCAGCTGCAGCTGCGCGTCGGCGCCCCGGACGACACCGGGCGGCGCCCGCTCACCGTCCACTCCCGGCCCGACGCCGAGCGGCCCTGGACCAGGCACGCGACCGGCCTGCTGGCCGCCGGCGCCGAGCGGCCCGACTGGGACCTCGCCGCCTGGCCGCCGGCCGGCGCGCAGCCGGTGGACGTCGAGGGCCTGTACTCCCGCCTCGCCGAGGACGGCCTCGGCTACGGCCCCGCGTTCCAGGGCCTGACCGCGCTCTGGAAGCGCGGCGAGGAGCTGTTCGCCGAGGTCCGGCTGCCGCGCGAACTCCACGAGGACGCCGCCCGGTTCGGCCTGCACCCGGCCCTGCTGGACGCCGCCCTGCACGCGGCCGCGGCCGCCGGGCCCGGCCAGGTCCGGCTGCCGTTCTCCTGGGACCGGGTGACCCTGCACGCCACCGGCGCGACCGCGCTGCGGGTGCGCCTGGCCCCGGAGGGCGCGGAGGGCGTCTCGCTGCGGGTCGCCGACGGCGCCGGCGCCCCGGTGGCCCGGGTGGCGTCGCTGCTCAGCCGCCCGGTCGCCGAGGAGCAGCTGCGGGCCGCCCGCGCCGAGGACGCGGACCCGCTGCTGGCGGTGGAGTGGGCCGAGCTGCCGGCCCCCGCGGCGGCCCCGGCCGCCACCCTGGTGCTGCTCGGCGACGACGCGTCCCTCGCGCTCCCCGCCCACCCGGACCTGGCCGCGCTGGCCGAGGCCGTCGACCGCGGCGCGACCGTCCCGGACGCCGTCCTGGTGCCGGCCGCCGTCACCGACCCGGAGCAGCCCGCCCCGGCGGCCGTCCGGGCCGCGACCGAGCGCCTCCTGACGCTCCTGCAGCAGTGGCTGGCCGACGAGCGGTTCGCCGCCGCCCGCCTGGTGCTGCTCACCCGGGGCGCGGTCGGCGCCGCCGAGGGCGAGGCCGTGCGCGACCTCGTCCAGGCCCCGCTGTGGGGGCTGCTGCGCTCCGCCCAGACCGAGCACCCGGGCCGGTTCGTCCTGCTCGACCTGGACGGCCACCCCGCCTCGCGGGCCGCGGTGGCCGCCGCGCTCGCCACCGAGGAGGACCAACTGGCCCTGCGCGGCGGCCGGTTGCTCGCCCCCCGGCTGGTCCGGGCGGGCACCGAGCGGCTGCTGCAGCCGCCGGCCGACGCCGAGCACTGGCGGCTCGACACCACCGGCAAGGGCACCCTGGAGAACATCGCCCTGCTGCCCCACCCCGACGCCGGCGCGCCGCTCGCCCCCGGCCAGGTGCGCATCGCCGTCCGCGCCGCGGGCATGAACTTCCGCGACGTGCTGCTCGGCCTCGGCATGGTCAACCAGGACGTGATGGGCGGCGAGGCCGCCGGCCTGGTGCTCGACGTCGCCCCGGACGTCACCGGCTTCGCCCCCGGCGACCGGGTGACGGGCATGGTGCCCGGCTCGTTCGGCCCGGTCGCCGTGGTCGACCACCGGCTGCTCGTCCCGCTGCCCGCCGGCTGGAGCTTCACCGACGGCGCCACCGTGCCGATCGCCTTCCTCACCGCCTACTACGGCCTGGTCGACCTCGCCCACCTGTCCCCCGGCGAGTCGGTGCTGATCCACTCGGCCACCGGCGGCGTCGGCATGGCCGCCACCCAGCTCGCCCGCCACCTGGGCGCCGAGGTGTACACCACGGCCAGCCCCGCCAAGTGGGAGACCCTGCGCGCCCTCGGCGTCCCCGAGGACCGGATCGCCTCCTCCCGCAGCCTCGACTTCGAGCAGCGGGTCCGCGAGGCCACCGGCGGCCGGGGCGTGGACGTGGTGCTGAACTCGCTCGCCAACGAGTTCGTCGACGCCTCGCTGCGGCTGCTGCCCGAGGGCGGCCGGTTCGTCGAGATGGGCAAGACCGACATCCGCGACGCGGAGCAGGTCGCCGCCGAC
Source organism: Streptomyces rubellomurinus (assembly GCF_000961885.1). Lineage (GTDB taxonomy): Bacteria > Actinomycetota > Actinomycetes > Streptomycetales > Streptomycetaceae > Kitasatospora > Kitasatospora rubellomurina. The sequence continues at coordinate 2,731 of NZ_JZKH01000094.1, forward strand.
CACCCCGGCACCAGCTACCTGTGGTTCGACCTGATCGAGGCCGGCTACGAGCGGATCGGCCGGATGACCCGCGAACTGATGCCGCTGTTCGAGAGCGGCGTGCTGCGGCCGCTGCCCGCCGCCACCTGGGACGTGCGGCGCGCGCTGGACGCGTTCCGGTTCATGAGCCAGGCCAGGCACACCGGCAAGGTGGTGCTCACCATGCCGACCGCGCTGGACCCGGACGGCACCGTGCTGATCACCGGCGGCACCGGCGTGCTGGGCGGCCTGGTCGCCCGCCACCTGGTCGCCGAGCACGGCGTGCGCCACCTGCTGCTGCTCGGCCGGCGCGGCCCGGCCGCCGCCGGCGCCGAGGAGCTGCGCGCCGAACTCGCCGCGCTCGGCGCCGAGGTGACCATCGCCGCCTGCGACACCGCCGACCGCGCCGCGCTCGCCGAGGTGCTGGCCGCCGTCCCCGCCGCGCACCCGCTGACCGGCGTGGTGCACGCGGCCGGCGTGCTGGACGACGCGGTGATCGCCTCGCTCACCCCCGCCCAGCTGGAGAACGTGCTGCGCCCGAAGGTGGACGCCGCCTGGCACCTGCACGAACTGACCCGGGACGCCGACCTCGCCGCCTTCGTCCTGTTCTCCTCCTCCGCCGCCGTGCTCGGCGGCCCCGGCCAGGGCAACTACGCGGCCGCCAACGCCTTCCTCGACGCGCTCGCCCAGCGCCGCCGGGCCGAGGGCGCGAGCGGCCTCGCCGTCGCCTGGGGCCTGTGGGAGCAGGCCAGCGCGATGACCGGCCACCTGGACGCGGCCGACCTGACCCGGATGCGCCGCTCCGGGATCAGCCCGCTCGGCGACACCGAGGGCCTGGCCCTGTTCAGCGCCGCGCTGCGCGCCGACCAGGCGCAGCTGGTGGCGATGAAGCTCGACGTCCCGGCGGCCCGCGCCGCGTTCGCCGCCGGCCCGGTGCCGCCGCTGCTGAAGCAGCTGGTCGGCGGCACCGCCCGGCGGACGGCGGCGGCGGCCGGCGGCGACGGCGGGCGCTCGGCGCTGGCCGGCCGGCTGGCCGGGCTGCCCGAGGCCGGCCGGGCGCGGGTGCTGCTGGACCTGGTGCGCGGCCACGCCGCCGTCGTGCTCGGCCACGCCACGGACGACGCGATCCAGCCCGCCCAGGCGTTCAAGCAGCTCGGCTTCGACTCGCTGACGGCCGTCGAGCTGCGCAACCGGCTGGGCGCGGCCACCGGGCTGCGGCTGCCCGCCACGCTGGTCTTCGACCACCCGACACCGGAGGCGCTGGGCCGGTTCCTGCTCGACGAACTCGCGCCCGCCGGGGCCGAGTCGGCGGACGGCGACCCGGCGGCGGACGCCGAGGTGGCCCGGCTGCTGGCCACCATCCCGCCGGCCCGGCTGCGCGCGGCCGGACTGCTGGACGCGCTGCTGGCGCTGGCCGGCGGCCCGGGACCGGACGGTCCGGCGGCACCGGGCACCGAGGCCCGGGCCGAGGCGGACGAGCTGGCCGAGATCGACGACATGGACGCCGACGACCTGATCGGCCTGGCGCTCGGCACCGGCGACCACGACGACGACCTCAGCACCACCGACTTCTGAGAGCGCGGAGACCAACGATGGCTGCATCACAGGACAAGGTGCTGGAGGCGCTGCGGGCCTCGGTCAAGGAGACCAAGCGGCTGGAGCAGCAGAACCGCCGGCTGACCGAGGCCCGGCACGAGCCGATCGCGATCGTCGGCATGGCCTGCCGCTTCCCCGGGGACGTCCGCTCCCCGGAGGACTTCTGGCGGCTGCTGGCCGAGGGCCGTGACGCGGTCGGCGGCTTCCCCGCCGAACGCGGCTGGGACACCGAGGAGTTGTACGACCCTGACCCGGACGCCGCGGGCAGGAGCTACGTGAAGCACGGCTGCTTCGTGCGGGGCGCGGAGCGCTTCGACGCCGCGTTCTTCGGGATCAGCCCGCGCGAGGCGGTGGCGATGGACCCACAGCAGCGGCTGCTGCTGGAGACGTCCTGGGAGGCGTTCGAGCGGGCCGGCATCGACCCGTCCTCGGTGCGCGGCAGCCGGACGGGCGTGTTCGTCGGGGCGTCGCCGCTCGGCTACGCCGCCGGGCCGCACACCGCCGAGGGCGCCGAGGGCTACCTGCTGACCGGGACGACCGTCAGCGTCGCCTCCGGGCGGCTCTCGTACGCCTTCGGCCTGGAGGGCCCGGCGGTCACCGTGGACACCGCCTGCTCCTCCTCGCTGGTGGCCCTGCACCTGGCGGGCCGGGCGCTGCGCGACGGCGAGTGCACGATGGCGCTGGTCGGCGGCGCGGCCGTGATGGCGGCGCCGCACATGTTCATCGAGTTCAGCCGCCAGCGCGGCCTCGCCCCGGACGGCCGGATCAAGGCCTTCGCGGGGGCGGCGGACGGCACCGCGTGGGGCGAGGGCGTCGGCGTGCTGCTGGTCGAGAAGCTGTCGGACGCGCGGGCCAACGGGCACCCGGTGCTCGCGGTGGTGCGCGGCTCGGCGGTCAACCAGGACGGCGCGAGCAACGGCCTGACCGCGCCCAGCGGTCCGGCCCAGCAGCGGGTGATCCGGCAGGCGCTGGCCGACGCCCGGCTGACGGCCGACCAGGTCGACGCCGTCGAGGCGCACGGCACCGGCACCCGGCTCGGCGACCCGATCGAGGCGCAGGCGCTGCTGGCCACGTACGGGAAGGAGCGGCCGGCCGAACGGCCGCTGCAGCTGGGCTCGGTGAAGTCCAACATCGGCCACACCCAGCTCGCCGCCGGCGTCGCCGGGGTGATCAAGATGGTGCTGGCGATGCGGCACGGCGAGCTGCCCGCGACGCTGCACGTGGACGAGCCGACCCCGCAGGTCGACTGGTCGCGCGGCGCCGTCGAGCTGACCACCGAGCGGCGGGCCTGGCCGGCCGTCGACCGGCCCCGGCGGGCGGCGGTGTCCTCGTTCGGGATCAGCGGCACCAACGCCCACGTGATCCTGGAGCAGGCCCCCGCCACCGAGGAGCCGTCGGGACCGCCGGAGCCGCTGGAACCGCTGGAGGCGCCCGCCGTCACCCCGTGGCTGCTGTCCGCCCGCACCCCGCAGGCGCTGACCGCCCAGGCCGACCGGCTCGCCGCCGCCGTCGCCGCCCACCCCGACTGGCAGCCGGCGGACGTCGCCCGCACGCTCGTCACCGCCCGGGCGGACCTCGACCACCGGGCCGTGCTGCTCGGCGCCGACCGCGCCGCCCTGCTGGCCGGCCTGGACGCGCTGCGCACCGGCGCGGCCGCCCCGCAGCTGGTCCGCGCCGACGCCACCCGCCCCGGCAAGCTCGCCCTCCTGTTCACCGGCCAGGGCTCCCAGCGGGCCGGCGCCGGCCGTGAACTGCACGCCCGCTTCCCGGTGTTCGCGGCCGAGCTGGACAAGGTCTGCGCCCTGCTCGCGGAGCGCACCGGCCTGCCGGTGCGCGAGGCGCTGCTCGCCGAGGACGACGCGCTGCAGGGAAAGCTGGACGAGACGGCGTTCACCCAGGCCGCGCTGTTCGCGCTGGAGGTGGCGCTGTACCGGCTGGTCGAGTCCTGGGGCCTGACGCCCGACTTCCTGCTCGGCCACTCCATCGGCGAGCTGGCCGCCGCGCACGTCGCCGGGGTGTTCTCGCTGGAGGACGCCGTCACGGCGGTCGCCGCGCGCGGCCGGCTGATGCAGGAACTGCCCGCCGGCGGCGCCATGGTGGCGATCGAGGCGGAGGAGGCGGAGGTCGCCGCGCTGCTCGTCGGCAAGGAGGCGCTGGCGAGCATCGCCGCCGTCAACGGCCCGCGGGCCGTGGTGGTCTCCGGCGAGGAGGCGGCGGTCACCGAGCTGGCCGAGCGGCTGCGCGCCGAGGGCCGGCGCACCAAGCGGCTGACCGTCAGCCACGCCTTCCACTCCCCGCGGATGGCGGGCATGCTCGACCGGTTCCGCGAGGTGCTGGCCGGCCTGACCCTGCGCGAGCCGCTGATCCCGCTGGTCTCCGACCTCACCGGCCGGCCGGTGGACGGCGCCGAGATCCGCACGCCCGAGTACTGGGTGCGCCACGTCCGGGAGGCGGTGCGCTTCCACGACGGGGTGCGCCACCTGCTCGGCCAGGGCGTCACCACCTTCCTGGAGCTGGGCCCGGACGGCGTGCTGTCCGCACTGGCGCAGAACGGCGCCGGCGAGCGGGCCGCGGCGATCGCCGCCCTGCCGCTGCTGCGCAAGGGCCGCCCGGAGCCGGAGACCGCGCTGGCCGCCCTCGCCGGGGTGCACGCGCGCGGCGTCCCGGTGGACTGGTCGGCCGTCCTCGGCGGCCCGGCCGGGCGCCGGGTCGACCTGCCGACGTACCCGTTCCAGGGCGAGCGCTACTGGCTGGACGCCGCCCACGCCGCCGCGGCCGAGCCCGCCGGCCTGGGCGTCGCGGCGGCCGGGCACCCGCTGCTCGGCGCCGCCGTCACCCCCGCCGAGGGCGGGGGGCTGATCCTCACCGGGCGGCTGTCCGTCCGCTCGCACCGCTGGCTGGCCGACCACGTCGTGCTGGACACCGTCGTGGTGCCCGGCACCGCCTACCTGGACCTGGCGCTGCACGCCGCCCGGCTGACCGGCTGCGCGGCCGTCGAGGAGCTGGACCAGGAGGCGCCGCTGGTCCTCACCGGCGACGACGCCCGCCAGGTGCAGCTGGTGGTCGGCCCCGACGACGGCACCGGCCGCCGGCCGATCGCCGTCTACTCCCGGCCGGACGCCCCCGACACCCTGGACGACGCCGAACCGCAGCCGTGGACCCGGCACGCCGGCGGCGTCCTCGGCACCGGCGAGGCCGCCGGGCCCGAGTGGCGGGCGGACGGCGTCTGGCCGCCCGAGGGCGCCGAGCAGGTGTCCGTCGACGACTTCTACGAGGCCGTCGCCCGCGCCGGCTTCGCCTACGGCCCGTCGTTCCAGGGCCTGCGGGCGATGTGGCGGCGCGGCGAGGAGCTGTTCGGCGAGGTCACGGCACCCGAACAGGCCCGGGACGCCGGCTACGGCGTGCACCCGGCGGTGCTGGACGCGGCGCTGCACACCGGCCTGGTCGGCACCACCGGCGAGCGGGTGCTGCTGCCGTTCGCCTGGAACGGCGTGCGCCTGCACCGGGCCGGCGCGACCGCGCTGCGGGTGCGCCTGGCCCCCGCCGGTCCGGACGCGATGTCGCTGCAGGTGGCCGACGAGACCGGGGCGCCGGTCGTCGCGGTGGCCTCGCTGCGGGCCCGGCCGGTCTCGGTCGAGCAGCTGCGGGCGGCCTCCCGGGCCGGCGTCGGCGACGCGCTGTTCCGGGTCGACTGGACGCCGGCCGAGCCGGCCACCGGCGGCGTCGGCCGCTGGGCCGTCCTCGGTGACGGCGCGTTGGGCGCGGACATCGCCCCCGCGCGCTACCCGGACCTGGCCGCGCTCACCGCCGCCGAGGCGCCCGACACCGTCTTCCTGCTGCCCGAGGAGCCTTCTCGGCTCTCGGACGGCGACCTGCCCGGCGCCGTGCGCGCCGCGCTGCACCGCACCGCCGCCGCCCTGGCGGCCTGGGCCGAGGACGAGCGGTTCGCCGCCTCCCGCCTGGTCGTGCTGACCCGGGGCGCGGTCGCCGCCGGCGCCGACCAGGACGTGCCGAACCTCGCCCAGGCGCCGCTGTGGGGCCTGGTGCGGGCCGCCCAGGCCGAGCACCCGGGCCGGTTCGTGCTGCTCGACCTCGACCCGGCCGGCGCCGACCCGGCGGCCGCCCTGCAGACGGCGGCCGTCACCGAGGAGCCGCAGCTCGCCCAGCGGGCCGGGGCCGTGCTGACGCCCCGGCTGGTCCGGGCCCGCCCCGCCGCGCCCGCCGCGCCCCTCGCCCTCGACCCCGAGGGGACCGTCCTGGTCACCGGCGGCACCGGCGCGCTCGGCGTGCTGCTCGCCCGCCACCTGGTCACCGAGCACGGCGCGCGCCACCTGCTGCTGCTCGGCCGTCAGGGCCCGGCCGCCCCCGGCGCCGAGGAGCTGCGCGCCGAACTCGCCGCGCTCGGCGCCGAGGTGACCGTCACGGCCTGCGACGCGGGCGACCGCGCCGCCCTGGCCGAGGTGCTGGCCGCCGTCCCCGCCGCGCACCCGCTGACCGCCGTCGTGCACGCCGCCGGCGTGACGGCGGACGGCGCCCTCGCCGCCCTCGACGCCGCGCACTTCGACGCCGCGCTGCGCCCGAAGGCCGACGCCGCCTGGCACCTGCACGAACTGACCGGGGGCAGCGACGCCGCCTTCGTGCTGTTCTCCTCGGCGACGGCCACCCTCGGCGGCGCCGGCCAGGGCGCCTACTCGGCGGCCAACGCCTTCCTGGACGCCCTGGCCCGGCACCGCGCCGCCCAGGGCCGGCCCGCGCTCTCGCTGGCCTGGGGCCCGTGGGAGCAGCGCGACGGCATGGCCGGGGCGCTCGACGAGGCGACGCTGGGCCGGATGCGGCGCGCCGGCGTCCGCCCGCTCACCGAGGCGGACGGCCTGGCGCTGTTCGACGCGGCGCTGACCGGCGCCGAGCCCGTCCTGCTGCCGGTGCGGCTCGACGCGGCGGCCCTGCGCGCCGCCGGCCCCGACCTGCCGCCGCTGCTGCACGGCCTGGCCGGCCCCGCCCGCACCCGGGAGACCGGCGCGGCCGACGACCTGCGGCGCCGGCTCGCCGGGCTGGACGGGCCGGAGCGCGAACGCGCCCTGCTCGACCTGGTCCGGGCCCAGATCGCGGTGGTGCTCGGCCACGCCGACACGGCCGCGGTCGGCGCCGACCGCACCTTCACCGACCTCGGCTTCGACTCGCTGACCGCCGTCGAGCTGCGCAACCGGCTGACCGCCGCCAGCGGCCTGCGGCTGCCCGCCACGCTGGTCTTCGACTACCCGACGGCGGCCGAGCTGGCCCGTTACCTGGACGGCGCGCTCCCCCGCGAGGGCGCACCCGCCGCCGCCCCGGTGCTGGACGACCTCGACCGCCTGGACGCGGCCCTCGCCGCGCTCGCCGCCGACCACCCCGACCGGGCCCGGATCGGCGCCCGGCTGCGCGCCCTGGCCGCCCGCTGGAGCGACCAGCGCCCCGCCGGGGAGGGCCAACGACCGGAGCCCGAACTGGAGTTGGAGTCGGCCGACGACGACGAGATGTTCGACTTCATCTCCAAGGAGCTCGGCATCTCCTGACCAGCCGTCCGCCTGTCCCACCGTCCAGTCCTCCTGAAGGGGTTGCGCCACCGTGGCGAACGAGACCGAGGAAAAGCTCCGCTACTTCCTCAAGCGGGTGACCGCCGATCTGCAGGAGACGCGCCGGCGTCTCCAGGAGCGGGAGTCCGTCGAGGGCGAGCCGATCGCGATCGTCGGCATGGCCTGCCGGTACCCCGGCGGCGTCGACTCCCCCGAGGCCCTGTGGCGGCTGGTCGCGGACGGCACCGACGCGGTCACCGGCTTCCCCGCCGACCGCGGCTGGGACGTCGAGGGCCTGTACGACCCGGACCCGGACCGGATCGGGCACACCTACGCCCGCGAGGGCGGCTTCCTGGACGCCGCCGACCGCTTCGACGCCGGCTTCTTCGGCATCGGCCCGCGCGAGGCCCTGGCCATGGACCCGCAGCAGCGCCTGCTGCTGGAGGCCACCTGGGAGTCCTTCGAGCGGGCCGGCATCGACCCGGCCACCCTGCGCGGCTCGCGCACCGGCGTGTTCATGGGCACCGGCCAGCAGGACTACGCGGCGCTCGCCCAGCGCGCCACCGAGAGCCTGGAGGGGTACCTGCTGGCGGGCGGCGCGGCCAGCGTCATCTCCGGCCGGCTGTCCTACACCTTCGGCCTGGAGGGCCCGGCGCTGACCGTCGACACGGCCTGCTCCTCCTCGCTGGTCTCGCTGCACCTGGCCGTCCAGTCGCTGCGCCGGGGCGAGTGCGCCGCGGCGGTGGCGGGCGGCGCGGCGGTGATGGCCTCCCCCGGCATGTTCGTCGAGTTCAGCCGCCAGCGCGGCCTGTCCCCGGACGGCCGCTGCAAGGCCTTCGCCGCCGCCGCGGACGGCACCGGCTGGGGCGAGGGCGTCGGCGTGCTGCTGCTGGAACGGCTCTCGGACGCGGAGCGCCTGGGCCACCCGGTGCTGGCGGTGGTGCGCGGCTCGGCCGTCAACCAGGACGGCGCCAGCAACGGGCTGACCGCGCCCAACGGCCCCGCCCAGCAGCGGGTCATCTGGCAGGCGCTGGACAACGCCCGGCTGGCGGCGGGCGACGTCGACGCCGTCGAGGCGCACGGCACGGGCACCACGCTGGGCGACCCGATCGAGGCGCAGGCCCTGCTGGCCACCTACGGCCAGGACCGGCCGGCCGAACGGCCGCTGTACCTCGGCTCGGTGAAGTCCAACATCGGCCACACCCAGGCCGCCGCCGGCGTCGCCGGGGTGATCAAGACGGTGATGGCGCTGCGGCACGGGGTGCTGCCGCGCACCCTGCACGTGGACGAGCCGACGCCGCACGTCGACTGGTCGGCGGGCGCGGTCGAGCTGCTCACCGAGCAGCGGGCGTGGCCCGAGGTGGACGGGCGGCCGCGCCGGGCGGCGGTGTCGGCCTTCGGCGCGAGCGGCACCAACGCGCACGTCGTGCTGGAGCAGGCCCCGGCTCCCGAACCGGCCGTGGAGGACGTCGACTCGCCGTCCGCCGTGGTGCCGTGGGTGCTCTCCGCGCACAGCGAGCGCGCCCTGCGGGCGCGGGCCGGGCAGCTGTCGGCCTACCTGCTGGCGCACCCCGACGCCGACCTGCGCGCGGTCGGCCGCACCCTGCTCACCGGCCGGGCCGCGCTGGAGCAGCGCGCCGTCGTGCTGGGGCAGACCCGCGAGGAGCTGCTGACCGGCCTCGCCGCGCTCGCCGAGGGCGCCGGCGCGCCCGAACTCGTCACCGGAGCCGGGGTGTTCGAGCGCCCGGTGTTCGTCTTCCCGGGCCAGGGCTCGCAGTGGCTCGGCATGGGCGCCGAACTCCTGGACACCTCCGAGGTGTTCGCCGCCTCGATCGCCGCCTGCGAGGCCGCGCTGGCCCCGCACGTGGACTGGAACCTCACCGACGTCCTGCGCGGCGGCGGCGACCTGACCCGGGTCGACGTCGTCCAGCCCGCCCTGTTCGCCATGATGGTCTCGCTGGCCGCCCTGTGGCGCTCGCTCGGCATCGAACCGGCCGCCGTCATCGGCCACTCGCAGGGCGAGATCGCCGCCGCCACCGTCGCCGGGGCCCTGTCCCTGGAGGACGGCGCCCGCGTCGCCGCGCTGCGCAGCCAGGCCATCACCGCGATCAGTGGCCGCGGCGGCATGGCCTCGGTCTCGCTGCCGCGCGCCGAGGCCGAGGAGCTGCTGGCCCGCTGGGCGGGGCGGATCTCGGTCGCCGCGCTCAACGGCCCGGCCAGCACGGTGGTCGCCGGGGACGGCGACGCGCTCGACGAACTCCTCGCCCACTGCGAGCAGTCGGAGATCCGCGCCCGCCGGATCGACGTGGACTACGCCTCGCACTCCCCGCACGTCGAGGCCATCGAGGCCCGCCTCGCCGAGGCCCTGGCCGGGATCGCGCCGAAGCCCGCGGCCGTCCCCTTCTACTCGACCGTCACCGGCGGCTGGCTGGACACCACGGCCCTCGACGCCGCCTACTGGTACACCAACCTGCGCCGGCCCGTCCTGCTCGAACCGGCCGTGCGCGACCTCGCCGCCCAGGGCCACGCCGCCTTCGTCGAGGTCAGCCCGCACCCGGTGCTGACCCCGGCCATCGAGGAGACCCTGGACAGCGCCGACGCGCTGGTCACCGGCACGCTGCGGCGCACCGAGGGCCACTGGACCCGCGTGCTGGCCTCCGCGGCCCACCTGCACGCCCACGGCCTGCCCGTCGACTGGGCGCCGTTCCTGCCCGCCGGCGACCACCCCGACCTGCCCACCTACCCGTTCCAGCGGCGCCGCTACTGGGTGGAGACTCTCCCGGCCGCGGCCGGCCGCGCGGGCGGCGCCCCGGCCGCCGAGGCCGACGAGCGCGAGAGCGGCACCCCCGGCTCCGAACTGCGCGCCCGGCTCGCCGTCCTGGCGCAGCCCGACCGCGAACGGCTGCTGCTCGACCTGGTGGCCGCGCACGTCACCGCCGTACTCGGCCTGGACGATCCGGTCGCCCCCGGCCGCCCCTTCCGCGACCTGGGCTTCGTCTCGCTGACCGCCGTCGAGCTGCGCAACCGGCTGATGGCCGCCACCGGCCTGCGGCTGCCGGCCGCCGTCGCCTTCGACCGCCCGACGCCCGAGGCGCTGGCCGCCTACCTGCTCGCCGAACTCACCGGCACCCCGGGCGCGGACGGCGACACCGGGCCCGTGCAGGCGGCCGCCGACAGCGACGAGCCGATCGCCATCGTCGCGATGGCCTGCCGCTACCCCGGCGAGGTCGCCGGCCCGGACGACCTGTGGCGGCTGGTCGCGGACGGCCGCGACGCCGTCACCCCCTTCCCGGAGAACCGCGGCTGGGACCTCGACGGCATCTACGACCCCGACCCGGACCGCCCCGGCACCTCGTACGTCCGCGAGGGCGGCTTCCTGCACGACGCCGACCGCTTCGACGCCGCCTTCTTCGGCATCGGCCCGCGCGAGGCCCTGGCCATGGACCCGCAGCAGCGCCTGCTGCTGGAGACCGCCTGGGAGGCCGTCGAGAACGCCGGCATCGACCCGAGCGCGCTGCGCGGCTCCCGCACCGGCGTGTTCGCCGGCTCCAGCGGCCAGGACTACCCGCTGCTCGCGCAGGGCGCGGGCGGCGGCGTCGAGGGCTACCTGCTGACCGGCAACGCGGCCAGCGTCATCTCCGGCCGGCTCGCCTACACCTTCGGCCTGGAGGGCCCGGCCGTCACCGTCGACACCGCGTGCTCCTCCTCCCTGGTCGCGATGCACCTGGCCTGCCAGTCGCTGCGCTCCGGGGAGAGCACGCTGGCGATCGCCGGCGCCGTCACCGTGCTGACCACGCCGCAGGCCTTCATCGGCTTCAGCCGCCAGCGCGGCCTCGCCCCGGACGGGCGCTGCAAGCCCTTCGCGGCGGCCGCGGACGGCACCGCCTGGGGCGAGGGCGCCGGCGTGCTGCTGCTGGAACGGCTCTCCGACGCCCGCCGCCACGGGCACCCGGTGCTCGCCGTGGTGCGCGGCTCGGCCACCAACCAGGACGGCGCCAGCAACGGCCTGTCCGCCCCCAACGGCCCCGCCCAGCAGCGGGTGATCCGGCAGGCGCTCGCCAACGCCCGGCTCGCCCCGGGCGAGGTCGACGCGGTGGAGGCGCACGGCACCGGGACCCCGCTCGGCGACCCGATCGAGGCCGAGGCGCTGCTCGCGACCTACGGCCAGGACCGGCCGGACGGGCGGCCGCTGTGGCTCGGCTCGATCAAGTCCAACATCGGCCACACGGCGGCCGCCGCGGGCATGGCCGGGGTGATCAAGATGGTGCAGGCGATGCGGCACGGCGTCCTGCCGCCCACCCTGCACACCGACGAGCCCACCCCGCACGTGGACTGGTCCGGCGGCGGCCTCGCGCTGCTCACCGAGCCGGTGGAGTGGCCGGAGGTCGACGGCCGGCCGCGCCGCGCGGGCGTGTCCGCCTTCGGCATCAGCGGCACCAACGCGCACGTCGTGCTGGAGCAGGCGCCCGCCGAGCCGCACCGGCCCGCCCCGGCCCCGGCCGAGCGGGCCCCGCTGCCGCTCGTCCCGTGGCCGGTGTCGGCCCGGGGCGAGGCCGCGCTGCGCGCCCAGGCCGAACGGCTGGCGGCGCACCTCACCGGCTCGGACCTGCCGGACCCGGCCGTCATCGGCCGCTCCCTGGCCCTCACCCGCGCCGCCCTCCCCCACCGCGCCGTCCTGCTCGGCCGCGACCTGGACGAGCTGCGCGCCGGCCTGGCCGCGCTCGCGGCGGGCGGGCCCGCGCCGGGCCTGGTGCGCGGCACCGCGGCCGCCGGCGGCCGGGTCGGCTTCCTGTTCCCCGGCCAGGGCAGCCAGCGCCCGGGCATGGGCCGCGGCCTGTACGACGCGTACCCGGTGTTCGCCCGCGCGCTGGACGAGGTGTGCGACCGGCTGGACGACCACTTGGCGGCGCCGGGCCGGCCCGCGCTGCGCGAGGTGCTGTTCGCCGAGGAGGGCACCCCGGCGGCCGAGTCGCTGGACCAGACGGTGTTCACCCAGGCCGGGCTGTTCGCGGTCGGCCTGGCGTCCTTCCGCCTGCTGGAGTCCTGGGGCGTCACGCCGGACTGGGTCGGCGGCCACTCGATCGGCGAGCTGACGGCGGCCTGCGCGGCCGGCGTGCTGTCGCTGGACGACGCCTGCCGGCTGGTCGCGGCGCGCGGCCGCCTCATGCAGGCCTCGCCCGAGGGCGGCGCGATGACGGCGGTGGAGGCGGCCGAGGCGGAGGTGCTGGCGCTGCTGGCGGGCCGGGAGGACGTGGTCGGCGTCGCCGCCGTCAACGGGCCCCGGGCGACGGTCGTCTCCGGCCTGGCCGAGGCCGTCGAGGAGGTGGCGGCGCAGCTCGCCGCGCGCGGCTGCCGCACCAAGCGGCTGCGCGTCACCCGGGCCTTCCACTCGCCGCTGATGGACGGCGTGCTGGACGAGTTCCGGCAGGTGGCCCGGGAGTTGGAGTACCGCCCGCCGCGGATCCGGCTGCTGTCCAACCTGACCGGCGAGCCGGCCGTGACGGAGCAGGTGTGCACCCCCGAGTACTGGGTGCGGCACATCCGGGAGGCGGTGCGCTTCCACGACGGCGTGCGCGCGATGGCCTCGGACGGGGTGACGGCCTTCCTCGAACTCGGCCCCGGTGGCGTCCTGTCGGCGCTGGTCCGGGACGCGCTGGCCGCCGAGCCCGGGGCCGTCGCCCCCGCGGCGGTGCCGCTGCTGCGGTCCGGCCGGCCGGAGGCGGAGAGCGCGCTCACCGCGCTGGCCCGCGCCCACGTGCACGGCGTGCCGGTCGACTGGGCGGCGGTGTTCGCGGGCGTCGCGGCCGAGCCGCTCGCCCTGCCCACCTACGCCTTCCAGCGCCGCCGGTTCTGGCCGGAGGGCGTCACGGCGGCGGCAGCTGCCGGTGCCACCGCGGCCCCGATCGCCGAGGAGGTCGCCCCGGCGGCGCCGCCCCGGCTGCGCGAGCGGCTGGCCGGCCTCGATGCCGCCGAACAGCACGCGCTGCTAAGGGAGTTGGTGGCCGCCCAGGTGGCCGCCGCGCTCGGCCACGAGTCGACCGAGGAGGTCGAGTCCGGCCTCGGCCTGCCCGAGCTGGGCCTCGACTCGCTCGCCGCCACCGAGCTGAGCGCCGCCCTGCAGGCCGCCACCGGCCTGCCCCTGCCGGCCACGGCCGTCTTCGACCACCCCACCCTGGACGCGCTCGCCGCCCACCTGCGCGCCGGGCTGGCGGCCGCCCCCGCGGCCGCGGACCCCGCTGCGGCCGGTGGCGGCCTGCTGACCGCGCTCGCCCCGCGCGCCGCCGCCGAGGGCCGGTTCGCCGAGTTCGGCGAACTCCTTGCGGCCGCCGCCCGGTTCCGGGACACTTTCGACGCCCCGCCCGGTTCCGGGGAGCGCCCGGCACCCGTCCGGCTCGCCCAGGGGCCGGCCGCCCCGCGCATCTTCTGCTTCCCGTCCTTCGCCACCCGCTCGGGCGCCCAGCAGTACGCCCGGCTGGCCGCCGAGGTGCGGGGCCGGCACGAGCTGTGGGCGCTGCCCGCGCCCGGCTTCACCGCCGGCGAGCGGCTGCCCGCCGACCTCGACGCGCTGGTGCGCCTGCACGCCGAGGACGTCGAACTCCTCGCCGGGGGCGCGCCGTTCGTCCTGCTCGGCCACTCGGCGGGCGGCTGGATCGCGCACGCCGTCGCCGAGCGGCTGGAGAAGCAGGGCACCGCCCCGGCCGCGCTGGTCCTGCTGGACAGCTACCGGCCCGGCAGCGAGGTCCTGCCGCGCATCCAGGAGCAGATCGCCGGCTACCTGACGGACGACCAGATCGGCTGGGACGACGCCTGCCTGACCGCGATGGGCGGCTACGGCCGGCTGTTCGCCGACTGGCAGCCGCGGCCGCTGACCGCCCCCACCCTGCAGTTCCGGGCCGACCGGCCGCTCCCCGGCTTCCCGGCCACCGGGTGGCAGGCGGCCTGGCCCGTCCCGCACACCGAGGCCGAGGTGGCCGGCGACCACTTCACCCTGACCGGCGAGCACGCCCCCGCGACCATGCGGGCCGTCCTCGACCGGCTCACCGAACCGACCGCATGACCCACGGCCCGTCCCGAACCGGCAGCCCCGAACCGAACCGGAAGAGAGCACAATGAGCAGCACCGACCACGACTACCGCCCCGGCGTCTCCCTGGAGCAGGCGGTCGACGACGGGCAGTCCCCCTACCACGGCCGCAACCTGGCCTTCTACGACTTCATGGTCTTCCGCGGCAGCGCCCCGCTGTTCTGGCGCGCCTCGCCCCGCGACTTCCTGACGATGTACAACACCTGCCTCGGCGCCAAGCACCTGGAGATCGGCGTCGGCACCGGCTACCTGCTGGACCGGGCCCGCTTCCCCGTGTCGAACCCCGAGATCACGCTGGCCGACCTCAACCCCGCCACGCTCGACTTCGCCGCCCAGCGGCTCGCGCACTACAAGACCGCCAAGGTGGTCGCCAACTGCCTGGAGCCGCTGCCCGTCCCCGAGGGCAGCCACGACTCGGCCTCGCTGAGCTTCCTGCTGCACTGCGTCCCCGGCAGCCTGCGCGAGAAGGGCGTGGCGATCAAGCACGCCGCCACCGCCGTCCGCTCCGGCGGCACCGTCTTCGGCCACACCATCCTCTCCTCCGGGGTGCCGGTCTCCGGCGCCGGCCGGTGGCTGATGAAGAACCTCAACCAGAAGGGCGTCTTCCACAACGACGAGGACGACCTGGCCGACCTGCGCGACCAGCTCAAGCAGAACTTCGACGAGTTCGACCTGGTGACGCGCGGCAGCGTCGCGCTCTTCCGCGGCCGCAAGCCGTAACTCCTCCCCTCTCCACAGAACAGACCGCCCCACCCGGGAAAGGACCCGTCCCCATGGCTAGCCGCTGGTATCCGATCGAGGAGGCCGACGACTCGCTGTTCGCCTCCGCCCCGCTGTACCACGCCCGTTCCGTCGAGGTGCCGTTCTCCGCCGAGGAGACCTGGGCCGCCCTCGTCGGGGACGGCGTGTCGAGCTGGACCAAGGGCATGCGGCAGCTGACCTGGACCTCCCCGCGCCCGTTCGGGGTCGGCACCACCCGGGAGATCGCGATGAACAGCGGCCTCGTCCTGCGCGAGCGCTTCTACCGCTGGGAGGAGGGCACCCGCAAGACGTTCACCGCGACCGAGGGGACCAGCCCGATCTTCCGCCACCTGGTCGAGGACTACGTCGTCGAACCCACCGAGGCCGGCTCCCGGTTCAGCTGGCGCTGGGCGGCGACGCTGAACCCCCCGTACTCCTACCTGGGCGGCGTGCTGGACCGCTTCTTCTTCGCCCCCACCGGACGCTCGCACATCGACGGCCTGGCCACCTACATGGCCTCGCAGCGGCGCGACCCGCTGCGCTGACCCCGCCCTCCCGGGGCCCAGGCCCCCTGCTCCCCTCTCCCGACCGACCGAAGGAACACGCGAATGTGCGGGATCGCCGGCTGGATCGACTTCCAGCTCGACCTCGAACGTGAACTGCCAGCACTGCACGCCATGACCGAGACCATGATCTGCCGCGGCCCGGACGCCGGCGGCACCTGGGTGTCGCGCTGCGCCGCCCTCGGGCACCGCCGCCTCGCGGTGATCGACCTGGAGGGCGGCGTGCAGCCCATGGTGGTCGAGACGCCGGACGGCACGGTCGCCATGACGTACAGCGGCGAGGCCTACAACTTCGCCGAGCTGCGCGACGAACTGCGCCGCCGCGGCCACGAGTTCCGCACCACCAGCGACACCGAGGTGGTCCTGCGCGGCTACCTGGAGTGGGGCCTGGAGCTCGCCGACCACCTCAACGGCATGTACGCCTTCGGCATCTGGGACGGCCGGGTGGACCGGCTCGTGCTGGTGCGCGACCGGCTCGGCATCAAGCCGCTCTACTACCACCCCACCGAGCACGGCGTGCTGTTCGGCTCCGAGGCCAAGGTGCTGCTCGCCCACCCGTCGGTGGCGCCGGTGGTCGACACCGACGGCTTCCGCGAGCTGTTCGGCTTCGTCAAGGAGCCCGGCCGCTCGGTCTGGGCCGGCATGCACGAGGTCAAGCCCGGCACCATGGTGACCGTCGACCGCTCCGGACTGCGCGAGCACGTGTACTGGCGGTTGGAGGTCGCCGAGCACCGCGACGACACCGAGACCACCGTGCGCCGCGTCCGGGAGCTGCTGGAGGACAGCGTCGCCAAGCAGCTGGTCGCCGACGTCCCGCAGTGCGTGCTGCTCTCCGGCGGGCTCGACTCCAGCGCCCTCACCGCGCTGGCCGGCCGGAAGATGGCCACCTGGGGCGAGCGGGCCCGCACCTTCACCGTCGACTTCGAGCAGCCCGAGGCGTTCCGCCCGGACGACTGGCGCGGCTCGCAGGACGCGCCGTTCGCCCGCGCCGTCGTCGAGCACGTCGGCACCGAGCACCACAACATCGTGCTCGACCACCAGGAGCTGGCCAACCCCGAGGTGCGCCGGGCCACCGTCACCGCGCGCGACCTGCCGTTCGGCTTCGGCGAGGCCGACAACTCGCTGTACCTGCTGTTCAAGGCGATCCGCCAGCACTCGACGGTCGCGCTGTCCGGCGAGTCCGCCGACGAGATCTTCGGCGGCTACCCGTGGTTCCACCTCCCGGCCGTCCAGGAGGTGGAGATGTTCCCCTGGGTGACCGCCTCCGGCCTGGTCCCCAAGTCCCACCCCACCAAGCTGATCGACCCGGACCTGCTGCTGCGCACCCTCGACGTGCCCGGCTACTGGGCGCAGCGCTACGCCGACACCGTCGCCCAACTCCCCGTCATCCCGGGCGAGTCCGCGCACGAGCAGCGGATGCGCCGGTTCTGCTACGTGCACCTGACCAGCCTGCTGGGCCAACTCCTGGACCGCAAGGACCGGATGAGCATGGCGGTCGGCCTGGAGGTCCGGGTGCCGATCTGCGACCACCGGCTGGTGGAGTACGTGTTCAACACGCCGTGGGCGATGAAGACCTTCGACGGCCGCGAGAAGAGCCTGCTGCGCGCCGCCGTCGCCGACGTGCTGCCGCAGTCGGTGCTGGAGCGTCGGAAGGCGCTCTACCCGAACACGCAGGAGCTGCGCTACGTTGCCGAGTTGCAGCGCCAGGTCGGCGAGCTGCTGTCCGGCGACCACCAGGCGGTCGAGTTCTTCGACCGCACGGCACTCACCGGTGCCGCGCACAACGCGGCCGAGGCCGTCAGCCGGGACGAGCGGGAGGCCTTCGAGCGCGTCCTCGACCTGGCCGTCTGGCTCGACCTCTACCGCCCGACCATCAAGCTCTCCTGAGGAGTTCGCGATCATGGCTGTCGACAACGACGTCTACAACAACCTCTCCTGGTGGAACGACGACCAGCCGTTCGCGACGCTGGAGGCGTTCACCCCGGCCCGGTTCAAGTACTTCCACAAGGTGCTGACCACCCGGCTCGGGATCGACATCAAGGGCCTGAAGGTGCTGGACATCGGCTGCGGCGGCGGCCTGCTGGCCGAGCTGTGGGCCGGCGCCGGCGCCGACGTCATCGGGATGGACCCGTCCGGCCCCTCGCTGGAGGCCGCGGCCGCGCACGCGAAGCAGTCCGGGCTGGAGATCGAGTACCGGCAGGGCGTCGCCGAGGAACTGCCCTTCCCGGACGGCACCTTCGACCTGGTGTACTGCTGCGACACGCTGGAGCACGTCACGTCGGTGGACAAGGCCGTCTCCGAGGCGGTCCGGGTGCTGAAGCCCGGCTCCTACTACCTCTACGACACGATCAACCGGACCTTCCAGTCCAAGCTCGCCATGATCAAGATGGCGCAGGACTGGAAGTCCACCAGCTTCGCGCCCAAGGACCTGCACGACTGGGCGGCCTTCATCAAGCCCGAGGAGCTGCACGCGGTCTTCCGCCGGCACGGGCTGGACAACCAGGACCTGGTCGGCTTCGCCTCCAACCGGTCGCAGTTCCAGGTCCTTCGCGACATTCGGCTGCGGGCCAAGGGCAAGATCACCTACGGTGAGCTGGGCCGCCGGTTCCAGCTCACCGAGCACAAGGACACCTCCGTGGTCTACGGCGGGTACGCAAGGAAGGCAACCTCGTGAACAACCGCACCACCCCCGACGTTCGCGTCCCGGTCCTGATCGTCGGAGCCGGCCCCGCCGGCCTGATCGCCTCGCTGGCGCTGTCCCGCTACGGCGTGCGCCACCTCGCGGTCGGCAAGTACCCGGGCACCGCGCACACCCCGCGCGCCCACCTGCTCAACCAGCGCACCGGCGAGATCTTCCGCGACCTCGGCGCCGAGCGGGCCGTGCTCGCCCAGGCCGCGCCGCGCGAACTGCTCGCCGACTTCGTCTTCATGACGACGTTCTCCGGCCCCGAGGTCAGCCGCCTCGGCGCCTACGGCAACGGCCCGGACCGGGTCGGCGACTACCAGGCCGCCAGCCCCAGCCAGATGTGCAACCTGCCGCAGCACCTGCTGGAGCCGGTGCTCGTCGACCAGGTCCGCGAGGCCGGCGTCGGCGAACTGCGCTTCGGCCACGAGTTCCTGAGCCTGGAACAGGACGAGGACGGCGTCACCGCGGTGATAGCCGACCGGCAGTCCGGCCTGACGTACACCGTGCGCGCCGACTACGTGATCGGCGCGGACGGCGCCCGCAGCCAGGTGATGGAGCAGGCCGGGCTCACCGTCGAGGGCGCCAAGGGCCTGTCCAAGGTCGCCTCCATCTGGTTCGAGGCCGACCTCTCGCGCTACAGCGCCCACCGCCCGGGCATCCTGTACATCGGCGCCGTCCCCGGCAACCCGCCCGAGGACGGCCGGGTGTTCGTCAACGTCCGCCCGTGGAACGAGTGGATGTACCTGCGGTTCTTCAAGGACGGCGACTCCTTCGACCCGGAGGACCACGCCGAGATCATCGCCCACCTGCGGGAGAGCATCGGCGACCCGGTCGTGCCCATCACGATCAAGCGGGTCTCCCCCTGGGAGGTCAACGCCACCGTCGCCCCGCGCTACGGCACCGGCCGGGTCTTCTGCGTCGGCGACGCCGTCCACCAGATGCCGCCCACCAACGGCCTCGGCCTCAACACCGCCGTCGCCGACTCCTTCAACCTCTGCTGGAAGCTCAAGCTGGTCCTGGACGGCACCGCCGCCCCGAGCCTGCTCGACACCTACCAGGAGGAGCGGCAGCCGGTCGGCGGCCAGGTCGTCGACCGCGCGGTGCGCAGCATGATGGACTTCCTCGGCATCCCCGCCGCGCTCGGCTACACCGCCGAGCAGAGCGCCGCCGAGCAGTGGGAGCTGCTGCGCTCCCTCGGCGACGACGGCGAGGAGGCCGAGGCCCGGCGCGCCGCGCTGGCCGCCGCCACCGACCGGATCAACTACCAGGCCAACGCGCACGGTGTGGAGATCGGCTACCGCTACCGCGGCGGCGCCCGGGTCGACGACGGCACCCCCGAGCCGGCTCCCGAGCGCGACCCGGAGCTGTACTACCAGGCCACCACCTGGCCCGGCGCGCGCGTGCCGCACGCCTGGCTGGAGGACGGCGGCCACCGCCGCTCCACCCTGGACGTCACCGGCCGCGGCCGCTTCGTCCTGCTCACCGGCCGCGGCGGCGCCCCCTGGCACGACGCGGCCCGCGAGGCCGCCCGCCTCACCGGCGTCGAGGTCACCGTGCGGGTGATCGGCGCCGCCGAGGGCCTGCGGGACCCGTACGGGCAGTGGGAGCGGCTGCGCGAGGTCGCGGCCGACGGCTGCGTGCTGGTCCGCCCGGACGGGCACGTCGCCTGGCGGGCGCAGACGGCGGAGACGGCGGCGGAGCTGCCGAAGGTGCTGGCGAGCGTGGTGCACTCCGCGCGGGCCTAGTGTCCGGTCGAACGACCGAGTGCCCGTCCCCCTGCGTGGTGGGGGACGGGCACTCGGTCCTTTCTACCTCATCGGCCGGCTCCGCCGCGCGGGCCGATGCTGCCGCGTCAGCCGGTGAAGGCCGCCAGGCCGTTCGGGGTGCCGTTGCCGGTCGGGCCGTCGTAGCCGGCGCCCGCCGTGCACAGGTAGGACGGCGAGCAGGTGCCGTTCGAGCCGGTGGTGACGTCGTTCAGGGCCGAGGTGTGGCTGTAGCCGTCAGCGGCCGGGATGCTCGCGCTCGGGGTGCCGGCCAGGGCGTACACGCCCGCGATGATCGGCGAGGAGGCGCTGGTGCCGCCGTACACCGCCCAGCCCGAGCCGCCGTACGTCTGGTAGACCGCCACGCCGGTGGCCGGGTCGGCGACGGCCGACACGTCTGAGACGGTGCGGTGGGAGCAGCCGGTGTCCTTCTGCCAGGTCGGCTTCGGCTCGTACGCCGAGCAGCCGGAGCCGGTGCCCTCGGTGGAGCTGGTCGACCACACCGACTCGCTCCAGCCGCGGGCCGAGGAGTCGCGGTGCAGCGCGGTGCCGCCGACCGCCGTGACGTTCGGCGAGGAGGCGGGGTACTGCGCGCCGTACGCGCTGTCGCCGGCCGAGACGGTGATCGCGACGCCCGGGTGGTTGAAGTAGGTGTTGTCGTAGTTCAGGTCGCTGGAGGACTCGGCGCCGCCGTAGCTGTTGGACACGAACTTCGCGCCCAGCTTGACGGCCGTGTTCACGCTGGCACCGAGGTCGGTCATGTTCGCGGTGCTCGCCTCGACCAGGATGACGTGCGCGTTCGGCGCGATGGCCGACACCATGTCCAGGTCGAGCGAGATCTCGCCGGCCCAACCGCTGTTGGCGCGCGGGTACTTGGTGCCGCCGGTCTCGTTGACCTTCTTGAAGCACCCGTTCGCGGTGGTGCAGGACGGCAGGCCGAACTGCGCGCGGTAGGCGTTCATGTCCGACTCGGCGTTCGGGTCGTCGTAGGCGTCGACGATCGCGATCGTCATGCCGGCGCCGCCGTTGGCCGGCAGCTTGTAGGCGCTCAGCAGGTCACTCGGGCCGAGGCCGGACGGCATGGCGTTCGGGCTCAGCTGCTGGGGGGTGTTGACGACCTTCAGCGCGTGGCAGGACACCGTGTCGCCCTTGGCGAGCGTGTCGCAGGCACGGACCCAGGACGTGCCGCCCTTGGAGTACACGGTCGGCGCGGCGCCGGCGGGAGCGGCGGCGGCGAAGCTGGATATCGCGAGAGCGGCGGCACCGGCAACGGCGAGAACGGACTTGCGAGCGACGGCGGACGTGGGGGTACGCAAGGTATTGCCTCCTGTTGAGGGGGAACGGGGGGCACAACGGGGGCACAACGGGGCATAGCGGGAGCACAGCGGCTGAAACCAGGTCGGACCGGCGGGATGCTTGGGGCCGCCGGTGCTCGACTGGAGGAAGCTGCGCCGAAGTTAGCGGGGCCGCGACAACCCGAACAACAGGTGAACGGAAGATAAGACCAGCCTTTTACGCAAGGGCAGTCGGATGTGGGGGCTGCTTCATACACAGAACATCAGGACGGAAAAACGGACCTACCCACGGGCGTTTGGGTCAGCCCTTCCGCCGGAACCAGCCCTTCGACGGGGGCGGGGCAGTGGCGTCATCCCTCTCGCGGTCCTTCTCACGCGGAGCCACCTCGGGTCGGAAGGGGCCGAGGTGCTCCCGGAAGCGCTCGACCGCCTCGTGCGGACGACGCTCGCAGAAGCCCGTGATCAGCCGACCGTAGACCTCGCGCCCGACGCCGGTCGCGGCCAGCCGCTTGACCAGGGCCGCCGCGCCCTTGGCGCCGGTCGCCGCGACCGTGAGTTCATCGAGCAGCCGCTCGACGGCACGCCCGTACCCAGCGTCCAGCAGGGCGCGGACGAGCTCCGCCGTGGTCCCCTTGCGCATGGACCTGTCGGCAACCACCCAGGCCGGCCCTGCCACGTACTCCCGCCCGTGCACGAACGGCGTGGCCTCCAGCAGTTCGCCGATCCGGGCCGGCGACTCGGCGGCGAGCATGATGTCCACGATCCGGGCGGCGTCGTCGCGCTGACCGCTCTTCATCAGCGCCCGGAGCACCTCGACGAGTTCGGGCACCGGCCGGACGACGGCCAGGATCTGCCGCAGCTCCGGCGACGGTGCCCCGGCCAGCAACTCGGAGACGTCCTCCGGCCGCCGGAACAGGACCGCCGTCGCCAACTGGGCTCTGTTCCGTCCCGGCGATGCGACGATCTCGGCGATCGGACGGTCCGTGCCCAGCGCTCGCACGATCCCCTGCCGATCGAGAGAACTGCTCGAATTGCTCGACCACGGCAGGGCGGCCAGCACCGCCGCGTCCCGGACGAAGTCCGCCTCGCTTCCGCTGCCCGAGCTCCGCAACCCCGGCAGCAGGATCCCCAGTTCCAGCGGCCCGACCGAGCCGCCGTCCCCGTACGCGGCCAGCAGGCACTCGACGGCCTCCGCCGGCCCTGCCTGCCAGGCCTCCCGGAACAGCAGGGGAGCATGCGCCCGCACCCACGCGGAGACACCCAGGGCCACCCGGCTCCCCGGCCTCGCGTCCCGCAGGAGCACGATCCGGGGAACGGCCTCCGCCCGCGGACCCGCCGTCAGGTACTCGACGAGCAGCTGGTCGACCGGCGCCGGGCCGTCCTCCTCCGGCTCGGCGTCGAGGGCGAGCAGGAGTTCCGCCGCCGACTCCGCCGACCGCACCTGCACGGCGTGGGTGAGCAGGAACGCGGCCCCTCCCACGGTCGCCGCGCTCTCCGTCCGTGCGCCCGCCTCGGCCAGGCGCCGGGCCTGCCGGACCAGATCGCGGGTGGGCCACGTCCTGACCCCTACGGCCGCCACGTGCATGCCGAGCTCCGGCTGCCCGCCGGCCAGCAGCTTCTCGGCCACCATGCTCTGGTGGGCCGTACCCCGCTCCTCACAGATGCGGTCGAGCAGCGACCGGGCCTGCTCCCCGCGTCCCGTGTCCTGAAGCCACTCGGCTACTCCGGCCTGCTCCCGCGGGTTTCCACCGACGACGATCTGGCCGAGCAGCAGGCGGGCCCCCGCCGTCCAGTCCCGGTCGAGGAGTTCGGCGAGCACGCCCGTCAGCGCCGAGTCGTCGCGGGCGAGCAGGCAGGCCGCCACCTGGGCGCCCGTCCGCCTGCGCAGCCGATGACGGCCCGGCATCTCGACGAGCTCGGCGAGCTCGCCCGGCGGCCGGTCGCTCGACGCCAGCCTCTCCAGCATCGCGGACCGCTCCTCGTCGCCCGCGCGCTCCAGCATGGCCAGCACGTCGGCCATCGGGCGCAGGTCGAGCGCCTTCCGCCGGAGGCCGGCGACCAGGTCGGGGTGGACGTCCAGCTCCGCGGCCAGCAGGTCGAATCCCTCGGACGGAAAGCGTTCCGCGAGCGCCGACAGCGCCTCGTCGACCAGGTCGTCATCCCCGTCCTCCAGCGCCACCAGGAGGAATCCCGCCGCCTGGTCGACGTCCGCCCGGCACAGCGCCGTGAGCACCAGCGGGAACAGCTCGGCCGGCCCCCGCTCCCGGAGCAGGGCTGCCAGCCTGACCGCCGTCACCGGGCGGGCCATGTCGACCGCGCACCTCGTGACCGCCTCGCCGTCCTCATCGGCTCCCGCCGCGTGCAGGCGCTCCAACAGCGCGTGCAGCACCGGGGGTTCGAGGCGACGGGCCTCCTCCTGGACCGTCCGCAGGTGCCCGTCCTGACCGATGCGGCGCAGCTCGGTCAGGAGGAGATGCCGGTCGTCGCGCCGGGCCACGGCGGCGTTGAGCACGAACGCGGCGTCCTCGTCGAAGCCCGCTCGGTTCCCCCCGATCGCCAGCCACTCGACCAGCCGAGGCATCGACCCATCCGCGATCCCCGACAGCACGGCGGCCCGGTTCCGGTCCCGCCCGGCATCGGCCAGCAGGGCGAGCAGGTGCTCCATCGTGGGCGGATCCCCGGCGGCGGCGACCATCGGGACCAGTCCGTCCGCCTGAGCCCGCAGGCCCGCCGCCTCCAGCGCGTCGAGCAGCCCGGGCAGGTCCTCCAGTGGGCGGGCGGCGACTGCCATGCCGACCAGCCAGACCGCGCGTTCGATCTCCTTCGCGCCGTAGAGGGCGACCGTCAACTCGACCAACTGCTCGACGGGCCGTCCCGCCGCCGCCGTCCACATCACGTCGACCGCCGCAGGCGCCACCACTGCGCTCAGCTTCAGCAGGTCGGCGGCGGGCCCGATGACGGCGAACTCCTCCAGGAACTCCGTCCGTCCGGTGGTGACGACCTGGTGCAGGGCGTCCGCCATCAACTTGGCCGGGTCCTTGACCACCGGCGAGACCGGCACCGGTTCGCTCTCGACCGCAGCAACGACCGGCACCGCGGGCACCTTCAGCGCCCCCACGACCACGAACTCCGCGTGCACCGCCTCCGTCAGGACGCGGACCTCCTGCGGCCTGCCCGGCTTCCGGTGTTCCCGGTGCAGCGCACTGACCCGCTCCTGCACCCCCGCGCGCAACTCACTCAGGTCCAAAGGCCCTTCGTGCGAGACCAGCACCTCCCGCACCGCCCGCGAGAACAAGCTGAACGAACCGTCACCCCCCTGTGCCGTCGACTCCTCGGCCGGCACGAACCGCGCCAACTCCCCCGGCGCACACGCATACAGCCGGGCCACCTTCCGGCCGGCCACCGCCCGCATCTTGCTCGGCGACCACCCCGGCGGCGGCCCCATCGCGTCCCGGATCCCCTGCCGACACGCATCCACCAGGAACAACACCTGCGCAGCGGCCGTCTCCTGAAGCTCCTGCTTCCAGTCGATCGCGATGCACCCCGAC
>NZ_JZKH01000095.1 GCF_000961885.1 Streptomyces rubellomurinus
CTTCACCCAGACCACGGCCGCCGACTTCAACGGCGACGGCATAGCCGACCTGGTCGCCCGGGACTCCTCCGGCAACCTCTACCTGTGGACCGGCAACGCTGGCGGCACCTTCAGCACCAAGAAACTGCTGACCGGAGGCTGGAACTTCACCCAGACAACCGCCGCCGACTTCCGCGGCACGGGCCACGCCGACCTGGTCGCGGCCGACTCCAACGGTAATCTCTACCGCTGGCCGGGCAACGGCGACGGCACCTTCGGCAGCCGCGTCCTGCTGACCGGAGGCTGGAACTTCACCCAGACAACCGCCGCCGACTTCCGCGGCACGGGCCACGCCGACCTCATCGCGCGCGACGACACCACCGGCACCCTCTACCGCTGGCCCGGCAACGGCGACGGCACCTTCGGCGCGAGGACGGCGGTCACCACCGGCTGGGCTCCGTTCTCCCAGACCACCGCCGGCAGGTTCCGCGGCACCGCTGCCGCCGACCTCATCGCCCGCAACGACACCACAGGCGATCTCGACGAGTGGGACAACGCCGGCCACGCCTCCTTCACCCGGCCACTGCGACTCAGCGGCGGCTGGTAGGCAGCCTCCCTCCCGCTGAGGCCTCGGGCCCCCGTACGAGCGCGGCGTTCAAGAGATCGTTTCAAACGGTGTTCGAATGAGTAGGGCGTCATCGCGCCACCCGTCACCGGGAGGGGAAACCGTGTCGAAGGACATGTACAAGGAGTTCGCGGACAACGTCGACCGCGAGGTCGCCAAGCTCGTGGACCGCACCAACCGGGCGGCCGCGCAGGCCGTCGACCGGGCGCTGGGCAGGACGGCCACCGCGGCGGCGTTCGACACCGCCCACTGGCAGCGCCGGCTCGACGACCTGCTCACCACCCACCGCATCCCCGGCGCCGTGCTGGCCGTTCTCACCAACGGGGAGATCCACGAACTCGCCAGTGGCATCCTGCACACCGGCACCGGTGTCGAGACCACCGTCGACTCCGTGTTCCAGATCGGCTCGGTCAGCAAGGGCTACACCGCCGCCCTCGTCCTGAGCCTCGCCGACGCGGGGAAGCTCGACCCGGACCAGCCGGTCGTGGCGGTCCTGCCGGACTTCGCCCTCGCCGACGCCGAGGCCGCCCGCACCATCACGCCGCGTCAGCTGCTCAACCACACCAGCGGGATCGAGGGCGACTACGTGAACGACACGGGCCGTGGCGACGACTGCCTGGCCCGCTACGTCGACGGCACTCGCAAGGTCGGCCTCACCAATCCGCCCGGCGCCACCATGTCCTACTCCAGCACCGCGTACAACGTCCTGGGTCGGATCGGCGAGGTGGTCACCGGCCGGACCTGGGACGAGGCGCTCAAGGAGCTGATCTGCGACCCGCTCGGGCTCCGGCAGACCATGACGCTTCCCGAGGAGGTCCTGCGCTTCCGCGCCGCGATGGGGCACATGGGCGAGCCCGGTGAGGACCCGACGCCCACCCCGCTGTGGAACATGCTGCCCCGCTCCGCCGGACCGTACGGCGGCATCAGCGCCACCGCGGCCGACGTGGTCCGCTTCGCCCGGCTGTTCATCGACGGCGGCACCTCGCCGGACGGCACCCGGGTGCTCTCCGCCGCGGCTGTGGAGGCGATGCTCACCCGCGAGGTGGAGATGCCCGACCAGTGGTTCCTCGGCGCACACTGGGGCCTCGGCTGGGGTCTCTTCGAGTGGGACGGCGCTCGTGGCTTCGGCCATGACGGCAGCACCTTCGGCCAACTCGCCTACCTGCGGGCCATTCCGGAGAAGGGCCTCGCCATCGCCCTGCTCACCAACGGCGGAGGCGCCGCACCGAAGGTCCACGAGGCTCTCTGCCGCGAACTGAGCGCCGAACTCGCCGGAGTCACCATGCCCGCGTTCGAACCGGCCGAGAACCCCCCGGTCGTCGACACGGCGCCCTTCACCGGCCGCTACAAGCGCGAGGGCTTCCTCATGACCATCACCGCCCGTGCCGAAGCCGAAGCCGAAGGCGACGGCGAAGGCGTGCTGGATCTGCGCTACGAAGGCGTCGAAGGCCTCGCCGGCACCTTCGACCCGCTCGTCTGGCACCTCACCCCCGTCTCCGACACCCCTGCCAAGACCGTCTTCGCCGGCCGCCGCAACGACAAGGACGCCTGGATCCCCGTCGTCTTCTACGCCCTCGGCGACGGCACGCGCTACGTCCACTTCGGCGTCCGCGCCACCGCCAAGTCCGGCTGACCCCGCCACACCTCGACCTGCCCCGCGGCTGACACCACCCGCCCGCCCGCCCCGCGCACCCAGCGGGGCGGGCGCACCGGCACCCGGCACCCGCACGGAAATCCCGGCACCGGTCGGGAGGCGGCCGGGCGGGTGTGGTCGGCGCCCCCGGCCGGGCCGGAGTGCGGGGTCGGCCGGCTGCCGGATCACTGCGCCGCCGCCCTGACGAGTACGACTACCCGCCTTCCCCGGCCACGGCGGCGAGTTCATCCAGCAGTACGGCGACGGCCGCATCGGTGAACCGTCCGGGAGAAGCTGCCATCGCGCACCATGGCCGGCTCGGCGAGCCGGTCCTGCTCCTACGTGTCGTAGACGGACTCGTGGACCAGGCCCGTGACGAACGCCTCGAAGCTCTCCGCGACCAGGGTGATCGCGAAGCCGTTCTCCTGGTCGACGTGCACCACGGTCGGCTCGCCGTGCCTGCCGCACGCGCGGTAGTCGAGGGCGAGCATGTCGTGGCCGGCCGAAGGTGTGTCGGCGAAGTAGACACCGATGTCGGGGTACTCCCACATCTCGATCCAGAACAGGCTGCCGAACTCGCCGCCGAGCGACTGCGACCGGGTCCGCCCGATGCCCCGGATACCGGTGATCTCGATGTAGTCGTCGGCCCGGTCCGTCGCCTCGGGCATGGGGAAGCAGGTCCGGGTCGGAGTGCCGCCGTTGTGCACGGTCATCAGCGCGATGTAGGAGTCGGGCAGCCGGTATCCGCCGAGCTCCTCCTCCAACGCCTCGATCAACTCCCGTGAGGGCGGGGCCTCCTCCACGTACGCCTCCAGGGCGTACGCCGAGTCGTCCCAGAAGCCGTCGACGTCGAAGCCCTCGAAGTGTCCCACCGCGCCCTCCCACGCCTACTCGTCCGGCGATTGTACGTTCGGCTCCCGGGCCCGGGGGTAGCGCGGGGCTTCCTCGGAGCTCAGCGGGTGGGCATCTGGAGGTCGTAGTCGCGGAAGTCGACGGCGTACCAGGCGACCATCTGCGAGGCGACCTTGAACATCTGCGCGTGGATCGGGGCGAGCAGCGGGAACGTCTGCTGGACCTCGTAGGCGGGCCGGTACAGGTACGGCGCGAGCGTGGCGACGGGGGTGTCGAGGGCCGGGTTGGGCTTGATGTCCAGCACGTCGGCGACGTGCGCGTCCATCATCCGGACCATGGACGCCCCGACCGCGCCGGCGCCGGGGAAGATCTTCCGGTCCATCCAGTCCAGCATGTTGTGCGCGAGCTTGGTGCCCTCGTCGGACGGGGCCCGGTGGTTGGCGGCGGCATCGGCGAGGACCTGGTTGGCCTGGTCGAGGGTCCGCGGGTTGTACGCGTCCTGGATGCCCAGCAGGCGGCCGCCGACGCGCACCAGGGCCAGCAGCTCGTCGATCTGCTGCCGGGTGGGGCGGAAGTCGTACTTGGCGGCCAACTGGAGGTTGTAGGCGCCCACGTACATGAGCTCCTCGACCTCCAGCCGCTGGCTGATCGGCATGCCGTCCCGGGCGGTGTTCCACCCGTGCGCCAGGCCCATGTGCCGGGCCGCGGCGTGCACGAGCCGCAGCTTGACCAGGGTGACCAGGGCGTTGCCGGACGGGTTCCAGCTGTTGTGGCCGAACGAGTCCCACATGGTGTTCATCGTGCGGGAGAAGCGCCGGCCGATGTCCATCACGAGGTCGTACTTGGCGTACCAGACCGACTTGGCGAGCAGCGGGTCGGCAAGCGCGGCGAAGAGGCCGCCGAAGGCCTCGGTCACCGTGATCGCCTCCATGTTGCCCTGGAGGAGCTTGATCGAGTCGCCGTGCGCCAGCCGGTCGACCGCCGCGCGCTCCTCGGCGCTCAGCACGGCGTTGCGCCGCAGGAAGTCGTACAGCACGGGCGGGGCCGCGTCCGGCACCGGCTGGTCGTTGCGCGTCCAGTCGTGGAAGGCCTGGTTGGCCACCGCCATCCGGTCGGTGCGCACCAACTCCTCGATGACCTCGTCGGCTTCGGGGTCGCCCTCCTGCGCGGCCCGGTCGGTCGGCAGTTCCCAGGCCGACGCGGGATCCGCGGCGGCGGGGTCGCGGTGTTCCCGCGCCCGGCCGGAGTCGGCGGTGGAGGCGGCCGCCGGAAGGCCGGTGGCGGCGACACCGGCGACGCCGGCGGCCAGGGCGGCGGCGAGGGTGCTGCGCCTGCTCATGAAGTGGTCCATGCGCCACATGGTGCGTAGCCGACCTCCCTCGCTCCAGTGATCACCGTGCGAGGTCACCCGAAATGATGGGTGAACCGTCAACATGCTGCCGCCTGCGGTGCCGTAGGGGGCGCCTCCTTGGACGGGTGGCCGCCCGGCGGCGTGGCGGTGCCCGGGCGGCTGTTCCACGGGTTGTCGGTGGCCGACCGAGCGGTCAGGCTGTAGCCGCGTCACAAACCCTGACGAAACGGTACGAATCACGGAGGCCTGATGTCCCATGACATCGGCGGCGCCGCCGGCCCCCGCCGGCGACAGGCGCGGCGCACCGGACGGGTGATCCACGCGGCGGCCGGGGTGGCGGTCCTCCTCTCGGCGGCCATCGGCGCCCAGGCGAGGGCGGACGCGACCCGGCCGCCCTCGACGGCCGAGCAGGAGAAGGGCATGCGGGCGGGCACGCCCTTCCAGGAGCCGGCCACCGCGGACGCGACCGCCGCGGACGGCGAGAGCGTCACCATCACCCTGGGCGCCACCCGGAGCCTGTTCGACGTCTCCGGGCGCCCGGTCCACGGAGCCACCTACACGGGCTCGTTCGTCGCCCCCACCATCCGGGTGAACCCGGGGTCGACCATCACCGTCCGCCTCGTCAACGAGCTGCCGGTCGCCACCAACCTGCACTTCCACGGCCTGCACGTGTCACCCGAGGGCCAGTCCGACGACCCCTTCCTGTGCGTCGCCCCGGGCCGCTCCACCACCTACCGGCTGGCCGTCCCCGCCGAGCACCCGCAGGGCACCTTCTGGTACCACAGCCACGCCATGGGCACCACCTGCCCCGACCCCGCGGCCCCGAGCGCGCCGGGCACGCCCGGGGACGTGGAGAACCAGGTCTTCGCCGGCCTGTCCGGAGCCCTGCTCGTCGGGGACGACCGCACCCTGCTCCCGCCGGAGCTGCGGCAGATCACCGCGCACACCCTCGTGCTCAAGGACGTCCAGCTCGACGCCGCCGGCCGCATCGCCCAGAACACCGCCACCACGTCGATCGACTCCGGCAACCCCACCGTCCGCCTGGTCAACGGCCGGCTGCGGCCCGTCCTGGAGATGAGACCCGACGAGACCCAGCTGTGGCGCCTCGTCAACGCCGGAGCCGACATCTTCTACCGCCTCCACCTCGACGGCCACCGCTTCACCGTCGTCGGCGAGGACGGCACCCCCGTCGCCCGGGTGACCACCGCCGACACCCTGCTCCTGCCGCCCGGCAAGCGCTACGACGTCCTCGTCACCGCCGACCCCCACCCCACCCGCACGACGCTGCGCACCACCGCCTACAGCAACGGGCCGCAGGGCGACGCCTACCCGGACACGGAGCTGGCGACGGTCGCGGTCACCGGCGCGCCCGTACACCGCCTGCCGGACGTCACCGGCGCCCTCCCCACCGCCCCGGCCGACCTCGCCGCGGCGCCCGTCGCCCGGCGGCGGACGGTGGACCTGACCGAGAGCGCGGACGGCAACACCTTCTACATCAACGGGAAGCGGTTCACGGACGGCAGCTCCGTCTTCGCCACCCCGGCCAGGCTCGGCACGGTCGAGGAGTGGACCATCCGCAACCACTCCGGCGAGGACCACCCCATCCACCTGCACACCACCTCCTTCCAGGTGGTCTCCGTCCAGGGGGCTCCGCAGCCCTACACCCACCGCCAGGACACCGTCCCCGTCCCCCACGCGGTCGACGGCACCCCCGGCACGACGGTGATCCGGGTCGCCTTCGCCGACTACCCGGGCCGCTGGATGTTCCACTGCCACATCGCCGCCCACGAGGACCACGGCATGATGAGCTACCTCGACGTGGTCCCGTAGGCGGGCAGGCGGGCTTCCGGTCAGCTCATGGACCGCAGGAGGCAGGTGAGGCGGGCGGTGCAGACCCGCTTGCCGGTGGCGTCGGTGATGACGATCTCGTAGGTCGCGGTGGTGCGGCCGAGGTGGACGGCGGTGGCGACGCCGGTCACCGTGCCGGTGCGGACGGCGCGGTGGTGGGTGCAGTTCAGGTCGACTCCGACCGGGTACTTGGTCGGACCGCCGTGCAGTGCCGCCGCCGTCGAGCCGAGGCTCTCGGCGAGGACGGCGGAGGCGCCGCCGTGGAGGAGGCCGTAGGGCTGGGTGTTGCCCTCGACGGGCATCGTGCCGACGACCCGGTCGCCGGAAGCCTCCAGGATGCGGATGCCCATGCGGTCGCAGAGCGGGCCGGCGGAGAAGAGGGTCGACAGGTCGATTCCTGCGGCGTCCCAGGCGTCCAGGACGTCCTGGGGGAACGTGGTGGTGCTCGTGTCGGACATGTGCTTCGGGCTCCGGGGCTCTGCGCTGGGGTCGGACGGCCGGAGGCGGTGTGGATCCCCTTCGCGCCCGGCTTGCTACGGTCGTGTAGCTTCAGGACCGTAGCTTCAGCTGTGTAGCTTTGCAAGGTACGATCCGGCACATGGCCAGAGCGCAGACCACCCCCAAGCGGCCCTACGCTCCTCGGCTGCCTCCCGTGGAGCGCCGTGAGCAACTGCTCGACACCGCGCTGGAGATCATCAACGCCGACGGGGTGGCCGCCGTGTCGGTCGACGCCGTCGCCCGGCTCGCCGGCGTCACCCGCCCGGTGGTCTACGGCCAGTTCACCGACGCGAACCACATCCTCCGCGACCTGCTCGAACGCGAGGGGCAGCGCGCCCTCGCCCAGCTCGCCGACGTCGTCCCCGCCGACCCGGCCGACGCCGACCCCGTCGAGGTCTTCACCGCCGTCGCCCGCGGCTTCTTCGACGCCGTCCTCGCCCACCCCGCCCGCTGGCGCGCCATCCTGCTACCCGTCGACACCTCACCGGCACCGGTGCGCAAGTACAAGGAAGCCACCGAGGCCGACCTCCGCACCCGCCTCGCGGACACCACCCGCCGGTTCCTCCGCGGCCGGCCGGGCACCGACACCGTCGACGTCGACCTCCTCGCCCACGTCCTGCTCACCACCCTCGAGGACGGCGGCCGGCTCCTCCTGCGCGACCCCGCCACCTACCCCCCGCAACGGCTCACCGACCTCGCGCGCTTCCTCGTCGAGACCTTCCTCCACCGCTACCCCCGCACCACCCGGTAGCCCCGACTGCCCGGCCCGCTGGCTGGGCAAGTCACCGCCCCGATCCGCGCATTGAGAGTCGCCGCTCACTTACCGATGCGGCCGGTCATTTGACGGTGATGCTTCCCTCGTCAAACCTCGGGATGATCCGTTGGAAACCGTTCCAGTTGGGGCCGCCGACCGGAACGGGCCCGACCCACGTGGCAGGGCCGTCGTGCGGCCCGAGCTCCCATTCATTGAGCAGGTACCCCATCATGGTTCCATTCGGATAGATTCCGAAGATCATCCCATTGCCGCTGCTGAACACATTCCTGAAGATGTCCCAGCCGCTCCCGACCTCGACGGGCCCTTCGAGGCTACCGTGGACAGGGTCGTGCCTGTGCCACCAAAGTCGGCCATCGTCGGAAATTCCGAAGATTACAT
This sequence comes from Streptomyces rubellomurinus, assembly GCF_000961885.1. Classification (GTDB taxonomy): domain Bacteria; phylum Actinomycetota; class Actinomycetes; order Streptomycetales; family Streptomycetaceae; genus Kitasatospora; species Kitasatospora rubellomurina. Next base: position 7,940 of record NZ_JZKH01000095.1, read on the forward strand.
TGTTTGACCCGCTGAAGACAATCCGGTACTGGCTCCACTGGTTCGCAAGAGTCGCAGGTTGAGAAAAGCTTCCCTCGCCAGTCTTGTAACCGGCATGATAAGCGGACTCGAGTGTGATTCTAGGGATGGCTTGCTTCAGGCCACCGCCGACGCCCTCAGATCTCCTCACCTGGTACATCCATCCGGATCCTCCGGAGATTCTCCAGTCGATCCAGTTGTCGATCTGGATCGTCGCGGCCTCGACTACCTTCGGGCCGGACCAGGAGTTGACCTCGTTCGCCGCACCGTCATGCTCGTACCACAGAATCGCACCGTCATCCTGAACGGCGTAGAGCACGTTCCAGTAGCCGGAAAGGATATCGATGTAGTTCCGCCAACCCGTTCCCACGACGGTGCCGGAGGTGTGCCAATCGAACGGGGTGCTCAGGTGGTTGTCGGTGTTGAATGAGTACATCACCAGATCCCCGTCCGGCTGAACGGCATAGAGCGCCCCAGTGACAGCACGGATATCGGGAAAATCTTGACGCGGGGGGTCGGCGAGTGTGCCGCTGGTCCGCAGGCGGAAAAGCATTTCTTCCAGGACGGCGAGGAGCTGGATCGGAGCGTACTCGTCCTCGATCCGGGTCTCGTCGGCATATCCCAGGTTGGGAGGCGCCTCGCACATGGAACCTGCCGGTGAATCGGTCAGCGTCACGGTGCGCACGATGACCGCCGTTCGCTCGATCCGGTTCACGCACTCGAGGCCATAGGTGCATTTCCCTCCAGCCGGGTAGTTGGTCGCAGCGATCGGCATGACGGTGATGCTTGCCCGGATCTTCTCCGGGAGTGTTTTGGCGGGCTTTTCGATGTCGACCCAGTCAGGTCGTACGCTCACCGTGTCGGCGAGTGTCTGGAATGTGCTCAGATAGCCGCCGGCGGCACTCGGCTCCTTGGCGATGTGCAGTGACGAAGCCAGCGAGAACAATCCGACGGTCAGTCCGTATACCGGCAAGGGAATGACTTTGAATTCTGGCGTCGTCAGCTCTGTTCCCTCCGTGCCGCCGGGGCTTGGATGGTGAAGGATGTCGCTCCACAGCCAGAGATCCTCGTCGTCAGTCATTGATGATGCGCTCAGTGATGCTTTCTTCGCAATGACAGCGATTTCATCGGCGCTCGTGGCATGGGTCAACTCGAACGCAAGACCTTCAATATCCCGATGGTATCCGTTGATGCTTCTCAGGCGCGCCAGATTCTCGTCCTGGGTCACTCGGGCGTTCAGTTCGTCGACTTTACCGCTGAGATTCTTGAGATCGGCCCCGATTGCTTGCACCTGCTGCTGAAGTTGCTCGATGGCTTGCTGTCCCTGACCGCTCCGTCCGAAGTTGTACATGCCCTGAACAACTTCCAGGCCCTTGGCCATGTATTCACCAAATGGAACTGCGCTCGCGATTGTTTCGAATAGATCCGAGTCGTCGGCCATGCTGACTCAACTCCCGTCGATACCGTCGCAGGCTTCAACTGGTTTAAAACCCCTTTCAATCATCTTGACACCATCGTGAGGGCTGGCCAACCGGGCGACGAGGTGGCTCGTTCCGCATCTGGGGCTCACCTGGCGATTGATCTTGTGGCGCGTCGAGGAAGCTGCGGAAGGGGCCCCGCCGGCACGTTCAGGTACGGGATGAGACAGTCGGCCAGGGCTCGCGGCCTCCTCCGGTCCGCTGCCGACCGAGGCCCGGCCGCCAGCGTGGCATTCGGCGAAGTCGCCCAATCGACACCTCCGTTCGACCAGCGCCGCTCGAGCGGAGCCACAACGGTCAATTCGTACAGGTGAGTTGCGGCCAGCGGCGGCGCTGCTCGTTCCATAGATCCTTGACGCACTGGGTGAACCCTGGCCGGCGCCTCGTTCTGCTGCGTCAACTGGGTGGCTGGCACTGGCCGATGGGGCGCGAAGCGGCCTGCGAGTCGAGTCATTCGACTACGGATGGTGATGGTAATGTCACTTGGCGGTGCCGGCCGCGATGTGTCACGGCCCGAAAGGCCTCAACGGAGGCAGGAGCCCGGGCACTTCTGTGCCGGCCCATCGGTCGTCAACAGGAAGGCAGACGTGGTGAGCGACGAGAACGCGCGGCTGATCTACGGCCAGGGAGAAGAGGCGTGCCCCGAGGGAAGCTTCTGCCTCTACCGTGCCACCAACTTCAACATCGGTCAGACCCCGGGGGTCGGTGACAAGATCCTGGCCATTCCGGTGGGCTCGCACGTCAACGACTTCTCCGTGTACGGCTTCGACCACGGCGCGGACGGGGTGAGCAGCGTCGTCAACCGCACCGACGAAGACAACGCGCTCTTCTCGGCCGCCGACCAGCGGGGCCACTCGCTGCCGGTGGACCGCAGGTCCGCGATCGCGGACCTGCGGCGGATCGCGATGGCCGACAGTCCGAACGGCACCTGGAACGACCAGCCGCAGTCGGCGCTGGCGGCTCCCTTCCTGGGGAACCTGATCGTCGAGCAGTCCTTCCTGAGCAAGTGGCAGGACTGGGAGACCCAGAAGTGGATCTACTCCTACCGGATCACGGTGCGCGCCGCCGAGACGCGCGTCGTGAAGTGGGCGCTCGGCTTCGGTGACCTGCCGGACGGAACCTCCCTGTACAAGGGTTTCACCGATGTCTTCTGGGGTCAGATCCTGCGGGACGGCACCGAGGGCAGCGTCCTGCTCGGTTCCCCGGCGGGCGGTGGACACACCATCGACCCCGGCACCGACCTCGCCATCGACATCCAGGTCCTCTACGCGAAGGAGAGCCCCGCCCAGGAACACCTCACCAGCCTGAACGCCCAGCAGCTGGGCTGAGCGCAGGCGCCACCGAACCACCCGGCCGCGGGCCGTTCCCTGCTGGGGGCGGCCCGCGCGCTATCGGCCAACTCTGGTGCACCGCACGGCAATCGACTCGCGGATCAGGTTTCGTGCGGCGCGTTCCTGGCGAACTATTCCCACCATGGGCCTGTCTCCGGTTGCCGGTCATCCTCCCGTCGCTGTCTTCCGTGAGCCCCGGGCCGGGCGGCCCGTTCCGGCGCTGGGCCCGCGGGTCGCTGCCGAAGCGGGGCGGGCGGCGCGCGTGCTGGCGGGGGTGGCGACCCATGCCCGGCCGGTCGAGCGGACCGCCGCGCTGCGGGAAGCCGCCGTGGTGGCGGGCGAGTTGGTGGCCGCGCTGACGGCACTGGCTCCGCCCGTGGCCGGTGAGGAGGTTCCCGCGGAGTCGACCAGTCAGTCGTACTTCCGGGTCCGCGAGGTGGAGCTGTCCGACCAACAGGCCGCCCTGCACGGCGCCCTGGTCGTCCACCGCGGTCTGGAGGACCTCTGCGAGGCGCCGCTGTCGGGCGCCGACCTGGCGCTGGAGGTCGCCGGGATGCGGCAGGCGGTGCTCGATCTCACCGGTGCGGGGTCGGCCGTCCCCGACTCCCTCCCGCCGGTGGACGTCCCCGAGCCCGGTGCGGGGGCGCCGTTGGAGAGGGTGTGGAACGCCCGGTGGCTCATCGGGCACCAGGTCCACGTCCTGTTCAACGTGTGCGCCGCGGTGGCCGTGGCCGAGGCCACCCGTCAGCTGCGGCGCGGCGACGTCGAGGCCGCACTGGGACGGCTGGCGGACGCGACGGCGTACGTGCGCGGCTTCCCGGCGGCCATGAACCACGCCAGTACGATCCCGGCCGACCACTACATGGCGGAGATCCGCAGGACCATGGCGCCGCCGTCGACCGACATCCCGCTCAGCGGGCGCCAGCACCGCGGCTACAAGCTGTTCCGGGCGGCAATGAAGGACCTGCTGACGGCGGTACCCGACTCCTTCGAGCAACTGGCCGCCCGCGACCAGGAGTTGGCCGAGGCGCGGGGCGCTCTCCTGGAAGCGGACATCGTGGACGCCGAACGGCACGTCACCCTCGCGTACGCGATGGTGCATCTGCGTCGTTCCATCGCCCAGCGGCCGGAAGGCCCCGACAACGCCGTCGCCGAGCTACGGCTCATGCGCCATCGCCGCGCCGCCCAGTACGCCCCGCTGATCCTGTTCGGGGACCACTACATCGCCGACGCCGTCGCCGCCCTGCGCCACTCGTGAGCCCGGCCGCCCACCCTTCGTCAGCAGGAGGCCTGATGCCCGGCACCACACAACACGCCCCGGTCGCAGCCGACTTGAACCTGGACCCGGCCGATGCCACCACGTGCGAGCGTCTGGCCCGCACCCTGTGCGCCGACCGGTACGAAGCGGTCGACAGCCCTGAGTGGGTGGCACGCGCCCGGGACGCGAGCGACGAACTCCCGCTGCCACTGCGCCGCGCGCTACGCCGCTTCCGCCGGCACTCCGGTCCGCACGGCACCCTGCTGATCGGCGGCCTGCCCGTCGATCAGCCCGCCCTGCCCCCGACACCGGCCGTACCCGGCTCGGTCCAGCGCCGGGCCACCCTCCCGGCCGCGCTGCTCACCATGGTGGCCTGCGGACTCGGCGAGCCGCACGCCTACCTGGCCGAGAAGTCCGGCGCCCTCGTGCAGGACGTCGTGCCCGTACCGGGGCAGGAGTCCTTCCACGGCAACGCCGGGTCGGCGCCGCTGTCCTTCCACAGCGAGAACGGCTTCCACCCCCACCCGCCCGACTACGTGGTCTTCCTGTGCCTGCGCGCCGACCACGACCGGACCGCCGGCCTGCGCGTCGCGGGCATCCGTCAAGCGCTGCCGCTCCTGACTCCGGCCGGCCGCGAGGTCCTGTTCGCACCGGAGTTCCGCACCGCACCGCCGCCCTCCTTCGGCCCCGGGGCGAGCGGGGCCGAACCCGAGCCCCGGCCGGTCCTGTCGGGAGCGGCCGAGGACCCCGACATCCGCATGGCCCAACTCGTCACCACCCCGCTCACCCCTCGGGCCGCCGCCGCGCTGGCCGAGTTCGGCCGCGCCGTCGAGGCGACCGCCCGCACCCTGTACCTGACACCCGGCGACCTGGTCGTCCTCGACAACCGCGTCACCGTGCACGGCCGCACCGCCTTCCAGCCCCGCTACGACGGAGCGGACCGCTGGCTGCACCGCACCTACGTCGCCACCGACCTGCGCCGCTCCCGTGACCACCGCCCCGACGACGGCCACGTAGTCGCCCGCTGAGCCGCCCTTCCGTCAGCAGCAGCCGTGCCACTGGTAGTCGGTCGGGACTTCGAGCCCGGGTTCGGGGTCCTCGCTGCGGGCGGCGGCGGTGGCGGCGGAGTGGATGGTGGTGCCCTGCTTGATGGTCTCGGCGACCGTGATGTCCTTGATCTCGTCCGGCGCGATCGTCAGGGGGTTCGCGGAGAGGATCACCAGGTCGGCGAGCTTGCCGACCTCGATGCTGCCCTTGCGGTCCTGCTCGAAGTACTGGTGGGCGGCGTGGATGGTGATGGACTTGACCGCGTCCAGGGCGGACACGCACTGCTCGGGCCCGAGGACGACCTGGTCGGTGCGGGTGCGGCGGGTGACCTGGCTGGAGAGGATGGCGATCGAGTTCGGGAGGGCCACCGGGGCGTCGTGGTGCGAGGTGTAGATCATCTGCCGGTCGACGGCCCACCGGGCGGGGGAGATGTTCGCGGCCCGCTCCTCGCCGAGGACGGTCTTGCGGTACCAGTCGCCCCAGTAGTAGGTGTGCATGGAGAAGAAGGACGGGATGACGCCCAGGCGGGCGAACGCCTCGATCTGGTCCTCGCGGGCGGTCTGGGCGTGGATCGCCACCGTCCGCCGGTCGCCGGGGCCGGCCTCCTCGGCGGCGGCCCCGACCGCCTCGACGAACTGGTCGATCGCGGCGTCGCCGTTGACGTGCGCGAGCACCTGCCAGCCCCGGGCGTACGCGGTGCGCACCTGGTCGAGGACGACCTTGGGGTCGTCGATGGTGGGGTAGCCGCGGTAACCCTCGGGGGTGCCCGTCGGCCGCTCCTCGTAGGGCTCGGTGAGCCAGGCGGTCCGGCCCTGCGGGGATCCGTCCAGGTACATCTTCACCCCGGCCGCCCGTACGCCCTGCTTGTACTCCTGGCTCGCCCCGACCGGGTCCTCCTCCAGCGAGGCCGTCGCCTCGTCGGCCCGGGCGTAGGCGACGACGTCGATCTTGAACGGTACGAGGGCGGCGGCGTCCCGCAGGGCCTTCAGGTTCTTCAGCGTGGCACCGCCCTCCTGAACGGTCGTGAAGCCGAAGCTCGCGGCCGACGTCACGCCCTTGCTGAAGAGCGCGGCCAGGGCGGTCAACGGCAGGCCGGCGGTGGCCTTTTCGGAGGCGGGGGTGAAGGCGGTCTCCTCCAGCACGCCGTCGGGCTCGCCGTCGGGTCGGCGACGGATGACGCCGCCGGCCGGATCGTCCGTGTCCCTGGTGTAGCCCAGCTCCCGCAGCCCGCGGCTGTTCACCGCCCCGAGGTGGAACGACTGGTGGATGGCCAGCACCGGCCGGGTGGTGGACACCTCGTCCAGGTCCTCGCGGGTGGGGTGGAGGCCTTCGGCGAGCATGGCGTCGTCGTAGCCGAATCCGATGATCCACTGGGAGAAGGCGCCCACCGGGGTCTTCGCCCACGCGCGCAGCTTCGCCTGGAGCGAGGCGATGTCGGTGACGTCGCCGTCCGGGGCGGCCAGCAGGTTGGCGAGGGTGGCCTGCAGCCCGATGCCGCCCAGGTGTCCGTGGGCGTCGATGAACCCGGGCAGCAGCGCGCGGCCGGCGAGGTCGCGCACCTGCGTGCGCGGCCCCTGCCAGCGGCTGACGGCCTCCTGGTAGTCGCCGACGTGGACGATGACACCGTCCTTCACGGCCACCGCCTCGGGGCGCGGGTCGGACTCCCGGGAGTCCACGGTGACCGTCACGATCTCCCCGCCGTGGAAGATGACATCGGCCTCGTCGTACGGTGCCGCAGCCTGGACATCGCCAGCGTCCGTCGCCCCTGCCGGCTGACCGCTCATCACGGATCCCTTCTGTCGCCTACGTTCGGTGCCCGCTTGCCTACCCAAGGCGATCGGTTCGCGAACCCGGCGGTCACCGGCTCGTTGACGCCCGGGTCGATCGATGACGCCACCTGAGGCGGCGTCAGGACAGCGAACCAGTGGTAGGACGCCGAACTGCGGCCTCACCCACCGCCGTTGTCGAGGGGCCCGCGGTCAGCGGTCCGACACCCACTGCCTGACGCGCTCGATCACGCCGTCCGGGTCGGGAGCGGTCGCATGGACGACGAACTCCGCGTAGGCCGGATCGGCGATCGGCAGACCGGGCAGCGGATGCTCCCGCAGCCGCGCGACGAGGAACCCCGCGGCCAGCAGGTCACGGGACTTCTCCTCGTCGACAGCGGCCTTCTCCGCGTGCCAGTAGGACCCGTCGTACTCCACGGCGAGCTTCCGGCCGTCGCAGAGGTCGACCGTGATGTCGACGTGCCACACGCCGCGCCGGACGAACGCGTCATGGCGTACGGCCTGACCGGACGAGGCCTTGCCGAACGCGCGTTCCGCGGCCGCGTGGTGGTCGAGCTCGATCCGGGATTTGCCGTGTTCCCTGCACTCGGGGCAGCCGCTGCCGGCGGCGCGAGAGGCCAGGGACGCCTGCCACACGTGCGTCGGGTCGGCGGTGCACTCCCAGGTCGGGACGAAGGCCGTCTGCCCACTGGGCCGCACGTGCCAGGCCGAGAGCGGGTTCACGGGCGACCACTCGGCGGCGAGTTCGGGGAAGTGGAACGCGAGCGAGTCGAGGATCGTACGGCACTCGGGGCAGCGCAGCCGCTGTCCCTTGTCGCGCTGCTCCGGCGTGTCCTGCCACTCGTGGCCGCAGCCCGGGTCCTGCCACCACACCGTTCTGCGCGACCTGGGGGAGAGCTTGGCCAGGGTGATGCGGGCGTTGCGGGTCGGGTGCCACTGGGAGGCGATCTCCGGGCTGATCCGGAACGGGGCGGGATCGGTGGCGGCGACGTCCAGCCGGGCGGCGCGGGTCTCCTGGCTCCGGCAGGAGGGGCAGCCCGAGCGCAGGTAGGTGTACGGGGATATTCGCGGGTGGTGTCCCTGCGGGCAGCGGAAGCGTCGCAGGGGTCCGAGCTCGGCGACGGTGACGGTGCGGGGGTCCTCGTCGTCGGCCCACGCGGCGAGCAGTTCGGGCACATCGGCGACCGGCGTCACCTGGTAGCGCTCGTACTCCGCCTGCCACTCGGCGCGGCGCTTCGGTTCGCACGTCGGGCACTGCGCCCGGTGGATCATGTCGTGGACCCGGGCGGTGAACCGCAGGCCGCAGTCGGGGCAGCGCCAGGCCGCCTCCCGGCGGGCCGTCACGGTGACGGTCTCCCACTGCGCGAGGTCGTTCGCCTCGTGGTCCCACCACGCGAGGAGCGGCAGCCCGGAGTCCTTCAGCAGGGCCCGCTGCTTCTGCCCGGGCGGGTTGGGCGTCTGTCGTGCGCGGCTCGGGTTGGTCTGGCAGCGGCAGCCGAACGCGATGTCCCCCAGCCGTTCGGCGGCGAGGCGGCCGCAGTACGTGCAGCGGACGTGGTGGGGGTCGTCGGCGTAGGACGGGGTGGTCAGTGCTGCCAGGTGGTCGTAGCCGTGCTTCTGCGCGTGTTCCCTCGCCTGCGCCACGGGAACCGGCGTCAGGTCCGCGTAGGCGCCGTGGCGCCGTCGTTCGTCCTGCGCCCACCGGCGCCAGTAGCACGCCCGGCACGTCGCCTCGTCCTCCCCGTTCTTGGCGACGGTGTACTCGAAGCGGTAGTGGGCCTCGCAGCCGCACGTCAGGCACCTGGTCAGGCGCCACGCCGTCGGCTTGGTGAAGGGCTCCAGCGGCTCCAGCCCGCCGGCGCGGAGGATGCCGGTGATGTGCTCGTCGCACCAGGCGTCGCGCGAACGCGTCCGGTACGCGGAGGGCTGGGAACAGCCGGCATCCGCACAGAGCTGAACCGGGGTCCGGGGCGATGACGTAGGGCTCACCTGCCGGATTCTCCCATGCGTGCTTGCCGCTCTCCGGGGCCGGGTCCGCGTCGTGCGTCCACGACCCTTGACCGGCGGAGCTACCGGAGACCGGTCGCGGTCCGGACGAGGTCGGCGACGGCCCGGGACCGGCTGTGCGGCGGCCAGGCGATCACGGTGGTGACCTTCGGCGCGTCCAGCACGGGCACGGTGGCGAGGTCACCGGGCAGTTGGGCCCGGCTCGACTCCGGTGAGACCGCGCACGCCCGGCCGAGCGCGACGAGTTGCAACAACTGCGCGTGGTCGCGGACCTGCGGGCCGGGGCCGGGCGGGTAGCTGCCGTCCGGGCTGGGCCAGCGCGGCAGGGGCAGGCCCGGCAGGTCGGTGATGTCGGCCATGTGCACGTGGGGCCGGACGGTGAGCGGATGCCCGGCCGGAAGGACCACGACCTGGCCCTCCGTGCCGAGTTCCTCCGTGTGGAACCCGGCCGTCGAGTCGAACGGGCGGTGCAGCAGCGCCACGTCGGCCCGGCCCTCGCGCAGCAGTCGTGCCTGCTCGGCCGGGCCGCACAGGATGACGTCGACGGTGGCGGCGCCGGGTTCGGCGGCGTACGCGTCCAGCAGCTTCGCCAGCAGTTCGCGGGACGCGCTGGCCTTCGTGACCAGAACCAGGCCGGGACGGCCGGCCGAGGAGAGGGCGGCGCGGCGGGTCCGGCGCTCGGCCGCCTCCACCGCGTCGAGGGCCGCCCGGCCCTCGGCCAGCAGCACCGAGCCGGCCTCGGTCAGCGTGACGGTGCGGCTGGTCCGGTCCAGCAGCGCTGCCCCGAGCCGGCGTTCGAGCTGCCGGATCGCCCGGGACAGCGGCGGCTGTGCGATCCCGAGCCGCTGCGCGGCGCGCCCGAAGTGCAACTCCTCGGCGACAGCGACGAAGTAGCGCAGTTCCCTGGTCTCCATCCGGCCACGGTACTCCGGATGCTCCGGATCAATACCCGGAGGGTATCGCTGCCCACCCGATCGGTCTTGGACCCCCGCCGGGGTCCGGGAGCAGCATGGTCCCCATGAGCGAACGAACGATTGCGCTGGTCACCGGCGCGAACAAGGGAATCGGCTACGAGATCGCCGCGGGCCTGGGCGCCCTCGGCTGGAGCGTCGGCGTCGGCGCCCGCGACGAACAGCGCCGCGGGGCCGCGGTGGAGCGGCTGCGCGCGGCCGGCGTCGACGCCTTCGGCGTACCACTGGACGTGACCGACGACGCGAGCGCGACCGCCGCCGCGCGGCTGATCGAGGAACAGGCGGGCCGCCTCGACGTGCTCGTCAACAACGCCGCCATCACGGGCGGCATGCCCCAGGAGCCCACCCGCGTCGACCCCGCCACCATCCGCACGGTCGTGGAGACCAACGTCATCGGCGTCATCCGCGTCACCAACGCGATGTTGCCGCTGCTGCGCCGCTCCGCCTCACCGCGGATCGTGAACATGTCCAGCGGCGTCGGCTCCCTCACCCGGCAGTCGGGGACCGCCAGTGAGCTGACCGTCGGTCCGGTGGCCGCGGCGTACTCGCCGTCGAAGACGTTCCTGAACGCCGTCACCCTGCAGTACGCCCGGGAGTTGAGCGGCACGAACATCCTGATCAACGTCGCCTGCCCCGGCTACGTCGCGACCGACCTCAACGGCTTCCAGGGCGTGCGCACCCCGGAACAGGGCGCCGCGATCGCCATCAAACTCGCGACCCTGCCCGACGACGGCCCGACCGGCCGGTTCTTCGAGGACGCCGGCGAAGTGCCCTGGTGAGCTGAACGGCAGTCATCGCGGGGCAGCGGGGAAATTCGGTCCCGGTGATGCCGCCGCTGTCGCTACCTTTCGGCCATGACCGAGGCATCCCGTCCCGTCCGCGTCCGTTTCGCTCCGAGCCCCACCGGCATGTTCCACGTCGGCGGGGCCCGCTCGGCCCTGTACAACTGGGCGACGGCGCGACAGCAGGGCGGCACGTTCGTCCTGCGGATCGAGGACACCGACGCCGCCCGCAACCGGCCCGAGTGGACACAGGGCATCATCAGCGCCCTCGCCGCGATCGGCATCCACGACGGCGACCCGGCCTTCGAAGGCCCGCACTTCCACTCCGCGGGCGTCGAGCGGCACCGCGCGGCCGCCGAGAAGCTGCACGCGGCCGGCCAGGCGTACTACTGCGACTGCACCCGCGAGCAGCTCGCCGAGCGCACGGGCTCGACCCAGCTCGGGTACGACGGATTCTGCCGCGGGCGGGGCCTCGGATTCGCGCAGGGCCGGGCCCTGCGCTTCCGCACCCCGGACGAGGGCGCCACCGTCGTGGTGGACCTGATCCGCGGCGAACCGTCGTTCCCGAACCCGGCCATCGAGGACTTCGTGATCGCCCGGGGCGACGGCAGCCCCGTGTTCCTGCTCGCGAACGTCGTCGACGACCTCGACCAGGGCATCACCCAGGTCATCCGCGGCGAGGAGCACCTGTCGAACACCCCCAAGCAGCAGCTGCTCTGGGAAGCGCTCGGCGCCGTCCCGCCGGTGTGGGCGCACCTGCCGGTGATCGTCAACGAGAAGCGGCAGAAGCTCTCCAAGCGACGGGACAAGGTCGCGCTGGAGGACTACCTGGCCGAGGGCTATCTGCCCGAGGCCGTGGTGAACTACCTGATGCTGCTCGGGTGGGGGCCCAAGGACGACCTGGAGATCCGACCGTACGCCGAACTGGAGCAGCTGTTCCGGGTGGAGGACGTGAACGCCGCCTCCGCGTTCTTCGACGTGGCGAAGCTGCGCGCCTTCAACGGCGAGTACCTGCGGGCGATGGCGGTGGAGGACTTCACCGCCGCGTGCTCGCCGTGGCTCACCGGCCCGGAGGTGCCGTGGGCGGCGGAGGACTTCGACGCGCGGGCGTTCGCCGCGCTCGCCCCGCTGGCGCAGTCCCGGATCGCGCTGCTCGGCGAGATCGTCCAGCAGGTCGACTTCCTGTTCCTGCCGGAGCCGGTTCGGGACGAGGCGTCCTGGGCGAAGGCCATGAAGGACGAGGACGGCGCGGCCGGCCTGCTGCGCACCGCTCGGGAGCGGCTGGCCGCGGCGGGGGAGTGGCGGGCGGGCGTGCTGCGCGCGGAGCTGGAGGCGGTGGCGGCCGAGCACGGGCTGAAGCTGGGCCGGGCGCAGGCACCGGTGCGGGTCGCGGTGACCGGCCGGACGGTGGGCCTGCCGCTGTTCGAGTCGCTGGAGGCGCTGGGCCGCGAGCGCACCCTGGACCGGCTGGACGCCGCCGTGGACCGGCTCGCCTGACGGCCGGTCGGCAGGCTGCTGCCCGTGCCGCGGACCTCCGGGGCGCGGGCAGCTCAGTGCCGGGGGCCGGGTGGGGTGGGGCGGAGTGCCATGTAGCCGTCCAGCGGCGCGAAGCCGAGGGTGTGGTAGAGCGGCGCGCCGGCTTCGGTGGCGCGCAGCTCGATCGAGCCGCATCCGGCCGCCTTGAGCGCGTCGATCAGGGCGGTGGTGACGGCGCGGGCGTGGCCGCGGCGCCGGTGCGCGGGGTCGGTGGCCACCGTGTGGATGCGGCCCCACAGCCCGGTCGGGTGGGTCGGGCCGAGGTAGCCGCGGTAGACGATGCCGAGGGCGCAGGAGGCGAGCGTGTGCTCGTCGGCGGGGACGACGTAGGCGAGCAGGCTCGGGTCGGTGCCGAGGCGGGCGCGCATGTCGTCGCGGAAGGTCGAGCGCCATGCGTCGGTGAGCCGGGCGCCGTCGAGGACCGCGACGCGCAGGCGCAGCAGTTCGTCGGCGTCACCGGGGGCGGCGGGGCGAACGGGGGGAGTGGGCACGGGGTTTCCTCCAGGATCGAGCTCAGAAGGACGGGCGGTGCGCTCAGGCCGGCCGGCCCACGGTGGAGAGCGGGTGGCCGTACGTGATCTCGGAGAGGGCGTGTGCGGTGGAGGGCACGATGTCGGCCGGCCGGTGGTCGAGCGGCCACCAGCGCAGTTCCTCGCACTTGTGGGGCTCGGCGTTCGCCGCGCTCCATGTGCCCGGCCGTTCTCCAGGCATCCACGTGCTGGAGAAGTAACACTCTGAGCATGCGGGAATTATGGATGCTCCCGGGCGCTGGTCCGTTGACTTCTACGAGATGGTGGGGGCGGTTCCGTTTGTCGCCGGCTCGATGGCCGGCGCACCGGTGCTGTCGCTGCGTCCCGTCGTCGAAAGCCCCTGGGCGCTCGCGGTTTCGGCGTCCGACCCGCTCGCGGTCATGGCCCGCGTCGAACCGGCCGACCTGCAGGCCGCCCGGCTCGTCGCGCGCCCCCAGCCCGGTTCCGGCGGGAGCGGCCACATCGGTGGTGTCGGCAGGTGCGGTTCCGACCGGAGGCCTTCGTCCGGGCCGCGGCCGGCGAGCCAGGCGAGGAGCGTGTGGCCGGGGCCGGTCGCGGTGGGGCCGGTGGGTGCGAGTGTCCAGGAGCGGTCGAGGTCGGTCGCTTCGAAGCGAGCCACGGGGAAGTCGCGTGCGGCCAGAGTGGCGATGGTCTCGTCGAGTGCCCAGGTGACGTAACCGGTGGGCCAGTCGACGGTGGTGTAACCGAGCTTCAGGTCGACGTGGTGGGTTTCGAGTTCGCGCCGGGCACGGTGGAGGGTGTACCAGGCGGGGTGTCGCCATCCCGCGAGGGCGGTGACCAGGGTGGGCCAGCGGTCGGAGGGCATCGCTGCGGCCTCGTCGAGCAGTCGGGCCAGGCTGCCGCGCAGGTCCGCGACGAGCTCGGCGGCGCCGCGACCGGCGCCGTCCCGCAGCGCGCGGTCCAGGGCGGCGGCGTCGGCCCGTGCTCCGGGTTCGATGCCGGTGCGAGCCAGGGCAAGCAGCCATCGGTAGACGTCGGCGCTACGCGCCAGGTGCGTGATGACGTGCCCACGGCTCCATCCGGGAAGCACGGACGGCTCGCGGGCAGTCACGTCCGTCAGGGCGTCGAGGCCGGCAGCCAGGCGCGCGGCCGAGCTGCGGACGTCGTGGAGGAGAGCGGCGATGCCGGCCGGATCGAGGTCGGTACTGGTGGTCATGGGTCGGTAGGTTACGGCCGGCCGGTCAGCAGGTGGCCGATGGCCGCGATGCCCTCGGCGATGGCTCGTTCGCCTACGTTGCCGAAGCCGAGGACGAGTTGCGCCGGCGCGGTGGCGTGTGAGGCCCGGTGGGCGCTCATGCCGTAGAGGCCGACGGACCGTTCGCGGGCGGCAGTGACGATGTGGTGTTCGTCGGCGCCCGCGGGCAGGTGGGCGACGGTGGCGGACGCCTTCGGGGGCAAGGAGGGGGCGCAGTGCGGCCGTCGCCGGATTCACTCGTTCGGTTGGTCGGCTGGCCGGCCAGGTTTCGGGTGGGGTCGCCCGGTGGCTCGGTCAACGGGAGATACTTGACATACTCAACCATCCAGGCCTACCGTCGAGATGCTTGAGGCCATTAACCATCGACGGCTTCAAGGAATCCGGAAGGACCGTGCGCCACCCATGACCACCACCCCCGCCCCCACCGCCGCCACCAGCACGGTCGACGCACCCGCCGTGGTCGCCCGCCTGCGCGCCGTGTTCACCAGCGGCCGGACCAAGCCGCTCGCCTGGCGCCAGGCGCAGCTCGCGGCGCTGCGCTCGCTGCTCACCGAGCAGACCGAGGCGCTCCAGCAGGCCCTGCACGCCGACCTCGGCAAGAGCGCGGCCGAGGCGTACCGGACCGAGATCGGCTTCACGCTGAACGAGCTCGACCACACGGTGGCCCACCTGGAGGAGTGGCTGCGGCCCAGGCCCGCCGCCGTGCCGGAGTTCTTCCGCCCGGCCGAGGCCCGGGTGGTGCGCGACCCGCTCGGCGTGGTGCTGGTCATCGCGCCGTGGAACTACCCGCTGCAGCTCGCGCTCGCCCCGCTGGTGGGCGCCCTGGCCGCTGGGAACGCGGCCGTCCTCAAGCCCAGCGAGCTCGCCCCCGCGACCTCCGCCGCCATCGCCCGGCTGCTGCCCCGCTACCTCGACCCGGAGGCGGTGGCGGTGGTCGAGGGCGCCGTCCCGGAGACCACCGCGCTGCTGGAGCAGCGCTTCGACCACATCTTCTACACCGGCAACGGCGCGGTCGGCCGGATCGTCATGGCGGCGGCCGCCCGGCACCTGACCCCG
Organism: Streptomyces rubellomurinus; assembly: GCF_000961885.1. Taxonomy (GTDB): domain Bacteria; phylum Actinomycetota; class Actinomycetes; order Streptomycetales; family Streptomycetaceae; genus Kitasatospora; species Kitasatospora rubellomurina. The sequence continues at coordinate 22,957 of NZ_JZKH01000095.1, forward strand.
GTCACCCTGGAGCTGGGCGGCAAGAGCCCGGTCGTGGTCGAGCCCGACGCGGACCTCGCGGTCACCGCGCAGCGGATCGTCCGCGGCAAGTTCCTCAACGCCGGCCAGACCTGCGTCGCCCCGGACTACGTCCTCGCCGTCGGCGGGAGCGCCACCGCCCTGGAGCAGCACCTGGCCGACGCCGTCCGCGACCTGTACGGCGAGGACCCGGCGGCCAGTGCCGAGTACGGACGGATCGTCAACGAGCGGCACTTCGACCGGCTCGCCGCGCTCCTGGGCGACGGACGGACCGTCATCGGCGGCGCCCACGACCGCGCCGGCCGCTACATCGCCCCGACCGTCCTCGCGGACGTCTCCCCCGAGGCGCCGGTCATGCGGGAGGAGATCTTCGGCCCGATCCTGCCGGTCGTCGCCGTGCCCGACCTCGACGCGGCGATCGCCTTCATCAACGAGCGCGACAAGCCGCTCGCCCTGTACGCCTTCACCGAGTCCGAGCGGACCAAGCAGCGGCTCACCGAGGAGACCTCCTCCGGGGCCCTCACCTTCGGGCTGCCGGTCTCCCACCTGGCCATGCCCGAGCTGCCGTTCGGCGGCGTCGGCGAGAGCGGCATGGGCCGCTACCACGGCGAGTACTCCATCGACACCTTCAGCCACACCAAGGCCGTCGTCGACAAGCCCCTCGGCTGAGCCCGACCAGTCGGGAGCTCCCCGCGACACAGCCGTCCGGAGGGAGCGCGGACGGCCCCGCACGGAACCGGAGGGCTCGGGGTTCACGTGCGGGGCCGCGGTCACGGGGAGGGGGACGGTCAAGGGGAGGGGGGCGGTCAGACTCCGGTCATGGTGAAGGTGCCCGTGCCGTCCTGCCGGCCGCCGGAGTACTGGCGGATCAACTCGCCGTCCGCGTACCGGTCGTAGCCCACCATGGAGCCGGTGTACTTGTTCTGCAGGCCGACCTTCGAGCTGCCGGGGACGTCGCGGTAGACGTAGAAGCGCTGGAGGTCGTCCTCGCTGCAGTTGGCCGTCGTCAGGTAGGCCTGCTCCTGGTTGGCGATGTTCGCCGGGATGGTCGCGCAGCCGCCGTTGCCCCAGTTCCACAGGGTCGCCTCGAGCACCCCGTTGTTCTCCGTCACGTTGCACAGCCGCCAGTTGTCCAGGTGGGCGCTGAAGAAGGTGGACTCGCGCAGGCGGATGCCGTCGTTGGCCAGGAGCGGTGCGCTCCAGTTCAGCGGCCTGCCGGGGACGTCGATCCGGTAGGCGCCGGGCGTGCAGTTGAGGGCGGCGGCGGCCAGCGCGCCGCTGCCGGCGGCCTCGGGCCGGCCGGCGGACGGGGCGCCGACGGTGGCGGCCGACTGCTGCGCGAGACGGTCCTGGGTCTGCTTCTCGGTCGGCGCCACCGCACCCGCCGGGTGCTCGGCCCGCGCGGCGGGCGAGCCGCAGTCGAGCAGGAACTTCGCCTTGGCCATGATGCTGTTGGCGGGCACCGCGTCCTCGCAGCGCACCGCGCCTTCCTCGAGGGTGGTGTAGGTGGTGAAGCTGCCGGTGCCGGGCCCGTCGATCCACTTCAGCGCCCAACTGCCGTCGCCCTGCTGGGTGCGGTTGCAGTTGAGGCTGCCGTACGTGCCGGTGACCTTCTTCGTGCCCTTGTAGACGCCGTAGTAGCCGGGCTGGTTGAAGTTCCAGTTGACCGTGCTCGACTCGCTGCTGGTGGAGGTGTAGTTGACCTGGACGTTCAGCCCCAGGGTCGCGGCGACGGTGCCGAGGACCTGGTTGCCGAAGGTGCCCGTCACGCTGCCGTTGAGGCCCACGGTGACCGAGATGGAGGTCTGGGTGGTGGTGGTGACGCTCTGGCTGCCGGTGCTGCCCTGGGTGACGTACCAGCCCTTGAAGTGGGTGATCGTCGGGGACACCTCGGTGGTCTTGATGTACGGGAGCCGGGTGCCGAGGTCGGCCACCGTACAGGTGTCGCCGAGGCGGGGCGTCGCCGTGGCGGCGGGCGCCGCGGCCGCCGGTGAGGCGGCGAGGCCCACGGCGGTGACCGCCCAGGCGGCCGCCGTGGCGGTCACTGTCATGAGGGAGCTGCCGAGGCGGCCGGCGGGTCGTACGGAACGCAACATTATTCGTTTCCCCTTGGTCGTGTATATGTCAGGTCAAGAATGGGGGTGGTGACCGTGGGGAGGGTGGTGTCAGGTCGGAATTGGCCACGAACGATCGTGGAGGGGCTCATTCCCCCCGGGTGGCGTCACGGTGGGCCGATTTCCGGGCGCTCGCGCGGTGGCGGGCGGGGCGAAGGTTGGCAGGATGCTGTCCGCTTGGCAGCATCCTGTCCATGAGGATCGAGCCATGACGAGCGCGCACACCAGCCCGGCCGCGGTGTCCGCCACGGGGCAGCCGGAGCAGGCCACCACCACGCCGGAGGCGAGCCGGGCCCGGTGGCGCCAGGTCCGGGAGCACCTGAACCGCAGCCGCTTCGCGTTGACGCAGCTGGCCGTGGCCGGCCGGGGTCCCGAGGAATTCGCCCCCGGTGGCCGGGTGTTGGCGCGCAGGCACTGGATCCCGGAGACGCCCGTACCCCTGGCACGGGTCCGGTTGCGGTGGCAGGAGCAGACGCCCGTAGCCCCGATCGACGGCAGCGGTCCTGAGCTGGACGCCACCCGCGCCCGGCGGGCGGACGGCACCCCGTACACCTTCTACGCCGAAGCCGTTCGCGACCTGGCCAAGCCGCGGCTGTTCGAGAACCGGGGCTGCTACCGGCTGTTGGCGGTGGCGGAGGATGCCGCCGGGCCGACGCTCACCTTCGGCCGCGGCCAGTACTTCGATGTCCTCAACGTCTGCGAGGCCGCGGCCCACGAGTACGCGGCCGCCGCCTTGGCCGCACCCGGCCGGCCGGTGACGGACCCGAGCGCCACGCCGTTTCGAACCGCCATCGGTGATCCCACCGACCTCGCCCGGCGGTCGGTCGTGGCCGCCGTCAGCACGCTCGCGATCCGTTACGACCGGCGGGCCGGCTCGGCGGAGTTCGTCCTGCACTGGCGCGACCCGGCGAAGGTCGCGAGCGGCGGCGGTCTCTTCCAGGTCATGCCGGTGGGAATGTTCCAGGCCTCCCACGACGCGCCGTGGAACGAGGCCAACGACTTCGACCTGTGGCGGGCCATCGTCCGCGAGCTCAGCGAGGAACTCCTCGGCAGCAGCGAGGACTACGGCAGCGACACCCACCCGATCGACTACGACGCCTGGCCGTTCCACCAGGCCCTGAACGCGGCCCGGGCGGCGGGGACACTGCGGGTGTTCTGGCTGGGGCTGGGCATGGACCCGCTCACGCTCGTCACCGACATGCTGACCGTCGCGGTGTTCGACGCCGAGCTGTTCGACGCGACCTTCGCGCGAATCGTCTCCACCAACGACGAAGGCCACCGTGTGCAGCTGGAGGACGGCACCGGGCACGCGGCGGGGATCCCGTTCACGGCCGACCAGGTGGAACGGCTGACCGTCAGGGAGCCGATGCAGCCGGCGGGAGCGGCGCTGCTCCAACTGGCGTGGCAGCACCGCGACGTGCTCCTGGGCACGGGCGGCTGAGCGGGGACGAGGGCGGGGACGAGGGCGCCCGCCCGTCGAGCAGGACAGGCGCGACGCCCGCGCGCTCCTGCCCGATCGCGTCGGTAGTGCGGGCCGCTACTTGAGCTCGAACAGCAGCGACCGGACCTCGGTGCTGCCGGTGTTGTGCGTGGAGTGGTCCACGGCGGGGATCCACATCGCCTCGCCGGCCGCGAGCGAGGCCTCCATGGTTCCACCGGACTCGTCGGTGAAGGTGACCCTTCCGTCCGCGAGGTTGTAGACGAGGTTGTCGGGGTGGTGGTGCATGGCCGACCTGTCGCCGGGTTGGAGCCGGGCTTCGAGCAGCCGTACCCGATCGTTCTCGAAGAGGACCTTGTACACCTCGGGTGCCACCTGCGCAGCGTCACCTGCCACGGGAACCTCCTGGTTGAGGGGGCGAAGCGTCGTTCTTCCGACCTGCTGGCGACGCTAGCGCTGCGCAGATGGCCGTGCGCGGTGGGACCGCCAGGCCGGTGAAACCGAGGTGTCGCTTACGGGTGGGTGGCCTTGGTGTTGGGCTGGGTCTTCTGGTTGTAGATCTCCTTGCCGTCCGCGTTGTAGGCGTGGACGTAGGGGGCCGGGGGGAAGGCGTTCTGGGTGTCGCCGGTGTCGCCGGTGGAGACGGCCGCGGCGTAGGCGAACGCGCCGCCGGCCATGACGGCCGGGTACTGGGTCGGGTCGTCGCCGTAGCTGATGGTGACCTTGGCGACCTCGGGCGTGTAGTGCCCGGCGCCCAGGGAGAGGAACTGCCCGGCGCCGGCCCGCGCGCTGAAACTGTCGAAGTACTCGATCAGGTGACCGGCGCCCCACAGGCGGTCGTTGATGAACGTCGCCGGGACGGACGTGCTGGTGCCCTTGTCGCCCTTCGACCCG
>NZ_JZKH01000096.1 GCF_000961885.1 Streptomyces rubellomurinus
GATGCCGCGCAGGCCGGAGGCGTAGCCCTGGCCGATGGCGCGGAACTTCCACTCGGCGCCGTTGCGGTACAGCTCGCCGAAGACCATCGCGGTCTCGGTGGAGGCGTCCTCGCTGAGGTCGTAGCGGGCGATCTCCTGGCCGTTGGCCTGGTTCACGACCCGGATGAAGGCGTTGCGGACCTGCCCGAAGTTCTGCAGCCGGGCGTCGGCGTCGTAGATCGACACCGGGAAGACCACCTTGGCGACGTCGGCCGGCACCCGGGCGAGGTCGACCTTGATCTGCTCGTCGTCGCCGTCGCCGCCACCGGTCAGGTTGTCGCCGCTGTGCTCGACCGAACCCTCGGGGCTGCGCAGGTTGTTGAAGAAGACGAAGTGCTGGTCCGAGACCACCTTGCCGAGCGCGTTGCAGAGCAGCGCGCTGGCGTCCAGGTCGTAGTCGGCCCCGGTGGTGGTGCGCACGTCCCAGCCGAGGCCCACGATCACGGCGCTCAGACCCGGCGCCTCCTTGCTCAGCGAGACGTTGCCGCCCTTGGCCAGCGAAACTCCCACAATGCCCTCCTCGGATCTCTCCCTGCGGACGAATCTACAACACTGTAGAGATCACGAGAATCCACCTGCGGGCGGGCTCCGCCCCGGGGATTTCCCGGGGTTCCTCAGGGACGCCGGGCGGAACCGCTCCGGGGCGCCGGGGATCGGCGGCGGACCTAGACTGGCGGTGGATTCCCCCCTCCCGTTGCCGGCACCGACGGAGGTCCCGATGCGCAGGCGGTACAGCTTCCACCTCGACGAGGGCGGGCACTCCGTCACCGTCAACGTCCGCTCCGGCTGGATCACCGAGACCGAGCTGCTGGTGGACGGCAAGGAGTGCGCCTTCCACCGCGTGCACGGCCACGGCGTGTACCCGCTGACGCTGGCCGCGCAGCTGGCCGAGGAACCGCCGGTGCCGGTCGCCGTCCAGCTGGACCGGACGGGCACGACGGAGCACCCGCTGGCCTGCGTGCTGGCGCTGGCGAACGGCGACCACCCGATGCCGGAGCGCACCTCGCGCTGAGGGCCGGGGCACCCCGGCCCTGCGGAAGCCGCCGAGCCCGCCGAGCCCCCGGACGGGGGCTCGGCGGCAGCGGCGCCGCCACGGCTCAGCTGCGCTGGAGCCCCAGGCACTGGGCCACCAGCTCCTCGACCGCCGGGCGCGCCCGGTCGGCGTCCGCCGCGACCAGGCCGATCCGGGTCCGCCGGTCGAGCACGTCCTCGACGTCCAGCGCGCCCTCGTGGCTGACCGCGTACGCGATCTCGGCGCGCGTGACGTCCATGCCCTCGACGATCGGCGCCAACTCCCCCGCCTCCGTCACGTCCTGGGAGATCCCGGCGTAGCGGTACAGCAGCGAGGCCGGCACCGGCCCGACCGGCAGCGGGCGGCTGTCCCGGTGGGCGGGGGCGCCGATCAGCGGCAGCCGGTCGGTCCAGCAGGCGCGGGCGGGCAGGCCGCGCAGCCGGACGGCGGTGTCGACCGCGTCCTGGGCCATCCGCCGGTAGGTGGTGAGCTTGCCGCCGATCACGGTCACGACGCCGGACGGCGATTCCAGCACCGCGTGCTCGCGGGAGATGTCCGCGGTGTGCCCGTCGCCGCTGTCGATCAGCGGGCGCAGCCCGGCGTAGGCGCCGAGCAGGTCGTCCTTGGTGATCTCGGTGGCGAGGCCGTTGTTGATGGTGTCGAGGATGAAGGCGATCTCGGTGTCCGAGGGCTGCGGCACGTCCGGGATCGGCCCGGGGGCGTCCTCGTCGGTGAGCCCGATGGCGACGCGGCCGAGCTGCTGCGGCAGCGCGAAGACGAAGCGGCTGATGGAGCCGGGCACGGGCACGGTGAGCGCGCCGGTGGGGTGGCCGAGCTTGGCGGCGTCGACCAGCAGGTGGGTGCCGCGGCTGGGCCGCAGGCGGATCGACTCGTCGACCTCGTCGGCCCACACGCCGGTGGCGTTGACGACGGCGCCCGCGGTGAGGGTGAGCTCCTGCCCGGTGAGGGTGTCGACCAGCCGCGCCGAGGTGCCGGTGACGGCCTCGGCCCGCACCCGGGTGAGCACCCGCGCGCCGTACTGCGCGGCGGTGCGCGCCAGGGCGACCACCAGCCGTACGTCGTCGACGAGTTGGCCGTCGTGGGCGACGAGGGCGCCGCGCAGGCCGGCCGTCCGCACGCCCGGCACGAGCTGCCGGGTGCGGGCCGCGCCGACCCGGCGCACGCGCGGCAGGACGGTGCCCGAGGTGCCGGCGCTGCGGCGCAGCGCGTCGCCCGCGTGGAAGCCGGCCCGGATGAGCGAGGCCTGGCCGGGGCGCTGCAGGCCGGGCAGCAGCGGCACGACCTGCGGCATGGCGCGGGTGAGGTGCGGGGCGGTGCGGGTCATCAGGATGCCGCGCTCGACCGCGCTCTCCCAGGCGACGCCGATCCGGCCGGTGGCCAGGTAGCGCAGGCCGCCGTGGACGAGCTTGGAGCTCCAGCGGCTGGTGCCGAACGCGAGGTCGCGGGATTCGACGAGGACGGTGCGCAGGCCGCGCGAGGCGCCGTCGAGGGCGGCGCCGACGCCGGTGATGCCGCCGCCGATGACGAGCAGGTCGACGTGCGGGTCGTCGCCGAGGGCTTCGAGGTCGAGCGTGCGCCGTTCGGCGTTGAGGCGGGAGGTGCCGGTGTACTGGTGGTCGATGGGCATCATGGCGCGAGGTATCCGTTCAGTGCTCTGGCCAGTTCGCGCCGCCAGGCGGCCTCCGGGAGCAGGGAGGCGACCATGCGGTGGGACTGGACGGTGGACTGGGCGATCAGCAGGACCATGGCGGCGAGTTCGATCGGCTCGCCGGCCCGGACCGAGCCGTGGGCCTGGCCCTGCTCGATGCCGGCGCGCAGCGCCTCGAGGAGGCCGCGCTGGCTGGTGCCGAGCCGTTCGACGACGTACCGCAGCAGCAGGTCGGAGTCGTCGGAGCGCAGGAGCACGCCGAGCACCGGGTGGTCGCGCAGCCGCACGGCGACCTCGACGACGCGCTCGACGAAGGCCTCGCGGTCGTGGACGGCCAGGTCGACGCCCTCCAGGGTGGCGAGGATCTCCCGGGTGAGCAGCGCGCCGATGACCGCGCCGACGTCCGGCCAGCGCCGGTAGACGGTCGGCCGGCTGACCCCGGCGCGGCGGGCGATCTCCGCCAACTGGGTTCTGCGGACGCCGAGATGGACGATCAGCTCGGCGGCGGCGTCCAGGATGGCGTCGTCGGTGCTGCGCGGCTGTGGTTCCGAGCTCCCGGGCTCGGCGTTACTACTTGACATGATGTGTGAAACTGTAACGCATGGCACCTGAGACGCAAGGGCAGACGCACGACCACCCGGCCGAGGCCGCGCTGCCGCTCCCCCCGATGAAGTGGGACGCCTGGGGCGACCCGGCCCTCGCCAAGGAGCTGCCCCCGGACGTCAAGGGCCTGCTCGCCGCCGCCCTCGGCATCACCGGCGACGCCGCGCCCGGGCCCGCCCTCGACGAGGTCCGGCTGCACCCGTCCCGGCTCGCCGCCGACGACCTCGCGGCGCTCGCCGCCCTCGTCGGCGAGGCGCACGTCAGCGCCGCCGACGCCGACCGCCTCCCCCGCGCCGGCGGCAAGTCCACCCCCGACCTGCTGCGCCGCCGCAGCCGCGACCGCCAGGACGCGCCCGACGCCGTCGTGCTGCCCGGCGACGAGGACGAGATCACCGCCGTCCTCGCCCTGTGCGCCGAGCGCCGCATCGCCGTCGTCCCGTTCGGCGGCGGCACCAGCGTCGTCGGCGGCCTCGACCCCGAGCGCGGCCCGCTGCGGGCCGTCGTCTCGCTCGACCTGCGCCGCCTGGACGCCCTGATCGACCTGGACGAGACCTCCGGCGAGGCCGTCCTCGGCGCCGGCCTCACCGGCCCCGCCGCCGAAGCGCTGCTCGCCGAGCGCGGCTGGGAGCTCGGCCACTACCCGCAGAGCTTCCGCTACGCGACCATCGGCGGCTTCGCCGCCACCCGCTCCTCCGGCCAGGACTCCGCCGGCTACGGGCGCTTCGACGACATGGTCCGCGGCCTGCGCGTCGTCACCCCCGCCGGCACGCTCGACCTCGGCCGCGCCCCCGCCTCCGCCGCCGGCCCCGACCTGCGCCAGCTGTTCCTCGGCTCCGAAGGCACCCTCGGCGTCATCACCGCCGTGCGCCTGCGCGTCCACCCGCTGCCCGCCCTGAAGGCGTACGAGGCGTGGAGCTTCCCCGACTTCGCCACCGGCAGCGCCGCGCTGCGCGCCGTCGAGCAGCAGGGCACCGGGCCGACCGTCATCCGGCTCTCCGACGAGGCCGAGACCATGGTCAACCTCGCCATGACCGAGCAGATCGGCGGCGCGCCCGCCGTCAGCGGCTGCCTGGCCGTCACCGTCTTCGAGGGCAGCGCCGAACAGGTCGCCACCCGGCAGGAGTTGACCCGCGCGGCGCTGCTCGCCGCCGGCGGCACCTCGCTCGGCGAGGCCCCGGCCCGCGCCTGGGAGCACGGCCGGTTCAACGCCCCCTACCTGCGCGACTCCCTGCTCGACGCGGGCGCCCTGTGCGAGACCCTGGAGACGGCCACCAGCTGGAGCCGCCTCCCGGGGCTGCGGGCCGCCGTCACCGAGGCGCTCACCGGCGCCCTGCCCGGCGCCCTCGTGCTCTGCCACATCTCGCACGTCTACCCGACCGGCGCCTCGCTCTACTTCACCGTCGTCGCCGCCCTCGGCGACGAGCCGCTGGACCGCTGGGCCGCCGCCAAGCACGCCGCCGGGGACGCCATCCTCGCCGCCGGCGGCACCATCACCCACCACCACGCGGTCGGCGCCGACCACCGGCCGTGGATGACCGCCGAGATCGGCGACCTCGGCGTCCGCATCCTGCGCGCCGTCAAGGCCGAGCTCGACCCGGCCGGCATCCTCAACCCGGGCAAGCTGATCCCATGACGGGCCTCCCGAGAGTGCCCCGCCGGGTCACCGTCCTCAGCAATCCGGCGGCGGGGGTCGGCCACGCCGGCCCCGCCGCCGACCGGGCCGTCGCCCGGCTGCGCGCCCTCGGCGCCGAGGTGCGCCCGCGCGCCGGGCGCGACGCCGCGGACGCCACCCGGCTCGCCCGCGAGGCCGTGGCGGAGGGCGTCGACGCCGTCGCCGTGGTCGGCGGCGACGGCATGATCAACCTCGCCCTGCAGGCCCTCGCCGGCACCGGCGTCCCCCTCGGCGTCATCCCCGCCGGCACCGGCAACGACCAGGCCCGCGAGTACGGGCTGCCGCTCGGAGACCCCGAGGCCGCCGCCGACGTCGTCGCCGCCGGCCGCACCCGCACCGTCGACCTCGGCCGGATCACCGGCCCGGACGGCGCCGTGCGGTACTTCGGCTCCGTCCTCGCCACCGGCTTCGACTCCCTGGTCAGCGACCGCGCCAACCGGCTGCGCTGGCCGCGCGGCCGGATGCGCTACAACCTCGCCATCCTCGCCGAGTTCGCCAACCTGCGGGCCCTGCCGTTCCGCGTCACCCTCGACGACGGGACGGTCGTCGACCGCGCGCTCACCCTCGCCGCGATCGGCAACACCCGCAGCTACGGCGGCGGCATGCTGATGTGCCCCACCGCCCTCCCGGACGACGGGCTGCTCGACGTCACCCTCGTCGACGCGATGCCCCGGGCCCGGATCGCCCGCTTCTTCCCCACCGTCTTCAAGGGCACCCACACCAGCTACCCCGAGGTCACCACCCTGCGCACGCGGTCCCTGCGGATCGAGTCACCGGGCATCACGGCCTACGCGGACGGCGAGTTCATCGCCCCCCTGCCGGTCGACGTGGCGGTCGAGCCCGCCGCCCTGACCATCCTCGTCCCGTGAGCACACCCCGGCCCGCGTGCCGGGCCCACGGCCCCGGCCTCGCCCCCTCCGCCCTGGTCGGGCGGAGGGTGGTGGCGGTCGCCGCCGCCTGGCACGAGCACGAGGGCCGGCAGGACCCGATCCCCGTCGACGTGTGGCTGCTCGACGAGCGGGGCGGGGCCGTCCGGCTCGGCGCCGGAACCGACTGGTGCCTCGAAGTCGAGGCCGAACCCCCGTACGAGGGTTACGACATGGGCGACTGGGGCCGCATCGCTGTCGGCCCCGCCGACGACCGGACCCCCTTCGCCCCGCATCTCGGCCACCCCGTCCTCGCCGCCCGCCCCGAGCACCACCCGCTGACCGGCCGCACCGCCCTGGAGCTGGACTTCCCGCACGGCACCGTCCGTTGCGAGAGCACCGGCGGCGAACTCCTGCTCCACGCCGTCCCGGTCACAGGTGCGCCCTGATCCGCCGCACCGGGTGGCCGAGTTCGGCCGCGACCGCGGCCACCCTGGCACGCGCCGCCCAGAGTGCGGACCGGTCAGGCGGGCTACTGCGCCAGGGAGTGGGAAGTCGGCCGGTCCGACTTCCCACTCCCGTCCGACCGGCCGACCGGCCGGCCGCTACTCGACGACGCGCAGGACGATCTTGCCCTGGAGATGGCCCTCCGCCGCCCGGCGGTGGGCGGCCGCGGCGTCCCGCAGCGGGTGGACGCTGTCGACGGCCACCCGCAGACGGCCGGCGGTCAGCAGGTCGGCGACCTCGGCGAGGTCGGCGCCGCTGGAGCGGACCATCCAGCGCCCGAGCTGCACGGTGACGCCGAGCGCGGCGGCCTCCGCCGGGCGGTAGTCGCCGAGGTAGACCGGGACGATCTGGCCGCCCCGGCGTACGGCGGGCAGCAGGCGGTACGCCTCGGGGCCGCCGACCGTGTCGACGATCAGCTCGGCGTCGCGGACGGCCTCGGCGACCGGGGTGCGGGTGTAGTCGACGAAGCGGTCGACGCCGAGCTCGCGCAGGAACTCCTCGTGGCGCCCGGAGGCGACCGCGACCACCTCCTTCGCCCCGGCGTTCCTGAGCAGCTGGACGGCGACGTGGCCGACGCCCCCGGCCGCGCCGACCACCACGGCCGTGCCGCCCCCGGCGTACTCCACCTGCTTGGCCAGGAACTGGTAGGCCGTCAGCGCGGCCATCGGCACGGCGGCGGCCTCGACGTGCCCGAGGCCGGCGGGCTTGCGGGCGAGGTCGGCGGTGCGGACGACCGCGTACTCGGCGTAACCGTTGCCGCTGCCGGGGAAGTTGACCAGGGCGAACACCTCGTCGCCGACCTGCCAGTCGGCCACCCCCGCGCCGAGCTCCGCCACCACGCCGGAGATGTCGCTGCCCAGGATCACCGGCGGCTTGCGGTCGGGCCGCAGCTCCGGCGGGATGTTGTCGAAGCCGCGCCGGCCGAACCAGTCGGCCGGGTTGACGCCGGCCGCGTGGACCCGCACCAGCACCTCGCCCGGCCCGGGCTCGGGACGGGCCACCTCCTCGTACACCAGCACCTCGGGCCCGCCGAAGGCGTGCAGCCGAACCGCCCCCATGGTCTTGTGCGCCGTTGCCATGCCACTCCCCTGATCGCCCGGGTCGACCACCGACTAGAATCCGGAGCACCGCTCCGTTCCGGGGGAAAACTCAACCGGAACACCGCTCCGCTTGTCAACGGCCAAGCCTGTCGAGCTCGTCAACGGCCAAGCCTGCCAACGGCCGAGCTTGTCGACGGCCGAGAACCGAACGAAGACCGACGAGGACCCGCCCCGATGCCGACCGAGCCCCGCGCCATCCGCCCCGACGCCCGGCGCAACCGCGACCGGATCCTGGTCGCGGCTGCCGCCCTGGTCGCCGAGCAGGGCACCCAGGCCTCGCTGCGCGACGTCGCCCGCCGCGCCGAGGTCGGCCTCGGCACCCTCTACCGACACTTCCCCACCCGGGAGGACCTGCTGGCGGCCCTGCTCGGCCGCCGCTTCGAGGAACTCGCCGAACGGGCCGACGCCCTCGCCGCCACCGCCCCGCCCGAGCGGGCCCTCACCGACTGGCTGCACGAGTTCACCCTCGGCGCCGCCGCCTTCCACGGCCTCCCCGCCGCCCTGCTGGCCGCCCTCCACGACCCCGACTCCGCCCTGCACGCGAGCTGCGACCGGATGCGCACCGCCGGCGGCCGCCTGCTGGCCGCCGCCCAGCAGGGCGGCCTGATCCGCCCGGACGTCACCCCCGTCGACCTCTTCGCCCTCGCCAACGCCCTGAGCTGGATCGCCGACCAGGCGCCCACCCTGGCCGAGCGCAGCGACCACCTGTTCGACCTCGTCCTGGACGGCCTGCGGGCCCGCGGCTGACCCGTTGCCCCGCTCGCGGGGGAGGCGGCCCGGCCGGGCCTCGGCCGGCGGGCGGAGCGGCAGGGCGCCGGGATCCCCTCGCCGAGGGAGGAGGTGAAGTCCCGTGACGGAGGCGCCCGTTCGCCCCTCGACGGCAGGATCGGAGCCATGACGACGGCAGCGAACCGCGCACCCGAGCAACCGTCACCCCGGATCCGCCGGGCCGCCTACGCGGGCGCCCTCGCGCTGGTCCCGTACGCGACGATGAAGCAGTACTGGGCGCTCGACGGCTCCTGGGGCCTCCCGGCCGGGTACGCCACCCTGGGGGACAAGATGGCGGCCGACACGCACGGCAGGGACCTGGGCCCGGTCAACGGCGCGGCCCTGTGGCTGTACGAGCACGGGGTGGACGTCACGGTGGTGCTGGCCGCGCTGGGGATCTTCCTGCTGCTGGGGCTGGTCCGCCCGTGGGGCCTTGTCTTCCCGCGCCGGCTGCCGCTGCTGGCCGGCCGGCCCGTCCCCCGGTGGCTCCCGCTGGCCCCGGCCTGGGCGACGGCCGCCGTGCTGGCGCCGGTGTTCGGCGTCCTCGCCCCGGTCAACGGGGTGCTCGCGGTCCTCGGGCTCTCCCACCCGAACACCGCCGGTTTCTCACCGTTCGCCTTCACCATCGCCTACGGGGGTTTCGGCCCGTTCGGCCTGGCCCTGGGCGCCGCCGCCTGGTCCTACCAGCGCCGCACCGGCCGAACCCGCCGGACCGCGGCCCTCACACCCCCCGCGTCGCCGTGATCCGCCCGTCCGCGATGGCGTCCGTCAGCTCCTCGTGGTCGAGCACCGTCCGGTCGGCGTAGCGGACGGCGAAGTCGGCGATCGCCTCGGCGAAGGTGTCGGCGCCGCCGAGGTAGCCGGCGATGGCGAGGCGGTCGCCGGTGCGGGCGTGGGCCCGGGCGAGGGTGCGGCCGCACAGGTCGGCGTAGGCGCGCAGGCCGGCCGGGCGCATCGTGGCGACGTCCACCGAGCCCTTCATGTCGCGCAGTTGGCGGCCGTAGTAGTGCCGGCCGGCGGGGCCGGTGGTCCAGCCGAGGAAGATGTCGCTGGCGGCCTGCATCAGCCGCTGCCCGGTGACGACGCGGCGCCCGCCCCAGTGGGCGGCGACCTCCGCGTCGACCCGGGCAGGCGGCAGGTGGTCCTCCAGGACGGACCGACCGGCCTCCTTGAGCTGCAGGAACAGCGGGTCCCGGGTGTCGCGGCCCTCCAGCAGGACGATGTGGCAGCGGGTGCCGACGCTGCCGACACCGACCACCTTCGTCGCCGCGTCGACGAAGCGGAAGCGGTCGAGCAGGACCCGGCGGTCCTCGGCGAGGGTGGCCCGGTAGTCGCTGAACACCTGGCCGAGGCCGCGCAGTTCGGCCTCCTTCAGCGGTTCGATCAGCGGCGGCGCGCTGATGATCCGCCGCCGCCCGTCGCGTTCCTCGGTGAGCTTGTCGAAGGCCTGCAGGCTGGTGCGCCGCCGGGCGTGGGCGAGGTCGGCCTCGACCCGCCGGCGCCGCCGGGGCTTGCGCAGCAGCGGGAGCAGGTCGGCGGTGTCGATCCGGGCGTACCAGACGTCGAGTTCGCCGAGCCCGGCGAACCGGCGCATGGCCGCGGCGTAGCCGTGGGCGGCGGCGAGGGCGGCGCGGCGGGGGCGGTCGCCGTCCTGGCCGTTGTCGCGGGCGGCGACGGCGACGCTGGCGGCCAGCCGTTTGACGTCCCACTCGAAGGGGCCGGGGTAGGTCTCGTCGAAGTCGTTGACGTCGAAGAGCAGCGCCCGTTCCGGGGAGGCGTAGACGCCGAAGTTCACCAGGTGGGCGTCGCCGCAGAGTTGGACGGTGAGGCCGGTGTCGGGGGCGGCGGCGAGGTCGGCGGCCATCACGGCGGCGGCGCCGCGCAGGTAGCTGAACGGGGTGTCGGCCATCCGCCCGTACCGGATCGGCAGCAGCCGCTTGACCCGGTCCTCGCCCTGCCGGACGAGGACGGCCAGCGGGTCGGGCCGGTCGGCGGCGGGGATCCACCGGCCGTGCGCCGAGCGGGAGATCCGCTCGCGGGCGGCCCGGCCGTGCCGGCGGCGTTCGGCGGGGGTGGTCATGGCGCGGCTCCGTCCGTCCAGCCGTGACACCTCCCGCCGAACGTAGCGCCCGCGGCGGCCCGCCCCCTGCGGCGCTCGGCCGTTCGAGTGACGCGGGGCGCCGCTAGGTCACCGTGAAGTCCGCCATCATCGCCATGTCCTCGTGCTCCAGGTTGTGGCAGTGCAGCATGTACGTCCCCGGGTAGTCGGTGAAGCGCACCAGCACCTCGACGGCCTCGGCCGGCCGCAGGTCGACGGTGTCCTTCCAGCCGGCGTCGTACGGCCCCGGGTCCTTGCCGTTGCGCCGGAGCACCTGGAACTGGTCGAGGTGGACGTGCACCGGGTGGTGCAGGTCGCTGGTGAAGCGCCACAGCTCGGTTGCGCCGAGGGCGGGCGCGGCGACGTCGCGGCCGGGCTGGTACGGGTCCCCGTTGATGGTCCAGCCGTCGCCGCGGCTGCGGCGGAAGGCGAAGTCGCGGGTGACGGTGGCGGCGGCGGGGTCGAGGGCGGGGAGGGCGGAGAGCGTGTCGGGCACCCGGGCGTCGTCGGCGACCGGGCGGGCGGAGACGTCGAAGCGCATCACCTCGGCGGTGCGGTCGCTGCCGAAGCGGTTGAGCATCCGCACCCGGGTGCCGGGGGCGTAGCGGGAGAAGTCGACGACCACGTCGAAGCGTTCGGCGGGGGCGATCTCCACCGCGTCGTGGCCGACCGGCGCGGCGAGCAGGCCGCCGTCCGAGCCGATCTGGACGAACGCGTCGCCGCCGTCCGGCGGCGGGTCGAGTTCGAGCCGGTACGGGCGGGTGTTGGAGGCGTTGAGCAGGCGCAGCCGGTAGTGGGCGCGGTCGACGTCGTGCCGGGGCCAGGGGGCGCCGTTGACCAGGATGACGTCACCGAGGACGCCGTTGAGGTAGCCGCTCTCGACGCCCGGCCGGGCGAGGGTGGGGTCGGCGGCGGGGTAGTGGAAGGAGCCGTCCGCGGCGAACGAGCGGTCGGCGATCATCAGCGGGAGGTCGCGCTCGCCGCGCGGCAGCGGGAGGGCGTCCTCCTCGTCGTCGTGGACGAGGTGGAAGCCGGCCAGGCCGCGCCAGACGCCGGGGCCGGTGAAGCCCATCCGGTGGTCGTGGTACCAGAGGGTCGCGGCGCGCTGGCGGCCCGGGTAGGTGTGGGTGCGCTCGCCGACGGCGTTCCGGCCGGCCCCGGGCGCCATCCCGGGCATGTCCGCCATGTCGGGCATGCCCTGCCCCGCGTCGGTCGAGCCGACCGGCAGCAGCAGGTCGGCCGGGTAGCCGTCGCTGTCGGCCGGGGTGTGCCCGCCGTGCAGGTGGACGACGGACGGCACCGGCAGCTCGTTGCGGTGCTTGACGACGACGGCCCGCCCGGAGCGGGCCACGATGGTCGGCCCGGGGAAGGTGCCGCCGTACGTCCACGCCTCGGTGGTCACCCCGGGCAGGATCTCCAGCTTCGCGACCTGCTGGGTGATCTCGTAGTAGTCCGAACTCGCGTCGCTGCGCACCGGTTTGAGGACGGCCGGCCGCGGCAGCGGCACCTGGAAGGCGTCCGGCCGGTCGAGGTCGCTGTCGAGCAGCCGGCCGGGGATGGTGTCGGCGAGCAGCAGCGCGGCCGAGGGGACGGCGAGGGCGGCCAGGGCGCCCGCACCGAGGGCGCCGGCGCCGATCCCGAGGAACCGGCGGCGGTTCACTGGGCGACCTCCAGCGGCCCGCCGGGGCGCGGCAGCCGCCCGCCTCCGTCGCCCTCGCCCTCGCCGTCCGCCCCGTCCTTCGCCGGGTGGCCGGCCCGGGCGGGCAGCGGCAGCCGCCAGGCGTCGACCAGGGCGAACAGGACGCCGCTGACCAGCAGCGTGCCGAGCACGACGTGCACGCCGAGCGCCCGCCCGTAGCCCGCGCCGATCTGGCCGACGACGGCGGCGGCGAGCCCGGCGGCGGCCCCCAGCGGCCGGAGCGGGCCCCGGCCGGGCCACCGCACCAGGACGGCCGCCGCCAGCTGGACCAGGACGGCGACGGCGAGCGCCGTCGCCGTGTGCTCGTGCGCCGCGAGGGCGTCGAAGGCGCCGTTGAGGAAGCTGCCGGCCGACTCGACCTGGAGCAGCGCCAGCAGGGCGACCGTGGTGGCGGCGGCGCGCAGCAGGATCAGCGGCCAGCGGGGCGCGGCGGCGGGGGCGGGGGCGGGCGCGACGGCGGGGGGACTGGGGCTCATACGGGGCTACGCTCCGGCTCTCGGCGGGGTGGGGGTGAAGCGGGCGAGAGCGTAGCTGAGTGATCGTCAGATTCGGCCGACCTAAGGTCCGTTGGAGTGACGTGGCACCCGTACGGGTTCGTCCTGCGCCGAGCGCCCTCACCTGTTCGGGTGAGGGCGCTCGGCGCGCCCTACACCGGTTCGGCCGCCACTCCCCGGTAGGCGGCGCGCAGTTCGGCGAGCAGCGGGTGGGCGGTGTCGAAGGCGGTGCCGTCGACGGCGGCGAGCGGCCGCAGGCCGGCGCCCGCGTTGACGGCGAACGCCGCCTGGTAGCCGCCCAGTTCGTCCCGGCGCACCGGCCGGCGGGTCTGCGGGCCGCGGTACGCGCCGGCCAGCAGCGCCTCGGTCACGCCGGGCAGGCTCGGGCCCTCCGGCCGGACCAGCCGGTCGCCGTCCAGGAAGCCGACGTTCCAGGTGGCGCCCTCGACCACCAGGCCGTCCGCCTCGGTGAGCAACACGTCGTCGAAGCCGGCGAGTTGGGCTTGCCGCCGGTGGTGGACCAGGCCGAACAGGCCGGTGTGCTTCACCTCCGGCAGCTCCCGCCGGTACGCGACCGTGCGCACCCGCAGCGGGCCCGGCTCGGCGGCCGGCGCCGGGCGGGTGGTGACCAGCAGCGCGGGCGCGGCCGGGGCGGAGGGGCGCTCGAGGCCGAGCGCCGGGTCGTACACGGTGACCCGGACGATCACCGGCGCGCCGTCCGCGGGCAGCACCGCGCGGATCCGCTGGCGGACGGCCACCCGGTCCAGCTCGGCGGCGAACAGGGCCCGGCAGTCCCGCTCCAGCCGGTCCAGGTGCAGCGCCAGGCCCCGCACCCCGCCCGCCTCGGCGCGCAGGGTGGTGAAGTGCCCGTAGTTGAGCAGCCCCAGGGCGGCCAGCCGCGCCGGGTCGGCGGGTGCGCCGTCGATCTCGATGTCAGCCATCCGTCGAGTCTGCCAGCCGCGCGGCCGAGGCCTGCCGCGGGGGCTCGGCGCGCTGCGGGGTCGCGGCCTGCTGCGGGGTCACGGGCTGGCGCGGGGTCACGGGCTGGCGCGGGGGCTCGACAGGCCGGGGCGTCGCGGCGGGCTGCGGGGGCTCGGCGGGCTGCTGGGCCGGCACCGGCCGGTAGGGACTCGCCACCGGCCGCCCGGCCTCCCGGGCCAGCCGCTCGAAGTGCTCGATCTTGTACGCCAACCCCTCCGGCTCGCCGACGTCCGCCCAGCGCCACGCCTCCGCCCACCACTGCGGCCCGCGCACCAGCGGCCGACCGGCCAGCGCCAGGTGCAGGGCGAGCGTCGAGCGGGCGTAGCCGTGCACCCAGCCGTCCGCGCCCCGGTAGTCGGCGGTCTCGTCCAGCCGCAGCCGGCCGCCCTCCGCGCCGGCGGCCAGTATCGGCACCCAGCCGCGCCGCGGGTCCTCGACCAGCAGGAGCAGCCGCCCGTGCTCCTCCCGCACCCGGTAGGGCGGGAGTTGGGGCATCCGGGCGAAGGACAGCGCGCGCTTCCAGCCGACCACCCACAGGCCCCGGCGCAGGTAGTAGCGGACGGCCTGCTGCCAGCTCCAGTGCGCCTCCAGCCGGAACCCCGGCAGACCCTCGGCGGCGGCCGCCGCGTACACCGCGTCCAGCACGCCGGCGGCCAGGCCCGCACCGCGCGCGCCGGGCCGCAGGTAGAGGGAGGAGACGGCGAGTTGGCCGCGCCCCTGGGTCCAGTTGTCCACGGCGACGGTGCCCGCGACGGCGCCGTCCGCGTCCAGCACCCAGTAGCGGCGGCGGTACAGCTCGCCGCCCGGCCACTCCCGGCCGCTCTCCCCCAGCCGCTCGCGCCAGGCCCGCTCGACCGGCGGCGCCAGCCCGTCCGGGTCCACCGGCTCGCCGAGCTCGCCCTCCACCAGGGACGCCAAGTCCCAACGGGCGAACCGCCGTTCGTCCTCCGCCTCACGCAGCCGCGGCCCCGCCGCCAGCCGCTCCTGCGCGCGCTCCAGCGCCGCGTCCCACGACCTCACCACCCGGCCAGCCTACCGGGCGTTCGAGCACCATCCGTCACCTGCCGGCCACCGAACGTCAGTTCGCGTCCGGTTCATTCCGGGAGGCCGCGTACCAGCCGGACCCGCCGCGCCACCGCCTGCGCCCCGCCGCTGCCCCGCACCACCCCGACGTAGCCCGCCGCCTCCGCGGCCAGCGCCTCCGGGTTCGGGCAGAGGAAGCCGAACAGCCAGACGTGCTGCGCGCTGTCGCGCTCCGGCAGCGCCCGCCAGCCGTCGCCCCAGGCCGCCGCCAGCGCCTCGGCGCAGCGCTCGACCGCGAGCGGCGAGCGGTCGTCCCACTCCTCCCGCAGCCACCGCTCGAAGTTGCGGCCCGCCGCCCGGGCGTCCCGCAGGGTGCCCTGCCCCGAGAGCAGCCGGTCGACGATGGCTCCCTGCGGCTCCGCCTCGTGCTCCGCCTCGTGTTCCACCTGGTGCTCCGCCCGTTCCGTCATGGCGGCCATGCTTCGGCAATCCGGGCGGGTGGGCAAGACCGCCCGGGCCCGATGGTGGGGAAAACCCGACCACAGGACTCGACTTGACCCCGCTGACCCGGCTGACCTGCGCCGATGCAATGGAGGGGTGAGACATCGAACGCGATGGTGGTGGTGCGGCGGGTGGCTGCTCGCGGCCGGCTGGGCGGGGGCCTTCCCGCTGCTCTCCGGCCTCGGCCCGCACCGGAGTTGGGGGTCCTGGGCGGCCCTCGGGTACCTGGCGGCGGCACTCGCCGCGGTGACGCTGCGGCGGTACGAGCACGTCGTCCTCGCCTTCGCCGGGGCGGTGGTGCTGCCGCTGCTCGCCCTGGTGCTGACCGGGCGCGGGCAGAGCGAGGTCGGCGTCATCGAGCGCTCCGGCACGCTGCTGCTGCACACCGGCACGCCGTACCTCGCCGAGCCGCGGTCCGTCGCCGAGTACACGCCGTACCTGCCCGCGATGGCGCTGCTCGGACTCCCCCGGGCCGTCCTCGGCGCGACCCCGCTCGGCGACGCCCGGCTGTGGTGCGCGGCGGTGTTCGCGCTCTGCGTGCTGCGGACCGTCCCCGCCGGGCGCCGGCTCGGCCTGGCCGCGCTCACCGCCTCGCCGGTGATCGCGCTGCCGCTGGCCGTCAGCGGCGTCGACCTGCCGCTCACCGGGCTGTGCTGGTACGCCGTCGTCCGTGCGGCCCAGGGCCGGGCGGGCGCCGCCGGGTGGGCGCTCGCCGTCGCCTGCGCGCTCAAGTGGACGGCCTGGCCCGCCGTCGCGGTCGTCGTGGCGCTGCTCGCGGCCACCGCCGGGCGGCGGGCCGCGCTGTCCGGGGCGGCCCGCGCCGCGGGCGGGGCGGCGCTGCTGGTGCTGCCGTGGGCGCTGCGCTCGCCGGGGCCGCTCGTCCAGCAGGTGTTCGCCTTCCCCACCGGGCGCGGCGACCTGCCCACGCCCGCCGCCAGCCCGCTGCCCGGACGGCTGCTCGCCGACCTCGGCCCGGCCGGCTGGTGGGCGGCCACCGGGCTGCTGCTGGCCGCCGGGCTCGCGGTCGGGGCGTCGCTGCTCGCCCGGCCGCCCCGGGACGCGGCCGGCGCCGCGCGGCGGCTGGCCCTCGGCCTCACGGCCGCGTTCCTGCTCGCCCCCGCCGGGCGGTTCGGCTACCTCGCGCTGCCGCTCGTCCTGTTCCTGCTCTCCGTGTTCTGCCTACCGAATCGAGGCGCGTTCCCGTCATGGACACCACGCTCGTCGTCACCAACGACTTCCCGCCCCGCCAGGGCGGCATCGAAACCTTCGTCCACGCGATGGCGACCCGCCTCCCCGGCCACCGCGTCGTGGTCTACACCTCCGCCGAACCGGGCGCGGCCCGCCACGACGCGGCCCTCCCCTTCCCGGTGATCCGCGACCGCGCCCGCACCCTGCTGCCCACCGGCCGGGTCACCCGCCGGACCGCCGAACTCGCCCGCGCGCACGGCTGCGACCGCGTCTGGTACGGCGCGGCCGCGCCGCTCGCCGCCATGACACCCGGGCTGCTGCGCCTGGCCCCCGGCGTCCGCCGCACCGTCGCCACCACCCACGGCCACGAGATCTGGTGGGCCCGCACCCCCGGCGCCCGGCGACTGCTGCGCCGGATCGGGCGCAGCGTCGACGTGGTCACCTACCTCGGCGCGTACACCCGCGCCCGGATCGCCCCCGCCCTCGGGCCGGACGCCCACCTGGCCCGGCTCGTCCCGGGCGTCGACCCGGCCGTGTTCCGGCCGGCCGGGCCCCGCTCCGGCGGTCCGGTGATCCTGTGCGTCGCCCGGCTCGTCCCGCGCAAGGGCCAGGACGTGCTGATCCGCGCCCTGCCCGCGATCCGCCGGGCCGTCCCCGGCACGGAACTGGTGCTGGTCGGCCGCGGCCCGGACGAGGACCGGCTGCGGGCCCTGGCCCTGCGGCACACCGACCCGGGCACCGTGCGGTTCACCGGCGGCCTCGACCACGCGGACACCGCCGCCTGGTACGCGCGGGCCGACGTGTTCGCCATGCCCTGCCGCACCCGCCGGCTCGGCCTGGAGGCCGAAGGCCTCGGCATCGTCTACCTGGAGGCGGCCGCCGCCGGCCTCCCGGTGGTGGCCGGCCGCTCCGGCGGCGCCCCCGACACCGTCCTGGACGGCGTCACCGGCCACGTCGTCGACGGCCGCGACCCCGCCGACGTCGCCGCCACCCTCACCCGCCTCCTCCTCGCCCCGCCCGCCGAGCGCGCCCGGATGGGCACGGCGGGCCGGCGCTGGGCCCGGGAGCACTGGTCCTGGGACGCCTCCGCCGACCGCCTCGCCCAACTCCTGGATCCGGCGCACCCGTTGGACGGCCTCACGGCGAACACCCCGGCCCTGCACGCCTGATCGCGCGTGGGATCAGGCGACCGGGTGAACGCAGAGCCGGTTCACATCCCCGTCGAAGGTCTCCGCCAGCAGCCGCGCCTCCCAGCCGTTCCCGGCGAAGAGCCCCCGCGCGTCGACGTGGATGACCAGGGTGTCGTGACTGTCGATCACCTCGGAGATGCCCCGGGTGTCGATGGTGTCCGACCACGCGTCCAGGTTCCGGCCGAACCAGCCCGGCAGGCCGCAGGGCTCGTCGAGGGCGTCCCAGAAGTCCTTCATCGTCTCGATCCGTCGACCGCGCAGGTCGACCCGCAGCTCCGTCATCGCGGGTCCTCCGGGCTCGGCGCGGCGGCCGCGAGCAGGGCGGCGAACACGAGCGGGGCGAGCGCCTGGTAGCCGATCCACACCTCGCCCCCGGCGCCGCTGCCCCGCCGGGTGAGCAGCAGGCCGGCCAGCGCCGCCAGCACCCAGCCGGCGTCGTAGCCGACCATCAGCCGGGTGTACAGGCGCAGCGGCCGCCTCCGCGCGTACCCGAGCTCGGCCCCGCCGCCGACCAGCAGTGCCACGCCGCAGCTCACCATCAGCCACACCGGCACGCCGAGCCGGTCCCCTAGCGGCGCGGCGCCGGCTCCGAAGACGGCGGCGAGCAGCAGCTTGAAGCCGCCGTCCGCGAGGATGCCCGCCCTCCGGCGGGCCTCGGTCCTGGTCTGCGTCATGTGCCATGCCTCCCCGTGCGGCGACTTCTCTCGTAATGAGATTACGGTAATAATGAACCTATGCGCATGACGAGGGCCGAGTCCAAGGAACGCAACCGCCGCGCCCTGTTGGACGCCGCGTTCGAGGTCGTCTCCCGGGACGGCTACCGGGCCCGGCTGGAGGAGATCGCCGAGCGGGCCGGGGTGACCACCGGCGCCGTCTACTCGCTGTTCGGCAGCAAGAACGGCCTGGTCGTCGCCCTGGTCGCCGACTACTTGCGCCCGCACTACGCGGAGATCGAGCGGGCCGTCCCGGCCGAGCTGGACCTGCTCGCGGCGGTCGACGCCTTCGCCCGGTACTACCGCCGCACCTGCGACGCCGCCGACGCGCTGCCCGCGCTGTCGCTGCAGGTCACCCTGCTCGACATGGCCGTCCACGACCCGGACCTGCGGGCGCGTCTCGCCGAGTCCGTCCGGGCCCAGGAGCAGCACCTGATCGAGCTGTTCACCGGGCGGCCCCACGGCGGCGGCGCCGTCACGCCGGAGCAGGCGCGGCACCTGGTCACCGCGCTGCGGGCGCTGTTCGTCGGCCTCTGCCAGGGCGTCGTCCTGGGCCTCGCCCCGGACGCCGACGAGCAGTTCTTCGCCGACGCCGCCCGCGCCCTGACGCCGCGACCGTAGAGGTCACTCCGCCCGCAGGTGGGCCAGGACGGCCAGCACCCGCCGGTTCCCCTCGGTCGGATCGAGGTCGAGCTTGGTGAAGATGTTGCCGCAGTGCTTCACCACCGAGGCCTCGGTGATGCACAGCCTCCCGGCGATCGCCTGGTTGTTCAGCCCCTCCGCCATCAGCGCCAGCACCTCGCGCTCGCGCGGGGTGAGCCGGGCCAGCGGCCGGTCGGCGGACCGGGCGCGCAGCAGGACGCGGACGACCTCCGGGTCGATGACCGTCTCCCCGGCGGCGACCCGGCGCAGCGCGTCGAGGAAGTCGGCGACGTCGCCGACGCGGTCCTTCAACAGGTAGCCCAGGCCCGCCGGTTGGGCGCCCGCGGCGGCGAGCAGGCCGGTGGCGTACGGGGTGGCCACGTACTGGGAGAGGACGAGGACGGGCAGGCCGGGGTGGCGCTCGCGCAGGGTGAGGGCGGCACGCAGGCCTTCGTCGGTGTGGTCGGGGGGCATCCGGACGTCGGTGACGACGATGTCGGGCCGCTCGGCGTCGACGGCGGCGACCAGCGCCCGCGCGTCGCCGACCGCCGCGACGACCCGGTGGCCCCCGAGGGCGAGGAGTTCGGCGAGGCCGGCCCGCAGCAGCACGGCGTCCTCGGCGATCACGATCCGGAGCACGGCACCTCCAGGCGCAGGGTGGTGGGGCCGCCGGTCGGGCTGGTCACCATCAGCCGCCCGCGCAGCAGGGCGACCCGGTCGGCGAGCCCGGCGAGGCCGGCCCCGGCGGACGGGTCGGCGCCGCCGCGGCCGTCGTCGGTGACCCGGACGACGAGCCGGCCGCCCTCGACCCGTCCGTGGACGGCGATCGCGGTGGCGCCGCTGTGCTTGGCGGCGTTGGTGAGCGCCTCGGTGACGGTGAAGTAGGCGGTGGTCTCGACGGGTTGGGGCAGCCGGCCGGGCAGGTCGATGTCGGCGGTGACCGGGATCGGGTGGCGCAGCGCGACCTCGGCGACGGCGGCGGCGAGGCCGTGGTCGGTGAGCACCTGCGGGTGGATGCCCCGGACGAGGGCGCGCAGCTGCTCCAGCGCCTGCCGGGCCTCGCCGCGCGCCCGGGTGACCAGCTGCACCGCCCGCCCGTCGCTGTCGCGCAGCTCGTACTCGGCGAGCCCGAGGGTCATGCTGAGCGCGACCAGCTGCTGCTGCGCGCCGTCGTGCAGGTCGCGTTCGATGCGGCGCCGTTCGGCTTCGAAGGCGTCGGCCAACCGGGCCCGGGAGCGGGTGAGTTCGATGACCTGGCGGCCGAGGTCGTCCTCCCGGGGCCCGAGCAGCAGGCGGGCGAGCGCGACCTGGGCGCCGGTGAGCAGCGCCCCCGCGTAGGCGCAGAGCAGCAGTCCGGCGAGCCCGGCGGCGGTGAACGGCAGGGCGGCGAGCGGGCCGGCGACGGCCTGCCCGGGGATGAGCATGACGGTCTCCGGGGCGAGCGCCCACACCACCAGCGGGGAGACGGTGAACGCCCCGGCGAGCAGCAGCGCGGCCGTGAAGCCGAGCGAGGCGGCGGCGAGGACGGTCGCCGCCAGTGCGGCGTGGGCGAGTTCGCGCCAGGTGGCGCGCTCGCGCAGCCGGGTGCGGACCACGGCGCGGCGCCCGGCCCCGGGCAGCCGCCGGTGCGGGTCGGGCAGCGGGACGGGTTCGACGAGCCGCAGCCGCCACCGCTCCACGGCCCCGGCCGGGATGCCGGCGAGCGCCACGGCGAGCAGCACCAGCAGGCCCACGCCGACCACGGAGAGCAGCAGGCCGAGCGCCAGCAGCAGGGCGAGCACGGCCAGCAGCAGCACCCCGGACAGCCCGCCGACCAGCAGGTACGCCCAGCAGCGCGGCGTCCAGCGGCTGAACGGGAAGCGCAGCGGGTGGGCCCGCAACGCGGCCCAGACGGCCACCGGCTGCGGATCCTCGTTCACCCGTCCAGCCTAACCCGCCGACTGACGGGCCTTCGGCGCGGGCGCGGTCGCCGGCGCGGCCGCGGGGGCCCGGCGGGGGCGGGTGAGGGCGACGGCGGCGATCACCAGGGCGCCGCCGGCCAGGGCGTTCCAGCCGACCGGCTCGTCGAGCACGGTGGCGCCCAGCGCGGTGGAGAACAGCGGGACGGCGTAGGTGACGGCGGAGGCCACGGTGGTGCCGGCCGCCCGGACCAGGCCGAGGTTGAGCAGGTAGGCCACCCCCGTGCCGAAGGCGCCGAGCGCCAGCAGGGCGGCGGCCGCGCCCACGCCCGGCCAGTGCGGGGCGCCCGCCGCGAACGGTGCGACCAGCGCCAACTCGGCTGCGGCGCAGCCGATCTGGAGCGCGGAGAGCACGGTGACGGACTCCGTCCGGCCGGACAGGAAGCGGCGCAGGTAGGCGAAGCCGGCGCCGTAGCAGCAGGCGGCGGCCAGGCAGGCGAGCGCGCCGGTGGTCGCGCCCGCGCCGAGGCCGTGCCAGACGCCGAGCACGGTGAGCACGCCCGCGAAGCCGAGCGCCAGGCCGAGCAGCCGGCGGGCGCCGGGGCGGCGCTCCTCGCGGACGGTGAGCACCGTGAACAGCACGGTGAACAGCGGGGTGGTGGCGTTCATCACCCCGGCGAGGACGGTGGAGACCTCCGTCTCGCCGAAGGAGAACAGGGTGAACGGCACGGTGTTCAGCAGCACGGCCACCGCCGCCGAGTGCCCCCACAGCGCCCGGTCGCGCGGGGCCCGCTCGCCGCGCGCCAGCAGGATCGCCCACAGCGTGGCCGCGCCGAGCACGCAGCGCCAGGCCGCCACCCACACCGGCGGGACGCCCGCGTCGACCGCCACCTTGATCAGGGCGAAGCTCGCGCCCCAGATCGCCGACAGGGCCGTGAAGCCCGGCAACCAGCTCCGCACCCCGACCACCTCCCTCTCCGCGTTGTCGCTGGACCCTCCCGCGTTGTCGCTGGACAGAGCGTGGCCCGGGTGCGCAGCATGAGTCCAACAAGTGGCGGTGCGAGGGGGATGAGGAACTCTCATGAGCGCGGACGTCAACCTGGCCCAGCTGCGCGCGCTGGTCGCGGTGGCCGACACCGGAGGCTTCGGCACGGCCGCCGACGAGCTCGGCATCAGCCAGTCCGCCGTCTCGCACGCCGTCGCCGCACTGGAACGCTCCCTCGGCGCGCCCGTCCTGCGGCGCGGCAGCCCGTGCCGGCCCACCCCGCTCGGCGAGCAGGTGCTGCCGCACGCCCGCACCGCCGTCGCCTCGGCCGCCGCCGTGCGCGCCATCGCCACCCGGCACTGCGGCGGCCTGACCGGGACGGTCCGGCTGGCCGCGCCGGTCACCGTCTGCCAGGCGCTGCTGCCCCGGATGCTCGGGGACTGGAAGGCCGCCCACCCGAAGGTCACCGTACGGGTCTTCGAGGGCGAGGACGCCGAACTGCCGGTGTGGTTGGACGCGGGCACGGTGGACGCCGCCGTCCTGGTCGACGCCGGGCCGCTGCCGCCCGGGGCGGTCTCCCTCGGCGCCGACTCCATGCACGCGCTGCTGCGCCGCGACCACCCGCTCGCCGGCCAGGAGACCGTGCACGTCTCGGAGTTGGAGGACGACGACTTCCTGCTCTCCTGCGGCGGCTGCGAGGTGCACATCCAGGAGGCCTACCGGCGCGCGAAGGTCCGCTTCACGCCCCGGCACCGCATCCGCGACCTCAACACGCTGATCGGCATGGTGCACGCGGGCGTCGGGGTGTCGATGACGCCCGCGCTGGCGCTGCCCATGCTGCCCGCCGACTGCGTGCTCGTCCCGATCCGGCCCGCCGTCCACCGCACGCTCACCCTCACCGGGCCGGCCAACCGGCCCTGGTCCCCGGCCGTCGCCGGGCTGCTGGCGACGGTGGCGGCGTCGGGCACGTCGGGCACGTCGGGCACGTCGGGCACGTCGGGCACGTCGGGCACGGACCTGACGGCCCGCGTGCCCGCGTAGTCCTGCGGTGGACGATTTCCCCGCTGCCGGCCCGTCCCGTGGACGATTCCGACGATCCGGGCCCGGCGGCTGGCAGCACGGGCGCCCCGCCGCGCAGGGTGGCGGCGTTCCGATGCCGTCCCCACCCGGGAGCCCCCCTTGTCCCCCATGCCTTCCCCGCACCCCCGCCGCTGGTGGGCGCTGGCCGCGCTGCTGACCGCCGAGGCGATGAACCTGCTGGACGCCACCGTCGTCCAGGTCGCCGCGCCGCGGATGCGCGCCGACCTCGGCGGGCCGGCCGCCGCCGTGCCCTGGCTGACCTCCGCCTACACCCTGCCGTTCGCCGTCCTGCTGCTGACCGGCGGCCGGCTCGGGGACCGGTACGGGCGGCGGCGGCTGTTCCGCGCCGGCGTCGTCGGCTTCGCGCTGGCCTCGCTGGCCTGCGCCTGCGCCCCGGCGCTGGGCGCGCTGCTGGTGTTCCGGGCGGTGCAGGGCGCGGCGGCGGCGGTGATCGTGCCGCAGACGATCGGACTGGTCAAAGCGATGTTCCGGGGCCCCGAGACGGGCCGGGCGCTCGGCACGATCGGCCCGGTGATGGGGCTGGCGGCCGTTGCCGGGCCGGTGCTGGGCGGGGTGCTGACCCACGCGGACCTGTTCGGCTCCTCCTGGCGCTCGGTGTTCCTGGTCAACCTGCCGCTGTCGGCCGCCGTCCTGGCGCTCGCCCCGCTGCTGGTCGAGGACCGCGCCCCGCACCGCCCGGGCCTGGACCCGACCGGCGGCGCGCTCGCCGCGCTCGCCACCGGCCTGCTGGTGCTGCCGCTGCTGCGCACCGGCGGCCTCACCGACCGGACGGCCCTGACCGAGACGGCCGCGGGCGCGCTGCTCGCCCTCGGCTTCGCCGCCCACCAGCGGCGCGGCGCCCGGCGCGGCGCGGACACCCTGGTGGAGGCGAGCCTGTTCGCCTCCGTCCGCTTCCCGGCGGCGCTGACGGCGCTGGCGGCGGCCTTCGCGGCGACCACCGGGCTGACCGTGGTGGTCGTCCTGCAGCTCCAACTGTCCTCCGGCGCCGACGCGTTGGCCAGTAGCCTGACCCTGCTGCCGATGTCGGCGGGCCTCGGCGCGGGCTCGCTGTGGGCCGGGGCCCGGCTGCTGCCCCGGTTCGGGGCGCGGCTGATGCCCGCCGGGCTCGCGGTCCTGGCGGGCGGCCTGCTGGCGGTCGTCGGCGCGTACGCCACGGGCGAGCGGCCGGCGGCGCTGCCGGTCGCGCTCGCGGTGGTGGGCCTCGGCCAGGGGCTGTTCACCCCGGCGTTCTTCACCACGGCGCTGGCACCGTTGCGGCCCGAGGAGATCGGCTCGGCGGCCGGACTGCTGAACGCGGTCCAGCAGTTGGGCGCCACGCTGGGGGTCGCGGTGCTCGGCCGGGCGCACCTCGCCGAGCCGGACGCGGCCGGTGCGCGGACGGCCTGCTGGATCGCGCTCGGCGCGGTGCTGCTGGCGGGCGCGGCCGTCCGGTGGATGACGGCAGAATCGGAAGCCCAACAGGAACTCCAGGAACCCACCCATGCTCGATGACCTCGACCGCGCCCTCGTCCACGCCCTGCGGGTCGACGGGCGCGCCCCGTTCAGCCGGATCGGCGCCGTGCTGGGCGTCTCCCCGCAGACCGTCGCCCGCCGCTACGGCCGCCTGCGCGCCGAGGCCGGGCTGCGGGTGGTCGGGCTCGCCGACCCGCGGCGGGCCGGGCGGACACAGTGGCTGCTACGGCTGACGGCCGGCCCGCACGCCGCCCAGAACCTGGCGCAGGCGCTGGTGCGGCGCCCCGACACGGCGTGGGTGAAGCTCGCCTCGGGCGGGACGGAGATCACCGCGATCGTCGAGACCGACTCCGACGACCATGCGCTGTTGCTGCGCGACATCCCCCGCACCGCCGCCGTCACCGCCGTCTCCGCCCACTGCCTGCTGCACACCTACCGGGGCGGCCCGTCCGCCTGGCCGGGCAGCACCGAGGCGCTGTCCGCCTCGCAGCAGGCCGCGCTGCGGCCCGAGACCGTCGCACCCGCCGCGACCGGCGGCCGCCTGGAACCGGCCGACCGCGCCCTCCTCACCGCCCTGCACCACGACGGCCGCACCCCCCTCGGCGAACTCGCCGCCGCCACCGGCCGCACCCCGGCCACCGTCGCCCGCCGACTCGCCGAACTCCGCGCGGACGGCACGGTGTTCCTCGACGTCGAGCTGGACACCCGCCAACTCGGCGCCGCCATGCACGCGTTGCTGTGGCTCACCGTCACCCCGGCCCACCTCGACCGGGTCGGCCGCGCGCTCGCCACCCACCGCGAACTCGCCTTCCTCGCCGCCACCACCGGCCCCAGCAACCTCGCCGCCATCGCCCTCTGCACCGACCCCGCCGACCTCCACCGCTACCTCACCACCCGCCTCGCCGACCTCCCGGGCATCACCGCCCTGGAATCCGCCCCGATCCTCCGCACCCTCAAATCCGCCGGGCCAGTACCCCCTCCCGCGCGAAGGCCCTGAGCAAGGCGCCCCGGAGCCGTCCGAACCGACATGATGGATCCATGGCCGTCCAGACCGTTCCCTACCGCACCTTCCTGCGCGACCCCTCCCAGGTGCTGCCCTCCCTCGACGACGCAGACGTGATACTGGAACGCCGAGACGACGAGAACCTCGTCCTGGTGCGGGCCGAGCGGTTCGAAGCGAAGGCATCGGGCCTGCGGATCGCTGCGCGTTCCCTGGCGATCCTGGCCCGCCGTCAGCCGGGCTTGGCCGAGGAGGTGCTCGCCGAGGAGTTGCCCTGGCTGCACTGGTTCCCGGAGAGCGAGCGCGCCGCCTGCGTGCGGGAGCTGCTCGCCGACCTGGTCGCCGGCGCCGACACCGACCTCCTGCTGCCGTTCGCCCGGAACCTCGCCTCCTGGCGCGTTACCGCCGAGGTGTGGTCCGATCCGCAACTGGCCCACGACCTGCAGCTCCCCTTCCCGGGCGACGGGCCCGAGCTGGACCGCCCGCAGCGGGAGAACATCGAGTAAGCGGCCGCGGAGAGGCTCCTCCGCGGCCGAATCCGCAGAGCGTGCGCGACGCCGACCGCCAGGCGCACGCCGGCTGGCAGCAGTTACTGAAGCAGTACGGGTACGATCACGGCCACCGACCCGAGGAGCGCCCCTGATGGAACGGCCCAGCATGCGTCTCGCGCAGGGGAGTTCATGGCTGGAGCTGACCCGGGTCGGCGAGGGTAGCTGGCGGGTCACCGCCGACTGGGCCTCGGCGCTCACGGCCGACTTCACCGCTCGCCTCACCGACGACGAGGTCACCGCCTTCGCCCGCCGGATGCTCGCCTGGCTGCGCGACCCGGACCTCGAGCCCCGCTTCACCGAGCGGGTGACGTCGGGCCGCACCAACCCGCTCACCCTGCGCACCACCCTGGTGGACGGCGCCGGGTACGCACTGTTCGCCTACCTGACGCCGAACGGCGACGACACCGCATGCCACCTGCAACTGGAGATCAACCCCATCTCGATCGCCGAACTCGGCGACACCTTCGAGGAGTTGCGCTCTGCGCTGACCTCGTGATCAAACCCCCGGCAGCCGGCCCACATGGGCCAGCACCAGGTCGGCGACCTGCGCCACCGGCACGGTGGTCACCACCTCCAGCGTGGCCGAGGCCCGCAGCAGCGGCTCTACCAGCCCGTGTGAGCCTGGGCACCTTACGAGAGTTGAGCATTCATACTCATGTGCCACCACTCGGCAGCTGGTTCGATCGAATCCAGATGGATCAATCGATGCCACACGTACCGGATGTGACGAGTGAGCGGTAAGAGCGACGACGCCGTGAAGGTCGACACCAACGGTCGTGACGGTGCCGCCCCGATGAGCGGGGAGAGCGGTGTGCGCCGCGGGTGCCTGCGGGCGCTGGGGGTGGGCGCGCTGGTCGTGGCGGGGTTCGTCGCCTGGCTCGCGTACGGTTGGTGGGACGTCCGGCAGCCCGCGGACACGCCGATGCGCGAAGGGGTGGCGACTCTCGACCGGATGCTGGAGGACACCACGGCGGGCATCGACCCGCCGGTACGGACGGCCTACGGGCTGATCAATTCCAAGCAGCACGACACCGGGCTCAACGACGAGGCGGACAGGTACCGCATCGGCGAGACCGGCCAGATCGTGACCCGGATCTCCCCCGCCAGGGCCGTCGAGCTGTCGAACCGGGTCGAGGCCCGCTGGAAGCAGCGCGGCTACGCGACGACGCGCCCCGCCGGCTCGGCGTCGACCGTCAAGGCCACCACCGAGGACGGCGACGCGCTCGAACTCGACGTCTCGGCGGACGGACGGGCGACCATCCGGATCGACCTGCTCAAGGAGTTCCACAGCTCGCCCTTCACGCGTCCGAGCGGAGCCCCTGACGGGTCGCTCACCACACTGGTGACGCTGACCGAGGACCCGTACTGGTCGCGCTGATTCGAAAGGGTCGGAGTCCGTTGGCACATCAGACGGGTCCGACGTTGTTGAGTGACAGCCGGGATGCGGCAGTGACCACGTGCGCGCAGGAAGTCGGCCGCGTCGACTTCCTGCGCGTTCTCGTCACAGCGATCCGCCGGGCCGGACCAGCGCGCCCAGGTGAGCCTGGGCGGCGGCAAGGGTGTAGAAGCGGCGGATGCGGTGGGTGGAGCCGGGGGCGCGGAGGTAGTCGTGGCGGGTGCGGTCCCAGATGCCCCAGCACTCCAGGAGGAGGAAG
>NZ_JZKH01000097.1 GCF_000961885.1 Streptomyces rubellomurinus
GCACGGGCGTGGTCGCCGCCCCCAGCGGCGTGTTCGGCGGACTCCAGACCTTCTCCTCCGGCTCGGGGAACGTCCACGCCGCCGCCGGCGGCGCCGCCAGCCCGGACAGCGTCAGCGCCAGGACGACGCCGTAGAGCACCGGCCGTGGGCGGGGTCTTCCGTCCGGACCTCCTGCCGCACCCGATGTCCCGTTCCGGGCATGCCGAACACCCACGGTGGTTCCTCTCCGTGACGAGTGGTGAAAGTGAGCAACCTTCAAATGAGCACAGTTTTCCCAAGGTTGAGGCAGAACATAGGCGAGCCCGAGAGCGGCGGAACAGGCAGTTCCGCCACGCACCGCGCTTGTTTGCGAAGTCTTGACCGATCGGGTGGGAACCATTCCGGACATGTCCCGTCAAGACGCCTTCGCGTTTGACCAACTCCCCTTTCGGGCCCCATCGTTCCCCTCCGAAACACCGTGTCGACCGTGGCGCGGTGTCAGGGAGGGAAAAGCGAACTGACATGTCCGACAAGCCAATGACGCCTCATTCGGCGAGACCGTCACGATCGGTGCGATCGGCACCCAAACGACTGATTCGACTGACTTCGCTCGGTGTGACCGGTGTGCTCGGTCTCGCGCTGCTGTCCGCCCCGGCCGCCATGGCCGCTGACTCTCCGTCAGGGCCGGCGCAGCACGGGCCGGCGTCGCTGCCGCCGCTCACCCCGCCCAAGCCGGGGCCGAAGCTGACGGACCAGCAGCAGGCGATGCTCGACGCGATCGCCAAGGCGAAGTCGACGGGCAAGCCGGTCGTCGTCGACGCGATGACCGCCGAGGCCTCGAAGACCGTCGCGAATCCGAACGGCACCCTGAGCACCACCGACAACGCCCAGCCGGTGCGCACCAAGCGCGACGGCAAGTGGGCCGACCTCGACCCGACCCTGAAGGCGGGCGCGGACGGCACGGTCACCCCCGCGGTGCTCGGCACCAACGTGTCCTTCTCCGGCGGGGGCACCGGCCCGATGGCCACCGTCGTCACCGAGGACGGCAAGAAGCTCGCGGTCGGCGCCCCGTTCGCGCTGCCGAAGCCGGTGCTCAACGGCGCCACCGCCACCTACTCCGACGTGCTGCCCGGCGTCGACCTGCAGCTGACCGCGCTGACGGCCGGCGGCTGGCGCGACGTGGTCGTGGTCCGCACGCCCGAGGCGGCGGCCAACCCGGCGCTGAAGACGCTGCGCTTCCCCGTCACGGCGAACGGGCTCACCGTCGCCTCCGACGACAAGGGCGCGATCAGCGTCAAGGACGACAAGGCCAAGGTCCGCTTCCAGTCGCCCGCCCCGATGCAGTGGGACTCCTCGAAGCCGGCCTCCGCCACCCCGCCCAAGGCGGGCAAGGCGGTCTCGGCCCCCGCCGCCGAGGAGGCCGCCGCCCAGGGAGCCCCGTCGACGGCCGAGGCGCCGGGCGACGGCGCCAAGGTCGCGCCGATCGGCACCAAGGCGACCAGCGAGGCCATCGAGCTGACTCCGGACCCCGCCGCTCTGGGCTCCGGCACCGGCCCGTGGTTCCTGGACCCGACCCTGATCGCGGTCAGCAACTCCGTCCAGAGCTCGGTCGAGGTCCAGGAGAACCACAAGGACGCGAAGAACCTCAACCTCAAGTCCGACCTGGCGACGGGCTACTGCGGCTTCCACAGCTCGGACCCGAGCCAGGACTGCGGCAGCCTGGGCCGTCAGCGCGCCTACTTCCAGTTCACCATCAACCCGGCGATCTACACCGTCCCGAGCGGCGCCGAGTCCCCGCCGACGCTGTACACCTCCACCCTCAACTTCCAGGTCTCCAGCGCGTCCAGCCCGGGCACGCCGACCAACCTCGGCGTCTACTCCGTCCCGAAGCCGATCGACGGCAACACCAACTGGTACCAGCAGCCGTGCGGTGACAACGGCAACGTGGTGATGGACGGCTGCAGCTACGTCGGCGGCCAGCCGATCACCGGCACCGGCCCGCTGGCCGTCGACGTCAGCGGCACGGTCAACCAGGCGGCCGCCGGCCACTGGCCCTGGTGGACCCTCGGCATCGCCCCGAGCGACTCCGAGTGGAACATGACCTTCCGCCACCGGATTTCGAGCAACCCCAACATCACCACCAACTACGACATCACGCCCACGGTCTGGTACGCGCACACCAGCCCCGGCCCCGGCTGGGCCGACACCGGTGCCACGGCCGAGTGCAACAGTGGCGGCGCCCACCCCTGGGACAACCCCGGCTGGGTCGGCAACAACCAGAACATCTACCTGACCGCCAGCAGCTACTCCCCGGCCGGTCAGCCGCTCTACACCGGCTACAAGATGTGGGACGACCAGGACCCCAACTTCGCCCTGGAACAGGGTGCCTGGGGCGGGTCGTACAACAACCCGGGCCCGTCGATCTCGGTCGGCTCGCTGACCGACGGCCACCAGTACGGCTGGGTGGCCCGCTCGACCGACAACCTGCTCACCTCGCCGAACAGCGCCTGGTGCTACTTCCGCGTCGACAAGACCAACCCGCGCATCAGCATCAGCTCGACCGACTTCCCGCCGTCCGGCACCCCCAACCCGAACCCGGCCAAGTACGCGGGCGACTGGGGCACCTTCACCCTCAACGCCGACGACCCGGTGCCCGGCCCGAACCTGTGGGCCTCCGGCATCGCCTGCATCCGCGTCTCCACCGACCCGACGCCGGTCGTCGGCTGGGGCTGCAACCGCTCCGACACCGTCAAGCCCGGTCAGCCGTACGGCTTCCAGCCGCGCAACTGGGGCACCAACTCGCTGTACGCCTGGGCGATGGACGTCGCGGGCAACTACAGCCAGGCCGCCGTCTACAACTTCTACGCGCCGTGGAAGCCCGGCACCCAGCCGGTGTTCGGCGACGTGGACAACGACCAGAAGCCGGACATCGTCGTCACCGACAAGAACGGCGACCTGCGGGTCATCGGCGGCACCGCCGACCCGTCGACCTCGCTGGCGGCCCCCGGCGCGGCCGCGCCCGGCGCCCGGGACTACGGCACCACCTGGGCCGACTTCCAGATCAGCCACCACGGCACCTTCGCCCCCGGCCAGCCCGTGGACGAGATCGTCGCGCACTTCAACAACCCGGCCAAGGCCTCGGACAAGTCGGCGATCCTGAAGAACAACATGTTCCTGATCCCGAACGACGGGACCGGGCGCCTGGACACCCTCACGCCGATCGCGCTCAACCGCCCGGCGTCCTGCAAGACCTACGGCACCGGCGCGGCCTGCGCCGGCTACCGCGCGGCCGACTGGAGCGGCGTCTCCCAGGTGATCGCCTTCGGCACCCCCGAGGGCGAGGCCACCGCCGCCAAACCCGGCACCACCACCGGCCAGCAGATCATCTCCACCCAGACCTCGCTGCTGACCCTGGAGAACAACAACCTGTTCCTCTACACGCCGGACGGCCTGGCGGACAACATCAACAGCGCCACGCTGATCCCCACCGCCTCCGGCAGCTGGGCCGACCTGGAACTGCTCGACCCCGGTGCGGCCAACGGCCTCACCACCAGCACCGACAAGGCCAACCCGGGCCAGGTCAACCAGACCACGCTGTGGGCCCGCAACCGCACCACCGGTGACGTCTTCGCCTACCCGCTCGGCTGGAAGGCGGACGGCACCGTCGACTTCACCGCCCTCACCAAGCCCGACGCGGGCGTGAAGATCGGTTGGGGCGTGAACGCCGCGAACTACCCGCGCATCGGCGCCGGGGACATCAGCGCGGACGGCTACCCGGACATCTGGACGGTCGACAACAACAACGCGATCACCGTCTACCCGGGCCAGAGCAGCACCGGCACCAAGGGCAAGGTCGACGGCTTCGGCACCCCCAGCATGATCGGCTACGCCGACGCCAGCACCTCCGTCCACTCCAACCTGGCCCCGTCGATGTGCATGGACGCCTGGGGCGGCGCCCGGGACGGCGCCCAGCTGGCCCTCGGCAGCTGCTGGAACACGCCCAACCAGCGGTACAACATCGGCGCCGACGGCACC
The DNA here is from genome assembly GCF_000961885.1 of Streptomyces rubellomurinus. Lineage (GTDB taxonomy): Bacteria > Actinomycetota > Actinomycetes > Streptomycetales > Streptomycetaceae > Kitasatospora > Kitasatospora rubellomurina. The sequence goes on from NZ_JZKH01000097.1 coordinate 4,015, forward strand.
ATCCGGTCCGGTGCCTTCTGCGCCACCACCGCGGACGGGGCCACCGGCAACGGCGCCCTCGTCCGGCTCGCCCGCTGCGACGGCTCGCCCACCCAGAAGTGGACCGTCCGCACGGACGGCCGCATCGTCAACAACGCGACCGTCACCGGGGGCAACCTCGACACCGGCCGCTGCATCGAGCTGAACGCCTGGCACACCGAGCAGGGCACCTGGCTCGACCTCTGGGACTGCCCCACCGCCCAGGGCAACGTCACCTGGAACCTCCAGCCCGAGCGCACACCGTAGCCCTCGACGGAGACACGAGGCTCGGACACACGCAGGCCCCGGCCCGGGCGGCAGTCAGCCGCCCGGGCCGGGGCCCCGGCGTTCCGGGTGGCAGCGGTGCCGCCCCCCGGCGGCACCGCTGCGGCTACCGGCTCAGGCCCCGGCCTTCTCGACCCGGGCGGCCCAGCGCTGTTCGACGTTGCCGAAGCGCCAGTAGGCGAGGGCGCAGGCCCAGACGACCACGAACAGGCCGACCAGGACGTAGCCGACGTTGTCCAGGCTGATGTCGGAGATCCAGCCGGTGACCGGGTCGGTGAGGTCGAGCTTCTCGTGCAGCACGCTCACCAGCTCGATGGTGCCGATGATGAACGCCACCGCGATGGACAGCCCGGTGATGGTGAGGTTGTAGTAGACCTTGCGGACCGGGTTGGAGAACGCCCAGTGGTACGCGAAGTTCATGAACGTGCCGTCGAGGGTGTCGAACAGGCTCATGCCGCAGGCGAACAGCAGCGGCAGGCAGATGATCGCGTACCAGGGCAGGCCGGAGGCGGCGCCGGAGCCGGCCATGGCCATCAGGGTGACCTCGGAGGCGGTGTCGAAGCCGAGGCCGAACAGCGCGCCGATCGGGAACATCTGGCCGGGGCGGCGGATGGACTTGGTGAGGCGGCCGAGGATGCGGTTCATGAAGCCGCGCTCGTCGAGGTGCTTCTCCAGCTTCTTCTCGTCGTACTCCCCGGCGCGCATCGACTTGTAGACCTTGCGGATGCCGACGAGGGCGACCAGGTTGAGCGCGGCGATCAGGTAGAGGAAGGTGCCGGAGACGCTGGTGCCGATCAGGCCCAGCCACTGGTGCGTCGCGGACTGGTCGTCCATCAGGGTGCCGACGACCTGGGCGCCGCAGGCGACCATCGCGGCCATCAGCATGACCATGCTGGAGTGGCCGAGGGCGAACCAGAAGCCGACCGAGACCGGCCGCTGGCCGTCCGCCATCAGCTTGCGGGTGGTGTTGTCGATCGCGGCGATGTGGTCGGCGTCGAAGGCGTGCCGCATGCCGAGCGTGTAGGCGGTGATGCCGAGGCCGACGCCGAAGGTCTGGGTGCCGATGCTGTAGTGGGCCGGCGCGATCAGCAGGAACAGCATGCCGAAGGCGACCGCGTGCATCGCGATGATGACGCCGAGCAGGCTCGCCGTCCGGACGGTGTCCCCGCGCGACCAGCGCGGCGGCAGGGACAGGGTTGACGACGGTGACTCATCGGTGATGGTCATGACGGGCAGGCCTCTCCAGCTCCTCGTGGGGGCGCCCCCGGGTCCCCGGGGGTCGTGCGCGCCGTGGCCGGTCTCCTGGCTGCGGGTGGACCACCCGACCCGCGTGCGGGCAGGGCGGAGCGTGCCTCCGGCTCGTCTTCCCGTGCGCCTCTACGGCGCCGGTGACTGCGCGCATCGCTGCGGGCACGTCGGAGGCACTTCCCGTTCACAGTGGCGAGGGCCGCGCCGGATTCGGCCCCCTGAGAGGCGGCCACCGGACTTCCCGAGCACCACGGCGGGGAACACCGTAGGGGTTCCGCACCACCCTCCACAAGCCTGCGCAGCTGCGCAGATGTGGCTGCGGGGTGGTCGCGCGTCCGGTGGTCCGGGTGGTGCCGGAGGGGTCGAACGGAGGCCTCCGCTCCTCTCGGCGGAGCCGTCACGGGCGGGCGAGGCGTCCCGGCGCGGCGTTCCAGGGAGACGGGAAACCACAGGTCGGAGGGGGTGGAACCGTTCCAGCGTCCCGGCTGGGCCGGTGGCTCTGGCGGGCGGGACGGGCGGCGCGTCAGAGTGCTGACAGCCGGGCCGAGATGGCGTCGCCGCCCCGCCCGGCGGTCACCTCTCCTTTCTCTGTCCCACGGGGGATCCGCCATGTCTTCTCGTCGTACTTTCGTCCTGCCCGCCGCCCTCGCCCTCGGCGCCGTCCTCGGGCTGACGGCCTGCGGGCCCGGGGGAGACCAGGGGACGGCCGACGCACGGCCGACCAGGTCCGCCACCGCGCCCTCCTCCGGTGCCGCGGCGGCCCCGGTGGCGCCGGCGGTGGCGTCCACGCCCGGGGCGGTGTCCGGTGCGGGCGCGAACGGCGCCGCCCCCGCGCCGGTGCCGACCGGCAAGCCCAAGCAGCCGACCGCCGCCCCCGCCGGTGGCGGCGCAACGGACGACCCGTACGCCTACAGCCACCCCTGCGAGAGCGCGAAGCTGACGGTCAGGGTGACCGCCCGGCCCGAGGCGGCCGGCCAGCGGGTGATCGAGGTGCGCAACCAGGGCCCGAAGGCCTGTGGCCTGAGCTACTACCCGCGGGTCGACCTCGGCGACTCGCACGCGGCCGACCGCAGCGGGAACGTCAAGCCGCTGGTGCCCGGCGGCCTCGGCGGCCCGCCCGCCTACGCGCTCGGCGCCGGGCAGACGGCGTACGCGGTGCTCGACCTCGTCCCCGGGCCGGTCGCCGTCGACCAGCTGAACGTGCTGCCGGACGGCGACCACATGGCCAACGCCCAGACGCTGAACTTCCCGCTCAGCCCCGCCGCGAAGGTCGGCAAGGTCAAGCTCGGCCTCTACCGCGGCAGCGTCGCGGACGCGGCGGACTCGGCGGCCCGCGCCGACGTGCCGGCCTCCTGACCCCCTGCGGAGGAGCCGGGGTGAACCCCGCGGCCGCCTCCGCCCGTAGAACCCTCCGGGCCCTGCTCCGTCGCCGCGGCGACGGAGCGGCAACCGGTACCGTGAGCTGCGGGTTCGGCCGGCGGGCCGGACGGCGGCCCGGGCTGCGGGGGAGGCAGGGGATGGGCGTGGAGACCGACGCGTTCGCGGCGATGCTGCGTGAACTGAAGGACCGTTCGGGGCGCAGTTACGGCGCCCTGGCGACCCGGCTGCACGTCAGCACCTCCACCCTGCACCGCTACTGCAACGGCGCCGCCGTGCCGACCGAGTACGCGCCGGTGGAGCGGTTCGCCCGGGCGTGCGGGGCGGACCGGCGCGAGCTCGTCGAGCTGCACCGGCGCTGGATCCTGGCCGACGCGGCGCGGCGCCGGGAGCCGGGGGCGGTGGCGGCTCCCGTGCCCGCTCCGGAGCCCGTTCCCGAGCCTGTGCCCGTTCCCGAGCCCGTGCCCGCTCCGGAGGCGGCGCCTGCTGTGGAGGCGGCGCCCGTTCCGGAGGCGGCGGCCGGGGAAAACGGCGGGACGGTCACCGAGCCGCACCGCCCCCGCTGGTCGCGGGCCCGGGTGCTGGCCGGTGCGACCGCCGTGGTGGTGCTGGCCGCCGCCGTGCCGTTCCTGATGCGCGGCAACGGCCGGCCGGTGGCCGCGACGGCCGCGGTCGCGGCGAGCGCGTCCGCCGACGCGCCCGCGCCCACGAGCACGCCGGCCGCGGCGCCGGTCACCGCCTCGGCCCCCGCCTCCGCGTCCACGCAGACCCCCGCGCCGACCCCCACCCCCACCCTGGCCGCACCGCCGCCGCCCTTCCACGTCAACGTCCTGAGCAACAACTGGGGCACCCCCTGCGGCCAGTGGTTCCTCTCCCCGCGCGCGCCCGGCAAGGTGGCCCAGCCGCCGAGGAGCCAGGCCGCGACGGAGGCGTGGGCGGCCTCCCAGGGCGGTGTCCCCGCCGGGCACCTGCGGCTCCAGCTCACCGCGCAGGGCACGAGCGCCAAGGCCGTCGCGCTGCAGGCCGTGTACGTGCACGTGGTGAGCAGCCAGCCGGCGCCGAAGGGGAACGTCTACACCCCCGCCTCGGGCTGCGGCGGCGGCCTCGACCCGGCGTTCTTCACCGTCGACCTGGACGCCTCGGCGCCCCGGACGGTGGCGGTGGCCGGCGAGAAGGACAACGGCAAGGTGGGGCCGTCCGACTTCCCCTTCCACGTGTCCGACACCGACCTGCAGGTGCTGAGGATCGACGCCGGGACCCGCTCCCAGGACGTCTCCTGGTACCTGGAAGTGGAGTGGAACAGTGACGGCCGCCAGGGCACGCTGCGGGTCCCCGACGACGGGCAGGTGTTCCGCACGGTCGCGAAGACGGGCGCGCCGGGCTACTTCTACGACGGCAAGGGCTGGGCCCCGACCCCCGTCGACTCCTGAACCCCGTCGACTCCTGAACCCCGCCGACGCCTGAACCCCGCCGCTCCCGACCGCCGACCGCCGACCGCCGCCCGGGTGACGGGGAGTTTGGCCGCCGGGCCGCCACGGAACGACTTTCCGCCGTACCGCAGCGGCACGGCGCCCAGGCGTGCCCGAACCCGAGGGGTGGCATGGCGACCGCAGACTCCCAGGGGCCCGCCCGGCAGGCACGGGCCTTCCAGCTCGCCCGCCGGCCCAAGCTGTGGCTCCTCCCGACCGTCCTGTGCGGCCTGCTGGCCGCCCTCCTCTCGCTGCTCTACATGGGCGGCATCGTCAACCCGACCGGGCACCTGCACCGGCTCCCGATCGCCCTGGTGAACGAGGACCAGGGCCCGCCGCCACCCGGCCGCACCCAGAGCGTCGGCGCCCTGCTGACCGGCGCCGTGCTGGCCGGCAGCCCCGGCGGGACCGTCGACTGGAAGCAGGTCGACGCCGCCGGACTCGACGACCAGCTGGCCTCCGGCAAGGTCTACAGCGCCCTGGTCGTCCCGAAGGACTTCACCGCCGCCGTCACCAGGCTGGCGACCGGTCAGGCCACCGACCGGCCCACCCTGACCGTCCTCACCAACCCCGGCCTCGGCAGCCTCGGGTCCTCGATCGCCGCCCAGATCGCCCAGAACGCCGCCCACCAGGCCTCGCAGGTCACCGGCAAGGAACTGCTCGCCGCGCTCCCGCCCGCATCCGCCACCGCCACCGGCCCGGACACCGGCGCCACCGCCCGGCTGCTGCTCGCCGACCCGTTCGCCGTCACCACCCGGATCGGCCACCCGATCGGCAGCCACAGCGGCCTCGGCCTGAGCGCCTTCTACTACGCGCTGCTGGCGGTGTTGACCGCCTTCATCGGCGGCAACATGATCCACAGCGGCGTCGACGGCGCGCTCGGCTACGCCGACAGCGAGATCGGCCCGTGGCACACCCGCCGCCCGACCGTCCCGATCAGCCGCACCCAGACCCTGCTGCTCAAGATGATCATGACGGCCGGGATCATGCTGGTCACCACGAGCCTGGTGATGCTCTGCACGGTCGGCATCCTCGGCATGGACGCCCCGCACCCGGCGATGCTCTGGCTCTTCGCCTACTGCGCCAGCCTCGCCGTGGGCCTGGGCGTGCAGGCGATCAACGCGGCCTTCGGCGGCATCGGCCAGCTGGTGTCGATGTTCGTCTTCATCGCGCTCGCCCTGCCGTCCTCGGGCGCGACCGTGCCGCTCCAGGCGGTGCCCGGCTTCTACCGCTTCCTCGGACTGTTCGAGCCGATGCGCCAGCTCAGCGACGGCATCCGGGCGATCCTGTTCTTCGACGCCCGGGCCGACGCCGGGCTGGCCCGGGGCTGGATCATGATCGCGGTCGGCATCGTGCTCGCCCTCGCCTTCGGCTTCGCGATGACCCGCTACTACGACCGCAAGGGCCTGCACCGCTGGACCCCGCAGCCGAGCGACTAACCCTCGGTGTCCGTGCCGGTGTCGATCCGGTCCGTCCGGGTGTAGACGTTCATCGACTCGCCGCGCAGGAAGCCGACCAGGGTCAGCCCGCTCTCCTCGGCCAGGTCCACGGCCAGCGAGGACGGCGCGGAGACGGCGGCGAGCAGCGGGATCCCCGCCATCACGGCCTTCTGGACCAGCTCGAAGGAGGCCCGGCCGCTGACCATCAGCACCGTGCCGCGGGCCGGCAGCAGGCCCTCGCGCAGGGCGTGGCCGATCACCTTGTCCACCGCGTTGTGCCGGCCCACGTCCTCGCGCAGGCACAGCAGCCGCCCGTCCGCGTCGAACAGGCCGGCCGCGTGCAGGCCGCCGGTGCTGTCGAACACCTTCTGGGCGGCGCGCAGCCGCTCCGGCAGGGCGGCGAGCAGGGCGGGGGTGACGCGCAGCCCGTCCTCGGCGACGCTCCACGGCGCGGTGGTGCGCACCGCGTCCAGGCTGGCCTTGCCGCACAGGCCGCAGGAGGAGGTGGTGTAGAAGTTGCGCTCCAGCGAGGCGTCCGGGGCGGGCACGCCGGCGGCCAGCACCACGTCCACCACGTTGTAGGTGTTGCCGCCGTCCGCGGTGGCGCCCGCGCAGTAGCGGATGCCGGCCAGCTGGTGGGCGGCGTGCAGCACGCCCTCGCTGACCAGGAACCCGGCCGCCAGGTCGAAGTCGCTGCCGGGCGTGCGCATGGTCACCGTCAGCGGGCGGCCGCCGACCCGGATCTCCATCGGCTCCTCGGCGGCCAGCGTGTCGGGGCGGTGCGAGGGCACACCCTGGCGCAGGCGCAGCACCCTGCGCGGTACGGTCACTCGGCCCATCGTCCTCGGCTCCTGCTCGTCGGTGAGGTCTGTACGGAGGCATCCTCCCGCGTCGGGGCGCCCGGTGGGTCCGGCGGGCGGTGCCGGGGGCCGGCTCCCGGGCGTCGGCTAGGGTGCGGGCTGTGACCGACGTGACCGACGTGACCGACGTGACCGCCGTGACCGCCGTGACCGCCGTGACCCTGCGACCCGCGACCCGCGCCGAGCTGCCCGCGGTGCTCGCCCTGCTCGCCGACGAGGACCGGGTGGTGGACCCGGCGGGCATCGTGGTCGGCGAGGCGCACGAGCGCGCCTTCGCGTCCATCGAGGCCGATCCGCGCAACGAGATGCTCGTCCTGGTCGAGGAGGACGGCACCGTCATCGGCTGCCTGCAGGCGACGTACGTTCCCGGCCTCGGCAAGGGCGGCGCCGAACGCGCCCTCGTCGAGGCCGTCCGGATCCGCGCCGACCGCCGCGGCGGAGGCCTGGGCCGCATCCTGATGGAGTCCGCCGCCGCCCGGGCCCGCGCCCGCGGCTGCGCCCTCGTCCAACTCACCAGCAACAAGCAGCGCGTGGCCGCGCACCGCTTCTACGCCTCGCTCGGCTACGCGCGCAGCCACGAGGGCTTCAAGCTGGTGCTCTAACGCGTGGAGCTGCCGCCGATCGACAGCACCGTCGCGCTGGCCGCGCCGACCGGGGTGTCGTAGGCCACCGTCTCGCCCGTGTGGCAGCCGATCAGCGCCTTGCCGAGCGGGCTGTCCCAGGTCACCAGGGTCCGCTCGCCGACCTCGGCCAGCTCGGAGACCTCGACGACCTCCTCCTCGCCGTCCGCGAACCGCAGCGACACCGTCGAGCCCACGCCCACCACGTCGGTGGCCGGCGCCCCGGCCACCGCGGCCTCCTCCAGCCGGCCCTCCACCTCGGCGATCCGGTCGTCCAGCCGGGCCACCTCGGCGGCCCGCCGCAACTCGTCCGCCTCGTCCGCCCGGTCGCCCACCGCGTCGTCCTCGCCGCGCAGCGTCCCGGCCGCCTTCTCCCGCTCGGCGCGCAACCGCGCCAGCTCCTCCTGCGCCACCCGCAGGCCCTCGGCACTGATCGGTTCGGGGCCACCGCTCATTTCCAACTCCCGGATCACTCGCGGACGGTCCGCCTCCATTACCCCACCGCGCGGTACCGGCGGCAACTCCTCACCGCGGAGCCACCGTTCACCACCCGCCCCCCGCCGGTACGGCCGTGACGGACGGCTACTCGGCAGCGGTCGCGAGGGCGGCGGCGGAGCCCGGGGCGAAGGGGGCGGGGTTGTGGCGGACGAGGTCGAGGAGGCCGGGGAAGCGGGCGTCGAGGTCGGCGCGGCGCAGGTGGGCCTTGCGGCTGTTGCCGCGGTTGATCTGCTGGACCAGGCCGGCCTCGCGCAGGACCCGGAAGTGGTGGCTGAGTGTGGACTTCGACACGCTGAAACCGAAGGAGACGCAGGCCCGCTCGGTGGCGTCGGGGAGCTCCAGGAACTCCTGGACGATCTGGTAGCGCAGCGGGTCGGACAGGGCGGTCAGCACGGCCCGCAGGTCCATTTCCTCGGGGCTCGGGTGGCCCTCCGCGTCCGTCATGTGCTCGACTCCCGTCCCCGTCGCCCGGTCTCCCGGCGACCCCGTCAGGTTGCCCGCGCATCGTACCTCGGAGGGGGTCCGGGCAGGTCGGGGAGCGGGGTGGGCCGGGACCGGCGGAAGTGCCGGAGGCGGGCGAAGCTACCATGTGGGCAACACCCTCAGCTCGAAAGATGGACTTGTGACTGTCAACGACGACGTGTTCACGGACTGGAAGAACCGCGAGGAGATCGCGGAGTCGATGATCCCGATCATCGGGCGCCTGCACCGCGAGAAGGACGTCACCGTCCTGCTGCACAGCCGGTCGCTGGTGAACAAGTCGGTGGTCAGCATCCTGAAGACGCACCGCTTCGCCCGCCAGATCGCCGGTGAGGAGCTCTCGGTCACCGAGACGTTCCCGTTCCTGCAGGCGCTGACCGCCCTGGACCTCGGCCCCTCGCAGATCGACATCGGCATGCTGGCCGCGACCTACCGGGCCGACTCCCGCGGCCTGTCGGTCGAGGAGTTCACCGCCAAGGCCGTGATCGGCGCGACCGGCGAGAACAAGCTGGAGCGCCGGGACGGCCAGGACGTCGTCCTCTACGGCTTCGGCCGGATCGGCCGCCTGGTCGCCCGCCTGCTGATCGAGAAGGCCTCCGGCAACGGCCTGCGCCTGAAGGCGATCGTGGTCCGCAACGGCGGCGGCGACGACCTGGTGAAGCGCGCCTCGCTGCTGCGCCGCGACTCCATCCACGGCCAGTTCCAGGGCACCATCGTCGTCGACGAGGCGAACAACAAGATCATCGCCAACGGCAACGAGATCACGGTGATCTACTCCAACGACCCCAGCGAGGTCGACTACACGGAGTACGGGATCAAGGACGCGATCCTGATCGACAACACCGGCCGCTGGCGCGACCGCGAGGGCCTGTCGAAGCACCTGCGCCCCGGCATCGCCAAGGTCGTGCTGACCGCCCCGGGCAAGGGCGACGTCCCGAACATCGTCCACGGCGTCAACCACGACACCATCAAGCCGGACGAGCAGATCATCTCCTGCGCCTCCTGCACCACCAACGCGATCGTCCCGCCGCTGAAGGCGATGGAGGACGAGTACGGCGTGCTGCGCGGCCACGTGGAGACCGTCCACTCGTTCACCAACGACCAGAACCTGCTGGACAACTACCACAAGGCCGACCGCCGCGGCCGCTCGGCACCGCTCAACATGGTGATCACCGAGACCGGCGCCGCCTCGGCCGTCGCCAAGGCCCTGCCGGACCTGAAGGCGAAGATCAGCGGCAGCTCGATCCGCGTCCCCGTGCCGGACGTCTCGATCGCCATCCTCAACCTGCAGCTGAAGCGCGAGACCAACCGCGAGGAGGTGCTGGACTACCTGCGGGACGTCTCGCTGACCTCCCCGCTGAAGCGCCAGATCGACTTCATCGACTCGCCCGACGCCGTCTCCAGCGACTTCATCGGCTCGCGCCACGCCTCGATCGTCGACGCCGGCGCCACCAAGGTCGACGGCGACAACGCGATCCTGTACCTCTGGTACGACAACGAGTTCGGCTACTCCTGCCAGGTCGTCCGGGTCGTCCGGTACATCTCCGGCGTCGAGTACCCGACCTTCCCGCACCCGGCGGTCTGATCGGACCCGATCGATCCCGGGTGAACCCCGGACGATCCCGTACGGCGGGGCGGCGACCGGAAGCGGTCGCCGCCCCGCCGTCGTTCGCGCCCGGAGCGGTCGCTATCTTGATGGCTCACTGACAGCCGGAGGGAGCGGGCGATGGGGATGGGTGCACGGCGGGCGGCCGCCGCGGTGGCGGCGGCCGGGGTGTTGACGGCGGTGCTGGCCGGCTGTTCGTCGGGAGGGTCGAAGGGCTCCTCGAGCGGGGCCTCGGGTGCGCCCGCGGCCGGAACCGCTCCTGCCGCCGCGTCCGCCTCCGCCCCCGCCGGTGCGAGCTCCGCCCCGGCCGCGCCGGGGACGGCGTCGGCGCCCGCGGCGACGGGCGGCGCGAACGGCGGGGCCGCCGCGGCTCCGCTGGCGACCCCCAGCGCGGACCTGGAGGCGGTGCTGCTGGACGACAAGGTCGTCGGGCAGGTGCTGCCGGACGCCAGGACGATGGCCGGGTGGGAGGAGGAGAAGCGGAAGATCGACACCGCCGACCACGCGACCACCTGCACCGCCGCGGCGCCCTGCACGGGCAAGCCGCTCAGCGGGTCGGTCCGGTTCTCCAAGGGCGACGTCGTCGCCCGCTTCTTCGTGGAGACCCTGCCCAGCCGGGACGCGGCCAAGGCGCGGCTGCAGGAGTCCTACGCCTCGTACACCGCCGGGCCGTTCAAGAAGATCGACGCCCCGGCGGTCGGCAGCGAGGGCCAGGCCTTCCAGGGGCAGCTGGCCGACGGCGAGGGCGTCGGCATCGTGGTGCGCTCGGGCACCGTGGTGGCCAGCGTGACCACCGAGGGCGGCCCGGTGGACGCCGCGGCGACGCGGCGGTTCGCGGTGATGCTGGTGCAGCGGATCGAGCAGGCGCAGGCGGGCAAGGCGCCGGACGCGGGGCTCGGCGGGCAGTCCTGAGGCGCAGTCCGGACCCGCAGTCCTGAGACGCAGCCCTGAGGCGCAGTCCAGACCCGTAGTCCCGACCCGCAGTCCCGACGCGCGGCCGTTGCGCGTGAACCCGACGCCCGTCCGTCCGGAGCCCCGGACGGACGGGCGTTCGGCACCCGGGTGTGGTCGATCCGGGTGCGGTCGGTCCGGGTCGATGGCGGGGCCCGTTGTACGGACCCGCCCCGCACTGCTTCCGGGGCGGGCGGGGGCTCCGTCCACCGGGTCCACCGGACGCCCCGCCGGGCGTTCGTCCGGACGCGGACGGCGTGTGCGCCCCCAAGAGTGACGGATCCTCGCGGGCGGTGGCGACGCGGCCCGGTGGCAGAAATCTGTCAGGCAGCAAGATGCCACGGCCGGACGGGCCCGGGCGGGCTCGGACGGGCCCCTGGAGTGGGCCGATGGGCCGGCCGTCCGGCGGTGCCGCCCGTTCCGGCACGGGACCCCGGGCGACGGCCCTGGGCTGGGCAAACGGTTGTCAGCCGCCCGTGATATGTACTCAGTCTGGAGTGGCCGCCGTGCGGCCATGCGAGACATGCGCAAGATGCCGACGATGCCGATGAAGGCCGATCAAGTTCGAGGGGGGCCGCACATGGCGCTGTTCCGACGCCGTTCCGGCGAGGACGGAGCGCAGGACCGGGCGGGGTGGCGCGGGTTGTTCGGCCGGCGGGCCGTCGAGGGGCCCGCGGCCGCCGGACGGCCGCGGCTCGACCCGGTGCTCGGGGACGAGTCCGCGCGCCTGCTGGTGCGGCAGGCCGCCGCCGGCGACTGGGCCGCCCTGCGCCCCGCGCTGGCCGACCACACCGGCGATGCGGACGGCACCGAGCTGACCCGGCTCACCGCGATGGTCGCCGAGCAGGCCGGGGTCGAGGAGTGGACGGCCCGGGCGCTCGCCGACGCCCCCGACGACACGCTGGCGCTGCTGCTCTCCGGCGCACGGCACGTCAACTGGGGCTGGGAGGCCCGCTCCAAGGCGCAGGCCAAGTACGTCTCCGAGGACCAGTGGAAGACCTTCCACCAGCGGCTGGACGTCGCCGAGGCGCAGCTGCTGGAGGTCGCCGAGCGGGAGCCGACCTGGCTCGCCCCCTGGTACTTCCTGCAGATCAGCGCCCGCGGCATCTCGCTCGGCCCGGACGTCGCCACCTGCCGCTTCGAGGCCGCCGTGCGGCGCTCCCCGGGCCACCCGGCCTCGCACCGCCAGCGGCTGCAGCAGCTGTGCCAGAAGTGGGGCGGCTCGCACGAGGAGATGCACGCCTTCGCCCGTACCGCGATGCTGGCCGCCCCCGAGGGCAGCCCGCTCGGCGAGCTGGTCGCGCTGGCGCACCTGGAGCACTGGCTGAGCCTGTCGGACGGGGAGGACCAGGACTACCTGTCCAGCCCGGCCGTGGTGGCCTCGCTCCAGGAGGCCGCGTTCCGCTCGGTGCTGCACCCGGACTTCGTCCCGGCCCGCGGCTGGCAGGGCAGCTTCAACACCTTCGCGATGGCCTTCTCGATGGCCGACCAGCCCAAGACCGCCCGCCTGCTGTTCGACGCACTGGACGGCATGGTCACCGAGGCGCCCTGGCACTACCTGTCGGGGGACCCGGTGAAGGCCTTCACCCGGCACCGCGACCGCTGCGCCGCCGCGTACTGACGCCGGCCGCGCGCCCATCCGGCGCCGCCACGTCAAGGCGCCCCCGAACTCCGACACCCCTTCCCGCGACCGAAAGAGCCTCCGGTGTCCCCAACCGACAACCCGACGAGTGCGCACACCTTCCAGGTGGACCTGCGCGGCCTGGTGGACCTGCTCTCCCACCACCTCTACTCCAGCCCCCGCGTCTACCTGCGCGAGCTGCTGCAGAACGCGGTGGACGCGATCTCCGCCCGCCGCGCCCTCGACCCGCAGGCGCCCGCGGCCATCACCGTCCGCGCCGACGACGAGCTGTCCGTCACCGACACCGGCATCGGCCTGACCGAGCAGGACGTCCACACCTTCCTCGCCACCATCGGCCGCAGCTCCAAGCGCGACGCCGAGGGCCGCCTCGACGGCGACGGCCTGGCCCAGGCACGTGGCGACTTCATCGGCCAGTTCGGCATCGGCCTGCTCGCCTGCTTCGTGGTCGCCGACGAGATCACCGTCGTCACCCGGCACGCCGGCCGCCCCGACGCCCCCGTCATCGAGTGGCGCGGCCTCTCGGACGGCAGCTACACCATCCGCACCCTGCCCTCCTCCGCCAAGCCGGAGCCGGGCACCACCGTCACCCTCGCCCCGCGCGCCGACGCCGCCGAGTGGACCGCCCCCGCCCGGGTCGTCTCGCTCGCCCGCGACTTCGGCAGCCTGCTGCGCCACGACGTCACCGTCCTCGACGCGGCCGGCACCGAGCACCGGATCAACCGGACGCCGCCGTGGGCCGAGCGCCACGGCTCCCCGCTCGCCCGGCGCGACGCCCTCACCGAGTACTGCCGCGGCACCTTCGACTTCACCCCGCTGGACACCATCGACCTCGACCTGCCGCTGGTCGGCCTGCGCGGCGTCGCCTACGTCCTGCCCGACGCCGCCCCGCCCTCGCGCCGCAACGGCCACCGGGTGCACCTCAAGGGCATGCTGCTCTCCGACCAGGCGCCCGAACTGCTCCCGGACTGGGCGTTCTTCGTCCGCTGCGTGGTGGACACCGACGGGCTGCGCCCGACCGCCTCCCGCGAGGGCCTGTACGCCGACGAGACGCTGGCCGCCGTCCGCGACGCGCTCGGCGCCCGGATCCGCGACTGGCTCACCGGCCTGTCCGCGAGCGACCCGGCGCTGCTGCACCGATTCCTCTCCGTGCACCACCTGGCCGTCAAGGAACTCGCCCGCTACGACGACGAGTTGCTGCGGATGATGCTGCCCTGGCTGCCGTTCGAGACCACCGACGGCAACGTCACCCTGGACGAGTTCGCCCGCGCCCACCGGGTCGTCCTGGTCACCCGCACCGTCGAGGAGTTCCGCCAGGTCGCCCCGATCGCCGGCGCGGCCGGCCTCGGCGTGGTCAACGGCGGCTACACCTACGACCGCGACCTCGTGCACCGGCTGCCCGAGATCCGCCCCGGCGTCTCCGTCGCCGACCTCGACCCGGGCACCGTCACCGCGCACCTGGACACCGTCGACCCCGCCGCCGAACTGGCCGCGAACGCCTTCCTGGCGATCGCCCGCGAGGTCGTCGGCCGCTTCGACTGCGACGTCGCCCTGCGCAGCTTCCACCCGACCAACGCGCCCGCCCTGCTGCTCGACAACCGCGAGGCCCGGCACGAGCGCACCCGCGCCCAACTCGCCGACGAGGCGGACGGCCTGTGGGCGGACATCCTCGGCTCGCTGCGCGCCGAGGTGCCGCGCGCCCAGCTGGTGCTCAACCACCTCAACCCGCTGGTGCGCCGCGCCGCCACCGTCACCGACCGCGAACTGGCCGTCACCGCCGTCGAGGCGCTGTACGCGCAGGCCGTGCTGATGACCCGCCGCCCGCTCAAGGCCAGCGAGTCCGCGCTGCTCAACCGCTCGTTCATCAGCCTGCTCGACCACGCCATGCTCGGCCACGAGGCGCACCGGGCGGGCGGCGGCAACGGCGGCAACGGCGGCAACGACGACAACCGCGGCAACGACGACAACCGCGGCAACGGCGGCAACGACGGTTCGAAGGAGGCGTGATGCTGGACACCCCCGACGCGGTGATGGCCGCGCTGCGCGAGAACGACGCCCGCCCGTACGGCCGCACCCGGACCGTCACCGCCGAGGAACTCGCCGAGGCCGCCGACCAGTTCGAGGACACCGAGATCCGCTCGATGGCCCTGCTGGAGCTGATGGAGGCCTACGAGTTCGACGGCGAGCGCACCAAGACCCCGGTGGTCTTCGCCCGGGTGCTCAAGCTCTGGGACCAGGATCCGGACGGCTTCAGCGAGTGGGCCCGGCACCAGGTGTTCTGGCGCTTCAAGTGGGTCGCCGACGCGCTCAAGGAGAACCCGGACGTCCCGCTGGCCGCGATCGAGCGCTGGCACACCGAGCTGCGCGACCGCTACCGCGGCGCCGACTTCGACCTCCAGCCCTACTACGCCCAGCGCTACCACCTGGCCGCGCAGACCGGCGTCGGCGTCCAGGACGCGTACGAGCTGTGGGCGGCCCGCCCGCGCTCCGAGATGAGCGACTGCCACGCCTGCGAGACCCGCGCCGCCGCCCTGCACTTCATCGCCGCCGGCGACGACGCCCGTGCGCTGGACGTGCTGGTCCCGGTGCTGGACGGCCGCAGCGGCTGCGAGCAGGAGCCGTACCTCAGCCAGGCCGTCGCCCTGCTGCCGCTGGTGCGCCAGGGCCGCCTCGACGAGGCCCGCTCCTGCCACCTGTCCGGCTACCGCTACGCCCGCGGCAAGGTCGCGATGCAGGCGGCGATCGGCCGGCACCTCGAGTTCTGCGCGCTGACCGGCAACGAGCCGCGCGGCCTGGAACTGCTCGCCGAGAACCGCGACCTGTTCGCGTACACCGGCGAGCCCGAGTCCCGGCTGGCCTTCCTGGTCGGCGTCGAGGTCCTGGTCGCCGCCCTGGCCGGGGCCGGCCACGGCGAGCTCGCGGTCAGCGGGCCGGCCGGCAGCGCCTGGACGGTCGACACCCTGCTGGCCCACGTGCGCACCGAGGCCGAGGCCCTGGCCGCCCGCTTCGACGCCCGCAACGGCACCGACGCGGTCGGCGACGCCCGGCGCGCCCGGCTGGCCGCCGAGCCGCTGCTCGCCGAGCCGCTGGCGCTCGGCGTGCGCGCCACCGCCGCGCCCGAGGTGGCCGCCGCCCCGGCCGTCGCACCCGCCCCGCGCCGCGAGGCCGAGCCCGAGCCCGAGGACTTCACCGACCTGGTGCTGCGCGCCCGCGAGCTGGACCTGCTCGGCCACCCGGACGGCGACCGGCTCTGGCAGCGGATCGCCGAACGGGTCGCGGCGGAGGGCTTCACCCACCCCGAGGACCCCCGGCTCGGCAGCCGGGCCCGGCTGCACGCCGAACTCGTCGAGCAGCAGGCCCACCTGGCGCTGGAGCGGGACGAGTACGCCGAGGCCCGCACCGGCATGCTGGCCGCCGCCGAACTCTTCGAGCAGGCCGGGCTGCCCGGCCGGGCGCTGATGATCCGCGCCCGCGTCCTGGTCGTCGGCCTCGACGAGGACGAGGCTTCGGGTGGGGCTTCGGGTGGGGACGAGGCTTCGGGCGGGGCTCCGGGTGGGGACGTGGCTTCGGGCGAGGCTTCGGGTGGGGGCGAGGCTTCGGCCGGGGACAAGCCCGGCCCCGACTGGCCGGCCCTCGACGACGCGCTGCGCCGGGCCGAGGAACTGCGCGCCGCCGCCGGGAACGCCGTCGAGGGCGGCATGACCGACGACGACTACCTGATCGTGCTGCAGTCCCGCGCCTACGCCGCCCACCACGACCTGGTCGAGGCGCTGCCCGAGCCCTCCGCCGAGACGACCGCGCGCTTCGAGGAGGCGGTCGGCCGCTACCGCGAGACGGCCGCCGAGCTCGGCTCCGCCCGCCGGTCCGCCACCTCCCGCCAGTACACCGCCGACGCGGCCGCCCGGCAGGGCCGGCTGGCCGAGGCGGTGGCCGAACTGCGCGACGTGCTGGCCCGGTTGGACGACGCCGAACTGCCCTGGCACACCCCGCGGGTGCTCGGCCTGCTCGGCCAGGTGCTGCTGCAGTCCGGCGAGTGGGCGCAGGCCGCCGAGGTGTTCCACCGGGCGCTGGCCGAGGCCTCCCGCTGGGGCGACGACTCCTACCCGTACGCGCCGACGTACATGATGCTCGGCCACGCGTGCATGCAGACCGGCGACGCGGGCGGCGCCGTCCGGGCGCTGTCCGAGGCGGCGGCCCGCTTCGACCGCCAGCGCGGCGGGGCCGTCGAGGAGGCCGCCCAGGTGCGGCTGCAGCTCGCCGACGTGCTGCGCGCCACCGACCGCACCGGCGACGCGGTGGCCGTCCTCGAGTCGGTGCTGCTCGACGCGGGCGCGGCCGGGCTGGACGTGCGGCTGCTCGCCCAGGCCCGGCTGGACCTCGCCCGGGGCCTGGCCGACCTCGAGGAGTACCGGGACGCGGCGGAGGAGTACCTGCGGCTGGCCGACGTGGTGGCCGGCTGGGAGGACCAGGAGACCCACACCATGGTCGCCTGCGAGGCCACCGTCACCCTCGCCCACGCGGGCCGCTGGGACGCCGCCGAGGCGGCCCTCGCCCGCGCCAGGCAGGCCCACGAGCGCTCCCCACAGGTCGACCAACTGGCGGGCACCCTGCGCGAGTTGGCCAAGCTGACGGTCCGCGAGCAGGGCCCGGACGGGCTGGACGCGGCGCTCGCCCGGATCGCCGAGGCCGACGCCGTCGCCGAAACCGCCGCCCGGCTCGGCCAGGAGCACACCGACTGGTACCTGCGCGGCGCCTCGCACTACGAGCGCGGCCGCTGCCTGGCCATCGTCGACCGGCACGAGGAGGCGCTGGCCGAGCTCGAACTGGCCATCCCGGCGTACGAGAAGGGCGGCGACCAGGCCGAGGCTCCGCGCGCGGAGGCCGTCCGGCTGGCCGCCGTGATCGAGGGCGGCGACCTCGGACGCACCAAGGCGGCGGTCGCCCGGCTCACCGCCGCCATCGCCCGCTGCGAGGCCGCCGGCCTCCCGGACGCGGTGCGGATCCTCACCGACCTGCGCGGGCGGTTCGCGGAGTGACGTACCGGGCGGGCGGGCGCTTCGCACGGCGCCCGCCCGTCCCGTACGCCCACGTGTCAGTGATCTGTCAGCGGTCGACAGTGTGCTGACAGCGGGTCACGGCAGGCTCGGCGGTGTCCGATCAGGACCCGAACGAAAGAGCTGCCCGTGCCCCGAGCCCGTCTCGCCACCAGGTTCCGTACCGCCGCCAGGTTCCGTACCGCTGCCGTCGCGGCTGCCGCGCTGCTGCTGCCCGGTCTGTTCCCGGCCGCTGCCGCTGCCGCGCCGTCCGCACCCGTACCCCGGCTGGCCTGGCAGTCCTGCGCCCCCGGCTTCGAGTGCGCGACCGCGGCCGTGCCCCTCGACCACCGCGACCCGCGCGGCCGCACCGTCGACCTGGCCGTCATCCGCCGCCCCGCCACCGACCGGGCCCACCGGATCGGCACGCTGTTCTACAACCCGGGCGGCCCCGGCATCCCCGGCACCATGGCGCTGCCCGCCGTCTACCCGGCCCTGCCCGAACAGGTCCGCGCCCGCTTCGACGTCGTCAGCTTCGACCCGCGCGGCGTCGGTCGCTCCACCACCCTGCCCTGCTTCCCGGACCAGGCCGCCGAGCAGAGACTGCTCGACCGGCTCCCGCAGGGCTTCCCGGAAGGTGTCGAGCAGCAGTCGGCCTGGGCGAGCGCGTACGCTGACTTCGCCCGGCAGTGCGCCGCGAACGACCGGGACGGGCTGCGGGCGCATCTGTCGACCGCCGACGTCGCCCGCGACCTCGACCTGCTCCGCCAGGCGGTGGGCGACCGCAGACTCAGCTACCTGGGCACCTCGTACGGGAGCTACCTGGGCGCCACGTACGCCAACCTGTTCCCGCAACGCGTCCGGGCGATGGTGCTGGACAGCGCCGTCGACCCGGCGGCCTGGTCCACCGGCCGCACCCCGCAGGACCGCGACCTCGCGCCGTTCCTGCGCACCGGCAGCGACCGCGCCGCCGCCCGCACGCTGGACGCCTTCCTCGACCGGTGCGGCGGGGCCGGCCCGCAGGCCTGCGCCTTCGCGGCGGGCGACGGGCCCGCGACCCGCGCCAAGTTCACCCGGCTGCTCGACCGGCTGGGGCACGGGCCGGTCGCCCTGGGAGACGCGGCGGTCGGCCGCGCCGCCGCGCTGACGGCCGCGCAGCGACTGCTGTACGCGGTGGCGCCCGTCCCGGGCGTGGACGGCACCGGCTGGCCGGGCCTCGGCGCTTACCTCCAGCAGCTGTGGACCGCCCCCGACGCGCCCTCGGCGGCGCCGACCGGCGGGGACCTCCGCCAGGCGCAGACCCTGGGCGTACTGTGCGCGGACACCGACAACCCGCCGGCCGGCGCCGACTACCCGGCCCTGGCCGCCCTCGCCGAGGCCCGCTCCGGCGCCACCGGCCCGTACTGGCTCTGGCAGACCCAGCGCTGCGCCACCTGGCCGGCCTCCCCGGACCGCTACACCGGCCCGTGGGACCGCCCGACCTCCGCGCCGATCCTGGTCGTCGCCCTCACCGGGGACCCGGTCTGGCCGTACGAGGGCTCCCGGGCGCTGGCCGACACCCTGGCGCGCGGACGGCTGCTGACCGTCGACGGCTACGGGCACACCGTGCTCGGCAACCCGAGCGCCTGCGCGGCGGGGTACGAGGAGCGGTACCTGATCGGCGGCCGGCTGCCGGAGCGCGGGGCGGTGTGCGCGCCGGACCGGCAGCCGTTCGCGTCGTAGCCCTCAGCCCGCTGCCTCAGCAGGGTCCGTCGTCGGCCCAGACGCCCCACTGGCCGCTGGCGCTCGGCACCTCGTTCAGGGTCCACCACTTGGCGTGGTAGTTGTGCCCGTTGTACGAGACCTTGGCGCCCCCGGTGTACGTGGTGCTCGCGCTCCACGCGGGGGCGGTGCAGGTGCCCGGGGCCGGGCTGGTCGGGGGAGTGGTGGGCGGCGTGGTCGGGGGCGTGGTGGGCGGGGTCGCGCCGGCGAACCTCACGGTGAACTTGGTGAAGTCCCAGTCGCTCTGCGCCACGGAGGAACAGGAGCCGGACAGCCCCGGGTCCACCGGGCCCGGGCACTGCCGGTCGCGGTTGACGGACCAGTAGGTGTAGCGGGCCAGGCCGTGCGCGGTGGCGAAGTCGAGGACGGTCTGGAAGTCGGACTGGTGGAAGTACTCGGCGGCGTCGGTGCGGCCGTTCATCATCGACACGCCCTCGTGGGCGTACGCGGTGGCCTCGTTCCAGCCGAAGGTGGTCTGCAGGATCTGGTTGAACTTGACCAGCGCGTCGGTCTGGGCGGCGGCGCCGTTGAAGCCACCGTCGAACGGCATGATCGAGTAGTTGTTCGGCGTGAAGCCCTGGGACTTGGCCTCGTTGAGCATCTGGGTGCCGAACCAGCCGGTGCCCGCGTTGGTGCCGGCGGTGGTGATCGAGACGTAGAGGCCGGGGTTGTTCTGCTGGAGGATTTTCGCCGCGCCGATCTCGTTGTGGATGGCGGCGGTGTTCTCGTACTCCGGCTCCTCCAGGTCGAAGTCGACCGCCTTGAGGCCGTACTTGGTGACGACCTGCTGGTACCCGGCGGCGGTGGCCTCCGGCGTGCCGCAGACCTGGCCCAGCTTGGTGCCGCCGTACCCGCCGACCGAGACGGAGACGTCCCCGCCCTTGGCGCGGATCGTCTGGATGACGGCCGGCATGGTGGTGTCGGAGTCGATCGAGGAGGTGCCGCCCCAGGCGGGGGCGCAGCTGTTGCCGCCCTGGGCGAGGATGAAGGCCAGTTGGAAGGCCTTCTGCCCGGTGGCGTCCATGACGGCGGCGGCGTCCGGCGGGCTGTTGTCCTCGGGCATCAGGTAGGGCGCGGAGGCGTACCAGTTGCTGCCCAGGCCGGTGTTGGTGGTGGACGCGGTGCTGGTCGTCGCGGCGGCGCCGGCGGCGAGCAGGCCGAGTACGCCGGCGATGGCAAGGACGGCTCGGCGGCGCGTTGGTTGTGGGGGAGTAGCGCGTTCCATTGGAAGCCTTTCCAGGAAACGGCGGTGGGGGATGCCGCGCCGAGGTGGGGGTGGCGCGGACTGCCACTGGTATAGACCTGTGGGGACGGTCGGTCAACCCCTGCAACACATGCGATGAGCCCCAGGACCGACCGGTCCTGGGGCTCATGGGGGCATGTGGAGGAGTCAGATGGAGCCGAACTCGCCTGCGGCGGTGGCGGCGACGAAGGCCTGCCAGGCGTCGGCGGGGAAGACGAGGGTGGGCCCCTCGGGGTCCTTCGAGTCGCGGACGGGCATGACGCCCGCGTAGCCGGGAGCGAATTCGATGCAGTTGCCACCGTTCTGGCTGTGGCGACTCTTCACCCACCGAGCGTCGACCAGGTTCATGTTGGACATTCGATCTCCTTCCGGGTGGCGCGCATCCGAGTCAGATGGAGCCGAACTCGCCTGCAGCAGTGGCGGTGACGAAGGCCTGCCAGGCGTCGGCGGGGAAGACGAGGGTGGGCCCCTCGGGGTCCTTCGAGTCGCGGACCGGCATCACGCCCGCGTAGCCAGGAGCGAATTCGATGCAGTTGCCACCTTGCTGGCTGAAGCTCGACTTCACCCACTGGGCGTCGGTCAAGTTCATGTTGGACATTCGATCTCCTTCCGGGTGGCGCGCATCCGAGTCAGATGGAGCCGAACTCGCCTGCGGTAGCGGCGGCGACGAAGGCCTGCCAGGCGTCGGCGGGGAAGATGAGGACGGGCCCCTCGGGGTCCTTCGAGTCGCGGACGGGCATGACGCCGGGGAAGTCCGGGGCCACCTCGATGCAGTTGCCGCCGTTGCCGCTGTGGCGACTCTTCACCCACCGGGCGCCGACCAGGTCAAGGGTCGTCATTGAAGTTCCTTCCGAACAGCGCGGATCATGGCGAGCGAAGCCGCCGTATCCAGCGACTCCACCTTCAGGTGATCGTAGTCCTCCTCCCAGCTCGCAACGCTCTCCCGCCCCCGCTCAAGGTGGCCTCGCGCATGGGACTCCGCGTAGCCCACCACGGACCTGTCCGGAAGCGTCAGCAGCACCACCGGCAAGAGGAACGGCCGCTGCTCGCCGAGGTGAAAAGGCGCCACCTGGATGGTGATGTTGGGGCGTTCGGCCAGCGCCAGCAAATGATCCAGCTGAGGCCGCATGATCTCCGGTCCACCCACCGTGCGAAGAAGGCAACTCTCATCGAGCACGGCATGGATGACGGGCGGCGCATCCTTGTCCAGGAGCTTCTGGCGTCGAGCCAGGACGTCAACTCGGCCATCGGCCTGCTGTTTGGTGATGCTGCCGCGACGCACACTCCCCGCTTCCAGGGCGGCGGCATAGTCCAGCGTCTGCATCAGGCCGGGAATGACTCCCAACTCGAAGGTCCTGAGCTTCTTGCAGCGCGACTCCGCGTCCGCGAACTCGGCAAACCCCTCCAGCAGACTGGCGTTCGAGATCCGGCGCCACAACTCCTTGAAGATTCCACCCGCCTCGAACACCCGATCCGCCGCCACCGCGAATTTAAGGGTCACGGGCTTCCTAGCCCGTTCGACGTACGAGACCAGGCCGTGGCTGTACCCCATACGTCGACCGAGTTCTGCCTGGGACCAGCCCCTGGACCGGCGCCACCCGCGAAGTTCATCTCCGAAGCGAACAGCCGGAGATGACGATGCATCAATCTCGTACGACTCCATAGCAACCCCCGACCCGCCACTTGGCAAGACTGTGAAAGTTGAGGCCTAGGAATCGTAAGGCTCGGCGGGCCACCATGGCTACACCCGGTGAGAATCCGGACGCGATGCGCAACCATGGAGACACCCATGTCCATCAACAGCCCCACCCGCACCTTCCAGGCCGTCGTCTACCTGGCCAGGGCCGGATCCACCTTCCCCGAGAGGGAGTTGAGGGCCTGCGAGTCCTACGCGCTCGCGTTCCACTGGAACGTCGCCCTGATCGTCGTGGACGACTCCATCCACACCACCGCGCCCGAGCGCCGGCCCATGCTCCAGGCGGCCCTCCACCGCATCCGGACCCGCGACGCCGACGCGATCCTCGTCCCCGCCAGGTCCGCCATCTCGCCGATCGTCGGGGAGTTCGACGAGTTCTCCCGGCAGGTCGAGAAGGCCGGCGGCTTCGTCCAGGTGGCCACCCGATGAGCCGCTACGGGATCATCCCCGCCGACCCGCCGGCCGGCGTCTCCTTCCCCGTCTGGGTCGTCCGCGACCACCGCACCGGGGACCTCGTCAAGGCCCTCCCGCCGCGCCCCGAACCGCTCCGCTTCTACTCCTACGCCCACGCCCAGGCCTGGGTCCACAAGAACGAGCGGCCCACCCCGTGAACCCCCGCCCCCGCTACGAAGCCCGCTTCATCG
>NZ_JZKH01000098.1 GCF_000961885.1 Streptomyces rubellomurinus
GCGTGTGGGTCGGCGTCGGGGTCGCCGTCCTGGTCGGGCTCGGCTTGCGGGTCGGCGTGGCGGTCGGGCTCGGCGCCTCGGTGGTGGGCTGCGCGCTCGGGGTGGGCGCGGCCGTCGTGGGCGGGTCGACCGGGGAGGGGGCCAGGGTGGTGGTCGGCAGCGGCTGCGCCTGGCGGTGGTCCGGGTCGGACGAGGGCGTCACCGCGTAGGCGACGCCGATGGTGAGCGCCACCAGGAGGGCGCCGACCCCGGCGAGCAGCCCCTTGTGCCGGGCGAGCGGGCTCCGGTCGGCCTGTTCGGCGGCCCGTCTCGCGGCCCGGCCGCCGGGGGCGTCCGGCTCGGTGCCGGGCTCGGGCTCGTACGGGGCGTTGTCGAAGGGGAAGAAGCCGAGCTCCTCCCCGGGGGGCGGCTCGGGGGCGGGCACCGGGGGGAGCAGGGTGGTGGCGTAGCCGTCCGGGCCCGGGTGCTGGTTCGACTGGCCGGGCTGGCCGGGCTGGAGCGGCGGGGCGGTCGGCGGCAGGGGCGGCAGCACCGTGGTCGCGAACGGGTCGGCGGCCGGTGCGGCGGTCGGTCCCGTGGCCGGTCCGGTGGTCGGCCCGCCCGCCCGGTACTCGGCCGGGTACTCCTCGACGACCTGCCCGGGCGTCTGCGACACGTACGGGCGCACCAGCGGCGGGCCCTCAAGGTGCGGCAGGACGGCCGTCTCGGTGAGGCTCGGGTCCGGGAGGCAGCCGCACCCGGTGGCTCGTGCGGCGCCGCACGTCGGGCAGTGCTGGTCCGGCATCGGCCGGTCCTCCTCGGATCTCGGGTGGCTTCCACGGCGCCCCGGGCGGTTCCCGGCGCACGATCGCCGCTGATTATGCAGGACGCTCCGGAAGGGGGACAGGGACGTTCGGGTCCGATGGGGTGGTTGTGCCGGTTGGTGGTGGTTGGGCCCGGGTGAACGTCCGGGAAACGCGCGGCCCGGTCGTAACCGGACCGCGGGCCAGGGCGATCCCGCCGAGTGCGAGGGCTGCGGTCTTCGCCAGGGTGCGCACCGGCGGGTGGTGCTCCTCTCGTGGGTTCGTGGCCGCAGGATCGGCCACCCGCCCATGACGGTCCACGCGCCCGTCGAGCGGCAAGGAACGCCCTCCGCCCTGTCAAGTTCGCGCAAAACACCGGGAGTTGGGTTTGGGGCGGCCGGTGACGACGGTCACGGCGTGCCGAACCAGCGCGGGGTGTCGAGCCGGAACGGGTCCCCGGGGGCGAGCTGCCGCAGGCCGTCCTCCAGCCGGCGCAGCTGCTCCTCGCCGAGGGTCGCCGACCACTCGGCGCGCAGCTCGTCGAAGATCCGCGCCGAGCGGGCGAGGCAGTCCACGCCCCGGTCGGTGAGCCGGACCACCTTGCGCCGGGCGTCGGCCGGGTCGCTGCCGCGCGCGACGTAGCCGAGCTGTTCCAGGCCCTCGATGGTCTTGCCCGCGGCCTGCTTGGAGACGCCGAGCCGGCGGCCGAGTTCGACGGCGGTGGTGCCGTGCGGGCCGATCGCCTGGAAGACGAAGCCGTGCATCGGGCGCAGGTCGGGGTGGCCTTCGCGGGCGATGCGTTCGTGCAGCTCGTCGATGATCGTCCGGAAGGCGAGCAGGAGCCGCAGCGGCAGTTCGAAGCCGGGCGGGGTCGGGTCTGTTGACACGGATGGACAACCTCGTTGACTATATGGACAACTTCATTGACCATCTTAGGGGGTTCCTCCACCATGCCCGTCATCCGTCACGCCGACGCCCGCCGCACCGAGACGCCGAACGCCGTCATGACCACCTACGCCTCGCCCACCCAGGGCGCCACCTCCCTCGCCCTGTGGCGGGTCGAGATGGCGGCCGACCGGCAGGGCCCGCTGCACGCCATGGACGCCGAACAGATCTGGACCTTCCTGACCGGCTCCGCCACCGTCCTGCTGGGCGACGACACCCACACCGTCACCGCCGGCGACACCCTCGTCCTCCCCGCCGGCGTCGCCCGTCGGATCACCTCCGTCGAGGCCTTCACCGCCGTCGTCGCCGCCCCGTCCCCCTCCCGCGCCTACAACCCCGACGCCGTCACCCCGCCCGGCGCCTGCGCCGCCGCCCCGCGCGACGACGAGCGCGTCCTCCCCGCGTGGATCGCCTGACGGCCGCCGCGTGAGGTGTAGCAGACTGCTCGGGAACGTCCCTCCCGGCGGCCGCACCAGGCGGCCCCGGCGGAACAGGAGAGGTGCGGCATGTCCGTCGTCAAGATCAACGTCCTGACCGTCCCCGCCGAGCAGCGCGAGGTGCTGGAGCAGCGCTTCGCCTCCCGGGCCGGTGCGGTGGAGAACTCGGACGGCTTCGAGTGGTTCGAGCTGCTCCGCCCGGTCGAGGGCACCGACCAGTACCTGGTGTACACCCGGTGGCGCAGCGAGGAGGACTTCAAGGCCTGGATGGAGGGGCCGATGAAGGCCGCGCACCAGGGCGGCGGCGAGGGTGGCGAGGCGCCGAAGCGGCCGGCGGCGAGCGGGTCCACCCTGTGGTCCTTCGAGGTCGTCCAGTCGGCGGGCCCGAAGGCCTGACGCGGGGAGGACGGGCGGCGCGCTCCGGTTCGGGGGATCCGGGGCGCGCCGTGCTGTTCAGGCCGCGGCGGCGTAGAGGACTTCGCGCAGGCCGGGGACGGTTTCGCGGTCGGCGCGCCAGACCAGGCGGAGGTGGAGGGGCGGGGGGTCGAGGGGGAGGCGGACCAGGGCGCCGGAGGCGAGCTGGTCGTGGACGGCGAAGTCGGGGAGCAGGGCGATGCCCAGGCCCTGTTCGGCGCAGGCGCGGGTGACGGCCACGCCGCCGGTGCGGACGCGTTCCACGTCGTGGCCGAGGAGGCGTTCGCCGGCCAGCCGGAAGGAGCAGGCGGGGGCGTTGACCAGGAGGCGGTGGCCGCTGAGGGCTTCGCGGGTCAGTGCGGTCGCGCGGGCCAGCGGGTGGGCGGGGGCGGCGACCAGGGCGAGCGGGACGTCCCTGAGGTCGACGTGGTCGAGCGGGGCGGGCGGGAGGTAGAAGCCGAGTTCGCCGAGCGGGCCGGCGGTGTCCAGGATCAGCGCGGCCTCCAGGGCCCCGGCGGCGACGCCGCCGAGCAGGGCGTCCCGGGCGGTGTCGGTGTGCAGGGAGACGTCCAGGTCGGGCCGGCGCTCGGCGAGGCGGGCCAGCACGGCGGGGACGTGGGTGGCCGCGATGGTCTCCAGGGCGCCGAGGCGCAGCCGGGGCCGGTCGGCGACCACCTCGCGGCGGGCCTGGTCGGCCTGGTCGAGCAGCTTGCGGGACCAGGGCAGCAGCCGCTCGCCGGCCGGGGTGAGGGTCATCCCGCGCGGGGCCCGGTCGAACAGCTCGACGCCCAGGCTGCGTTCGAGGGTGCGGACCTGCTCGGACACGGAGGAGGGGGCGAGGCCGAGCGCCACCGCCGCGGCGGTGACGGTGCGGTGGGCGACGACGGCCTCGAAGACGCGCAACTGACGTAGTTCCACTGGTCCCTCCGACTTCCCGAACGCTTGCGGTCCTGCCCGAACGGTGGTGGTTCTGCCCGCACGGCTGGGGCCCCGGTGCTGCGGGACAGCGTACGGGTGCGTTCGGAAATTCCGAACGGTGTATCAGGATCCGGCGGTGGAGGGGCGGGGTGCCGCCCGCGCAGAGTGGGTGCCCGATCCCCCCTCGACCTCGACCCTCGATCCTCGACTCCCGACCCCGGAGACCCACCGATGACCTCTCCTGCCCTCCTCGCCGCCGCGACGCCGGCGGCGGCCCACCGTGCGCGCTCCCGCACCCGCGCGCTGCTGGGCATCTCGCTCGGCTACTTCATGGTGCTGCTCGACACCACCGTCCTCGCCGTCGCCGAGCCCGACCTGGCGTCCTCGCTGGGCAGTTCGACCGCCGGACTGCAGTGGGCCGTCACCGGCTACAGCGTCGCCTTCGGCGCGCTGCTGCTGTCCGCCGGCGCCGTCGCCGACCGCCACGGCGCCCACCGGGCCTTCCGCCTCGGCATCGCCGCGTTCGGCGCGGGCTCGCTGCTCAGCGCCTTCGCACCGGACATCTGGACGCTGGTCGCGCTGCGCGCCGTCCTCGGCGCCGCGGCGGCGGCCTGCGTCCCGGCGAGCATGGCGCTGATCACCCGGCTGTACCCGGTCGCCGCCGAGCGGGCCCGGGCGGTGGCCGTCTGGGCGGCCGTCAGCGGCTGTGCGATGGCGTTCGGGCCGATGGTCGGCGGGGTGCTGGTCGACCTCGCCGGGTGGCGCGCGGTGTTCCTGGTGAACGTTCCGCTGGCGGCCCTGGTGCTCGGCCTGGTGGCCGGCCGGACCGTGCACGGCCCGCGCGGCGAGCGGCGGATCGACTGGTGGGGCCAGCTGGCGGCCTGCGCCACCCTCGCCCTGGGCACGGACGCGCTGATCGCGCTGGGCGACTCCGCCTGGCCGCACGCGGGTTGGTCGGGCCTCGGCGGGGCCGTCGCGGTCGCGGCCTTCGTCCGGCGCGAGCGGCGCAGCCCGGCCCCCGTCCTGCCGGCGGCGGTGCTGCGGGCGCGCGGGATGGGCGCGCTGCTGCTGGCGGGCGCCGCGGTGAACTTCGCGCTGCTGGGCGTGCTGTTCGTGCTGCCGCTGCTGCTCCGGCGGGAGCTCCACCTGTCGCCCGCCACGGCCGGGCTGGCGTTCCTGCCGATGACCCTGCCGCCCGGCTTCAACCCGCTGCTCACCGGGCGGATCGTCGCCAAGGTCGGGCCGTGGAAGCCGGTGCTGGGCGGGCTCGCCCTGCTGGCCGCCGGCTGCGGGGTGTTCGCCGCGGCCGTGCTGCTCGGCACGCCGTACCCGCTGCTCGCCGTGGGCCTGCTGGCGGCCGGGTTCGGCGTCTCCTTCGCGCTGCCCGCGCTGGTCACCGCCGTCGTCACCACCGCCCCCGAGGGCGGCGCGGGTGCGGCGGGCGGCCTGCTCAACGCCGTACGGCAGGTCGGCGCGACGCTCGGGGTGGCCGTGATGGGCGCCTTCGCCGCCGGCCCGTCGCTGGCCTGGGCGATGCTGCTCCCGGCGGCGGCCTGCGCGGCGGCGGCCCTCGCGGTGCGGCGGGCCCGGCGGCCGCTAGATTCGTGATCATGAGAACACCGATGGGGGGCGGCCGGTGGCCGCAGGCAGTGCTCGACCGACTGGGGGCGGAAGGACCGGGGGCGGACCGCTTCCGCCGGGGTACGGCCGGGGCGCTGGTCGCGGTCGCCGCGCTGCTGTTCGGCTGGATCCTGGTGCTCGGGTCGACGACCCGCGGGCAGGCCGAGGTCCGGAACTGGTCCGTCGTGTGGATCGGGCTGGACGTCCTCCAGGTCACCGGCCTGATCGCCACCGGCCTGCTGCTGGCCCGCCGGTCACGCCTCGCGGCGCTGGCCGCCGCCGCCTCCGCGACGCTGCTGTTCCTCGACGCCTGGTTCGACGTGATGACCGCCGAGGGCGGCGGCGCCTGGTACCTCGCGCTGGCGATGGCCCTGCTCGTCGAACTGCCCGCCTCGCTGGCCCTGGCCGCGCTGTCCCGGTCCGCAATGGACTGGTGACCGGCGGCGCGTGGTCTGAGCGCGCGCCGGGCCGAGTGCGCGTGCGCCGCCTGAACGAGTGACAGCGGTGGGAGTTTGACGCCTCGTTACGGCCTTACGGTGAACATGGCGATGCCGGGTGCCCCGTGAGCGGCCGGGTGGGGGCTCAGCCGCCCGGTGGGTGGAAGTCGACCGGGGCGTCGAAGGCGGCGCGGTGGGTGGCGCGGCGCAGGGCGCGCAGGACGGGGGTGCCGAGGGTGAGGCAGAGCACCACGGTGAGGGCGGCCCGGGGCAGGTCCCAACCCAGCGACGTGGTCAGGCAGTAGGCGGCGAAGCGGACCAGGTTGGCGGGCAGCGGATCGCCCGGCACGAAGGAGATCGAGCCGGCCAGCCCGCCGATGTACGGCCAGCCCTGGAGGTTCATGATCGTGCCGTAGAGGACGGCCGCGAGGGCGCCGTAGCCCGCCAGCAGGGCGAGTTCGCGGCGGCCGCGCAGCGTGGCGGCGCCGGGCAGCAGGCCCGCGCCGAGGCAGACCCAGCCCATGGCGAGCATCTGGAACGGCAGCCACGGCCCCACCCCGCCGGTCAGCAGGGCGGAGGCGAACATCGACAGCGACCCCAGGACGAAGCCGAAGCCCGGCCCGAGCACCCGCCCGGAGAGCACCATCAGGAAGAACATCGGCTCCAGGCCCGCCGTCCCCGCGCCGAGCGGGCGCAGGGCCGCGCCCGCGGCCGCCAACACCCCCAGCAGCGCCACCGACTTGGCGTCCAGGCCCGGCGCGCCGCCGCCCGCCGTACGGCCCTCGGAGATCTGGGCGACGACGACCGCGAGGAGCAGCGGGAGCAGCAGCGCGAACAGCCAGGGGGCGTCGGCGGAGTGGCCGACCAGGGCCGAGTCGGTGGCGGCGAGCAGCGGCCAGCCGAACGCGGCGACGCCGACCAGGGAGACCAGGGCCAGCGAGGCGACGGACCGGCGGCCGAGCGGGACGGGACGGTTGGGCGGGACGGGACGGTTGAGGGTGGGTCGGTCGCTCATGCGCGCAGCGCCTCCGCGACCTGCCCGACCGTGAGCCACGGCCCCGGCGCCAGCACCTTCGCCACCTGTGGGGCGAACGCGGGCGAGGAGACCACGACCTCGGCGGTCGGCCCGTCCGCGACGATCTCGCCCTCGGCCAGGATCACCGTGCGGTGGGCGAGTTCGGCCGCTAGCTCGACGTCGTGCGTCGCCAGCAGGACGGCGTGGCCCTCGGCGGCGAGGTCGCGCAGGATGCCGACCAGCCGGGCCTTCGCGGCGTAGTCCAGGCCGCGGGTCGGCTCGTCGAGGAGCAGCAGCGGCGGCCGGGCGGTGAGCACCACCGCGAGCGCCAGGGTGAGCCGCTGGCCCTCGGAGAGGTCGCGTGGGTGGGCGGTGTCGGCGATGCCCGGCAGCAGGCGCTCGACCAGGGCGCGGCAGGTGCCGGGCGCGGCGCCCGCGTCCGCGTCGGCGGCCGCGCACTCGGCGGCGACGCTCTCGCCGTACAGCAGGTCGCGCGGATCCTGCGGGACGAGGCCCACCTCGCGGATCAGCTCGGCCGGGCGGGTGCGGTGCGGGGTGCGGCCGCCCACCCGGACGCTGCCGGAGGCCGGGGCGTGCAGCCCGACCAGGCTGCCCAGCAGGGTGGACTTGCCGGCGCCGTTGCGGCCCATCAGGGCGGTGATCTCGTACGGGCGCAGCGTCAGGTCCACCCCGCGCAGGGCGGGCACCGGGCCGCGCCGGACGGCGAGGCGGTCGGCGGTGGCGGTCGGCGTCGCGGTCTGTGCCGTGGCCGGGGTCCCGGCCGGCGCGCGGCCGTCCAGCCGCTCCCGCAGCGGCGCGGCCTTGCGCCGGGCGTCCCGGACGGACAGCGGCAGCGGGCGCCAGCCGGCGAGCCGGCCCAGGCCCACCACCGGCGGGTGCACCGGCGAGTGCGCCATCACCTCGGCCGGCTCGCCCAGCACCGGTTCCTCGCCCGGCGCCAGCAGCAGCACCTGGTCGGCGTACTGCACCACCCGCTCCAGCCGGTGCTCGGCCATCAGCACGGTGGTGCCGAGGTCGTGCACCAGCCGCTGCAGCACCGCCAGCACCTCCTCGGCCGCGCCCGGGTCGAGCGCCGACGTCGGCTCGTCCAGGACCAGGACGCGCGGGTGCACGGTCAGCACCGAGCCGATCGCGACGCGCTGCTGCTGGCCGCCGGAGAGCGAGGTGAGGGCGCGGTCGCGCAGGTCGGCGAGGCCGAGCAGGTCGAGCGTCTCCTCGACCCGGCGGCGCATCACGTCGCCGGGCAGGCCCAGGGACTCCATGCCGTAGGCGAGTTCGTCCTCCACCGTGTCGGTGACGAAGTGCGCCGCCGGATCCTGCCCCACCGTGCCGACCACGTCCGCGAGCTCGCGCGGCCGGTGCTCGCGGGTGTCCCGCCCGGCCACCGTGACCCGGCCGCGCAGCACACCGCCCGTGAAGTGCGGCACCAGGCCGCTGACCGTCCCCAGCAGGGTGGACTTGCCCGACCCGGACGGCCCCACCAGCAGGCAGAGTTCGCCCTCCGGAACGGTCAGGTCGAGGCCGCTGAGCGCGGGCGCCGGGGCGTCCGCGTACTGGACGGAGACCTGCTCGAAGGTGATCACGATGCCCTCCGGGGCGGGGTCGGGGCGGCGAACGCCGGCACCAGGCCGAGGAGTACGACCAGGACGGCGCCCAGCGGCAGCACGGGGACGGTCGGCGGGACGACGGTCGGGGCGAAGGCCGCCGGATCGCGGCCGGCCAGCACGACGGTGAGCGCCGCCACGGCGGCGCCGGAGGCGGCCGTCAGCCACTCTGGTACGGCCCAAGGGTCGGGCCGGTAGCGTGATCTGACGGAGCGTCGGTTGCCGAGCAGCAGCCCGGCGAAGGCGGCGGCCAGGCCGAGCAGCAGGACCGGCGGGGCCCAGCCCGCCCCACCCGCGCTCAACAGCCCGTACGCGGCCAGGCAGACGCCGAGCAGCCCGGCCAGCGTCAGCCCCGCGGTGGCCGCCGCGATCCGGCGCGGGACGTCGGCGGTACGGCCGAAACCACGGGTGTCCATGGCCGCGGCCAGCGCGACGGAACGCTCCAACGCGCCCTCCAGGACGGGCAGTCCGACACTCAGCACCGCCGCGACACCCCGGTCCGAACGGCCGCGCAGCCGGCGGGCGGCGCGCAGCCGGCGGACGTCCGCGACGAGGTTCGGCGCGAACGTCATCGCCACCACCACGGCCACACCCGCCTCGTACAGCGCCCCGGGCAGGGCACGCAGCAGCCGGGCCGGGCTCGCGAGGGAGTTCGCGGCGCCGACGCACACCAGCAGCACCGCCAGGCGCAGCCCGTCGTACAGCGCGGACAGCAGGCCCTCCACGGTCACCCGGCCGCCGATCCGCACCCCCTGCGCCCAGGCCGGGAGCGGCACCTCGGGCAGCGTGAACAGGACGTGGGTGCCCGGGATCGGCGAACCGAGGAGGACCGCGAAGACCAGGCGGATGCCCAGGACCACCAGGCCCAGGCGCAGGAACGCCCCGTACGACCGCGACCAGGGCGCGTCGCCGCGCCTCGCCGCGACCACGTAGCCGGCGGTCGCGGCGAGCAGGAGGAGGATCGCCGGGTTGGTGGTCCGGGTCGCCGCCGCGCCCATCCCGAGCGCCCACAACCACCAGGCGCCGGGATGCAGTTGGCGGGGGCCGGCGGGCGGGCGGGTGGCGGGGGGCGTGCGGCTCACGGGCGCGTCCTGGGGGAGGGGTGCGGGGTGTCGGGGGCGGGCGGGCCGCTGGTGGCAGGCGGGCGGGCCGCTGGTGTGCCGTGCCTTGGTGCCCACGGTCGACCGGCGCCGAGGCGTGGTCGGGCGGTTGGCGCGGGGTGCTGCCGCGCTCGTCCCGAGCGTCCGCAGTCGCCCGGCGCCGGGGTGTGGGTGGCGGGCCCGGTGGGCGGTGGGGAGGGGAGGGGCGTACGGCTCACGGGTGCGTCCTGGGGCGGGGGTTCACGGGTTGCGGCGGCGGCGCGTCTGCCAGACGGCGCCGGCGGCGAGGGCGGCGATCAGCGCGCCGCCGGTGACCAGGCCGACATCGGGCCCGGCGCCGCTGCCGGCGGCCTTGCCGACGGCGTTGCTGCGGTGCTCAGCGGGCTCGGGGCTTCCGTTCGGCTGGGCGGCCGCTCCGGCCTCCACCTGTTCGCCGCACCCTGCCCGCGGGTAGCCGGCGATGGCGCACAGCAGGCCGTTGGAGTCGTAGCGCAGCGGCGGGGCGACGACGGCCAGCACCTCGGCGGAGGTCGCGCGCGGGGCGACGCTCGCGCACGCCGTCCGCTGCCCGGGCGGTGCGGCGGCGGACGACCCGGCGTCCTCGGCGGTGCCGAAGTCCAGCACGACGGCGACCCGCTTGCGGCCCTCCTGCGGGGGCGTCGCGGCGCAGATCACGTCGAAGCGGGCCTCGGCCCGGGGCTTCGTGGCCTGCCGCCCGCCGTCCGGACTCACGGCGAACCGCCAGCCGTCCACGGTGCCGTCCGGCGGTACGGCGATCGCGGGCCCGGCCTGCTGGTACGCCCAGCCGCCGTCCGTCCCGCTGCCGCGCCAGAACGACCAGTACCGGTACCCGGCCGCCTCGGCGGGCGCGGCGGCGACGAGCAGGAGCAGCGGGACGAGCACCGCCACGAGCCCGCGCGCCCACCGGCGCACGCGGACACCCGGAGCGCCCCCCGGGCATCCTCGCCCCGGCGCCCGAAGCGACCACCCGGCGCGCCCAGGCGAGGCGGGCGCGCTCGGGGCGGGCCGGGTGTCGCTGGGTGCGGGTCGTGCCGGGTCGGTTGTGAGGTCGCCCGGGGTGGTGGTGGGGTCGCCCGTGTGGTTGGTCGGCCGGGTGTGGCCGGGGAAGTCGCCGCACGTGGGCGCGCTCGGGGCGGGCCGGGTGTCGCTGGGTGCGGGTCGTGCCGGGTCGGTTGTGGAGTCGCCCGGGGTGGTGGTGTGGTTGGCCGGCCGGGCGACGCTGGGGAAGTCGCCGCGCGCCCGTGCGCCCGGGGCGGGCCGACCGCCGCTCAGCGCGGGGCCCGGGCCCTGCCGGGGGCCCGGGCGGACGTCGCGCCGGGCCGCCCCGGCGGTCCCGCCTGCACGGGCGGGACCGCCGGGGCCGGCCTTGCCCCGGCCGGCGGTTCCGGGGAGCGGGATCAAAGCCGCTGGCCGCGCTTGCGCTGGAGGCTGAGCAGCAGGCCGCCGCCGACGCCGATGAGGAGGCCGACGATGATCAGCCAGTACTGGCCGATGCCGTCGTTCTTCTTCGGCTCCGCCGTCGCGGCCGCCGCCGGGGACTCGGTGGCGGTGCCGGCCTGCGGGGCCGGGCCGAGGGCGGTGAGCTGGGCGGTGAGGGCGCCGGTGTCGCGCTGGGCGGCCTGGTCGACGAGCAGGAGGGTGGCGGTGGCGGCGGCGTCGGTGCCGTTCTTGGTCCAGGTGCCGCCTTCCTCGGCGAGCCAGTCGACGGCGCCGGCGGCCTGCTGGGGGTGGCCGCTCTGGATGAGGGAGAGGGCGGCCCAGGCGGTGGCGTTGTTGTCGGGGGCGGGGGCCGCGCCGGGGGTGGTGAGGGTGAGGTGGTTGCCGCCGGCGGTGAGCTGGGCGGTGAGGTAGGCGGCCGCGGCCTCGCCGGATTCGGCGTGGGCGACGGGGGCGCCGGCCGCCCCGGTGCAGGCGAGCGGCTTGGGGGCGGCTTCGGTGCGGGCGCCGGTGGCGACGGGCAGGTGGCCGCCGGCGGCGGCGAGTGCGGCCTGGCCGGTGGCGAGGGCGTTCGGGGCGAGGGGGCCGCCGGCCGGGTCGGGCTGGTAGACGAAGGCGCCGCGCTGGTCGGCGGGGGCGGCGCAGCCGAGCTGGAACGCCCCGAGTCCGTCGAAGGCGTTCTTGCCGTTCTTGGCGACACCCGCCGGGTCGGCCTTGGCGGCGAACAGGGCGTTGACGGCGAGCCCGGTGGAGTTGGCGTCGCCGGGGCTGCCGGGGTTGTAGGACCAGCTGCCGTCCGCGTTCTGGTTGTCCTTGAGCCACTGGACGCCCTTGTCGACGGCCGGCTGGTGCCCGCCGAGGGCGACCAGGGCCTGGACGGCGACGGCGGTGGCGTTGCTGTCCTCGGTCTTGGCCTGGCAGGGGGCGCCGGCGGCCCGGTAGGAGGGCCAGCCGCCGTCCTCGCACTGCTGCCCGGTGAGCCAGGCGACGGCGGTGTCCGCCGGGGTGACCTTGGCGTTCGCGAGCGCCGTCAGGGCCAGCGACTGCCGCCACACCCCGTCGTACTGCGGGTCGCCCTTGCCGTACAGGCCCTCGGGCACCGGGGCGGTGGAGGCGGCCGGGGCCGGGCTGTCGGCGAGGGCCGGTGCGGCGGCGGCGCCGGCCAGCAGGGCGGCGGACAGGGCGGCGGCGCCCAGGCGGGCGGCGGTCAGCATGGTGGATGTGTGCCTTTCGGTGAGCGGTGGTGGCCCCGGTGCGGGGCCGTTCCGTAGTCCTCGACGGGTGCCGGGCGCGCGGGGCGCCGGGCGGGCCGCTCGCCCCTCCCCGGGAGGTCCGGCTCGCCCGGCCGCCACCCGATCGGGTGGCGGCCGGGCTCACGGTTGCGGGGTCAGCGCCGGATTGGCACCGGCTTCCCCCGGGGGAGGAGCGGGATGAAGTTGTGCGGGACGTGCTGCCCGTCGACTCTAGCCGCCGGGCCCGGCCGGCGCCGCCGGCCCGGACAGGAACAGGTTCCAGAAACCGCCCCGGGGAGCCGCCGCCGTCACGGCAGGTCCAGCAGCCGTGCCGCGGTGTGCAGGTCGGCCCGGACCTCGGCGATCGAGGCGCGGCCGGAGAGCCAGGCGACGAGCGCCGAGTGCCAGGTGTGCTCGATGACCCGGACGGCGGCCCGCTGGCTCTCGCTGGGCGGTTCGGACTGGCCGATGGCGTCCAGGATGAGCTGTCCGGTGGCGGCGCCGACGCGGTCGACGACGGCCGCGACCGAGCGGTCGGCGAAGCACATCGAGCGGACCATCGCCTCGGCCAGCAGCGGTTCGCGCTGCAGCGCGTGGAAGGCCCGGGTGAGCGCGTCGGCGACCCGCAGGGCCGGTTCCGGGTCGGTGGGCGGGTGTCGCCGGATGTGCTCCTGGAGGCCCTGCAGCTGCTCCAGCATGACCGCGACCAGCAGGTGGACCTTGGACGGGAAGTAGCGGTACAGCGTGCCGAGGGCGACCTGGGCGCCCTCCGCGACCTCCCGCATCTGCACCGCCTCGTACCCGCCGCGCGCGGCCAGCGCGGTGGCGGAGCGCAGGATGCGCCGGCGGCGCTCGGCCTGGCTGGCGGTCAGCGGCGGCTCGCCCGGCGACGGCGGGACGGGGCTCGCGGACGAGGTCGGCGACGGCAAGGGTGCTCCCGGGGGCGCGTGGGTGACGGCGTGCTCCACAAAGGTCGACTCGGGGCCGACCGAGGTCGACCCGCGGCCGAGGCGGTCGGCGTGGCGGGAATCACCAGCCCTGGCTCCTGAGCGGAAGCTACGGGCCGGTATCTTCGAGGTCTCTCATTGTTCACATGGTCGATGACGAGTTCCACAGCCACTGAAACCTGATCTACTTTAGCGACCGGTGCACCGACCGGCAGCACAGACAGCAGCTAGAGATGAGGGCCCAGGATGACCGCGCAGCCGCTGCGGATTGCCCTGTTGTCGTACCGCGGGGACCCCTTCTGCGGCGGTCAGGGCGTGTACGTACGGCACCTCTCCCGCGAGCTGGCCCGGCTCGGCCACCACGTGGACGTGATCGGCGCCCAGCCGTACCCCGTGCTGGACGAGGTGGACGGCCCCGGCTCGGTGCGCCTGGTCGAACTGCCCAGCCTGGACCTCTACCGCGCCGACGACCCCTTCCGCACCCCCGCCCGCGCGGAGTTCCGCGGCGCGGTGGACGCCCTGGAGTTCGCCACCATGCGCACCGGCGGCTTCCCCGAGCCGCTGACCTTCTCGCTGCGCGCCCGCCAGTACCTGGCCGCCCACAAGGGCCGCTACGACGTGGTGCACGACAACCAGACCCTCGGCTACGGCCTGCTGGGCCTGGCCCGGCACGGCTTCCCGCTGGTCACCACGATCCATCACCCGATCACCGTGGACCGGCGGTTGGAGCTGGACGCGGCCACCACCCGGGTCAAGCGCCTCTCGCTGCGCCGCTGGTACGCCTTCACCCGGATGCAGCGCCGGGTCGCCGCCCGGCTGGACCACGTGCTGACCGTCTCCGGCACCTCGAAGCGGGAGATCGCCGAGCACCTGGGCGCCGCGCCGGGCGCGATCTCGGTGGTACCGATCGGCGCCGACACCCGGCTCTGGTCCCCGTCCGACGCGGTGGCCCGGGTGCCGGGGCGGATCGTCACCACCTCCAGCGCGGACGTCCCGCTCAAGGGCCTGGTGTACCTGGTCGAGGCGCTGGCCAAGGTGCGCACCGAGCGGGATGCGCACCTGGTCGTCGTCGGCAAGCCGCAGAAGGACGACGGGCCGGTGGCCGACGCGGTGCGGCGCTTCGGGCTGGCGGAGCACATCGAGTTCCGCACCGGCCTGAGCGACGCCGAGCTGGTCGACCTGTACCGCTCGGCCGAGGTGGCCTGCGTCCCCTCCCTGTACGAGGGCTTCTCGCTGCCCGCCGCCGAGGCGATGGCCACCGGCACCCCGCTGGTCGCCACCACCGGCGGCGCGATCCCCGAGGTGGCCGGCCCGGACGGCGAGACCTGCCTGGCCGTGCCGCCGGGTGAGGCGGACGTGCTGGCGGCGGCCCTCGGCCGGCTGCTGGACGACCCGGAGCTGCGCGCCCGGCTCGGCGCGGCCGGCCGGGAGCGGGTGCTGGCCCGGTTCACCTGGGAGCGGGCCGCCGAACTGACCGCCGAGGCGTACCGCGCCGCGATCGCCACCGGCGTCGGCGCCCGGGCCCGCTCGGGGCCCGGCTGGCGGTACGTGGCCTGAGCGACCGCTCGTACCGCCCTCGTACCGTCCTCGTACGGTCCTCCGACCGCCCTCGTACCGTCCTCCGACCGCCCGGCCCCGGTGCCGGGCCGAGAGCTCGAGTCCCGCAACGTGCGCACGACCTGACGAACCGTCAGGAGCGCCTGGTAGCAGTAGGAATGGGAGCCCCGCAGTGCTGACCGTCGATTTCTCGCGCTTCCCGCTCGCCCCCGGCGACCGGGTGCTCGACCTGGGCTGCGGCGGGGGCCGGCACGCGTTCGAGTGCTACCGCCGCGGCGCCAACGTGGTCGCCCTCGACCAGAACGCCGAGGAGATCGCCGAGGTCAAGAAGTGGTTCGCCGCGATGGAGCAGGCCGGCGAGGCCCCCGAGGGCGCCTCGGCGGTCGCCATGGAGGGCAACGCGCTGGCGCTGCCGTTCGAGGACGGCTACTTCGACAAGATCATCATCTCCGAGGTGATGGAGCACATACCCGATGACCGGGGCGTGCTCGCCGAGATGTTCCGGGTGCTCAAGCCGGGCGGGCTGCTCGCCGTCACCGTGCCGCGCTGGCTGCCGGAGAAGATCTGCTGGGCGCTGTCCGACGAGTACCACGAGGTCGAGGGCGGCCACATCCGGATCTACCGGGGCGACGAACTGCTCGGCAAGCTCAAGGACGCCGGCCTGGAGCCGTACGGCACCCACCACGCGCACGCGCTGCACTCGCCGTACTGGTGGATCAAGTGCGCGGTGGGCGTCGACAACGACAAGGCGCTGCCGGTCAAGGCCTACCACCAGCTGCTGGTCTGGGACATCGTCGGCACCCCGGTGATCAGCAGCCTCACCAAGGCTGCCGAGAAGGCGCTCAACCCGCTCATCGGCAAGAGCTTCGTCGCGTACGCCTCCAAGCCGCAGCAGCCGAAGGCGACGGCATGACCGCCGCCGTCCCCGAGGTGCTGCTGCTCGACGGGGTGCTGGACGCCGAGCAGGCCGCCGACACCGTCCGCAGCATCCTGGCCGAGCAGCGGCCGGACGGCGCCATCCCGTGGTTCGCCGGCCACCACCTCGACCCGTGGGACCACACCGAGGCCGCGATGGCCCTCGACACGGCCGGCGAGCACGCCGCCGCCGAGGCCGCCTACCGCTGGCTCGTCGGCGCGCAGAACCCGGACGGCTCCTGGTACGCCGCGTACACCGACGGCGAGGTCACCGACCGGGCCAAGGAGAGCAACTTCTGCGCGTACATCGCGGTCGGGATCTGGCACCACCACCTCAGCACCGGCGACGACGCCTTCCTGGAGTGGGTCTGGCCGGCCGTCCGGCGGGCGCTGGACTTCATCGTCGGCCTGCGGCTGCCCGGCGGCCCGATCGCCTGGCGGGTCGACGAGGACGGCGCCGCCACCCAGGAGGCGCTGCTCACCGGTTCGTCCAGCATCCTGCACGCGCTGCGCTGCGGTCTGGCCATCGCCGAGTACCTGGAAGAGCCGC
The DNA here is from genome assembly GCF_000961885.1 of Streptomyces rubellomurinus. Taxonomy (GTDB): domain Bacteria; phylum Actinomycetota; class Actinomycetes; order Streptomycetales; family Streptomycetaceae; genus Kitasatospora; species Kitasatospora rubellomurina. The sequence continues at coordinate 15,953 of NZ_JZKH01000098.1, forward strand.
AGCCCGACTGGGAGTTGGCGGCCGGGCGGCTGCGGCACGCGATCGCCCACCACCCCGAGCGGTTCCTCGACAAGGACCGCTACTCGATGGACTGGTACTACCCGGTGCTCGGCACCGGCCTGCGCGGCGACGCGGCGCTGGCCCGGATCGAGCGCGACTGGGAGCGCTTCGTCGTCCCCGGCCTCGGCGTGCGCTGCGTCAGCGACCGCCCCTGGGTGACCGGCGGCGAGAGCGCCGAACTCGCCCTCGCGCTGTGGGCGATCGGGCAGTCCGACCGCGCCGTGGACATCCTGCGCTGGATCCAGCGGCACCTGCGGCACGAGGACGGCTCGTACTGGACCGGGTACGTCTTCGAGGACGACGCGATCTGGCCGGAGGAGCGCACCACCTGGACGGCCGGGGCGCTGCTGCTCGCGGTGGCCGCGCTCGGCGGGGACCCGGCGACCGTCGCGGTCTTCGGCGGGGAGCAGCTGCCCGCCGGGCTGGTGGTCCAGGACTGCTGCTGAGCGCGGAGCCCGCAGACACGACGACGAAGGGGCGGGACCGGATCTCTCCGGTCCCGCCCCTTCGTCGTTCCTGCTCGGGCCCAGCCGGCGTCAGCCGCGCTGGATGCCCGTGGTGTCGGCCAGCACGCCCTGGGTGCCGTCCTGCAGCTGGGCGACCAGCGCGGCGCCGCGCTGCTCGACCGCCAGGTACCAGGTGCCGGGCACGAGCTCGCCGACCGGGGCACCGGCCGGGTTGTCCTTCGGCGCCAGCGGGCGCGGGGCCGGGACGGCGAACCAGAACGGCTGGAAGTCCGCCGCCGGAGCGGTCGGCTGCGGCTGCTGCACGGCCGGCGCCGGGGTCGGCTGCGGGGCGGCGGCGTCCTGCGGCTGGCCGGGCTGCGCCGGCTGGCCGGCACCGGGGTAGCCGTAGCCGCCGGCGGCGGGCTGGCCGCCGAACGCCGGGTCGTGGCCCTGCGCCGGGTAGCCGTACTGGCCGGGGGCGCCCGGCGCACCCGGGTGGCCGGGCTGGCCCGGCACCGGGTAGCCGCCCGGGAACGGCGCGGCCGGACGGTCGGTGGTCAGCGGCGCCTTCAGCGCGGGCACCAGCGGCGAGGCCGCGGCCGCACCGGCCAGCACGATCAGCGAGATGAAGCCGAGCCAGGCGCCGAAGCCGTGGCCGAAGGCGTTGCTGTTCGGGCCGCCGCCCAGCGACCAGACCGAGGTCCAGAGCGCGGCGACGGCGAACCCGACGCCCCACTGGTCCAGCCGGAGGCCGAGCACCTGACGGGTGGCGGCGGCCGGGCCCTGGAAGCGCTGCACCAGGATCAGCACCGCGGCGAGGATGCCGAGGAGGTAGATCGAGGGGAGGACGGGGAACAGCTCGGTGCTCCACGCGTTCAGCGAAGAGGGGCAGTACGGGCTACCGCCGCAGTCGACGGTGCGGTACGGCAGGAAGGAGGCGATGAAGAGCAGGACGGCCCCGCCTGCGACGGCGGCGTCTCCCCTGGTGAGAGCGCGCAGATTCACTTACGTTCCCCTCGTTGACGTGTCGTGGACGGCGATTCGTGCGGTCGGGCTGACCGGCCGAAACCCCCGAACGGACCAGAAGCCTAGGCCCAACCGTCCTGCCGGTGCACGGCGGGACCGGGAACGGGGCGAATTCGTTGCAAACCGCGCGAGCCGGGAGCGTCCGCGCCCCGTCCCCGCACGGGCCTCGACTTGCCCTACCGGGTGGTCAGAAAAGCCGTCAGAGCGTCGGCGATCCCCTCGGCCGCCTGCTGGCGCCACTGAGGGTCCGTCATCCGCTTCGCGTCCGTCGAATTGCGCATGTTACCGCACTCGATGAACACCTTGGGGACCGCGGAGAGGTTGAGTCCGCCCAGGTCCGAGCGGATGTCCAGGCCGTCGTTCGCGGTGTAGTCGGCGTAGGGCTCGCCCGTCGCGGCGCGGAAGTGCTCGCGCAGCAGCAGGCCGAGCCGGTGCGAGGGTTCGACGATCGCGGAGTTGTCCGCCTTACCCGCGACGACCTTCGCCGGCAGGATCACGTGGAAGCCGCTGCCGCTCGCCGGACCGCCGTCGCCGTGCACCGAGACCGCGACGTCGGCGTGCGCGTCGGCGCCGGCCCGGGCGCGCTCGTCGATGCACGGGCCCCACGGGCGGTCGCCGTCCTGCACCAGCACCACCTTGGCGCCGCGGGCGGCCAGCAGGTCGCGGGCGCGGCGGGTCACGTCCAGGGTGTACTCGGCCTCCGTGTAGCCGGAGTTGGTCTCGGTGCCGGTGGTGTCGCACTCCTTGCGGGCGTTGCCGATGTCGACCTGGCGGTTGATCTCGGTGGGGTGGGAGAAGTTGCCGGGGTTGTGGCCGGGGTCGAGCACGACGGTGCGGCCGGCGAGGGGCGCGGTGGTGGTGGGGGTGGGCGCCTGGGTCTGGGGCTGGGTCTGGGTCGGCGTCGTGGTGGGGGTGGCGGCCGGGCTGCTCGGGGTGCTGCCGGCCGGCGGGGGAGCGGCGGGCGGGGAGAGCGGCGCGGTCTCGACGGCGGTCGCCCCGGCCGTGGCGCCGGCCGGGGCACCCGCCGGGCCGGAGTCGTCCAGGGCCTGCCAGCCCAGCCAGCCCGCCGTGCAGAGCGGAACGACCGCGGCCACCACGGTGGTGAGCCGCAGCAGGGCGGAGCGGCGGGGCTGGCGGGAGGTCGGGCCGGTCACGGGCGGATCAGATCCTGTCCTGGGTCGGCACGGTGAAGCCGTAGGTGGTCGCGATCGGCTTCCACTTGTTGTTCAGGAAGTCCGTCTTCGCCTTGCTGGCCTGCGAGCTGAGCGAGTCGGCGCGGGTCCGGTCCGCGGTGGTCGGCGCCTTGTCCGAGCAGCCCTGCTGGGCGATGGCATGCGCCCACGCCGCGTACGACTTGTCGGCGTCGGCCGACAACTGCCAGGCGGACTTCAGCGAGTTCACCGCGTCGGCGCCGCCCGGCAGGTCCGTGACGGTCAGGTGGGAGAGGTCCGTCAGCAGCGACTGGCGCTGGGCGGCGCCGGTGTCGAAGTCCTTCGCCGCGTTCTCGATGTCCGCCTTCGACGGGCAGCTGATCACCTTGGCGAGGGCGCTGCCGATCGGGGCCTTCGCGTCCTCGCCCTTGCTGAGCAGGTCGTTCAGCGCCTGCGCCTGGGTCTGGGCCTGCGGACCGGCGGTGGTCGCGGTCGGGGTCGGCGTCGCGGTCGGCGCGGCGGGGGTGGTGGCGGCGCCGGTCGGCGCGGCGTCCGACCCGGTCGGGGCGGGCGCGGGCTGCGGGTTGCCGCTCGCGGGGGCCGCCGTGGGCGCGGGGGCGGCCTGGCCGTTCCGGTCGGAGTCGTCGCCGTTGGACGCCAGCAGCAGGCCGCCGCCGATCGCCAGCACCAGCAGCACGGCGAAGCCGATCAGCAGCGGGGTGCGGCGGTTGGCGGGGCGGTCCTCGTCGTCGGGCTCCGGGTAGCCGGTCGGGTAGTCGGACCGGTGGTCGGGCCGGTGGTCGGCGGGCTGGTCGGGCTGGGCGGCGTAGCCGGGCGGCGGGCCGGCCGGGGGCGGCGGCGGGTAGCCCTGCCCGGCCCGGGGCGTTTGCGGGTCCACGTGGGCCGGGAAGGGCGGTGCGGCGGGCGCGGCCGGCGGGAAGTCCGCGGTCGGCGGGTCGTAGCCGGGCGCGGTGGCCAGGTACGGGCGGGCGCCCAGCGGCGGGCCCTGGTCGCCGACCGCGCCCGCGGCGGGCGGTGGCGCGACCGGGCCGGGCGCGGCCTGCGGAGCGGGCCGGGGCGTGGCGGGAGGAGTGGCGGCAGGAGCAGCGGGAGGAGCGGCGTCGGGGGCGGGCTCGGCGCCGCCCGGCTGCTGCGGGCCGCGCACCCAGCCGCCCGCACCGCCGCGCGCGGTCGGGTCCCAGACCGCCGGAGCGGTGTTGTGCTGGTCCGTCATGTGCCGCTAGCCCCCACCGTCCGCCGATGCTCTGCCTGGTGCCGCGCGGACACCGTACCGTTCGAGCCCCCGCCCGACAGCCCCGGCACGACGTTAGAGCATCGGCGCGGGGCCGTGGGGCCGATCGGGTGAGAGCGGTGCCGTGAACAGGCCGGGAACAGGCCGGGAACAGACCGGGGTCAGGGCCGAGTCAGACGGCGGCCCGGCGCAGGACCCGCAGCGAACCGGTGACCGAGACCTCCTCGAAGCCCTCGGCGAGCGCCCGCAGGTACACCCGGTACGGGGCCTGGCCGCCGTCCGCCGGGTCCGGGAACACGTCGTGCACCACCAGCAGGCCCTCCGGCGCCAGGTGCGGCGCCCAGCCCTCGTAGTCGCCGGTGGCGTGCTCGTCGGTGTGCCCGCCGTCGATGAACACCAGGCCCAGCGGCCGCCCCCACAGCGCGGCGATCCGCGGCGAGCGGCCGACCAGCGCCACCACGTGCTCCTCCAGCCCGGCCGCGTGCAGCGTGCGCCGGAAGCGCGGCAGGGTGTCCATCAGCCCCACCTCCGGGTCCACCAGCGTCGGGTCGTGGTACTCCCAGCCGGGCTGCTGCTCCTCCGAACCGCGGTGGTGGTCCACCGTCAGCGCGACCGTGCCGGCCTCCCGGGCCGCCGCCGCGAGCAGGACCGCCGACCGGCCGCAGTAGGTGCCGATCTCCAGCACCGGAGCCCCGGTGCGGCGCGCCGCCGTCACCGCCGCCGCGTACAGCGCCAGGCCCTCGTCCACCGGCATGAACCCGGTGGCCGCCTCGAACGCCGCCAGCACCTCGGGCGCCGGGCGGGCGCTCTCCAGCAGGTCGGACATGCGGTGCTCCTCGGGGTCGTACGGTCGGACGGACGTGCTCGGACCCTACTCGACGGTAGCGCCGGCCGTCCGCGCGGGCCGGGCGGCCGGAAGGCCTGCGCCGGGTACGGGAGCAGTGGCTGTGGGCGCGGGCCGCGCGCTCGTGTGGAGCATGAACGGTGCCGCGGCTGACCTGCTCCGGGCCCCGGCCGGCGGTCCGCTCGCACCCCCCGGGCGGCCTCGCCCCCGGCGCGCGGGACCGGCCCGCGGGACCGGCCCGCGGCGGCGGCCGTCCGCCGGGGCCGGGCGGCCGGAAGGCCTGCGCCGGGTACGGGAGCAGTGGCTGTGGGCGCGGGCCGCGCGCTCGTGTGGACCATGACCGATGCCGCGGCCGACCTGCTCCGGGCCCCGGCCGGCGGTCCGCTCGCACCCCCGGGAGGCCTCGCCCCCGGCTCGCGCGCTCGTGTCGACCATGACCGATGCCGCGGCTGACCTGCTCCGGGCTCCGGCCGGCGGTCCGCTCGCACCCCCGGGCGGCCTCGCCCCCGGCCCGCGGGACCGGCTCGGGGCGGGGGCCGTCCGCGCGGGCCGGGTGCTCGCCCGGGGCGACTCGGTGGGCGGCGCCGACGATGCGCCGCCGTGGATCGCCGCGTCCGGCCGCTGGACGCCCCCCCGGCGCGGTGCGCCGCAGCCCCTTCGCAGGCGAGACGAACGCGACCGTCGGGTTCCACCGGATCCGCCCGGGGGAGTCCCTTCTCGCACTTCACCCCCGCCGGGCACGGGCGGCGGCTCGGGCTCAGCCGTTCAGCAGTTCCGCGGCGATCCGGGCGCGGTGCGGCGCGAGCTCGGCGGCGATCGCCGCGGCCTCGGCGGCGTCGGTGTTCACAGCGGCCTCCCGGGCCGGGGCGGCCTCGACCAGCGCGAGCCGCAGGTGGGTCGGCGGGTGGGTGGCGTCGACGGCGGCGCGCGCCCAGGCGCTGCAGCGGCGCAGCCGCTCGTGCTCGGTCGCGGGGACGGAGGCGAGGTGCTCGCGCAGCCGCTCCCAGAGCACGTCCGGGGCCGGCGCCGCGGCGGACGCCCTCGCCGCCCGGGTCCGGACGGGCCGGCGACCGCCCTCCGCGCGGAACCGGCCGACGGCGATGCCCGCCGAGTCGCCGAGGAGGAGCGTCGCGAGCATGCCGCGGGCCGCCTCCGTTCCGCCGGTCCGGGCGGCGAGGGCGTCCGCGCGGTACTCGGCCTGCTGGCCGGCCCGGGAGGTGAGCCGGTCGAGGAGCAGCAGCACCCGGTACAGCAGCCAGGCGACGCCGGTCATCAGCGCGCGGGCGATCACCTCGCCGATCAGGATGAACAGCGGGGAGCCGGGGCGGCGGAAGCGGCTCGGGCGGGCCAGCTCGTACCACGTGGCGAGGGTGTTGAGCGCGCTGCCGAGCAGCAGCGAGCGGCGGTGGTCGCCGTTCACGCGGTGGCCGAACTCGTGGCCGAGCAGGGCGATCCGCTGCTGCTCGTCCAGGACCTCCCAGAGCGGCAGGCCGAGGGTGAGGACGGACCGCCGGCGCAGCCCCACCAGGCCGAAGGAGGCGTTGAACGCCGCGCTGCTCCGGATGACGTCGACCGGCGCGGCGCCGACCTCGGCGGCGACCCGGTCGGCGAGGCCGTACAGGGCCGGGGCCTGGGCGCGCGCGAGCACGCCGCGGTCGCGCGGCAGCCGGCCGAGGCGCGGCCGCAGCAGCACGACCGCTCCGAGCGCCGCGGCTCCGATGCAGCGCAGCGGGGTGTTCCCGGTGACGAGCAGCCAGAGGCCCCAGCAGAACAGGGCGGTGGTGCTGAGGTGGACGAGGGCGGCGATCGAGGAGGCCAGTAGCCAGTCGCGCCGCCCGGTCGCGCCGGACCGCCCCTCGGCGAGTTCCGCGAACAGCCGGTCGGTGCGCTCGATTGCGGCCCGTTCGCGGCGGCTCGCGGTGACGGTCTCCCAGCTCGGGGCGAGGTTCCAGTCGCAGGCCGGGCACCAGGCGGTGAAGCGCGGGTCGGCGGTCAGCGGCTCGCCGCAGGAGGGGCAGGGGCCGTCGTGGACGGGCGCGGCGGCTTCGGCGCCGGGTTCGGTGGCGGCTTCGGTAGCGGGTATCTCGGTGGGCACGACCAGGGATGATGCCAGCGGGCGCGGACGGTGTCATCGCTTTCGCGGGCCGTCCGTCCGGGAGCGCACCCGTTCCCGGGCCGGGCTGGAACGCGTTCTAGTCGGGGTCCGCCCGCCGTGCCAGAATCGCCCCCGACCGTCGATCCGAGGCCCCACGAACCACCCCGGGAGCAGCCCCATGCGCGCAGCCGTCCTGCACAAGACCGGCCAGGACACCCTCGACGTCCGCGACGACGTCACGGCGGTCGGCTTCGGCCCGGGCGCCGTCCGGGTCCGGATGCGCGCCGCCAGTCTGTGCCACTCCGACCTGTCCGCGATGAGCGGCGTGCTGCCGCAGCCCGCGCCGTTCGTCCCCGGGCACGAGGGCGCGGGCGAGGTCGTCGAGGTCGGCGAGGGCGTCGCCGGCCTCGCGCCGGGGGACCGGGTGGTGCTCTGCTGGATGGCCCCCTGCGGCCGCTGCGCGCACTGCGAGCGGGGCCGGGGCCACCTGTGCGTCGCCAGCCTGCGGCGGCTCGGCGCGCCCGGCTTCCGGCTGGCGGCGGACGGCACGGAGGCCTCCGGGTTCTACGGGACCGGGGCCTTCGCCGAGGAGGTGGTGGTCGCCGCGGACGCCGTCATCAAGGTGCCCGCCGACCTGCCGTACGAGGCCGCCGCGCTGATCGGCTGCGGGGTGACCACCGGCATCGGCGCGGCCGTCAACACGGCCCGGGTGGAGCCCGGCTCCTCGGTCGCGGTGATCGGCGCGGGCGGCGTCGGGGTCGCGGCCGTGCAGGGCGCGCGGGTGTGCGGGGCCGCACGGATCACCGTCGTCGACCCGGTCGTCTCGCGGCGGGAGCGGGCGCTGGCCTTCGGGGCGACCGAGGCGATCGCGCCCGAGGAGCTGAAGGCCGTCGCCAAGGGCCTGCCGGGTGGCGGCTTCGACTACGTCTTCGAGGCGGTGGGCCGCTCGGCCACCGTCCGGGCCGGCTACGACGCGGCCCGGCGCGGCGGGGCGGTGGTGGTCATCGGCGCGGGCGCGCAGGACGACCTCGCGCAGTTCACCATGGGCGAGCTGTTCTTCAACGAGAAGCGCCTGCTGCCCTCGCTGTACGGCGGGGCGCCGGTGGCGCGCACCATCGGGCTGGTCGTCGACCTGTGGCGGGCCGGGCGGATCGACCTGGCCGGCATGGTCACCCACCGGGTGGCGCTGGCGGACGTCAACGAGGCGCTCGCGCAGATGCGCAGCGGCGAGGCGCTGCGGACGGTCGTGACGCTGGGCGACTGAGGCCGGGCGACTGAGGCTGGACCGCTGATGCCGGACCGCTGATGCCGGACCGCTGACGTGCGGAGCGCCCGAGGGCCCGCCGAGCTGTCGCTCGACGGGCCCTCGGGCGTGTGGCGCTGCGGCCGGGAGGTCAGGCCTGGTGCGCGGCGGCGCGGTGACGGCCGTGCGGGTCGGACTCCGGGGTCTCGTCGGCGGCGGAACGGCCGCGGTGGCGGCCGTGCGACGCGGTGTCCTCCGCCGTCTTCTCGTCGGCGTCGGTCCCGGTGGTCGCGGGTCCGGTGGTGTCGGTGAGGGTGTCGGACATCAGAATCGTCTTCCGTTTTTCGGTGCGAAGGGTGCAGGTCATCGGCGCCCGGCCGGCGCTGTGGGGCGCGCGGCCCGGTCCCCGATCGGGCGCTCGGTACGCGCCCACAGCCGGTGATCGCGGCCCTGACCCGGCCACCATAACCGCCGGGTCGGACGAGATCCTATCGAGATCGGGGCGCGAGCCCCGCTGTGCCTCGGGGCGCGGCGCCGACCGGTGCCGAACCGAGCCAGTGGCCGACCAACTCCCGGTAGAGCGGGGACAGCACCTGCAGATCGCCGTGCCGGGCGAGCACTCCGCGGCCGCCGTCCACCAGCAGCACCCGGTCCGCCCGCAGCGCCGAACTGATCCGGTGCGCGATCACCACGAGCGTTCCCGGGCGGGCGGCGAAGGCCCGTTCGACCCGCTCCTCGGCGGCGGCGTCCAGGTGGCAGGTCGCCTCGTCCAGTACGACCACCGGGGCCGGGGACAGGTACGTCCGCACCAGCGCCAGCAACTGGCGCTCCCCGGCGGACAGTTCACCCGGATCGCGGAGCGTGCCGGCGAGCCCGCCGAGGCGCGCCACCAGCGGCTGTGCGCCCAGCTGCGCGACGGCGGCGTGCAGTCGGGCGTCCGGGATGCCGGGGGACGGCCAGCACAGGTTCTCCCGGACCGAGCCGGGGAACACGTACGCCTCCTGCGGGAGCAGCGCCACCTGGTGCGGGCCGGCCGGCGGCGCCCCGTCGACGGTCACGGTGCCGGCGGTCGGCGCCAGCACGCCGGCCAGCAGCGCCGCCAGCGTCGACTTGCCCGCGCCGCTCGGCCCCACCACCGCCACGTGCTCCCCGGGGCGCACCGCCGCGTCCAGCCCCTCCAACACGGGTGCGGCGGCGGGGCCGTGGGCGTAGCGGAGGGCCTGGAGGCGGATCTCGCCTCGCGTCCCGCCGTGGCTGGGGCTGCGGCCGGGGGTTCGGGCCGGCGGGCCGTCCGGCCGGGTGGGCGGCGGCGCCGTCGTGACGGCCAGCCGGTCCAGGACCACCGCGAGGTTCAGCAGCCAGCCGCCGACCGTTCCGGCCAAGGTCCTTACCGCCGGGTCGAGTTGCTGCAGCAGGTAGGTGCTGACGCCCAGCAGCTCGCCCGGCGTCAGCGCGCCGTGCGCGAGCAGCCACGGCGCGGCCGCCAGCACGGCCAGCACCGGCAGCCGGCCGCCGAGCGCCACCACCAGTGCGCGCAGCGCCGACGCCCGGCCCAGTGCCCGGGACGCGGCGGCGCTGGCGTCGGCGGCCGCGGCCAGCGACGCGGCCACCTGCTCCCCGGCGCCCGTCGCCTGCACGTCGCGCAGCCCCTCCAGCGCGCGCCCCGCCTCCGCCGCCAGCCGCTCCTCGGCCAGGACCACCGCCCGCCGCCGCGCCACCATCGGCCGCAGCAGCCGGGCGAACAGCACCCCGGCCGCCAGCAGCGGCAGCAGGACCAGCGGCAGTACGACCGGCGCCAGCAGCCCCAACCCCACCAGAGCCGCCGCCAGGGTGACCCCGACCCCGCGCAGGGTGCGCAGCAGGGTCGCGGTCAACTGCCGTGCGGACTCCACCTGTTCGGTGAGGCGGGCGACCTCCGCCGGGTCCGCGGACGGCCGGGCCAGCGCACTGCGCACCACCCGCTCCACCAACGCGTCCCGCAGCGGCTCCACCACGCCGGCCAGGTACGGGAAACCGGCCCGCGAGGCGTACGCCCGGACGGCCGTCACCGCCCCGAAGCCGCCCAGCCACGCCACCCCGACCCCCGGCCGACCCGCGAGGAACCCCTCATCGACCGCGGCCGACACGAACAACCCGGACAACAACGGTGGCAACGCCTCCACCCCGGACCACACCGCCAGCCACCCCAACGCCCCCCGGGTGACCACCAACTGCCGCCCCAACAACCGCCACCCGGGCCCCACCCGGCGTATCCGCGAACTCACCGTTCCTCCACTCCTCACCCTGAACCCCCTGCTGCTCGCCCCGCGAGAGGTCGACCCATTCGGCTTTCCACTCCTCCGCGCGGCACGGGCGCGCACAGGGCGATCCCGGGGGAGGTGCACAGGAAGTCGATGGGGTCGACTTCCTGCGCGCGCTGATCGGTACGCGGCGCAGGGAGACCATGTGCTGCGCCGGGAAGTCGCCCTGCTCGCCGGCCCCGCGCGAGAAGTCGGCCGGGCCGACTTTCCCTGCGGGTTGAGTGCCGCTGGCCCGTGGCCTTGGCCAGGGTGC
>NZ_JZKH01000099.1 GCF_000961885.1 Streptomyces rubellomurinus
CGGCAGCGTCAGATGTGTATAAGAGACAGCGCCGGGGGAGGGTGGGAAAACCCATAGGCCCTGGTGAACGGCCGCGCTAGGGTGGCCCGATGACGTCGATCAAGAAGGTCCAGATCACCTTCGACTGTGCGGATCCCGAGCGCGTCGCCCGCTTCTGGTGCGAGGTGCTGGGGTACGTCCTGCCGCCGGTTCCGGAGGGGTTCGCCACGTGGGAGGAGTTCCAGCTCTCGCTGCCGCCGGAGCGCCGGGGCGCGGCGGCGGTCTGCATGGACCCGACGGGTGAGGGGCCGCGGATGTACTTCCAGCGCGTTCCCGAGGGCAAGGTCGTCAAGAACCGGGTGCACCTCGACGTGCGGGTCGGTACCGGGCTGGTGGGCGAGGAGCGGCTGGCCGTCCTGGAGGCCGAGTCCGCGCGCCTCGTCGCGCTCGGTGCGACGCGCGGTCAGCTCCTGCTGGCCGACGGCGTCAACGAGTCGTGCCAGAACATGCAGGACGTCGAGGGCAACGAGTTCTGCCTGGACTGACCCGCACCCGGGCGTTCCTGAACGCTTCCGGAAGTCCGTGAACGCGCCTCCGCCCCCGCCCTCCCGGGCCGGGGCGAAGGCGCGTTCGCGTGTGTCAGCCCAGCGACGCGCTGGCGGCGCGCAGTTCGTCCAGGGCCGCCAGGGCGTACCCGGCGAGCCCGTCCTCGGCGCCGCGGTCGTCCTCGGCCCATCGGGCGTACCCCCGTTTGAAGGCGAGGACGCCCAGCTCGCCCGCGAGGGCCGCGGTCGGATCGGGTACGCCGCGGGCGACCAGAGCGGTCGTCATCGCGGCCGCGAGGCTGACGGTCTTGAGGGCGTCGCGCTCCTGGAGCTCGGCGCTGGCGGCGACGGCCGCCTTCAGGCGCGGCGCGAGCTCGCGACTCCCGGGGCCCATCGCGGCCGAGGCGCGTTCGAGGCCGGCGGCGACCGCCTCCAGCGGGCTGGCGTCACCGGGCGCGTCGGCGATCCCCTCGGCCAGCAGCCGGCTCAGCGTCTCCTGCCCGGCGACCAGCAGCTCGCGCTTGTCGGGGAAGTGCCGGAAGAAGGTGCTCTTGGTGACCCCGGCACGCTCGGCGATCTGCGCGACCGTCGTGGCGTCGTACCCCTGCTCCGTGAACAGGTCGACCGCGGCCACGACGAGGCGCTCGCGCGCACCTGGTTCCCATCTACCCATGGGTTCAGCATAGGTGATGGGACTCTTGTCCCGTCAGCCTGGTACGGTGATGGGACAAGAGTCCCATCACTGTTGGGAGGATTTCCATGCGCGTCTTCGTCACCGGCGGCACCGGTCTGATCGGCTCCGCCGTCGTCGCCGAACTCCTCGCGAAGGGCCACACCGTCCTCGCGCTGGCCCGCTCCGACGCCTCCGCACGGGCCGCCGCGGCGGCCGGCGCCGAGCCGCTGCGGGGAGGCCTCGCCGATCCGGACGTGCTGCGCTCCGGCGCCGCCCGTACGGACGGGGTGATCCACCTGGCCTTCGGCAACGACTTCAGCAGCCCCGAGGCCCTCGCCCGGAACGTCGCCGAGGAGGCCGCCGCCCTCACCGCCCTCGGTGAGGAACTCGTCGGCAGCGGCCGTCCGTTGGTCACGGTCTCGGGTACGCCGTGGGTGCCGGGCCGAGCCTCCACCGAGGCCGACCCGGTGCCGACCGACGGGCCGGTCGGCGGCCGCGGCCGCACGGTCACGGCGGTCCTGGGCCTGGCCTCGCGCGAGGTCCGGAGCACGGCCGTACGCCTGCCGCGCACGGTGCACCACGAGGGCACGGGCGGGTTCGCCGGTCTGCTGACCGACATCGCACGCCGGAGCGGGATCTCCGGCTACCCCGGCGACGGCACCCAGCGCTGGCCCGCCGTCCACGCGCTCGACGCGGCCGTCCTCTTCCGGCTCGCCCTGGAGCGGGCGGAGGCCGGTACGGTCTGGCACGCCGTGGCCGACGAGGGGGACCGGGTGCGGGACATCGCGGCCGTCATCGGCCGGCGGCTCGGCCTGCCGGTCGCGTCGGTGCCGGTGGAGACCTACGGCCCGCTCGGCCCGATCTTCCAGGCCGACCAGCCCTCGTCCAGCACCCGCACCCGGCAGGCGCTCGGCTGGGAGCCGACGCACCCCGGCCTCCTGGAGGACCTGGAGAACATCCGGCCCTGACCGGTGACCGGCGATTCGCGTCCGCTCATGTCCGCAACAAGCAGGAGGTTCCCTCATGGTGGCAGTCGTCTTCGGCGCCCGCGGCAACGTCGGTCGTCACGTGGCCGACGGCCTGCTGGCCGCCGGTGAGCAGGTCAGAGCGGTCAACCGGACCCCGGCCTCGGGCCTGGCGCCGGGGTGCGAAGCGGTCGTCGCCGACCTGGCGCGTCCCGAGACGCTGCCCGCGGCGCTCGACGGTGCCGACAAGGTGTTCCTGTACGGAATGCTCGACCCCCAGCGGCCGTACGACATCGAGAAGGTCACCGCGGCGGCCGTGACCGCCGGGATCCGGCAGGTGGTGCTGCTCTCGTCGGTGTCGGTCGTCCTGGACCCCGACGCCGACCACCCGGTCGCCCGCCTGAACCGCACGATCGAGCGGGCCGTCCAACGGTCCGGCCTGGACTGGACGTTCCTCCGGCCGGGGACGTTCGCGACCAACACCCGCACCTGGTGGGCCGAATCGATCCGATGGGACAACGTCGTCCGGCTTCCCCGTCCGCTCGCGCAGTCGGCACCGGTGCACGAGAAGGACCTGGCGGCGCTGGCGGTGACCGCCCTGACCGAGCCGGGGCACTCGCACCAGGCCTACACCGTCCACGGGGCCGAGTCCCTGACCCTGCGGCGCCAGGTCGAGCACATCGGCGAGGCCATCGGCCGCCGCATCACGGTCGAACACGTCTCGGACGAACAGGCTCGTGCGGACGTCGCCAGGACCATGCATCCGGTCGTGGCCGAGGCGATCGTCGGTCAGTGGGCGGCCGCCGACGGCGTCGCGGCCGCGACCTCCGTCGTCGTCGAGAAGGTCACCGGCACTCCGGCACGCACCTTCGCCCAGTGGGCTGTCGACCACGCCGACGACTTCCGCTGACGCGGGTCGACCCTGACGCGGGTCGCCCCCGGACGCCGGTTGCCCCTGCCCCCGCGCGGGGACAGGGGCAACCGGCCTCGGCTCACGCCACGTTGACGGCGGTGTCGTCCAGGACGAAGGAGGTCTGCTTGGTGTAGTCCTCGGCGCCGGTGAACTTGAGCGTCACGGTCTGGCCGGCGTAGCCGGACAGGTTGAAGCTGTGCTGCTGGTAGCCGGCGGCCGCGTTGACGTTGGAGTAGGTCGCCAGGGTGGTGCCGTTCGCGGTGACCTTCAGGGTGTCGAAGGCGGTGGTGCCGCTCGCGGCGGTGTCGATGTGCAGCCAGAAGCTGAAGGTGTAGCTGCTGCAGCCGGCCGGCAGGGTCACCGTCTGGGCGAGCGTGTCGGTGTTGGTGCTGCCGTACCCGTCCAGCCAGGCGTCGTACGTGCCGGAGTGCGGCGGCTCGCTGGAGCTGCTGTTGATGGTGCTGCTGCCGCCGGAGTTGGTCTCCGTCCAGCCGGCGGTCGTGCCGGCCTCGAAGCCCGGGTTGGCGAGCAGCTGGGCGGCGGTGCAGCCGCTGCCGCCGGCCGGCTGGACGGTCCAGCCGAAGGTGACGGAGGAGGACGGCCCGGTGGAGTCGGTCGCGGTGGCCGTCACGGAGTACGTCCCGGCGGTGGTCGGGGTGCCGCTGATCAGGCCGGTGGTGGCGTTGACGCTCAGACCGGCGGGCAGGCCGGACGCGGCGTAGCTCAGGGTGCCGCCGGCCGTGTCGGCGGCGGAGAGCTGCAGGCTGGTGGCGGTGCCGGCGGTGGCCGTCCGGGCACCGGGGTTGGTGAGGGTGACGCCGCCGGTGCTGGTGCCGCCGCTGCCGGCGAGCCAGGAGGTGGCGTTGAGGGCGAGGGCGGCGTCGGTGCCGGCCGGGTCGTCCCAGCCGTTGTAGACGGTCTTGCCGGGCTCGCCGGTGCCGTCGTCGACGGTCGAGCTGTCGCCCCAGATGGCGACCCGGCCCTTGCCGAAGCTGCTGGTGGCGAAGAAGGCGCCGGTGGTGCCGGAGTAGCCCGTGCGGTAGACGATGCCCTTGACGGAGGGGTTGTCGGCGGGCTTGAGGGTGAAGGTGGTGCCGTTGCGCAGGATGCTGCCGGTGACGGTGCCGAACGGGCCGTTCAGCACGGGGTCGGTGGCGTCGCTGATCGCCCGCGGGTTGTCGGTCTGGATGTTGAGCAGGTCGACCGAGAGGCCGAACGGGTCGTTGCTGTTGACCGAGTTGGTGGTCATCAGGTCGTTGATGATGGCGGGGGAGTCCCAGCCGTCGTTGTTGCGGTCGCTCTGGGTGTGGTCGGAGATCAGGAAGAGCCCGCCGCCGTTCTGCACGAACTTCATGACCGCGGTCTTCTCGGCGTCGCTGAGCCGGATGTTCGGCTCGGGCAGGACGAACTCGTCGAAGTTGGCGAGGTCCAGCGCTCCGCCGGTGCCGTAGGTGATGGAGGAGCCGCTCGGCAGCGTCTTGAGGCTGTACTGGCCGGTCTTCTGCAGGGCGACGCCCCAGGCGGAGATGGCGCCCGTCCAGTCGGTCTCGGACTGGGGGTTGGCGTTCTGGGCGAGCGGGTCCGGCTGGCTGGTGCTGATGATCCAGTCCGCGTTGCCGGCGGTCTCCGCCTTGGTGTTGTCGAACAGGACGCGGTGCTGGGTGGCGGTCGCGGCGGCCGGGGCGGTCGTCGTGGTCGCCGTCGTGGTGGTCGTCGCGGTCGCGGCGGCGGCCCGGTGGGGGGCGGCGGTGGCGCCGGCGAGCACGGTGAGGACGACCGCGCCCAGGGCGAGCGGGCGGACGGCGCCGATGTGTCTGAGCATGGATCAAGCTCCTTGTGCCGTGGGGGTACAGGGAAGTGCGGGGGCGGTGCTACGCGCGTAGGCGCGCTGGCAACCGTCCCATGATGGGGTAATCGGAGCTTGAACGGAACACATCCAATCTGAGCATCAGATGAGGAGGCCGGGGGCGCGAGAGGATGGCGGTATGACGATCACGCCGCAGCTGGTGGCCACCTATCCGATCCCGGACCGGGGCAACGGCGCCCAGACCTGCCTCGACCCCACCGGCCCCGTCCCCCGCTTCGAGGTGCGCAGCGCCCGGTCGCTGCGCATCTACGAACTGCAGGAACAGGCCGAGCTGCTGGCCGAGTTCCCGGCCCCGAACCCGAACCCGTGGGGGCGGCAGTGGACGGCCCCCGACCTGTCGTTCACCGTCTTCGCCACCGAGGAGGCGTACGTCGCCGTCACCCGGGACGGCACGAGGCTGTGGAGCCGGCCGTACGGCACCTGGGAGGCGCACCGCTGGGGCGACGTCGACTTCTCCGGCGGCTCCTCGGCAGATGGCTCCGCGGGCGGCGGCTCCCCGGCGGGCGGCTCGTCGGTGGGCGGCTCCGATCGGGACCTGCGGATCTGGCTGCGGATGCCCTCCGGACTGCCGGACGCCACCCGGATCCTCACCCTGGACGCCGCGGGCACGGTGCTGGGGGAGAGCCTGCTCCCCTGCGGCGGCTACGAGCGGTACGTCAGCCTGCTCTGGGACGAGAACGACGAGGTCGCCGGCGTCAGCGTGTCCGGCGAGGGGGTGGCCCAGACCCACTACGAGGCGCGCTGGGAGTCCGGCGCCCTCGTACTCGGCCGACAGGTGCCGCAGCAGCAGGGCGCCCAACTGCCGGGCGACCGCTACTACCTGGGCATCGACTCGACGAACACCCGCTGCATGACCGCCGACCGGCGGGGACGGGACCTCACCTGGCACAGCCTCCCCGACTACCGGGTCACCGCGACGCTCGCCCTGAGCGACTTCCCGGCCCCCGGCACCGGCGACTGCTCGGTGCACAACGCCCCGTACATCTCCTCCCGCAGCGGCTTCGTGGACGACGACACGGTGATCGTGACGCTCAGCAACACGTACGACGAGGCCGCCGTCCTCCGCTTCGGCGAGGACCGGTGGCGCGAGCACAGCCACTGGCTCGCCGACCCCGCCACCGGCGCCGTGCACGGCCGCCTCGAATACCCGATGCGCGAGGTCGACAACGTGATGCCGGTCGGCGACGGCACCTGGATCACCGAGGAGTGGGAGGCCCTCTACCGCTGGCGCCGCTGAGCCGGCCGGCCTCGCCGTGTCGACCCCCGGATCCGGCGGTAGAGTCGGCCGGGGCGTCCGGTGGGAGTGGGTGCATGAGCGGAGCCAGGGTCGCCGTGGCGACCAGTGCGGCGGGAGTCGAGTACGACGCCGACCTCCCGCTCATCGTGGACGCCCTGCGCGCCGACGGCCTGTCGGCGGAGCCGGTGCTGTGGCACCGGGCCGCGGCGCCCCCGGACCGGTTCGACCTGGTGGTCATCCGGTCGACCTGGGACTACGTGGAACGGCTCGACGAGTTCCTGACCTGGGCCGACACCACGGCCCGCACCACCCTGCTGCGCAACCCCGCACCCGTGGTCCGCTGGAACAGCGACAAGCACTACCTGCGCGAGCTCGCCCGGCGCGGAGTCGCCGTCGTGCCGACCCGGTTCCTCGAACCCGGCGCGCGGCCCACCCCGGCGGACTTCGACGGGGCGGACGGCGTGGTGGTCAAACCGGCCGTGTCCGCGGGCGCGCTGGACACGGCGCGCTACGAGCCCGGCCGGCACACGGCTGCGGCCCGGCACGCCCGGATGCTGCTGGACCAGGGCCGCAGCGTGCTCGTCCAGCCGTTCCTGCCCCGGGTAGCGGAAGGAGAACGCGCGCTGGTCTTCGTCGACGGCGCCTTCAGCCACGCGATCCGCAAGGACCCCCTGCTCACCGAGCCCGGCACGATCGACAACGACCGCGACCCGCACCTCGGCGTCGCGCCGTACCTACCCACCGAGGCGGAGCTCCGTACGGCCGCGGCAGCGCTGTCCGCGATCCCCGCGCCGGCCGCACCGCTGTTCGCCCGGGTCGACCTGGTCCTGGACAACGCCGGGGAACCGGTCGTCCTGGAGCTGGAACTGATCGAACCGAACCTCTTCCTCCAGGACGACCCCGCAGGCCTGGCGCGCTTCACCCGAGCGGTGGCGGCGCTTGCGGCGAGAGGATGACGACAGCATGTGGCCACGCGTCAACGGCCTGCGCGTCATGGAACTCGGCACCCCGGACGGCATGCGGGCCGAACTGAACGCCCTGGTACTAGCGGGCCGCAAGACCACCACCACCGGCCTGCTGGCGGACTACGCCCAGGAGTCCGAGCACCTGGAACACCCCGGCGAACGGCTGGCACTCCTGGACGACCACGGCCGGCCCGTCGCCGTCATCGAGATCACCGGCATCGAGGTCCTCCCCTTCGACGCGGTGACCTGGGAACACGCCCACGCGGAAGGAGAGGGCTTCACCACCCTGGACGACTGGCGCGCCGGCCACCGCCGCTACTGGCACGCCCTGGGCACCACCGCCGAGGACCACACCCCCGTGGTCTGCCTCGCCTTCCGCCTCGTCCGGGAAGCCCCGGACGGCGGCGACGGGTGAACGGCCCCGACCCTCGGCCGTCATCCCTGACGACCGAGGGTCCGTGACAGGCCCGAATTCCCCTACCGCTGTCGCTATCGCTACCGCTACCGCGCGCCGACCTGGACCTGGGCCTGGGCCTGGACCTGGCCCTTGTGTCCGACCTTGGGCAGGCGCGCCAGGAACGCGTCGACCTCGGCGCGCTGCGCCTCGGTGAACGGCGCCTTGAGCACCGTCGCCGAGAGCGGCGCGGCGCCGACCTTGTGCGCCAGCACCGTCCACGCCACGGGGTTGTGCACCACCTTGTTGACCGAGGACCAGGGGATGCGGCGGTCCAGCGCCGGGCTCTTCAGCTGGAGGGCGTCGTCGGTGAGGATGACGGTCGTCGACCCGACGTAGCGCGGGGCGACCTTCAGCCCCATCCGGCGGCCGCCCGCGGTGATGTTCACCACCTGGACGAACCCGAAGCAGATCGCCGCGATCGCGAACATGACGCTGCCCGCGGCCAGGCAGGCCACCGCCAGCAGCAGCCACAGGCCGACGATGGCCCACCGGAGCCAGAGCCGGGAGGCCGCGTTCGCCGTCACCGAGGCGACGATGTCCTCGGTGGTGGCCTCGTAGGTGACCTGGATGTTCATGGTTGGCGTGCTCCCGCTTCGTAGTGGCGGCACATCATGACGGAAACCCGCCGACCAGGGCAAACAGGTGAACGACGGCCCTCGCTCGCTCCCCGCGTCACTCCCCGCCGAGGAAGCCCAGCAGCAGGTCCGTCACCTCCGCCGGGCGCTCCAGGTTCGGCAGGTGGCCGGCCCACGCCAGCTCCACGTGCCGGGCGGGGCCCGCGATCCGCTCGGGCAGGACCGCCGCGATCTCGCGGAAGTCCGCGAAGTCGTGCGCGCCCGCCACGGCCAGGCACCTCGCGGTGACCTTCCCGAGGTCGACCTCGGGGCTGCTGCGGAAGAACTCCGTCGCCGCCAGCTGCACCTCGAACGCGTTCCGCTGCATCTCGCGGACCAGCGCCCGGGCCTCCTCGCCGGCCTCCGGGCCGAGCCACGCGTCCACGTTCAGCTCCACCGCGCCCGCGACGTCGCCCGCCTCCAGCAGCTCGTCCTCCTTGCCGCCGAAGGCCCGAAGCTCCGCGCTGTGGTCGTGGCCGGGCATCCCGGCGCCGAGCAGCGCCAGCGCCGTCACGGCCTCCGGCCGCGTCGCCGCCACCTCCAGCGCGACCTTGCCGCCGTACGAGGCGCCGACCAGCGCGGCGCGCTCGACGCCGAGACGGTCGAGGAGATCCAGCACGTCCCCGGCGTCGCTGTACGGGGCGTCCGCCATCGGCGACTCGCCGAACCCGCGGAAGTCGAGCCGCACCACCCGGTACCCGGCCCCGACCAGGGCCTGCCACTGCCCGTCCCACATCCGCCGGTCGCACACCGAGGAATGCAGCAGAACCACCGCGGGGCCATCGCCCGCCACGTCGTAAGAGATCGTCATCCGGCAGAGGTTAGCGGACGACCACGCCCGTGATCACCGGGTTATGAGGCGCCGTTCGGGCAGGTCCTGGCAGGTCGGACCGCCCCTCGCCCGACGCGATCAGCGGGGGATGAAGAGTTCCTCGTTCCCCAGGCTGCTCTCGTGGACGGACACACTCGCGTACGCCGCCCGCATCCGCGCGGCCTCAGCCGTCCGCCGCCGCTCGATCAGCGCCCCCTCCCAGCCCTCGGCCCGGTACGACCGCGACCTCTCCCGAAGCGTCAGGACGACGCACGCGCCCACGACGGCGCCCACCAGTACGAGCAGGAACACCAGAACGATCCCCATGCGCTCAGCCTCCCCCGTCCGTCACCTCACCAACCGTCCACGACACAAGCCGAGTTGACGCGTGCCGTCCCGTCCTCTGCCGCCGTCCGCGAGGCAGCCCGCCCGCACGGGAAGTCGGCCCGATCGACTTCTCGTGCAGCAGACTCAACCGGCGCCGGGTCAGCCACCCGACCAGGGCGGGGCCGGGCGCGAGGGCGTTCCTTTCTGGCATCAGATCGTCGGTCCGGTGGCGCCTTTGACCGACAGGCAGTGGGCGCGGATAGAGTCGGGGGCCCTTCAGGAGACGCCGTACTCCTTGAGGTAGCGCAGGACTTCTGCCACGTGCTGCTCGGTGCCGGGCGGCGGGCCGGCCGCCTGGAGGACGGCCTTGTCGCTGGTGCGGTACCCGGCGGCGATCAGCGCCGGGAAGTTGCTGTGGAGGCCGTTCTGCTTGAAGCGCTGGGCCTGCCAGCAGGTGTACACACCCATGGTGGTGATGGCGTCGCCGGGGGACATGTAGTCCTTGATGCCGTCGCCGTCGCCGTCCACCGCCCAGGCGTTGAAGACGGCAGGGGTCCACCGCGCGATGCCGTACTCGTCGGTCTGCGGACTGCGCAGGTTCGGGTCGAAGTTGCTCTCCACCTTGAGCATGGCCGCCAACAGGGCCGGGGTGATCTCAGGTTCCGTGCAACGGCGGGCGGCGGCCTCGATGTAGCCGCGGAACTGCGCAGGCACGTCCGCGTCGCTGCGCAGGTCGCCGGGGGTCAGGACCTTGCTCGGGGTGTTCCCGGGGACCGGTGCCGCGGTGGCGGCGCCCGATGGGCTCGAGGCTGCGGGAGTGGTCGGGGAGTCCCCGGATCCCTGGCCGATCAGTACGGCGACGATGCTGGTCAGGACCGCGCCGAGCGCTGCGGCAGCCCAACCGAGGCGACGCTTTCGGGAATTGACCGGAGGAGCAGGTTCCGTCCCGGGCGAGGGTTGTTCCTCCTGTTTTTGCTGCTGTGGCTCTCTACGCCGGCCGGATTCGTCCCGCGCCGCCTCCCAGAGCGTGCGTAGCTCGTCCGCGGGTTCGCCGGCCTCGCGGCAGAGGGCTTCGACGACCGGCCACGGCGGAATCCCGCGGCCGGCCAGATACCGCGACCAGGACGAGTCGCTGGTCATGGTGACACGTTCGAGTTCCTTGAGGCTCTTGCCGGTCGACGCCCTGACCGCTCGTAATCCCTCGGCGAATGTCGCAAGGGCTGTCGACTCGTCCTGACGTGCCTCGTCCCATCCAGGCATCCGGTTCCCCCCGGTCGGATTGCGTTTCCCGGCCGGGAGTCTCCCACAGCATCCCGCAGTCCGTCCCACCGGGGACGTCCCAGCAGGTCAGGGTGTTGGCCGTCCCGGTGCCGTCCCGTCCGGCGGGGGAGGCGTTGTCCACCGGACCAGCGCGGCCAAGGCTGTTCGAAGACCGAGGGAACAGTCCCTTGGTGGTTCATTCCGATCGAAAAGGAGGGCGGATGGGATTCCCGAGCAAGCTCGCACGAGGAATGCGGCACAGGTTGTGCCTTCTACTCGGCCTGTTGCTGCTCACCGGATTCACGGTGACCGCGACGAGTCCGCCGGCACACGCCGCCGATGTGCCCTGCCAGCTGTACGCGGCGGCGCCGAACCGGCTGGCCGACCTGGCGGTCAGGGCAGCCTGCGCGGAGATCGCCGCCGGCACGATGTACACCTGGGACGGCGGCCACGGAGCCCTGCCGGGCAAGACCTACGGGTACTACGACGGCACGGACGAGGCGTCCCGGCACGACGACACCGTGCTGGGCTTCGACTGCTCCGGGTACGTGCGGTACGTCTGGTCCCAGGCCGTGGGCTACGACATCCTCGGGAAGGGCGCCACCGGCAACGAGGTCCAGGTGCTGACCGCGCCCGCGGCCCGGAACACCGTGATCTACGGCCCCGGCGGGCTCCAGCCCGGGGACATCGTGTTCTTCGGCGACAAGCACTGGTACGGCAACTCCATCGAGCACGTCGCGCTCTCACTGGGCGGCGACAAGATTGCCGAGGCCGCCCAGTCGGGTACGCCCTTGCACGCCAAGGTGCTGAACGCGGAGAAGTTCGTCATGGCGATCCGGATCAATCCGGACACAGTCGGGCAGCCGAATCCCGGACCGGACCCGGGGGCGTCCGGGGTCGTGCACAGCACCTGGGGCACCTGGATCCGGCTGGCAGAGCAGCCGGTGCACGGCTCGCGGGTGGTGGCTGTCCTGCCCGGCCCCACCCAGGCGAAGGTGAACTGCCAGCGGCGCGGGGACAGCATCACCGCCGAGGGCATCACCAACGACTGGTGGTCGTACCTGCCCGAGTACCGGGGGTGGATCACCAACATCTACCTCCAGGGCCCGGCCGTCCTGCCGGACGTCCCCGAGTGCGGGACGGGACGTGACCTCAGCGGCCTGTCGGGCACGCCCGGCGGCGGCCGGTTCAGCACCTGGGGCTCCGACGTGCACGTCCGAAGCAGTGCCTCCACCTCCGCGGACATCGTGTCGACCATCGCGGCTCCCGGCGCCGTACGGATCACCTGTCAGGCCCACGGCGGACTGGTTCAGGCCGAGGGCTACGTCAACGACGTCTGGTCCTACCTGCCGGACTACCAGGGCTGGGTGAGCAACATCTACGTCCAGGGGCCGGCCGTGCTGCCGGTGCCCGAGTGCGCGTCCGGGAGTAGCGTCCCGACGCCGGCGTCCACGTGTACGGACGACACCGAACCCACCGGATCGGACGCCCGCACGCCGGCGGGCCGGTCGGTGGAACTGCAGGGCCGCCTGATCGAACTGCGCTACAGCGACTCCACCCAGTGCGGGTGGGGCCGGATCAGCCGCGGCGGCGCCGGCGACCACATCTGGGTGGACCGGAGCTCGGACGGCGGCGCGCACTGGGAGCCGCAGTTGGGCCACACCACCATCACCGATGGCCAGGACGTCCACACCGCCCAGTGGCGGGACGCCGGCGTGGTCATGCGCGCCTGCGGCAGCGTGGCCGGGCGGCCCGATGTGGTCTGCACCAGCTGGTTCTGAGTCGCCCCAGCCGGAATCCGGAACACCAAGTCACAACCGATCTCTCCGAGGAGTTCGCACCGTGCGTCACATCAAGAAGGCCGCGGCGGTCGCGGCCACCGCCGCGGCGGTCGCAGCGATGGTCGTCGTCCCGTCCGGGTCCGCCCATGCGGCGTCCGCCTGCTGGTCGGCGGGAGTCGTCAAGTTCTGGTACAACGCCTCCTACTGCAACAACAGCTACGGCGCCGCCGTTCACGACGCCGGTCCGACATGGGCGCCCAGCGACTACCTGCGCAGCAACCCGTCGTGGTTCGCCTGCCGGCAGGAGATTCCGGACCACCCGAACGGCAGCCACGTCCACCCCTACCGCTGGTTGTGGACCGTGGGCGACGACCACGGACTGGCGGGCTGGGTATCGGACGGTGACGTGGTGAGCGAGACCGACTCGGTGGTTCCCTGCTGATCGGCGGACAGTAGGGCGGCGGCCGGGTGGCCGGTCGGCGACCGGCCACCCGGCCCGGTGGTGGTGGGCCTGGCCGGGGCCGGAAGAGGGCTGGCGGGTTCTACGATCGAGCCCGTGACGAGCACGCCGGAGTACTGGACCGTTCACCACTTCTCCCAGGCCAACCCGGAAGGCCCGGGCTGCGACAGCGTGCCGGCGCTCCTGCGGAGGCTGGCCGATTCGATCGAGGCGTTGGGCCCCGTGGAGGTTCAGGACGTCGTCATCGAGTCGGAGATGACCGCGCACGGGCCTTGGCGGTCGGGGACGGTCTACTTCCACCTGCCCGAGGACGACTGAGTACGGACTTCAGCCTCCTCGCCGGGCGACGCGAGCGTGCTGGATGATGGGGCGGTGCAGCTCCCCTACGTCTACCAAGTCACCAAGTACGACCCCGCCGACCGTGACGAGCGTGGGCGTTACACCGGCAGTGAGGACACCGTCAGCGATCACGGCGAGGTCGAGGCCGCCTATCTTCGGGCGGTCGCGGCCTTCGCCGGGGAAACCGGCGTCGAGCGTCTGGCGGTACGAGAGCCGCAGGTCCCGTCGTTCGCGCACTTCGGTCTGGAGCCTCCGGTGGACGGCTTCGGGTTGGACGGGCTCTTCCCGGCCGGCCCCGCCGGTTTCCACGACGGGGCGGAAGTGCCGCTCGACATCGGGCTGGAGCTGGTGCGTGCCATGCTGCGCGACAACGGCGCCTGGTGCCGGCTGGAGGTGGAGGGCGCGTTCGCGGTCCACGTGGGATGGGACCAGTACGTCTACGTCGGCAGCAGCCGGCCCTGCGAGGCGGCCTTGGCCCGTACCCGGGAACTCGGACTGTTCCCGGAACGCCTGGACACCTCCCCGTACGCCTTCGAGGAGGAGGAGCAGGTCGTCCAGCGGCCCGGCGACGACGACTTCTGGGCCGACCTGCACCGGGCGGTCGCCACCGGCCGGGCCGGAATCCTGGAGGAGACGCACCTCGAAGGCGCCTCACGCTGGCACCACCTCACCCGCGACACCATCGACCCCGTGCGCGCCGGACTGGCTCCCCGGGCCCGTCTCGCCGTATGGCCGCCCCTGTCCACGGACATCGACGCCGTCCTGAGCGCCCTGCCCGCAGACGGCCTCGTCGAAGGCGTGTGGCAGGACGACGACGGCACCATCCGCAGCGCCATCGCCGACGAGGACGAGTTCCCCGACCTGGTCGCCCGGATGTCCCGCGCTCGTGCCGCCGCCCTGCTGTCCATGTACGTGGATGAACGTGTGCCGCTGTGCACCGCTGTCATGCCCGACGACGACGGAGTCCTCCGCGCCCGTTGGCGAACCGAACCGACCCCGAGCGACCGCACCTGGGCACGTCGTCAGCTTCCAGCCTGAACGGTCCGACCGGCCTGCCCGGGACGCCCGGACGGACACCGGGGCGTGCGCGATCGGTTGTGAGGGCCAACACGTTTACCCGGTGCGGGAGATGGTGGTGTGATCGGTAGTGGGCCCCGCGTGGTGCGGCCGGCGTAGTGGGGGGTCCGGGCGAAGGAGGAGACATGTCCGTCGATCGTGGGTCGGCCCGTGCGCGGGTGACCGAGCTGTTGGGCATCGAGCATCCGATCGTGCAGGGGCCGTTCGGGGGTGGCTACTCCACGGTGGGCCTGGCCGCGGCGGTGTCCAACGGTGGCGGGCTGGGTTCCTACGGTGCCCATGTCCTCGCTCCGGCGGAGATCGGGGCCGTGGTGGCGGAGATCAGGGCCCGGACGGCGCGTCCGTTCGCGGTGAACCTCTGGGTGCCGCAGCCGGGGGAGCGGGAACTGGCGGTGACGGAGGAGGAGTTCGCCGCGTACCTGGGGCCGGTGCGGCCGCACCTCGAGCGGCTCGGGCTGCCCGATCCGGAGTTTCCCGTGTCGTTCGGGCAGGACTTCGAGCGGCAGGTGGAGGCGCTGTTGGAGGCCCGGCCGCCGGTGTTCAGCTTCGTGATGGGCGTTCCGCCCGCGAGCGTGCTGGCCGAGGCGCGGCGGCGCGGCATCGTCACCCTGGGGACGGCGACCACGGTCGACGAGGCGGTGGCGCTCGACGAGGCGGGGGTCGACGCCGTCGTGGCCTCCGGGTCGGATGCCGGGGGACACCGCGGGGCGTGGCTGCGGCCGGTGGGGGAGTCCCTGGTCGGGACGTTCTCGCTGGTCCCGCAGGTCGTCGACGCCGTGTCGGTGCCGGTGGTCGCCGCGGGCGGGATCGTCGACGGCCGGGGGATCACGGCCGCGCTCGCGCTCGGTGCGGGCGCCGTGCAGATCGGCACCGGCTTCCTCGCCACCGACGAATCCGGCGCGAGCCCGGCCCACAAGGAGGCCCTGCACGGCCCGCAGGCCCGGGTCACCGTGCTGACCAGTGCCTTCTCGGGCCGCCAGGCCCGGACGATCGCCAACGGGTTCGCGCGGGACCTGGCCGGCCGCGAGGGCGAGCTCGCGCCGTACCCGGTGCAGGGCGCGCTGACCGCGCCCCTCCGCCGGGCGGCCGTCGAGCGGGGGCTGCCCGACTACCTCAACCTCTGGGCCGGGCAGGCCGCGCCGCTCGCCCGGCCGCGGACGGCCCGGGAGTACCTCGCCGCCCTCGTCGAGGAGGCCGGGCTGTAGACGTGGCGGGGCGGCGGCTACGGCAGGTTGATCCGGTAGTTGATGAACCCGTGGTTCTCGGCGACCTTGTCGTAGAGCCGGCGCGCCGTCTCGTTGGTCTCGTGGGTGATCCAGTACACGCGGGAGCAGTCCCGGGCGCGGGCCCAGTCGGCGACGGCCTCGATCAGTGCCCGCCCGACGCCCTGGCCGCGGGTCTCCGGCGCGGTGAACAGGTCCTGGAGGTAGCACACGTCCGGCGCCGAGGTGCTGGCGTGGACGAGGAAGTGGGTGATCCCGACCAGCTTGCCGTCCACCTTGGCGCCGAGGGCGTGCATGCGGGTGTCGTCCTGGAAGGCCGTCCAGGCGCGCTCGTACATGTCGTCCGGCAGCTCGCGCTCGTAGAAGTCCATGTAGGCGCGGAAGAGGACCTCCCACTCCTGGCGGTCGGACGGGGTGAGCCTGCCGATGGTGACCACGTGTTTTCCTTTGCTGGTGGCGGAGTTCGGGCGGGGCGCGAGGGCGGGCCCCGCGCTGTGACGGGCTCAGTATTTCCGTTCCCCGAGGCGCCGGACAGTGCCGATCCGAACAAAAGGATCAGGGTCAGGTCGACCTTTGGGCCCTGGTCCTGACGCCGCCTCCGCCCCCGGCCCCGCCTCCGCCCCCGGCCTCCGTACGGGCGGCGCGGAGGCGGCGCAGCATGCGGGCGTCCTGGAAGCCGACCGCGCGGGCGGCCGTCTCGGTGGTCGCGCCGTGGGCGATGAGGTGTTCGGCGCGCTCGACGCGCAGTTCCTGCTGGTACCGCAGCGGGGTGAGCCCGGTCGCCTCGGTGAAGTGGCGGGTGAGGGTGCGTTCGCTGACGCCGGAGGCGGCGGCGAGGTCGGCGAGGCCGAGCCGGGTGTCGAAGCGGGCGTCGATGAGGTCCTGGACGCGGTGGACGGCGTCGACGAGGTGGCCGCGGTGCCGGAGCATCGCGCTGGTCTGCCGCTCGTCGCCGTTGCGGCGGGCGTAGACGACCATCTCGCGGGCGATCCGGGCGGCGGCCGCCGGGCCGTGCCGGACGGCGACGAGGTGCAGCGCGAGGTCGATCCCGCTGGCGATGCCCGCCGAGGTGACGACCCGGTCGTCGACGACGTAGAGCACGTCCCGGACGACGGTGGCCCGCCGGTAGCGGCGGGCGAGTTCGTCCTGGAGGTCGTGGTGGGTGGTGCAGCGCCGGCCGTCCAGCAGCCCGGCGCGGCCGAGCGCGTCGGCGCCGGCGCACACGCTCGCGACCGTCCCGCCGGCGGCGTGGTGCGCGGTGAGCCGGTCGAGCGTGGCGGCGGTCAGCGCGCCGTTGGACCGCAGGCGCGGCGCCCGCCAGCCGGGCACCACGACGAGGTCGCCGGGCGCGAGGCGCGGCCACGCGGTGGCGGCCCGCAGGGTGACGCCCTGCGCGGTGGGGACGTCCTCCTGCTCGGCCACGTACGCGCTCCGGTAGCCGAGGCCGTGGTCGGCCGCGGTGGAGAACACCTGGGCGGGCCCGGCGAGGTCCAGCAGGTGCACGTGCGGGACGAGCAGGAAGACGACACGGGTCACGATCCGGTCAACTCCTTCACGGTGGTGACGGTGGCGAAGCGGCCGGCCAGAGCGTACTCGGTGCGGGCGATGACGTCGTCCGTGGAGAGGGTGCGCGGATCGGCGAGGACCTCGGCGAGGCTGCGTCCGGCGGGGGCGTCGCGGTGCTCGATCGGGTGGGTGGCGGTGGCGTCGGTGACGAAGGTGACGTCGTAGCCGAGGTCGTTCGCGACCCGGGTGGTGGTCTCGCAGCACTGCTCGGTGCGGATGCCGCTGACCACGACGCCGCGCACGCCGTGCTGGGTGAGCAGCTGCTGGAGGTTGGTGGTGGTGAACGCGTTGTGCGAGGTCTTGGTGACGACGGGCTCGCCCTCGGCCGGCACCAGGCCGTCGATCAGGTGGACGAAGCCGCGGGCCGGGTCGAAGACCGTGCCGGTGCCGGGCTCGGAGTGCAGGACCCAGACGACGAGGTCGCCGCGGCCCCGGGCGTGCTCGACGAGCTCGTTGACCCGGTCGACGATCGCGGGGTTGGACACGGCGGCCCAGTTCTCGCGCTGCCGGAAGGATTCCTGGACGTCGATGACGAGGAGTGCGTTCTTCATGCCTCGATCCTGGCCCCTGTCGGCGGCCTGGGCGTAGACACCATCGGGCCCGGATGCGGAACGATCCGGTCAGGCGCCGAGGCACGGTCCGGAGAAACCCCTTGCGCAATGGTCAAGAAGTGTTGACCATTGAGGGCATGCCCACCGATGATCTTCCCGAGACGTTCCACGTCACCACGGACGAGCAGCTGCGCGCCGTCTCCAACCTCACCCGTCACCGCATCATGGCGGTGCTCCGCTTCGAGCCCGCGACGATCACCCAGATCGCCGAGCGGGTCGGCCTCGCCAAGGGCAGTTCCAGCTACCACGTGCGGCTGCTCGAACGGGCCGGCCTGGTGAAGGTGGTCCGGACGCGGAAGGTGCGGGGAGTCAACGAGCGCTACTACGCGATGGCCGCGCGGTCGGTCGTGCTGCCGGCCCCGGGCGAGGGCGGGCCGGACGTGCTGATGCGGCACGCGGTCGCGGACCTGGAGGCCGCGCCCGCGGACGGCGGGCGGCAGGTGCGGATGGCCCATCTGCGGCTCACCGACGAGCAGTTCGCGGAACTGGGCGCGCGGCTGCACGCCCTGGCGGACGAGTACCGGGAGCTGTCCGATCCGTCGCTGCCGGACACCTCGCTGGTCTTCGCCCTGTTCCACCCGGCACCCGTCCAGCAGACCGAGGAGGACGCCAAGTGAGCACGGAAGCAACGACGGTGCCCACCGGGTTCGGACGGCTGTGGACCGCGCAGACGGTCTCCTCGCTCGGCGACGGGGTCTCGCACGCCGCACTGCCGCTGCTCGCCCTGACCCTGACCCGTGATCCGATGGCGCTCGCCGCCGTCTCGGCCGCCGGCACGCTGCCGTGGCTGCTCTTCGGGGTGCTCGGCGGCGCGCTGGTGGACCGCTGGGACCGCCGGCGCACGATGTGGGTCACGGACGCGGCGCGCGCGGTGCTGCTCGCGGTACCGGCGGCAGCGGCCGCGCTCGACGTGCTGAGCATTCCGCTGCTCGCGGCCGTCGCCTTCCTGCTCGGCCTCGGCGGACTCTTCTTCGACACGGCCGCCACCGCCTACCTGCCCGACCTGCTCGGCCGCGACCCGGCCGTCCTGGAGCGCGCCAACTCCCGCCTGCGCGGCACCCAGACCGCCGCGTCCGGCTTCGCGGGGCCACCCGCGGGCAGCGCCCTGCTCGCGCTCGGCCGGGCGCTCCCGCTGCTCGCCGACGCGGTGTCCTTCGCCCTCTCCGCCGTCCTCGTACGGTCCCTGCCCGCCGCGCCCCGGCCCGTCCCGCAGGCCCGCGAGTCGCTGCTGCGGCAGGCGCGGGCCGGCGCCTCGTACGTGTTCCGGGACCGCTTGCTGCTCGGGCTCGCGCTGCGCCCGGCGGTCGGGAACGTCGCCTTCCTCGCCGTGGAGACGGTCCTCGCCCTCTTCGCGCACGACCGCCTCGGCACCGGCACCCTCGGCTTCGGCCTGCTCCTCACCGTGGAGTCCACCGGCGGCCTGCTCGGCGCGGGCATCGCCTCCTCCCTCGGCCGGCGGCTCGGCACCGGCACCGCACTCACCTGCACGGCCGCCCTCGAGGGGCTCGCCATCCTGGGCCTCGCCGCGGCCCCGAACGCGTACGTGGCCGGCCTCGCGCTCGCCGCCTGCGGGGTGGGCATGGGCGCCACGATGGTGCTCAGCCCCTCCCTCCGGCAGGCGATCGTCCCCGCCGAGCTGATGGGCCGGGTCACCTCCACCTCCCGGATGCTCGCCATGTGCGCCGCCCCGCTCGGTGCCGTCCTCGGCGGCTGGCTGGCCGCCACCCACGACGTGCGCACCCCGCTGTACACCGCGGCCGGCCTCCTCCTCGCGATGACCGCCGTCACCTCGACCATGACCACCAACCGCAGGGTCGAGGCGGCGCTGCGGGCCGCCGCCCCGGCCGCTGCCCCGGCCGGCGACCCGGTCGGCGACCCGGCCGGCGACCCGGATCTCCCGGAGTCCGGGGAGCTCGTCCAGGCGGGTGCTCGGTAGGGCCCCGACAGGCCTGAAGCCCGGCACCGGCGGAGCCGCCGGCCGTACCACGGGGGTACGGCCGGCGGCTCGTCGGGCGGTCGGGTGCCGGTGCTCAGTCGCCGGGGACGCTGAAGCGCTGCGTGTCGCCGCCGTTGCAGGCGTACATCTGCAACTGCCGCTGGTCGGTGGTGTCACCGTTCGGGATGTCCAGGCAGTACGACCACTGCGCGTTCCGCAGCTGCCCGTTCTCGTAGTACCACTGCTGCGGGGCGCTGCCGTTGCAGTCCCACAGCCACACCAGGGCGCCGGTCGAGGCGCCGTTGGCGTCGAGGCACTTGCCGAGGGCCTTCACGGCCAGTCCGTCCCGGTCCCACCACTGGGCGTTGGTGTTGTTGCAGTGGTAGATCTGGACGGGCGTCCCGTTGGCCGTGCCGGACCCGCGGACGTCCAGGCACTTGCCGTCCTTGCCGACCACCGGCCCGCCGGGCAGGCGGTAGAAGTTGACGTTGCCCCCCGAGCTGTTGAAGCGGCCGTAGAAGCCCCAGTTCGTCCATCCGCCGTCGCTGTGCAGCGTGAACGTGCCCTGGTCGAAGATCCAGAGGTTGAAGCGGATGCCGTTGCTGTGGGTGAGGATCGCGGAGGCCCGGACGGTGCTGAAGTTCATGTCGAACCGGGCGTCGGAGCGGACCAGGAGCAGGTTGTAGTGACCGCCGGTCAGGTCGGCGCCGTGCGCCACGAAGCCCTTGACGAGCTGGTCCGGTGGGAAGACGAAGGGCGGGTACTGGTCGAACAGGGACTGGATGGCGCCGCCCACCCCGATGTCGTCCTTGGTGATCTGGACGCCGGACGAGGCGAGCTGCGCGCGCGGCGCCGCGTGCGCGGGTGTGGACGGGGACACGGACGGGGACGGGTGAGCGGTGGGCGCGGCGAGCGGGATGCTGCCCTGGTCGCTCGCGGCGGCGATCGCGGGCAGCGAAGCCCGGTCCGGTGACTGCGCGGCCGCGGCCGGCCCGAGGGCGAGGACGGTTCCCGCCGCGAGCAGCAGGGCGGAGCCCAGGAGGGTTCTCTTCATGGGGGTGCACCTCATGTGCGAAGTCGGTGGTGGTGGGCCCGGCCGGGGCGGCCGGGCCGGGGCGTGCCGTCGCTACGGCAGGGTGAAGTGCTGCGTGCTGCTGTCGTTGCACGGGTACATCTGCAGCCGGTTGCCGTTGCCCAGGTTGCTGTTGGGAACGTCGAGGCAGTACTGCCACTTGGCGTTGCGCAGCGCGCCGTTGTCGTAGGACCACTGCTGCGGCGGGGTGCCGTTGCAGTCCCAGAGCTGGACCTTGTCGGTCCAGCCGCCGCCGCCCGCGTCGAGGCACTTGGTGACGCCGCTGATGGTGACCTTGAGCGCCTGCCCGTCGCGGTACCACCACTGCGGGTCGGTGGTGTTGCAGTCGTAGATCTGGATGGGGTTGCCGTTGCCCAGGCCGCCCTGCTGGTCGTCGACGCACTTGGAGTCGGCGGCGGCGCTCCTCATGCTGTCGCCGGGGGACTTGTAGAACGTGAGCTCGCCCGAGCTGGACCTGCTGAAGCGGCCGTAGAAGCCCCAGTTGCTCCACCCGCCGTCGCTGCGCAGGGTGAAGTGTCCCGAGTCGAAGATGAAGAGGCGGAAGAGCTGGCCGTCCTTGTACTTGATGTGGCCGTCCCAGACGGTGTGCGCGAAGGAGGCGTCGAAGCGGGCGTCGTCGGCGACCAGCATGATGTTGTAGTGGCCGCCGGTGCGTGCCGCGGTGTCGTTGACGACCGCCTGCACGAAGGATCCCCGGTCCGGCTTCTCCAGCGCCTTCTGGATGATGTCGACGAGCTTCTCGAAGATGTCGATGAGGGACGAGATGATGTCGGTCACCGGGTTTCCGGCCCGCGGCTGGACGGCCTTCGGGGCCGCGCCCCCCTTGGCACCCGGTTTCAGGTCCGTGCTCAGCGGCGCCGGCGGCTGGAGCGGGACCTCCTGGCCCCCCGAGGCCAGGCGGGGCGGCGGGAGCTGCGCCGGCGCCGCGGGCGGCGGCGATGCCTGCGCCGAGATGCGGACGCCGGCGGCGTGCGCCTCCTGGGCGGGCGCGGCGAAGGCCGTGCCGGCCACCACGAGGAGGGCGCCGGCCGCCAGGAGGGCGGTGGAGCCGAGGCGGTGTGCTCGTGTCATGTCGTACCGGTTCTCCTTCGGGGAGGGCCGGGGCGGTCCCGGCCCGCCGGGAACTGTCCGGCAGTCCGATACACACCGCATGGACACGCCCGTAAACGGCGCGTGTACATGCCGACCCTCCGAGCGGGCCCGGAGGGTCGGCCGTCCGGTGGCGGGTGAGGAGTGCCGCCCCTTCTTCGTGCCGGTGGTTCCGTGTCCGTGGTCCCGTGCCGGTGGTTCCGTGCCGGTGGTGATGACGGGGCGTCCGGCGATGTCGTGCAGGCTGATCGACAGCACGAGTGGCGCGTGACACCCTGGAACCGGCGGTGCTCCGGTACGGTGAGCCGGTCGCGCGCCCGTGCGCCGCCGGCGCGAGCTGGTGCCGGGACGGTCGCGCGACGTCCAACGGGAGAGGGGCCGTCGATGGTGTCCGACGAGGCCGTGATCGGCTGCCCGGGGGTGCTGGTGATCGGCACCCGGGGAGCCGCCGGCCCCGGCGAGGTCCTGGTGCGGGTCAGGGGCGGTTCGGAGGCCTTCCTCGCCTGGTCGGAGGAGCCCCTGCCGAAGGGGGCCTCCGTCCTGGTGGTCGAATCGCGGGGTGCGCGCCAGGTCGACGTCATCGAGTGGACCGACCCGATCGACGACCCGTTGGCCGACCGGCCGGACGGCTTGCGCTGAGGAGACGACCAGGATGTTCGGTTATCGGGTACCCGCCCCCGACCAGGCGATGCTGATCTCGGGTGGGAAACGGGGCCTGTCCGGAGCGCCGTTCCGGGTGGTGACCGGGCACGGCACGTTCGTCCTGCCGGTCTTCCGCAAGGTCCGCTTCCTGACCCTGGCGATGTGCGAGGCGGAGGTCGCCGAGACCTGTGTGACCAAGCAGGGGATCGCGCTGACGGTACGGGCGGTGATCGCCTTCAAGGTCGGCAACGACACCGAGAGCATCGTCAACGCGGGCCAGCGCTTCCTGTCCGACCAGGACCAGATGTCCGTGCTGACCGGCCGGATCTTCGCCGGGCACCTGCGCGCCATCATCGGTTCGATGACGGTCGAGGAGATCGTCACCGAGCGGCAGAAGCTCGCCACCGAGGTGCTGGACACCTCGAAGGCCGAGATGGCGAAGATCGGGCTGATCGTGGACTCCCTGCAGATCCAGTCGATCGACGACGGGGACACCGGCTACATCGCCGCGATGTCGGCCCCGCACCGGGCGGCCATCCAGCGGCAGGCCCAGATCGCCCAGGCGCAGGCCGCCCAGGCCGCGGCGGAGGCCGAGCAGGAGTCCGCCCGGCAACAGGCCGAGTACGCCCGGCAGACGGCGGTGGTGAAGGCGCAGTACAACGCCGAGGTGGACCAGGCCCAGGCCCAGGCCGCCCAGGCCGGCCCGCTGGCGCAGGCGCACGCGCAGCAGGAGGTGCTGGCGGCGCAGACCGAACTGGCCCAGCGCGCGGCCGAGTTGCGCCAGCAGCAGCTGGTCGCCGAGATCGTGAAGCCGGCCGAGGCGGAGGCCGAGCGGATCCGGGTCGTCGCACTGGCCGAGGCGGAGCGGATGAAGATCCAGGCCGAGGCGGCGGCTTCGCACGATCGGGTGGCGCTGGACCGGATGCTGATCGACCAGCTGCCGCAGATCGTCAAGGAGGCGGCGGGCGGCCTCGCCGGCGCCAATGTCAACGTGCTCAACGGCACGGACGGCCTGGGCGAGATCGCCGCCGGCCTGGTCAGCCAGGGCCTGACCATCCTGGACTCGGTCCGCCAGGGCCTGGGCACCCAGGGCCTGGGCACCCAGCAGGGCCGCGCCGACCGGAGCGGCGAGCGGCCCGGGCTGGAGCCGGGGGAGTAGCCGGAGGGTGGGTCCGTCGTTCCCAGGGAACGACGGACCCTTCATCCGGTTCCGGGGCTCGCCGACGATCGAGGCATGTCCACCACCTCCCCGGCCTCCCAAGCCACTTCGCTCGAAGACGCGCGCCCGGCCCCCACCGCCGACCCGGCCCCGACTGCTGACCCGGCCCCGACCACTGACCCGGCCCCGACCGCCGACCCGGCGCCGGACGACGCCGCCGGACACCGCTTCTGGCCCACGGTCGTCGGCGTGGCGTCCGCCGGCCTGATGCTGCCGTTCTCCGTCACCGGGGCCGCGGTGGCGCTGCCGAGCATGGCGTCCGCCCTGGACTCCTCGGCCGGCAGCGGACAGTGGATGCTCAACGCCTTCAACATCGGCTTCGCCGCGCTGCCGCTCGCGGCCGGCAGCCTCGCCGACCGGTACGGGCGGCGGCGGGTACTGCTCGCCGGGATCGCCGTGGTCGGCGTCATGTCGCTGCTCGTCGCGCTGGCGCCGTCGATGCCGGTGGTCGACGCGGTCCGGGCGATCCAGGGCTGCGGGGCCGCGGCCGTCCTGGCCGCGGGATCGGCGGTGCTGGCCGGCGCCACCTCGGGACGGCGCCGGCAACTGGCGTTCGGGATCCTGGGCACCGCGTTCGGCGTGGGTCTGGCGATCGGCCCGCCGGCCGC
Source organism: Streptomyces rubellomurinus (assembly GCF_000961885.1). GTDB lineage: Bacteria > Actinomycetota > Actinomycetes > Streptomycetales > Streptomycetaceae > Kitasatospora > Kitasatospora rubellomurina. Next base: position 24,258 of record NZ_JZKH01000099.1, read on the forward strand.
CGGAGCCCTGGTGGAGGCGGCGGGCTGGCGGTCGGTGTTCCTCCTGGTCGCGGTGATGTCCCTGCCGGCGGCGTTGTGCGCGGCCCGGGCACCGGAGTCCCGCAGCCCCGACCGGTCCGGCCTGGACCTGGCCGGACTGGCCGTCTTCACGGCCGGACTCGCCGTCCTGTCCTTCGCCTTCGTCGAGGCGACCACGGCCGGGTGGGCCGCACCCGCCACCCTCGGCCTGTTCGCCGCGGCCGTCCTGCTCGTCGCGCTGTTCGCGGTGGTCGAGCTGCGCCGGGGCGACCGGGCGCTGTTCGACGTCCGGCTCTTCGGCAGGCCGGAGTTCCTCGCCGTGGTGTGCCAGCCCTTCACGGTCACCCTCGGCTTCGTCATCCTGCTCGTCTACCTGCCCACGTACCTCCAGGGCGCCGCCGGCCGCGACACCCTGACCAGCGGTCTGCTCCTGCTGCCGATGACCGTCCCCGTCCTCCTCCTGCCGCTGGCCGCCGGCCGGTTGGCCGCCCGCACCTCGCTGCGGGCCGTCCTGACCAGTGCCTCCGTGCTCATCTCGATCGGGTCCCTGCTGCTGGTGACCCTCGACGACGGCGGATCGTGGCCGGCGCTCGCCCTGCCGCTGCTGCCGTTCGGTGCCGGTGTCGGCCTGGCGTTCGGCGTGATGGACAACGCGGCCGTCGGCACCGTCCCGGTCGAGAACGCCGGGGCCGCGGCGGGCATCTTCAACACCATGCGGATCGCGGGCGAATCCGTCGCCGTCGCCGGCGCCGCGGCCGTCCTCACCGCACTCACCGCGGCCCGCTTGCACGACAGCGGCCTCACCCCCGGCACCGCCGCCGAACTCGCCGCCCAGGCCGTCGTCCAGGGGCAGGTCCCCGCACCGCAGCACGCGGCCGTGGCCGCGGGCTTCACCGGCGCCTTCCACCTCCTCGGCCTCGGCCTCGCCGCCCTGTCCGCACTCGGCGCGGTCCTCACCCACCGGGCCCTCGCCCCGAAGGAACGCCGCTGACCGGCCCGGGTGTGCGCGGTCCCTGGGACTGACAGGGCCACCCTCCGGGGCCCGACTCCTCGTTGGCGGGCCCCATACTGGGGCGCATGGCCGGCTCGATCGTGATCACCAACACCCTCGGCGACTATCTCCGCGCCCGGCGGGCCCTGGTCGCACCCGAGGACGTCGGCCTGCCGCCCACGGGCCGCCGCCGCGTGCCCGGCCTGCGCCGCGAGGAGGTCGCGGACCTGGTCGGGCTGAGCACCGACTACTACGTGCGCCTGGAACAGGGGCGCGCGGACCGCCCGTCCGACGAGGTCCTCGACGCGCTCGGCCGGGCGCTGCGGCTCGGTCCCGCCGAACGCGCCCATCTGCACGACCTCGCCCGGCCACCCCGCCGCCGCGCCGCCGCCCCGCGCACCGACGCGCTGCGCCCCGCGCTGCGGCGGGTGGTGGAGGCCATGCCGACCACCCCGGCCGTGATCATGAACGACCGCAACGACGTCCTCGCCTGGAACCCCCTCGCGGCCGCGCTGATCGCCGACTTCCCCGAACTCCCGCCGCACGAACGGAACATGGCCCGCCGGATCTTCCTCGACCCGGACGCGCGCGAGGTCCACCTCGACTGGGACGAAGCCGCGCGCACCACCGTCGGCGTCCTGCGGATGGCCGCCGGACGCCGCCCGCACGACCCCGAGCTCGTCCGCCTGATCGGCGAACTCTCCCTCGGCAGCCCGACCTTCCGCACCCTGTGGGCCGGCCACCACGTGCACGAGAAGACCTTCGGGACCAAACGCCTCCGCCACCCCGCGGTCGGAGACCTGACGCTCGACTACGAGACCTTCCAGGCCCCCGGCGCCCCGCACCACCTCCTCGTGGTCTACACGGCCCCGCCCGGCAGCCCCGCCGAGCAGGCGCTGCACCTCCTGCGTGCCCACCCCGCAGCCTCGTCGGGCTGAGGGGCCAGGCCCCGAACGACGGTTCCCGCCGTCCACGCCGGACGCCACCGGCCCGCACCCGGGCCTCCCGACCGGCGTGCAGCCGCAGCTGACCGCCTTCCTCACCCAGGCCGAGGGCACCTCTACGATCCGAGGGATGTGGCACCTGCGGCGCGGATACGGCAGCCTGCTGCCGAAGTTGGCCGCGCTCGGTGCCGACCTGACGACCGACCAGGAGTAGCCGTGACCACCACCGTGCCGTGGAAGCCGAACGCGCTCGCCGACCTGCGCGAGTGCCTGGACCTGATGACCGCTGACGGCACCGTGCCCGGCGGAGTCATCGCCCACGGCACCTTCG
>NZ_JZKH01000100.1 GCF_000961885.1 Streptomyces rubellomurinus
ACTCGGCCAGACCGTCGTCATGGTCACCCACGACCCCGTCGCCGCCTCCTACGCCGACCGCGTCGTCTTCCTCGCCGACGGCCGCATCGTCGACGAACTCCTCAACCCCACCGCCGACACCGTCCTGGACCGCATGCGCCGCTTCGACGCCAAGGGCCGCACCAGCTGAGCCCGTTCGCAGCCCGCACCCGAACTACCCCAGGACACCCCATGTATCGCACCGCACTGCGCAACGTGCTGGCCCACAAGGGCCGACTGCTGATGACGGCGCTCGCCGTCATGCTCGGCACCGCCTTCGTGGCGGGCACGATGGTCTTCTCCGACACCTTCGGCAAGGCCATGCGGGACAACAACTCCAAGAGCTACTCGGACGTTTCCGTCCAGGTCGTCGACCGCTCGGCGGACTCCTCCCGGCGCCGCACCGAGGGCGGCAACGAGACCCTCGACGACGCCGCCGTCCAGAAGCTGGCCGCCCTGCCGGGCAGCGCCGGCGCCCGCGGCGTGGTCAGCGGCTTCACCGGCGTCTCGGACAAGAAGGGCGACCTGATCGGCCAGTTCTGGGCCGCCAAGGGCGCCAACTTCGCGCCCGGCCAGAACGGCGCCGACCCTCGCTACCCGATGGCCGAGGGCCGCGGCCCGCAGAACGCCAAGGAGATCGCGCTCGACCGTAAGACGGCCGACAAGGCCGGTTACAAGGTCGGCGACACCGTCCGGGTCGGCGCCACCGGCCCGGTGGTCGACGCGAAGCTCACCGGCATCTTCACCACCGACGACCCGGTGGCCAACAGCGGCGGCACGCTGACCCTGTTCGACCGCGCCACCGCCCAGCAGCTGCTGCTGCAGCCCGGGCGCTACAGCTCCGTCGTGCTCACCGCCAAGTCCGGCACCAGCCAGGACGACCTGCTCGCCCAGGTCGAGCAGAAGCTCGGCGACAACAGCCAGTTCGACATCGAGACCGGCGCCCAGCTCAAGGCCGACGAAGAGGCCATGATCACCAAGGGCACCGACAGCCTGCGCACCATGCTGCTGGTCTTCGCCGGCATCTCCCTGTTCGTCGGCATCTTCATCATCGCCAACACCTTCACCATGCTGGTCGCCCAGCGCACCAAGGAGCTGGCCCTGCTCCGCGCGATCGGCGCCAGCCGCAAGCAGGTCACCCGCTCGGTGCTGATCGAGGCGCTGGCCATCGGCACCGTCTCGGCGGCGGCCGGTCTGCTCGCCGGGATCGGGATCGGCGCCGGGCTGCAGTCCCTGATGGGCAGCCTGAACGAGAACATGCCGAGCGGCTCGCTGGTGATCAAGCCCATGACGATCGCGGTCACCGTCCTGGTCGGCGTCCTGGTGACGGTGCTGTCCGCGCTGCTGCCGGCCCGGCGCGCCGCCCGGATCGCCCCGGTGGCCGCGATGAGCAGCGGCGACCAGCCGGCCACCCAGAAGAGCCTGCTGATCCGCAACACCATCGGCTCGCTGCTGGCCGCCGGCGGCCTCGCCCTGATCGGCTACGGCGCCTCCACCGGCGACGACAGCGGCCGCATGCCGGTCGGCCTCGGCGCCTTCCTGGCCCTGATCGGCGTGTTCGTCCTGCTGCCGCTGCTCTCCCGCCCGGTGGTCGCGCTGGTCGGCCCGCTGCTGCGCCTGGTCGGCGGCACCCCGGGCCGGCTCGCCCAGCAGAACGCGGTGCGCAACCCGCGCCGCACCGCGGCCACCGCCGCCGCGCTCACCATCGGCCTGACCCTGGTCACCGGCCTCACCGTGATCGGCTCCTCGATCTCCGGGGCGCTCGACCGGACCCTCACCAGCAGCGTGAAGGCCGACTACCTGGTCTCGACCGCCAACGGGATGAGCCTGTCCCCGCAGATCCCGGCCCAGATCGCCAAGGCCCCCGGGGTGGCGGCCTCCTCCCCGATGAGCAGCGCCTACTGGGCGCTCAACGGCTCCTCCCAGGAGGTCACCGGCCTCGACCCGGCGGTGTTCGACCAGCTCCTCAAGGTCAAGCTGACCAGCGGCTCGACCGCCTCGCTCGCCCAGGGCCAGGTGCTGGTCGACGCCGACGTCGCCAAGAAGGCGGGCGTCACCGCCGGCGGCACCGTCACCCTGTCCTACCCCGACCGCAGCAGCAGCACGTACACCGTGGGCGGGGTGTACGAGAAGGGCGGCGTGGTCGGCTCGGTCGTCCTGGCCAACAGCGAGATCGCCAAGCACGAGCCGCACCCGCGCACCCCCGACGTCCTGGTGAAGGGCGCGAACGGCGCCACCGACGCCCTCAAGCAGTCGCTCAAGGACGCCACCGGCTCCAACCCGGTGATCAAGGTCAAGTCCATGCAGGAGGTCCGCGACGACTTCAGCCAGACCATCACCTTCGCGCTGAACATGATGTACGGCCTGCTGGCGATGTCGGTGCTGGTCGCGATCCTGGGCGTGATCAACACGCTGGCGATGTCGGTCTTCGAGCGCAAGCGCGAGATCGGGATGCTGCGGGCGATCGGCCTGGACCGCCGGGGCATCAAGCGGATGGTCCGTCTGGAGTCCGTGGTGATCTCGCTGTTCGGCGCCGGCATCGGCCTGCTGCTCGGCTGCTTCATCGCCTGGGCGATCAACGGCACCCTGGAGTCCAGCCTGGCCGGCCTGACCACGGTCCTGCCGTACGGCCAGCTGGCGCTGTTCCTGGTGCTGGCCGGGCTGGTCGGCCTGGTGGCCGCCATCTGGCCGGCCCGCCGGGCGTCCAAGCTGGACATCCTGGAGAGCATCAAGACCGACTGACGGCCCCGCGCCCGACGCCGCCGGCCCCGAGCTCCCGCTCGGGGCCGGCGGCGTTTCCTGGCCCCGCGCGCGGCCCCGCCCCGAGCCCCCTCCCCGGGCGAGCGGGTGACCCCGCCCCGAGCCCCCTCCTCGGGCGAGCGGGCGACAACACAGCAGAGCCCCTGCCGGAGGGTCACGGCAGGGGCTCTGTACTGCTGTACTCCGCCCGGTCGCACGGCCGGCTGAGCACCACGGAGGTCGTGGTCCGGCGACACTGCCGGGCGGAGGGCCTCCGACTCATACCCCGGCGCTCCCACACCGGGGTCTCAGTCGCTTACTTGCCGGCGAGTTCCTTCTCGGCGGCCGGCTTGGCAGCGGTCTCGGCGGGCTTGGTGGGCGGCGTGACCTCCTGGATCGGCAGCTGCGGCTGCTCCATCTGGGAGAGGCCGACCATCTCGCGCTTCAGGAAGACCGCGAGCGTCCAGTCCATGAAGACGCGGACCTTGCGGTTGAAGGTCGGAACCATCGCGCCGTGGTACAGGCGGTGGAACCACCAGGCGAGGCGGCCCTTGAGCTTGACCTTGCCGAAGAGGATCGCGACGCCCTTGTGCAGGCCGAGGCCGGCCACCGCACCGAGGTTCTTGTGCTTGTACTCCTTCTGCGGGAAGCCCCGCATGCCGGAGATCACGTTGTCGCCGAGGACGACGGCCTGGCGGCAGGCGTGCTGGGCGTTCGGCGGGCACCAGGCGCCCTCGCCGACGGCGAGGTCCGGCACCTGGGCGTTGTCGCCGGCCGACCAGACGTAGTCGAAGCCCTGGACCTGGAGGGTCGGGGCGGTGTCCACGTGGCCGCGCGGGCCCAGCGGCAGGCCGAAGTTGGCGAGGATGGGGTTCGGCTTCACGCCGGCCGTCCACACGATGGTGGAGGCGTCCATCTCCATGCCGTTCTTCAGCACGACGTGGCCGTCGATGCAGGAGTCCATCGAGGTCTCGATGTAGACCTCGATCTTCCGCTCCTCCAGCTTCTCCTTGGTCCACAGGCCCAGCTCCGGGCCGACCTCGGGGAGGATGCGGTTGGCCGCCTCGACCATGACGAAGCGCATGTCGTCACGGCTGACGGTCTTGTACAGCTTCGACGCGTCGCGCGCCATGTCTTCGATCTCGGCCAGCGTCTCGACGCCGGCGAAGCCGCCGCCGATGCAGACGAAGGTCAGCGCCTTGCGGCGGATCTCCTCGTCCGTGGTGGACTCGGCCTTGTCGAGCTGCGCCATGACGTGGTTGCGGAGGCCGATGGCCTCCTCGACCGTCTTCATGCCGATGCCGTTCTCCGCCAGACCCGGGATCGGGAAGGTGCGGGAGACCGAGCCGGTCGCGACGACCAGGTACTCGAACGGCAGCTCGTAGCTGTCGCCGGCCGCGGGCTGGATGGTGGCGACCTTGCGGGCGTGGTCGATGCCGGTGACGGACCCGGTCAGCACCTCCGCCTTCTTGAGGACGCCGCGCAGCGGGGCGACGAGGTTGCGAGGCGCGACGCTGCCGCCGGCCGCCTCGGGAAGGAAGGGCAGGTACGTCATGTACGACCGCGGGTCCACGACCGTGACGGTCGCTTCGCCGTAGCGCATCTTCTTGAGGATGCGCATCGCGGCATACAGGCCGACGTAACCACCGCCGACAATGAGGATGCGAGGACGCTCCGTGGTGCTCATATCGGAAAGTATCCAGCACCGTCCGGAGCAGCCTTCGTGAGCCCGGTCACAAGTTGCTGGACACCCCGTGCTACACTGCGCGGCCACAAAACCGGCCCCGAGGTCCGCGCTCACCACCCCGCGCGGGGGTGCGTGAACACGCGCCGGAGCACCACCCTGCTGAGCAGCAACGATCCGTACGACACCCGGGTTCCCGCTCGCGATTTCGATTTTCAAACCTCAGGCGAGCGCCAGCCTGCGATCCCACGGCCCCCTCCGCCGGGGAACCTTCGGTCCCACATTTCGGACGTAGCGGGCGAGCGGGTGCGACGAATGACTGGATCGCCATGTGAAGAAATTCACGAACCTTTCCGCCACGCGCCCGGGCGCGCCCCGGCCCCGGCCCCCCGAAGGGGCGCCGGGGCCGGTTCGGTAAGCCGCGCAGGGGGTCAGGAGGCCATACTCCAGGCGACCCCGTCGAGGATGTCGTGCTCGCTGACGACCACCTCGGCGGCGCCCGTCCGGTCCATGATCTCGAGCAGTTCCAGGGCCCCGGCGGCGATCACGTCCACCCGGCCCGGGTGCATCGACGGGATGGCCGCGCGCTGGGCGTGGGTGGCGGCCAGCAGCTCGGCGGCGATCTCGGCGACCCGCTCCCGGCTGATCCGGGAGTGGTGGATCAGCGCCGAGTCGTACTCGGGCAGGTCCTGGGCGATCGCGGACACCGTGGTGACCGTCCCGGCCAGGCCCACCAGGGTGGCCGCCCCCTTCAGCGGGACGACCTCCTCGGCCTTGTCCAGCTCGGCCCGCACGTGCGCCCGGGCCTCGGCGACCTGTGCCTCGGAGGGCAGCTCGGCGCCGCCGAAGTGCCGCTCGGTGAGCCGCACGCAGCCGATGTCCACCGACCGCGCCGCCTGCACGTCGTCCCCGCCGAGGACGAACTCGGTCGAGCCGCCGCCGAGGTCGAACACCAGGTAGGGCGCCGGGAACTGACCGGCCGACAGCTCCTTGGTGGCGCCCGTGAACGACAGGTGCGCCTCCTCCTCGCCGCTCACCACCTCGGGCTCGACGCCCAGGATGTCGCGCACGCCGGTGACGTACTCGTCGCTGTTCTCGGCGTCCCGCGAGGCGCTGGTGGCGACGAAGCGGGTGCGCTCCGGGCCGACGCCGAAGCCGGCGATGACGTCCCGGTACTCACGGCAGGCCGCGAAGGTGCGGGCGAGCGCGTCCGGGTGCAGCCGGCCGGTCCGGTCGACGTCCTGGCCCAGCCGGTTGATGATCATCCGGCGGTCGAGGTCGGTGATCTCCCCGGTCTCCGGGTCGAGGTCGGCGACCAGCAGGCGGATCGAGTTGGTGCCGCAGTCGATCGCGGCCACGCGGGTCATGGTCACTCGGACTCCTGCTCCGGGCCGGTTTCCGGCACTCCGGCCTCGGTCTCGGACTCGGCGGCGAGCTTCTTGGCGGCCCGCTCGGCGGTCTTCTGCTGCTTGGCCGCGATGACGGCCTCGTGGTCCTGCTCCTTGGCGCGGTTGCGGGCGACCCGCTCACCGGCCGCCTCGACCTCGGCCGGGGAGACGCAGGGGCCCTTGGCCCACCAGTCCTCCAGCATGCCGATCGCCTCGTCGCCGAGCGGGTTGACGCCCTCTCCGGCGGCCAGCGAGTGGCCGACCAGCACGTGCAGGCACTTCACCCGGTCCGGCATGCCGCCGGCGCTCGGGAAGCCCTCCAGCACCTCGATGGCGTCGCGCCGGGCGATGTAGTCCTCGTGCGCCTTCTGGTACGCGGCGGCCAGCTCCGGGTCCTCGGCGAGCCGGGCGGTCTGCTCCTTCATCACGCCCTCGGCCTCCAGGGTGCCGATCAGCGAGGCGGCCTTGGGGCAGGTCAGGTAGTAGAGCGTGGGGAACGGCGTGCCGTCCGGGAGCCGCGGGGCGGTCTCCACGACGTCCGGGTTGCCGCAGGGGCAGCGGTGCGCCACACCGCGCAGGCCGCGCGGCACCCGGCCGAGCTGGGCGGCGATGGCCGCGACGTCGGCGTCGGAGACGGCGGGGTGGTTCTCAGTGGTCATGGGGGGAGGTGTCTCCAGCGGGTGGCGATGGGGTCGGACGGGGGTTGGCGGGGGCGGCCGCGGCGGTGTCGGCCGCGTCCACCGAGTCCCAGATGCCGGCGTACCAGGGCTTGGCGGCCTTCACCGGGCCGGCCGCCGTGCCTCCGGGGGAGGCGGGGTCGCTCGCGGAGGGCTTGGCGGCGGACTGCTGCCCGGCCGGGTCCACCGCGATGTACGGGGTCTCCCCCGGCACCGCGTAGTGCAGCCGGGCGCGGGCCTGCGCCTTGACGTACTCCGGGTCCTGCCAGCGGGCCTTGTCCCGGCGCAGCTGCTCGACCTGCTGGCGCGCGTGGTCGGCCTTCGCCCGCTGGGCGGAGATCTCGGCGCGCTGCGAGATGAACTGCCGCGTCGGGTAGGCGAGGATCGCCACCAGGGAGCAGAGCACCAGCACGAGGACGGTCGCCCGGCTCGTGAACCGAGGTCGGGCCGCCAAGCCCGGAATCCTCCAGCCTGCCATCTCCGGTGTCCCCCTCCTGGTCGCGACGGTGCCCCGCCGTCCACCCTACGGGGTGAACGGCGGGGCACCGGTCAGGCGTGCGCTGGCGCGGGCGCTCAGCCCTCGTACGTGCTGTGCCTGCTGGTCCGCGGAGCGCTGTGCTTGCTGGTCCGCGGAGCGCTGTGCCTACTGGTCCGCAGAGCGGAACCGCGGGAACGCGCTGCGGCCGGCGTACTCGGCGGCGTCGTCGAGGATCTCCTCGATGCGCAGCAGCTGGTTGTACTTGGCGACGCGCTCGGAGCGGGCCGGGGCGCCGGTCTTGATCTGGCCGCAGTTGGTGGCGACGGCGAGGTCGGCGATGGTGACGTCCTCGGTCTCGCCGGAGCGGTGCGACATCATGCAGCGGTAGCCGTTGCGCTGGGCCAGCTCGACGGCGTCCAGGGTCTCGGTGAGCGAGCCGATCTGGTTCACCTTCACCAGCAGGGCGTTGGCCGTGCCGGTCTCGATGCCGCGGGCCAGGCGGGCCGGGTTGGTGACGAACAGGTCGTCGCCGACCAGCTGGACCTTGTCGCCCAGCTTGACGGTCATGGCCTTCCAGCCGTCCCAGTCCGACTCGTCCAGCGGGTCCTCGATGGAGACCAGCGGGTAGGCGTCGACCAGCTCGGCGTAGTACTCGATGAGCTCGGCGGCGGAGAGGGCCTTGCCCTCGAACTGGTAGGCGCCGTCCTCGTAGAACTCGGAGGAGGCGACGTCCAGGGCCAGCGCGACGTCGCGGCCGGGCACGTAGCCGGCCTTCTCGATGGCCTCGACGATGAGGTCCAGGGCCTCGCGGTTGCTGTCCAGGTTCGGCGCGAAACCGCCCTCGTCGCCGAGGCCGGTGGACAGGCCGCGCTCCTTCAGCACGCCCTTGAGGGTGTGGTAGACCTCGACGCCCCAGCGGACGGCCTCGGAGAAGGACTCCGCGCCGATCGGGGCGATCATGAACTCCTGGATGTCCACGTTGGAGTCCGCGTGCGAACCGCCGTTGAGGATGTTCATCATCGGGACGGGCAGGACGTGCGCGTTCGGGCCGCCCAGGTAGCGGAACAGCGGCAGGTCGCTGGCCTCGGAGGCGGCGTGCGCGACGGCCAGCGAGACGCCCAGGATGGCGTTGGCGCCGAGCGAGGACTTGTCGGGGGTGGCGTCCAGGTCGAGCATGGCCTGGTCGATCAGGCGCTGCTCGGTGGCGTCGTAGCCGACCAGCTCCGGGCCGATCTGCTCGATGACGGCCAGGACGGCCTTCTCGACGCCCTTGCCGAAGTAGCGGTTCTTGTCACCGTCGCGCAGCTCCAGCGCCTCGAAGGCACCGGTGGAGGCACCCGAGGGGACGGCGGCACGGCCGGTGCTGCCGTCGTCGAGGCCGACCTCGACCTCGACCGTGGGGTTGCCGCGCGAGTCGAGGATCTCACGGGCTACGACGACATCGATGGACGGCACGAGGCATCTCCTTGCGGAAGCAGGGTCCGGCTGACGGGGTGGTGACAGTCGGCGGGACGATTGCGGAGTCGTTACGACCAGAGCCTAACCGCCCGGGCTCGCGGGGCCACGTCCGCCTCGGCACCGTCTCAGCGTGTGGCCCCCTACCCACCGGTAGTTCACCTCGTCGACCCGGTACGTCCCCCCGGACCGGGGCGATCGCGGACGAAGGGGGCCGGTGCGGACGACCCCCTCCCCGGCGCGCCCGGTCAGCCGAGGTGCAGCACCTGGCCGGGCATGATCAGGTTCGGGTCGCCGCCGACCGTCGCCTGGTTGTGCTGGTACAGCGCCTGCCACCCGCCGGAGACGCCCTGGGCGGCGGCGATGTTCGACAGCGTGTCGCCGGCGCGGACGGTGTAGTCGTGGCCGGTCGACGCGGAGGGGGCGGCCGGGGCCTGGTCGGCGCGCGGGGCGGCGTGCTTGGGGACGTACTGCTGGGCGGACGGGTCGACCGGCTTCTCGGCCCGGCTCGGCGCGGCGTGCTTCGGCGCGGACGGCTGGGCCGGCTTCGCGGCGGGCTTGGCGGCCTTCGGGGCCTGCGCCTTCGGGGCCTGCGCCTTCGGGGCCGACTGGGCCTTGGTGTCCGAGGAGTCGTCGACGGACGCGGCGGCGCCGCCCTTGCTCAGCCCGGCCTTCTGCGAGCAGACCGGCCAGGCGCCCGGCCCCTGCGAGGCCAGCACCTTCTCGGCGACGGTGATCTGCTGCGCCCGGCTGGCCTGGTTGGCCTGCGGCGCGTACGCGGTGCCGCCGTACGCCTTCCAGGTGCTGGAGGTGAACTGCAGACCGCCGTAGAAGCCGTTGCCGGTGTTGATGCTCCAGTCGCCGCCGCTCTCGCACTGGGCGACGGCGTCCCAGCTGGAGGCCGGGGCGGCGACGGCGCCGCCGGCGGTGAGCAGCGGCAGGGCGAGTCCGACGCCGGCCACGCCGGCGACGGCGATGACCTTCTCGGCCTGGGTGCGGCGGCGGTGACGGCCAGATCCAACGAGCAGCATGAAGAGTCCCTCTCCGCACGCCTGCGAGGTGAGCTGTCGGGTTCGGACCGGGAGGTGGCCCGGCCGCCGTGCGCGGAGACGATCCCGCTCGGGCGGCTTCACCCCAAGCCGTGGAGGAAACGGCAACGAACCTGGTTCCCCCGCCCCTGCCCAGGGTCTGGTCGGTTTCCCGTGGCGCGGCGGACAGGATTCGGCGTTCCGCGCACGAGGTCCGCAGCTGCGAACTCCAGGGAGAGTAGACAGATCATCATGTCGATCACAAGCTCATATCACCGACATCACACCGAAATCACGGCACGTGATCAATCGCCTACCAACGGCACCGGTTTGTCCGGATTGATAGGTGTTCATACCGGCGCCAACGGCGCGTCGGCGACGGCGCGTCAGCGTGGCGCGGTCTCAAAAAGACGCATGCGGTGACCGGATCTCAGGGGTGAACTCGACCGGAAGTTCACGCAGCCCCCGCATGATCAGGCCACCCCGCCAGCGCAGTTCCTCCGGCTTTTCGGCCAACCGCAGGTCCGGCAGCCGGGACAGCAGCGTGGCCAGCGCGGCCCGCCCCTCCAACCGGGCCAGCGGGGCGCCGATGCAGTAGTGGATGCCGTGCCCGAACCCCAGGTGCGGATTGTCCGCCCGGGCCAGGTCCAGGGTGTTCTCGTCGGCGAACCGGGCCGGATCGCGGTCCGCCGCCGCCAGCACCACCAGCACCGGATCGCCCACCGGGATGTCCACCCCGCCGATCGACAGCGGCTTCGTCGCGAACCGCCACGTCGCCAGCTCCACCGGCCCGTCGTAGCGCAGGAGTTCCTCGATCCCGGTCTCCAACAGCCCGCTCTCGCCCCGGGCCACCGACTCCTGCAGCAGCCGGCGCTGCTCCGGGTTGCGCAGCAGCGCGTACGTGCCGTTGCCGATCAGGTTGACGGTCGTCTCGAAACCGGCGAACAGGAGGATGAACGCCATCGCGGCGGCCTCGTTCTCGGTCAGGTGCTCACCGTGGTCGCTCGCCCGGATCAGGCCCGAGATCAGGTCGTCCCCGAGGTCCGCCCGCTTGCGGTGGATCAGCTCCAGCAGGTACGCGCGGATCTGCTTCACCGCCCGCCCCACGCCGCCGCGTTGGCCGCCGCCCTGGCCCGGCTTCGTGTGTCGCAGCATCATGCCGGCCCAGTCCCGGAAGTCGTCCTGGTCCTCGGCCGGCACGCCCAGCAGGTCGCAGATCGCATAGATGGGGAGCGGGAAGGCGAACTCGTGGATCAGGTCCGCCGAGCCGCGCTGCGCGAAGCCGTCGATCAGCCGGTCGGTGAGCTGCTGCACCCTCGGCTCGAACTCGGCCACCCGGCGCGGGGTGAACGCCTTCGACACCAGGCGGCGCAGCCGGGTGTGGTCCGGCGGGTCGATGTTCAGCAGGTGCGTCATCAGGTCCGCCTGCCGCTCCCCCGGGATGCCCACCCGGCCGGTGCGGTGCGCCTGCTCGCTGTGGTGCGCCGGGTTCTTCGACAGCCGGCCGTCCGCCAGCGCCTGCCGGGCGTCCGCGTACCGCGTCACCAGCCAGGCCTCCACCCCGCTGGGCAGCGTGGTGCGGTGCACCGGGGCGTGCTCGCGCAGCCAGGCGTAGGCCGGGTACGGGTCGGCGGCGAACTCCCAGGTGAAGAGCTGCGGGGCGGGGGCGTCGGGCTGAGCAGGCATGGGTCGACGGTATCCGGTGAGCGGGGCGCGGACGGCGCGCGAACGGCGCGCGGACCGTCCGCGAGCCGTGTGCGGAGCGCGTGCGGGGCACGCCTCGACACCCGGTGCCGGGCCGTGCCCGCTTCTTGGACAGCTCTTGGAGTTACGGCGGGCGTGAGTCTGGTCACCTGCGGGGTAATTCCTGTTGCGGAGGGTCAGGACGTGCCTACGATCCTCCGCAGTACGCGTGGGCGCCGGTGCGGTGTCGCCCACAGGGAGGAGCAGACCATGCGGGTCGCCGGGGCAGTCGTCGTCATCGCGGTACTCGACGGCGGGTCGGGGTCCGACCTCGCCCGCCGGCTCACCGCGGCCGGCGCCGCCGGGATGCTGATCGCCGACCAGCACGTCGGCGTCGCCGAGGACCTCGCCGCCGAGCTCGACCGCACGGGCTGCCCCGTCGTCGGCGTCAGCGGAGACGTCCGCCGGCCCAGCGACGTCGCCGCCATCGTCGACACCGCCGAGAAGCACCTCGGCCCGATCGACCTGTTCTGCGTCGCCGGCCCGGACGGCGAGCGGATCGTCTCCCTCGCCGACCTGCCCGCCCACCTCGACCTGGAGCGGCTGGCCGAGCTCCTCGCCCTCGTCGGCGACGCCATCGCCGAGGTCGTCCCGCCGCAGCGGCGCCCCGCCGGGCGCACCGCCACGGCGGCCTGACTCCCGCTCGCTACTCCGCCGGCTCCAGGCCCTCGGCCGCGCGCACCGCGTCCCGGTAGCCGCGCGCCGCCGAGCGCAGCGCCGCGTCCACGTCCACCCCGGCGTCGTGCGCCCGCTGCGCCACCGCGAGCAGCAGCCGGCCCGCCGACTCCGCGGTCAGCTCCGCCTCCGCCGGCAGCTCGTACGGCTCGTCCGGCACGCCCGTGAAGCCCGCCCGCCGCACCCGGGACACCAGCTTCGCCGCGTACGCCAGCGCCGGCAGCCCGGCCGGCACGCCGTCCAGGACGGACTCGCGGTCCGCCTTCTCGGCCGCCTTCAGCTGCTCCCAGTTCGCCTCCACCTCGGCGGCGCCGTCCGCCTCGACGTCCCCGAACACGTGCGGGTGCCGGTAGACCAGCTTGTCCACGATGTCCCCGGCCACGTCGTCGACCGAGAACGGCTCCTCCGGGTGCTCCTCGGCGATCCGGGAGTGGAAGAACACCTGCAGCAGGACGTCGCCCAGCTCCTCGCGCAGCGTCTCGCGGTCCCCCGCCTCGATCGCCTCGACCAGCTCGTACGCCTCCTCCACCAGGTACTTCACCAGGCTCTCGTGCGTCTGCTCGGCGTCCCACGGGCAGCCGCCGGGCGACCGCAGCCGGTCCATCACCGTCACCAGGTCCAGCAGCCGCGAGCCCGGCAGGTCGTACGAACCCGGCAGCACCTCGATCTCCGGCACCTCCCCGGCGTGCTCCACCGCGAGCCGCGCCAGGGCGTCCGTCAGCCCCGGATCGCCGTCCACGCCGCCCAGCCACACCGTGGGCCCGCCCGCGGCCGGCTGCCCGGTCAGCAACCGGGCCAACGACGGCGCCGACTCCGCCGCCACGACCTCCACCTCGACCCCGGCCTGCCGCACCGCCGCCACCTGCGGATGCCCGGCGTCCCCCACCAGCACCCGCCCGGCCGACCGCAACGCCTCCCACGCCGGCCACGACAACAGGCCAGGAGCCACCCGGTGGGTGGTGGTCAGCAGAATCAACTTCGCGCCCGGAACATTCGTCGTCACCCCTCGAACCTACCCGCCCCCAGCGGAAGTCGACCCGGCCGACTTCCTGCTCCCCGGGCCCGCCGCATCCGGGCGCTGCCCGGCACCGGCTTCACAGAAAGTCGGGCCCACCGACTTCCCACTCCCGGGCTCGCCGCTCCCCGGCACACGCCCAACGCACCCAGGCCCGAGCCACAACTGGCAAAGCCCGCGCGGCACAGGAAGTCGAACCGGCCGACCTCTCGCGCGCGATCCGAACGGGGCCGGGCCGCACCCGACCAGGCTGGCGCAGGAAGTCGGCCCGGCCGACTTCCTACTCCCCGGGCCCGCCACACACGGGGGCTACCCAGCTTCACAGGAAGTCGGGCCCACCGACTTCCCACTCCCGGGCTCGCCACTCCCCGGCACACGCCCAACGCACCCAGGCCCGAGCCACGACTGGCAGAGCCCACTCGGCACAGGAAGTCGGGCTGGTCGACTTCCTGCTCCCCGGGCCCGCCGCATCCGGGCGCTGCCCGGCACCGGCCTCACAGGAAGTCGGGCCCACCGACTTCCCACTCCCCCGGGCCCGCCGCACACGGGGGCCACTCGGCAACGCTTCTCCCTCTCCGCGAGTGCGCCACACAGGCAGTGGGCAGCAGGGAGCGGACCACTCAGCACAGGAAGTCGAACCGGCCGACTTCCTGTGCCGCGCGGGGTTCGTCAGTGAGGGGTCGGGGGCCAGGGGGTGGAGTGGTGGGGGTGGAGGGTGTCGAGGGATTGGCGGAGGCGGCGGACGGCGGGGTGGTGGGGGCCGTCGCGGCGTTCGCGTTCGAGGAGGAGCTGGAGCAGCCACTGCCAGGCGTGCTGGGGGTCGCCGGCGGCGGCGAGGTGGAGGCCGATGCGTTCGCGCAGGTCGTAGGCCCGTTCGGGGTCGGGGTCCTCGGCGTGGGCGGCGAGCAGGGCCTGGTACTCGGCGAGGGCTTCCGGGCCGTGGCCGAGCTGGTCGAGGCAGATGGCCGCGCGGTAGCGGTGGTCGAGGCCCTGGGGCCCGTGCGGTCCGCCCTCGGCGGTGGCGGCGAGGCGCCGGTACTCGGGGAGGGCCTGCTGGGGGTGCCCCTGGTGGAGGAGGGTGCGGGCGTAGATGGTCCGGATGGTGCGGACGAGCGGTGCGGCCGCGCCCTGCTCGGCCTCGACGCGGGGCAGCAGGCGGGCCGCGAGGTCGAGGACCTCGGCGTGGCGCCCGGCGTCGACCAGGTCGGAGAGCCGGGCGCACTCGGCCGCCAGGTCGGGGCCTGCGGCAGCGCCGGACGGAGGCGCCGGAGGCGCCGGGGGAACAACAGGGACGGGCGGCACCAGGAACGGGCGCGGCTCCGGCGGGGCCGGCGCTGCGGCCGCCACGGCGGCCGGCTGCGGCTGGTGCGGGTAGCGGAACGGCCGTACGGGGTCGGGCAGCGCCGTGAACCGGGGCTGCGGGGCTGCGGCGGCCGGGGGCAGCAGCGGGAGCAGCCGCCCGTACACGGCCCGGGCGTCGGCCGGGCGGTCGGCGGGCTGCTTGGCGAGCAGGTCGAGGACGAGCCGTTCGAGCGTCGGCGGCACGTCCGGCCGCAGGTCGCGCAGCGGGACGGGCGGTTCGTCGACGTGCCGGCGCAGGATGCCGAGGGCGGTGGGCGCCCGGAACGGCTCCTCGCCCGAGAGCATCTCGTGCAGCAGGCAGCCCAGCGCGTACAGGTCGCTGCGCGGGTCGGTGGTGGCGGCGAGGGCCTGTTCGGGGGCCATGTACGCGGGGCTGCCGATCGGCACCCCGGTGAGGGTGAGGCGGGTCGTCTCGGTGTCGAGGGCGGTGGCGATGCCGAGGTCGAGCAGGACGGTGCGGCCATCCTCCCGGACCATCACGTTGCTCGGTTTGAGGTCGCGGTGGACCACCGGGACGGCGTGGACGGCGGCCAGCGCCGCGCACAGCTGGGCGGCGACGGCCACCGCCCGCTCGATCGGGAACGGCGCGTCCTCGGCGATGAGGTCGGCGAGGCTGACACCGGGGACGCGCTGCATGACCAGGTACAGCTCGCCCTCCTCCTCCCCGGCGTCGAAGACGGTGACCAGCCCGGGGTGGTCGAGCGCGGCCGTGACCCGGCACTCGCGCAGGAAGCGGCGACGCAACTCGTCGCCGTGGCGGCGGCGTTCGGAGGCCGTACCGGTGCCGGTGACGGTGCCGATACCGCTGCCGGTGCCGGTGCCGGGCAGCAGGTGCTCGGGGCGCAGCAGTTTGACCGCGACCGTACGGTGCAGGCGCTCGTCCCGGCCGGCCCAGACCTGGCCCATGCCGCCGTGGCCGATCTTCTCGGTGAGCCGGTAGCGTCCGGCGATCAGCCGGGGAGCGGTCACGACCGGCCCTCGCGGGACTGACGGCGCAGCAGTTCGCCGAGCTCCCGCAGGTCGTGGGCGGTCTCGGCGGTCGGCGCGGCGGGCGGGGGCGGAGTCTGCGCGTAGGGGGCCGCCGGGGCGCCGTAGCCGGGCACGGTCGGCGCGTACGGCGAGGCGTAGGGCCGGCCCTGCGGCGGCGGGTACGACGGGAACGCCTGCGGCGTGGGGCGGCCCGCCTCCCAGACCGCGCGGCGGTCCATCAGCAGGAAGTGCGGCGTCGGCGTCAGCCACAGCACGATCAGGGTGATCTGGCCGGTGAGGTCGGCGGTCGGGTCCTTCAGGCCGCCCGCGATCCCGGCGGAGACGAAGAGCGTCAGCAGCAGCCCGCAGAACACGACGGCGCCGAGGACGTCGTACGCCCGCCGCCGCCGGACCGCCAGCAGCAGGGACGGGACGGCGCCGAGCAGGCCGGCGGTCAGCAGCGGGGCGAGGGCGCAGAGCACGCGCGCGACCGTCCCGAACCGGCCCGGTATCGGCGCCGGTACCGCTGCCGGTGGAGCGGGCGGCCCGGCGGTCGGGAGCGGCCCCGGAGCGTACGGCGTGCCACCGGGCGGCGATCCGAACGGCCCGGGGTACTGCCCTGCCATGTGCGCTCCTGAGCTGGTGGGAACCGATGCCGACCGTGGTGCGGACGACCCGGCCCACCGTACCGCCCGGCCGGGCCGCCACGGAGGGCTTCCGTCCGGTCGACACCTCGCCGATACCGAGCCGGTGTTGAGCCGGTGTCAGCCCCGCCCCGACCGGCAACGATTCAGGCCCCGGCGGCGCCACGGCACCGGAGGCCGGAGCGCCCGTCCCGGACCGGGCGAGAGCCGCGCCCCGGTCGGCGCCGGCTCAGGCCTCCGGCGGCGCCAGGGTGCCGGTGGCCAGGGCGTCCGTTGCGGCCTGGGTGAGGGTGCGGGCGAGGGTGGCGGCGCGGGTGAGGGTGGAGTCGAAGGCGGCGAGGCGGGCGAAGGCGGCGCCGAGGTGGTGCTGGGCGGGGAGGGGGAGGCGGGGCAGTTCGACCCGGCGGATGTCCAGGCGGGCGGTGGTGGTGGCGTGGCTGGCGGCGCGTCGGGTGCCGGCGGTGGAGCGGAACTGGCCGGCCAGGAACTCGGGGTCGAGGACGGCCGGGTCGGGCCGCAGCAGGTGGAGTTGACGGCCGAGGGCGGCGCCGACCAGCGGGCCCTCGGCGGGGACGACGCGGGCGGTGCCGCCGCCGAGGGCGGGGACGAGGACGTCGCCGGGGCGGGTGCGGACGTCGCCGGCGGGGCCGGTGGCGGCGGCCAGGACGGCGCTGGGCGGGGCGTCGGCGGCGAGGTCCTGGTCGGTGACCACGGGGGTGCCCCCCGGGTCGGCGCCGGCCGGGCGGGTGGCGACGCCGGTACCGGAGGAGTACACCTCCAGTGCCCCGCCGCGGACCAGTTCGCCCACGGTGACCACACCCACCGTGCCCGCGCCGGCGCCGGCGCCGGCGCCCGGGACGGCCGGCCCGGCCTGCGGGAGCAGCGTGGCCGGGTCGGCCAGCCCGGCCAGCAGTTCGGCCAACCTCCCGCTGAGGTGCGAGAGTTCGGCCGCGCCGCCGACCGGGGCGGCGGGCGGGACGTGCCGGGCCGGGGAGAGGTCGGTCTCGTCGTCCAGCAGGTCGATGGCGGCCATGGCGCGGTGGACGCCGGGGCGGTCGGCCGGGACGGGCAGACCCTCGCGGGCGGCGAGGTCGAAGCCGCGCCAGGCGTCGAGGACGGTGCGGTGCAGCGCGGGCCAGTCGACCCTGTCCCGGCCGCCTTCCGGAGCCGCCGCGGTGGCGGGGCCGGTCGACGGGCCGGCCGAGGTGCCCGCGGAGCCCGCCGCCCCGGCGTCGACCAGCAGGACCTGGCGGAAGTCGTCGCCGGGCCGGGGCGCGCGGAGCACCCAGAGGTGCAGCGGGACGCCGTACGGCGGTGCGGCGCCGGCGGGCAGGGCGATGACGGCCCGCAGCGCGCCGGAGCGGAGCAGTTCGGCGCGGATGCGGCGGCCCGCCCGGCGGGCGGCGACGGTCGGCGGGAGGAGGAGGGCGGCGAGGCCGCCGGGGCGGGTGCGGGCGAGGCAGTGCAGCACCCAGGCGAGCTCGGACTCGCCGCGCGGCGGGACGAGCCCGCCGGGCCAGCGGGTGTCGAACTGCAACTCGTCGTGGCCCCAGTCCCGTTCGTTGTACGGGGGCTGGCAGAGCACCGCCTCGAAGGTGTCGCCGGGGTAGGCGTCCGCGCGCAGGGCGTCGCCGGTGCGCAGGTCGAGCGGGAGCGGGCCCGGGTCCTCGGCGGGGGTGTGCAGGGCGAGGCGCAGGCGGGCGAGGGCGGCGGCGACCGGGTCGGCGTCCTGGCCGTAGCGGCCGGTGGTCGGGGGGTGGGCGAGCAGGACGGCGCCGAGGCCGGCCGCCGGGTCGAGCACGGTGGCGGGGACGCCGGCGACGGCCGCGAGCAGCCGGGCGGCCTCCGGCGGGGTGGGGCTGAGCTGACGGCTGTTGGCCTCGGTGTGGCGGGTGAGCAGCTGCTCGTACGCGCCGGCGGGACCGGCCTGTGCGGCGAGGGCGGCGAGCAGGCGGGCGAGGTCCAGCTGGGTGCTGCCGAGCAGGTGGGGCAGCCGGAGGTCGCGGGGGGCGTCCGGGCCGAGGGTGTGAACGGCGGTGTCGGCGACGGCCCGGGGCAGCGCGGTGGCGAGCCGGGTGTCGGGCTGGTCGGCGAGCTCGGCCCAGCGGGCGGGGGCCCGGTGCAGCAGGAGCAGCAGGGCGCCGGCCTCGACCAGCGGGGCGGCGGCGTGGCCGGCCGGGTCGCGGAGGGTGTCGACCAGCTGCCAGGCCCGTTCCAGCAGCGGGAGTTCGGCGATCTTGCCCTGGGCGCGCAGCCAGCTCTCGACCTCGTCGAGGGCGAAGGTCGGGCTGGCGTCGGTGCCGCCGACCGGTCGCGGGAAGTCGGGGTGGCGGCGGCGCCAGTTGCTGACCGCGGCCCGGCCGACGCCGGCCAGCCGGGCGATCTCGGCGGCGGTCACTTCGGGGCGGTCCGGCACGGGGGCTCCTTCGGTGGCGCGGTCAGGCCGGGATGTGACCACACAGCATAGCGAGGCATTCGCTCAAGCCTGTTCACGGTGTGAACAGAGCTCTTTTGTGAATTGCCGTTGACACCATTCACGGCCGGATGGTGTGATCTCTCCGTCGCCACGAAGCGAGGGCGACAGCCGAAAGACCGTCACAGACACCGGGAGACAGCCATGTCCGCCACTGCCCGCCGCACCGCCGCCCTGCTGCTCGGCGCCACCCTGGTCACCCTCACCGCGACCGCGTGCAACTCCACCGGCGGTGCCTCCGTCTCGACCGAGGCGAAGCAGACCGCGTCCGCGAGCACCACCAAGGCCGCCGACGCTCCCCACGCGCCGGCCCCGGCCAAGGTCGGCGACACCATCGCGCTCAAGGGCATGGACAAGGGCAACACCGCCGACGTCACCGCGGTGAAGGTGGTCGACCCGGCCGAGAGTGCGAGCGAGTACCTCAAGCCCGCGGACGGCAAGCACTACGTCGCGGTGCAGTTCCAGATCAAGGCCACCGGTGCCCAGGCCTACAGCGAGGTCCCCGCGAGCAGCGCCAAGGTGGTGGACACCCAGGGCCAGGCGTACGGCCCGAACCTTGAGGAGACCAAGGCCGGCCCGGCCTTCCAGACCCCCACCAACATCGCCCCCGGCGACACCGGCAAGGGCTTCGTCACCTTCGAGGTCCCGGACGGCACGAAGCTCGACAAGGTCCAGTTCGCCCTGGACAACGGCTTCTCCCAGCAGACCGGGCAGTGGAAGATCGGCTGACAGCCCCGTTCACAGGCCGGGCGCACCCCGGACAGACGGAACGGCGGCCCCGGGCCGAAGCCCGAGACCGCCGTGCACCACCGAACCGCGCTACTTCTTCGCCCCCGCCAGGTCGTCGAACATCGACGACAGGAACTCGCTGCACCAGCCGAGCAGCTCCCGCCCGACCAGCGGCTTGCCGCCGATCCGCCCGGTGCTCGGCCGCGGCACCAGCAGCTGCTGCGAGGCGGCCTTGACCTGGCTGCGCGGGTAGAGCCGGTTCAGCCGCAGCTGCTGGGACTCGCGCAGCTCCACCGGCCCGAAGCGGACGAAGTTGCCCTGCAGGGTGATGTCGGCGACCCCGCACCGCCGGGCGTACAGCCGCAGCGCCGCGACGAGCAGCAGGTTCTCCACCGGCTCGGGCAGCTTGCCGTAGCGGTCCACCAGCTCGTCCCGGACCTGCTGGATGTCCGCCTCCGAGTTGACCGCCGCGATCGAGCGGTACGCCTGCAGCCGCAGCCGCTCGCCGGGCGCGTAGTCGTGCGGCACGTGCGCGTCGACGGGCAGCTCGATCTTCACCTCCAGCGGCTCCTCCTCCGGCTCGCCGCCGTTCGCCAGCGACTCGCGGAACTCGGCCACCGCCTCGCCGACCATCCGCATGTAGAGGTCGAAGCCGACGCCCGCGATGTGCCCGGACTGCTCGCCGCCGAGCAGGTTGCCGGCGCCGCGGATCTCCAGGTCCTTCATCGCGACGTACATGCCGGCGCCCATCTCGGTGTGCTGGGCGATGGTGGCCAGGCGCTCGTGGGCCGTCTCGGTGAGCGGCTTCTCCGGCGGGTACAGCATGTACGCGTAGCCGCGCTCGCGCCCGCGCCCGACCCGGCCGCGCAGCTGGTGCAGCTGGGAGAGGCCGAAAGTGTCGCCGCGCTCGACGATCAGGGTGTTGGCGTTGGAGATGTCGATGCCGGACTCCACGATCGTGGTCGACACCAGGACGTCGAACTCCTTCTCCCAGAAGTCGACGACGACCTTCTCCAGCTGGTTCTCCCCCATCTGCCCGTGCGCGGTGGCGATCCGCGCCTCGGGGACGAGGTCCTTGAGCCGGGCGGCCGCCTTGTCGATCGACTCGACCCGGTTGTGGATGTAGAACACCTGGCCCTCGCGCAGGAGTTCACGCCGGATCGCGGCCGAGATCTGCTTCTCGTCGTACGGCCCGACGAAGGTGAGCACCGGGTGCCGCTCCTCCGGCGGGGTGGTGATGGTGGACATCTCGCGGATGCCGGTGACGGCCATCTCCAGGGTGCGCGGGATCGGCGTCGCGGACATCGTGAGCACGTCCACGTTGGCCCGGAGCTTCTTCAGCTGCTCCTTGTGCTCGACGCCGAAGCGCTGCTCCTCGTCGACGATGACCAGGCCGAGGTCCTTGAACCTGGTCTCGGAGGAGAACAGCCGGTGGGTGCCGATGACGACGTCGACCGAGCCCTCGAACAGCCCCTCCAGGACGGCCTTGGCCTCGCTGTCGGTCTGGAAGCGGGACAGCGCCTTCACCGTGACGGGGAAGTTGGCGTACCGCTCGGCGAAGGTGGAGAAGTGCTGCTGCACCAGCAGCGTGGTCGGCACCAGGACCGCCACCTGCTTGCCGTCCTGCACCGCCTTGAACGCGGCGCGCACGGCGATCTCGGTCTTGCCGTAGCCGACGTCGCCGCAGATCAGCCGGTCCATCGGGACGGACTTCTCCATGTCCGACTTGACCTCGGCGATGGTGGTCAGCTGGTCGGGCGTCTCCGCGTACGGGAAGGCGTCCTCCAGCTCGCGCTGCCACGGGGTGTCCGGGCCGAAGGTGTGGCCGGGCGCGGCCATCCGGGCCGAGTACAGCTTGATCAGGTCGGCGGCGATCTCCTTGACGGCCTTCTTGGCCCGCTGCTTGGTCTTCGCCCAGTCGGCTCCGCCGAGCCGGTGCAGGGTCGGGGCCTCGCCGCCGACGTACTTGGTGACCTGGTCGAGCTGGTCGGTCGGCACGAACAGCCGGTCGCCGGGGTGGCCGCGCTTGGCGGGGGCGTACTCCAGCACCAGGTACTCGCGGGTGGCGCCCTGGACGGTGCGCTGCACCATCTCGACGTACCGGCCGACGCCGTGCGCCTCGTGCACCACGTAGTCCCCGGCGACGAGCGCCAGCGGGTCGATCGCGTTGCGGCGCCGGGACGGCATCCGGCGCATGTCCTTGGTGGAGGACTTCTGGCCGGACAGGTCGGTCTCGGTGATGACGGTGAGCTTCAGGGCCTCGTCGACGAAGCCGTGCTCGATCGAGCCGCAGGAGACGTGGACGACGTCCCGGGTGGGCGCCTCGGCGAGGTCGGCGACGAGCCGGGCCGGGATGCCCTCGTTGCCCAGCACCTCGGCCAGGCGGGAGGCGGGCCCGTGGCCCTCGGTCACCATGACGACCCGCCAGTCGGCGGCCAGCCGCTCCTTGGCGTCGGCGATGGCGCGGGCGGTGTCGCCCCGGTAGGCCTCGACGGCGCGCATGCCCAGGGACAGCGTGTTGGCGTCGAACTCCAGCAGGCCGTCGATGCTGGACTCGCTGGTCGCGAACGGGCTGACCGACCACCAGGGCAGCCCGATCTCGGCGGCGTGCTCGCGCACCTCGGCGAGCGAACGCAGCGATGCGGCGGAGACGTCGATCGCCTCCAGGTCGATCGGCCGGTCCCCGCCGGCCGCGGCGGCGACCCAGGAGGCGTGCAGGAACTCCTGGCTGGTCGCCACCAGGTCGACGGCCCGGGTGCGGACCCGCTCCGGGTCGCAGACCACCGCGACCGAGCCGAGCGGCAGCACGTCCAGCAGCAGCTCCATGTCGTCGACCAGGACGGGCGCCAGCGACTCCATGCCCTCGACCGCGATGCCCTCGGCGATCTTGTCCAGGATCTCGGCCAGCCCCGGGTGCTCGGCGGCGAGTTCGGCGGCCCGGGCGCGCACCTCGTCGGTGAGCAGCAGCTCGCGGCAGGGCGGCGCCCACAGGCCGTGCTGGGCGATCTCCAGCGAACGCTGGTCGGCGACCTTGAAGTAGCGGATCTCCTCGACCTCGTCGCCCCAGAACTCCACCCGCAGCGGGTGCTCCTCGGTCGGCGGGAAGACGTCCAGGATGCCGCCGCGGACGGCGAACTCGCCGCGCTTCTCGACGAGTTCGACCCGCGCGTAGGCGGCCGCGGCGAGCCGGCGGGCCACCTCCTCCAGGTCGTGCGACTCCCCCCGCCGGACGGCCACCGGCTCCAGCTCGGCCAGCCCCTTGACCTGCGGCTGCAGCACCGAGCGGACGGGCGCGACGACCACCTGCACCGGCCCGGCCGCCGGGTCGTCCGCCCGCGGGTGCACGATCCGGCGCAGGACGGCCAGCCGGCGGCCCACGGTGTCGGAGCGGGGCGACAGCCGCTCGTGCGGCAGGGTCTCCCAGGCCGGGTACTCGGCGACGGCGTCCGGCGGCAGCAGCGAGCGCAGCGAGGCGGCCAGGTCCTCGGCCTCCCGGCCGGTCGCGGTGACGGCGAGCACCGGACGGCCCCGCTCTCCGGCCGCCTGCCCGGCGAGCGCGCGGGCGAGGGCGGCGATGGCGAACGGCCGGGCGGCGGGCGGCCCGACCAGGTCCAGGTGGCGGCGGCCGCCGGCCGGGGCGCCGGTGGCGGTGGCCGCCTCGATCGCCTCGGCGAGCGCCGCGTCCCGCGCGACGACATCGAGCAGTCCGGTCAGGCTCATCTGGGGTCTCTTCTTCGTCCCGTGACTGGTGCTGCCTCCGGGCGGCGAAGGCCCGCCGGGGCAACGCGAACGACCCGGCGCGCCGAGCGGCCGGGGGTTCCCAGCCTACGCCGCGGCACGGACAGGCACGCGGTGTACGGCCCCGGCAGCGCCGGGGCCGTGGAACGCGCCCGAACGGAGCCGGGGCGGGCCGGGAGCGGACGGCGCCTGTCAGGGACACGGCCGCAGACGAACGACTGGACGGATCACCGCGTCGCCGGTGGGCGAACCGGTCGGGCACGGGCCCGGAACCGGCTCGGCGATCCGCCACGAACTGGACATACTCCTGTCACTGCCCGTCCATGGAGATCGCGCACCATGGTGAATGTGCCCGCCGCACCCAACCGTGGGGGATGGCTGTGGGGGCATGTCGCACCCCCGATGGGGGTCGGTGGTGCGAGGCCGGGCGACCCTGGGTGGGGGCGCCCGCCCAAGCGCCGGGAACCGTGGCGCCCTTTCCTGGAGGGCGCCACGGGTCTCGGCCTCACTCGTTTCCGGCGGCTGTCCCCGGCGTTTCCCGGAACTGTTTCCGGCGACCGCGCCCGGACCGCCCGGCCCGGCCCCGCACACGCCGGGACCCCGGCCGCCCGGAGCGGGGCGGTCGGGGCCCGGAACGCGAAGCGCGCCGCCCGCCAGTCACCCGGACGAGCGGTCAGCGGCGGCGGTAGGTGACGGTGTTCGGGGTGGCGTAGTCGCTGCCGTCGTCCACGATGACGATCTTCGGAATGATCCGGGTCTCCTCCTCGGGCTCCTTCGCCGCCGCGCCGGCCGGGCCCCCGCCGTCCCCGTCCGCCGCCGGCCGGGGCGGCGTGGACGGCTTCGGCGGCGCCGCGACGGGCGCGACCGGTCCGGTCACCACGCCGGACGGCGGCCCGCCGGCGTCCGGCTTCCGCTCCGACCCGCCGCCGCCGACGACCGGCATCCGCAGCACCGTGGTCGCCTTCTCCCGCGCGCCCGGCGCCGGCTCCTTGCGCAGGTTCGGCAGCGGGACCTCCCCGGTGTCCGCCTCCGAGTCCACGACGCCCGCCGGTGCGGCGTCCACCGGCGCGGCGTCCCCGGGCGCGGCGTCCGCGGGCACGGCGTCCGCGGGCACGGCCTGGGCGGAACCGGCGTCCGCGGCACCGGCGTCCTCCGCGCCCTCCGCCTCGTCCGCGCCGTCCGTGTCCTGCCCGAGCTCCACCGCTTCGATCTGGCCGACCGCCGCGCCGGTGAGCGAGGCCAGGGTGGCCTTGATGTGGTCGAGGTGCTGCTGCACCGTCTCCAGCCGGGCGTCGAACTCGCGCTGCTCGCGCTCGCTCGCCGCGTTGATCTTCTCGGCCTCGCGGCGGGCCTGCTCGACCAACTGGTCGGCCTTGGCCTGGGCGTCGGTCTCCAGCTGCTTGATCTGCGAGAGCACGGTCTCCCGGTGCTGCTCGGCCTCCTTGACCCGGCGCTCGGCGGTCGAGGAGACCTCGGCGTCCTCGGCGTCGGCCTTGGCCTGCGCCTCGGCGAAGGTCTCGTCGGCCTTGCGGCGCTTGGCGGCGAGGTCGGCCTCGGCCTGCTCGTTGGCCTCGGCGGCGGCCACCCGCACCTTGGCGGCGTAGGCGGTGGCGGCGTCGCGGGCGGCGCGGCTCTCCCGGTCGGCGTCGGCGCGCAGCCCCTCGGCCTCGGAGCGGGTGCGCTCCTCGGTGCGGCGGGCGGCCGCGTCGGCCTCGGTGCGGGTGGTGGCGGCGTACTCCTTGGCGGCCTTGTCGAGCGCCTGCCCCGCCTCGTAGACCTCGTCGCGCAGGTCCTCGGCGAAGCGCTCGGCCTTGTCCCGGACGGCCCGGGCCTCGTTCTCGGCCATCGCGGCCAGTCCGGCGGCCTGCTCGCTGAGCACCTGGTAGTCGGGTTCCGGAGCGTCCTCGGCGGCTCGGCGGACGTCGGCCAGCCGGGCCTCCATCTGCCGGATCCCGGCACCCAGGACGCTCAGCCGTTCCCACGCCTCGTCGCGCTGGGCGGTCAGGGCCGCGAGGGCCCGGTCGACCTGCTCGGGCGCGTAGCCGCGCCGGGCCTGGGTGAAGCCGTACTGGGGGACGGCGTCGCTCATGGGCTCTTCCCCTCGTTTCGCGGGCTGGGCTGCGGAGCCCATGATCGGACGGAGCGGACGAATCCGGAACCGGTTCCGACCACGGGGCCGGATTCGGTCGTCCTACGGACCGGAAAGCGTCAAGGACGGACGAATAGTCCATCCTCTTGACCTATTTTGCGCATATCCGGAGGAATCCCCAACGAGGCACCGCCGCGGCGGTACGCCGGAGGGGCCGCTCCGGACCCCGGAACGACCCCTCCCCACCTGCGAAGACCGTCGACGGACCGCTACAGCAGGCCGTCCCAGAACTGCTCCAGCAGCACGGCCCACCACGTGTCCGCGTCCTGCAGGGCCGCCGGGTCGATCGCGGCGAGCTGGGCCTGGAAGTCGGTCGTCCAGCGACCGGCCTGGTCCGGCGTCAGCCCGTACCGGAGCCGCCACATCCGGCCCAGCAGGGCCAGCGCGCGGACGAACTCCGGCACACCGCTGTTGACGAACCGGGGCTGCTGACCGGTTCCCTCGATGTCCACGGCCACCACGTGCGCGGTGCCGTACTGGACGCACAGCTGCCGGCCGTAGTCGTTGCCGAGCACCAGGTAGCCGCCGAAGTCCGGCGCCGCGGGCAGGCCGCGCTCGGCGGCCAGCTCGGCGAGCGTCGGGATCGGACGGCCCTCCTGCGCCTGGGCCCAGAAGAACGGCCCGAAGTCGCGCGGCAGCCCGGCCCACATCAGCGACTGCGACACCGGCTCCGGCACGCCCTGGCGGGAGACCGCGCGCTGCTCGTAGCGGAACAGGTTCTGCCCGAAGGCCGCGCCGATCTCCTGGGCCAGCTGCTGCGGCGCCACCGGCGGCAGCGGCTGGACGCTGCCCGGCGCGGGCAGCGGCACCCGGAACGGGCGGACCCGCTGGGCGCCGGCGGCCTGCTGGTGCAGCTCGTCCAGGTGGTCCAGCAGCTCGGCCATGCCGGCCTGCCGGGAGGCGTGGTCGTGGCCGTACGGGGCGGTGTGGGTGAGCCGCACGTTCGGCCAGGAGGCGGCGATCATGCGGTTGCAGTAGCCGCCGGGCAGATCGCACGACTCCAGCTCGGTGTACAGCTCCAGCACCTGCTCCGGCGGCACGTTCAGCCGGCGCAGGTCCTGAAGGATCTTCCACTCCGGGTGCGGGGTGCCGGGCTCGCTGCGGTGCAGCAGCTTCTGCTCCGAGCCGTCCGGGCCCCGGTAGCTGAGCGCGGCGAAGTACCCCGGGCCGACCGCGGGCACGCCGGGCGGCACGGCCGCGGCCGCCGGCTGGCCGGCCACCGGCGAGGGCGGGACGACACCGGGCGCGGCGCCCCCGGCGTTCGGGTAGCCGTACCCGGCCGCCTGCGCGGCGGGGGCCGCCGGTCCACCGGGCGGCGGCGGGACGGCGGGGCCGCCGGACGGCGGGGTGCCCGGGTCGGCCGGGGCCGGGGCGGCGCCCAGCAGGGCCGGGTCGATCGCGCTCGCCAGCTG